>NZ_BAAGWA010000002.1:0-603215 GCF_054780595.1 Noviherbaspirillum agri
AACCGCGTCAGGCCGCATTCCAGCTTGAACTACGAAACCCCGGAAGCGTTCAGCAAGAAAGCAGCAACAACTTTATCAACCGGAGCTATCCCAAGTTAGCGTGGTCCGAAAAAACCGGGCAGGTCACTTCCTCAAGAGCCCGTGTCAGCCAATCCTTCAAATTTCCAATGCATCCAACGGTTTTCATTAAAAAATACTCGACGTGATCGACCAGACCATCCTCTTTTTGAAGTGGAATGGCTTCAAGCAATGACGCGACGGCATCGTGAAATGATGTTCCATATTCTGTGCCGTCGAAAAGGTCCTCTGGCAGATATCTCGAAAAGTGAAAAATTTCTGTCCGCCGAATCAGCTGGCCATTAAATTCCTGAATCTTTAAAAGGTCATATGCACCGCAAAGAAGCATCGGGAGACCAAAATCATTAGCAGCGGATTTAAGCAGCTCGAATTGCAAGAGATATTTGTCCTTGGACGACGATGAAAATAGACTAGACGCTTCATCAAGCAACATAACTTTTGTTCGCCGGTGATGCACACAGTTTCGCACTGCTCTTCGCAAATCGGACCGTACTAAACCGCCAATGTTCGTGAGCACATCACCATCGAGTTCAACCTGCTGTTTTGGTATTACTTTTCGGCGGATTAATGGTTCACAAAACTGTTCAAGAATTCGGATAAAGCCGTCTCTCCAATCAAAGTCGCCGCTTATACCCGTTGGCATTGCCAATTGAATCGCTGGTACGAAACTGAGATCGCTTTTCATCTCCTCCCAGTATTCCTGATTAAATAGTCGAAAGAAATAGCTGAGCGCCGTCGATTTACCAGAACCAGCTGGCCCCACTAAGACAATCACCTTCCCTTTATATGAGGGCAGTTCGATGAAACTCATTTCCTCGATGAGTTCTCTTAACTTCAAGTGCATCACCCTCTTCTTCGCAAAGGCTTCAACAATTGCTAACTCTTCTGCAGAAAGATTATTCTTCATCAAATGACTCCAGTATTTTCGGCACGTATTTTTTCTTTAGCTCGGCATTAGCAGCCGAATCCTTTTTATCGTTTCTTATATCCTGATCGATAGACGATGCATCCAAAGGAGCTGCCGATGCTTTTCTGACCACCTGTGCTTCGCCATCGTGTAGACGTTGTAAATCCAGCACTTCGTCGGCCTTGGTAGACATAAGAAATTCCGCAAGGCGCTGTGCCGTCATTTCGCTTTTTTTTCCTGCTTCTCTGTCACGGAGGCGTAGAAACTCTGACGCAATAATGATTTGACGCTCCGTATGTGACTTAAAAATGGAGTGGTATTCGGAAATTACTTCTTCCCATCGCCCATTCACATATACCATCGCAGTTCCCAAGTCATATGGGTCATACCTCACTGGCAACGATTTACCCCGTAGGGACAAACTGGCGAGTACCGGCGAGGTGTGATACCGATACAAAATTTTTACCCCTCGGTTTGTAACTGTGGCATCTCCCTTTTTAGTCCCAGGCATAGTCATGATTAGAAAATCCCTGTCGTATGGTATGAAGACATGAGAGCGCAGCCCTGACTGCTCTATGCTTTCCAAATACTTTTGCTGGGGAGTACATCCGAGCGTCGTATGAAAGTTGTTGTGATAGACGTTGTCGAAGTACTGATCAAGACGTGTATGGATACGCTCATAGGTCCAGATTGCAAACTTGGTTGGGTTTACCGACGAAGAGACTTTTCTCCAATTTTTCTCCGCTTGCGTATTCCCGAGAAGGTTGTATATAAAGGCTTCCTGTGTGGTGTTAAACACTCTTTCAATCGGCGATCCGCTCCTTGGACGTGACGCTGGCCGTTCCTTCTTATTGGATTTGAAGCGAGCAAGAAGCGTCTCGTAGTAAACCGATCCGAACTCTGGCCCTTGGTCGGAGACTATGAATTGAGGTAGTCGCCCATGTCTCCTTACGCAGTCGCGAATGACCATCATATTGCTCCGGTACGATGGTTTATCGAACGTGAGGTAAAAGGCGAGAATTTTTCTTGTAAATGCGTCGATGAGTAACGTTAACCATAGAGACTTCACTACACGGCTAAGTGACTTGTCGAGAAGTTTCAAGTCTAGCGGCGTGCTATCAATGTGAGCGATGTGGAAAGCGTGCGTACCATGCACCGGGGTCGTTTGCTCTATCCACCAATGCTGAATAGACTCCTCTTCGTATGCCATCCTTGCCCCAAGGCGTTCTTTAAGCTTTCCTATGTCGTTTCGTCTATTCAACTCTTTGATAAACGTTTTCCGACGAGGCACAGTTAGACCGTTCTCCTCACACCGAGACATCAAAGTCCCGTACAGGCTTGTCAAAGTGGCTTGCCTCGGATCCGGCCAATCTGTATCAATGATCTCGTGCATCAAGTTAATGACAGCTGGATCAAGCTTGCGTTGTTTATTACCCTGCGTCTTGTCCGGATTCGAGAATAATCCAATGAATCCATAACCCTTGGTTAGCTCACATTTCTTCCATTCAGCCAACCAATACTTTTGCGCGCGAATCGATCTTGACTGTAATGGGTTATCTTTTTCAGGGCTACCAAACAACACTTGGTAACGCCAAACGGCTATCTGTAATTCTTCGGCGGAGTACCGAGAAAGATCGCACCACACATTAGTAAGCGAGACATCCGTTGTACGAGTAGGCACGATCTTGCCTGCGCGAGCAAGGCCGGACACATGTTCATGTGGTAGCTCAATAATTGAGGGGCCAAGTTTTGGGGCGCTATTTAGTGACCTAGCTGCAATCGCTCTATCGCCGGTATTTAAGACTTCCCACGGCTGCCCGTCCCACTGAAATCTAGCACCGGGTTGAAGTGAGAGCGAAGCACATGAAAATCGATCATCTGCTCGAGAGTTAACAAACAGCCTATAGGCAACGCTCGCATCGTGATCCCGAAAAACTCCGGAGCTTTCCACGTCTGTCAGACGGTCCCGCGTTAGGTCAAAGTAAACTTCATTTTGCGTAATCGCGGCATACAACGTATCGGGATTAATTTTTTCCGAATGAAGTAACTCGTCGATGGATATCCACGCTCGCTCCGTGAGTATTTCTCTAAGTCGGTTGAGCTCGGCTGCGTCGATGTTACTTCGGACGATTAGATAGTCTCGTAGAAACTCGTAGTTTTCGATCAGAGTCCAATTATTTTGCGTGGAAGACCGTAATACGAATTCACAACCCAGTTCAGCTGCGGCAGCTTCAGCTGGTGGCGATCGCCAGTTTCCATTGGCATCAACGCTGTATCTCGTCGCATGTTTTTGGGCCAGTTCGTGAAGATCCTCTTCTAGCTTGCACTCCACGAATTGAAATCCCTTCCGACTAATGCGGAAAAAATCAGGTGTACTGTAATAGGCACGAGATGTTCCCTTTTTATCTCGCCAACGGATCAGCAGTTTCGTAGGCTGTGGATAATATTCAAATGTGTCGTCGTCATATTCCCATGTGACTGCAGCCGCATACTCCGTATGGCTGGCCTCCAAATCCAATACAAAGCCCATTTTCGTGCTGCAGTAACGCACCTTCACGCTCTTTGAGCCACCGTTTGTCATTCGAACAGGCAAGCCGCTTCGGATCGCTTTTATGCGCGCTCTTCCCGTATGCGGGATGTTGAATGACTCAAACATCTCCATTAGCTCTTGGTCCGTTAGCACAACGAGCCTCCGAGATGAAGTACTCGGCGGCGCTTACGCTTGAAGGTCAAAGCGAATAAATTCGGTTCGGCTTTGAAATAATCAAAGGAATTTGAATTACGACTGTTCCTCGCGCTCTTAAGAACACATGCCATTTTTTCTCCCGTTAAAGGCGATAGGAGGCCGCTGCTCCATTAGGGGCTGCCAGACTTTTAAAAAGGGATTGGTGGGAGCGTTGCGGGTCAGCAGAATTGAAAGGCAGAAGTTATCCCTGCCTTTCGCGTTGGACGTTGACATCCCGCGGGAAAGCATTAAAATGGTTCCATCCGGTCAGCACTGGATAGAATCAAGAAAGGCCTCTGTGTTAGCGCACTGAGGCCTTTCAGCTTTTTACGCTCACGATTCGTGTAGCAGCTACTTCATTTATCACCTCTCTTTTTGTCGCGTGCAAAGCTCGCAAGCCATGTGGCGACATCGACTGTGTACGCAAATTTCCCACGACGATTTGGGATATCAAATACCGGAACCGGTACTGTCCCTCTCGAGTGGGCCTGCCGAAAAGCAGAACTGTTTGGATAAGCTAACGCTTTAACCAATGCGCCGCCGCCAATAAGATGGCCATACTTCTCTTGTAGTGAGCGAGCAATCGATGAATATTTGGCTTCATGAGCATGCGGTGGTAAATCATTCTGCGAACGCATCTTTAGTCACACTTGGTTATAACTTTGTGAACCGGATAGTAATGTCGACTTGCAATCCGCGTCAATTTAATTTCTACATTAAGTGTTTGATTTTATTGTATATTTTTATCATACAGAAACGTTCGAAACAACGTTAAGTTATTGTTTTACGCGCGAATTTTGTTTATGAGAACGTGTTCTGCCGAACACTTTGTGTTGAGACCATTCCGGGGTTATGCGATTACTTCCTTTCATTCGTATCGGGTAATCGCACTGAAAGCGGTTCGGAATAAAAACAAATTATTCGAAGATTTCGGTAATCGCACCGATGTGGAGTCGCGTAGTCCGCGCTGGTGGATTCGAGGGGAGCAGCTAATGGGCTGCGTGAAGAAATTAAGTGCAGCGATATCGCGACCGGATAAATAAAGTGCAGTTATTTCAGTCTGAATCGAGACAAAGTATTAACGCAATATGGGCATAACTGCCTGCTGATATGCAACTTTATGATGCGCATTCGATGCAAAGATATGTATCCGGTCTCACACCATTCAGCACAGATCAACGCCGAGCACGCGCATCTCCTGATTGCCGGTCTGCAATGCAACGGCCGTCGTTTCTTCCGTTTTACTCGCCAAGCCGGTCCATTTCCCATAGTTGTCCGTCCGACGTGATCAAGGCGGCGCGGACGGCCTTTCCGGGAAAGACCTGCTGAGCCACCTGGCTATAGCGGGACAACTGCGCACGATAAGCCGCGCGTTCGCTTTCAAGCAGATCGCGCTTGTAGTCGAGGATCCAAACCTCGTCGCTGAAAACGACCGTGCGATCGAAACGCATCACGTCTTTTCCACCGCTGTTGGCAACCACTTCCATTTCGTTGCAGGCGTAATGGAAGTGCACGGGATTAAAGAAACGCTCCAGCTCTGGCTGGAAGAGAATCTGTAAAGCGCGCTCGCGTATCGTCTCCACCATGTCGGGCGCGCACCGCAACCACCGTGCAATCTGCGTCGCATCCGGCACGCTGACCGGCCACATCGGCATCTGCGTCAATCGCTCCAGCAAGGTGTGGAGTGCAACACCTTCGTCAACAGCAGTCGTGTGAAGTTCAGCCGGCACCCGTTCCGCATTACCGAACACAGGCGGATTGAATATCGGGATACTGAATTCCGCAATGGCTTCCGCCGCACGAACCGCCGTTTCGACCACATCTATCCCCTCCAATTCCGGGACAACATGCAACCGGTGATACCAGCTTCCCTCGATCGTGCCGTCTGCCTGCGCGCCGCGCGTCCCCGCAACGCCGCTGACGACGAGTATTTCCTTCGCACGTGTGGCGGCAACGTACAGCAGGTTCCAGTCTTCCTGCTCCCGGAACCGATCCTCTGCTGCAAATAGCGTGTCGCGCGCAGCACCGCGCTCCTGTTTTCGGCCGAAACACGAGAAGTGAGTGGGCGCATCCGCGTCCTGCGGCCAGTCGCACAGGATGCCACAGTCGTCACGCGCAGGCTCGCTGTGATTGGCGTCCACCAGTACGACGATGGGCGCTTCGAGTCCCTTTGCACTGTGGATGGTCAGGATACGAACCGTGTCCACCGAGGCGTCCACGGCGGCTTCGTCCGGCGCTTCGTTGTCGGCCCCCTTCTTTAGCGTTCGCAATGCGTCAATGAATTTGGGCAGGCTCGGATAACGCCCCGCATCGAGGTTCAATGCCAGTTCGGTAAAGGCATCAATATTGCCAAGGACCTGCGCCCGCACCACCGGCTGCGCCACCTGCGCATAACGCGCAACAAGCTGTCCCTGGTGCAGGATGCGGTCAAGAAGATCGTGCACCGGCAAGCGGGGTGCCACGTCCAGCCAGTCCTGCAACAAGACGGCGGCACGCCGAATTGCAGCCGAGGCGCCATCGGCGGCACTGGCCAGCATCCGCAACCACCATGTCGGCTCCGTGCGGCGCGCGAGCGCAATCAGATCGTTGTCGTCGGCGCCGATGATGGGGGACTTCAGTACATGGGCAAGCGAACGATTGTCGCCCGGTGTGATGAGGAAGTTCAGTAACGCAATCAGGTCGGCGACTTCCAGCGATTCCAGCAGTCCGCCACGCTTGTCTGAAATGAAGGGAATGCCAGCGTCACGCAACGCACTTTCATAAGCAGACAGATACTTGCGCTTCTTTACCAGCAGCATCACATCAGACCATGCGGCTTCGCGTCCATTTCGTGTGGACAGTTCACGCATCGCTTTCAATATAGCCTGCGCGACGGCGCGGCCCTCGTCGACTCGCCGTGCGTCTTCCTTTTCCTCGCGCGGGGTAGTCAGCGGATCACGCAAGGCGAAGCCGTCAGTTGCCACCTTTTCTTCCTGCTCGCTGCGGATCAAAGGCAAGCGCCAGACGACGCCGCCCTCCGAGCCGAGCGTCGTCTGTGGCGCAAAGATCGGGTTTCCGATGAAGCTTTGATTGAGTGCCCCGACAATTGCCGCGGCATTGCGTCGCGTCTGATTTGTGCGCAACACATCGGCACCAAGTCCGGCCAGCATTTCGCGGGCAGCTTCAAACACCCTGGGCTCGGCCCGGCGGAATCGATAGATTGATTGCTTCGGATCGCCCACTACGAACACACTGGGTTTTTGCGCGTCGTCGCCGTAGGCATTGAGCCACGCGCGCACGATGCTCCACTGAAGCGGATTGGTGTCCTGGAATTCGTCGAGCAGGATGTGCTTGTAGCGTGCGTCCAGCCGGCTTTGCAGATACGCCGCATGGTTCTCGTCGGTCAGCAGGCGGTATGCGTGCCATTCGAGATCGCTGAAGTCGAACACACGCTGCTCGGCTTTGACGGCCTGGTACTGCTCCAGCAGTGCCGAGCCGGCCTTGAACAAGGCTTCATTGAGCGCGAGCACCTGAGGTTCATAGCTGCGGGCCTGCAGAAGTAGAAGCTCCTCGCCGAGGGCAGAAAACTCGTCTTCGAAGATCGTTATACCCTGCGCACCATGCTGCTTTTCGATCGCGGCGAGCAGCTTCCCGCGCCGGTGGTCGTTACCCTTCGGTGCGCCTTTGTCGTCTCGGAACTGCGTGAGCAATGCCTCGAACTGATCAATCCCGGGACCAGCCGTGATCGCGCTCTCAATAGCAACGGCGCGTTCCTGGTTTCGCTTTGCCCCTTGGCCGAGCAGTGCTGCCATGTTTAACAAACGTTCGCGCAGCGCCTTATCGTCCCACAATGAGAGCCGTGCATCGACGATGCCATCCTCCCCGCAAAGCTGGTGCAGCGCTTCGAGTGGCACTTCACTGCCTTGCATCGTTGCTGCCCACCATTCCGCACGCTTGTCGACAAACGCATTGAGCAGCTTCTTTGTGTTCGAATCGCCGACCATTTCATACAGCAGCGAAAGTGCGTCCCTTGCGTCGCGTCCCTCTTCTTCATTCAGCAACTGCATGAAACGGCTATATGCCTCCATGGCCAGTTCGCCGGCCGACTCTGTGAGGGAATAACCGTGCGGCACCCCCGACGTCAAAGGGGCGATCTGCACCAGGCGGGCGAACCAGCTATGGAAGGTATCGATCGAGAGGCCTTGCGAACTTGCAAGAACGCGCTCATACAACCTGCGTGCAGCAGGCAGCATGCGTGGCAGTTCTTGCTCGCTGATGCCGCGCTCGAGCAAGAGATTGCGGACAGCCTCTTCCGGCTGCAATGCCAGGTCGTGCAACAAGTGAAGCAAGCGCTCGCGCATTTCCTGCGCCGCCTTGCGGGTGAACGTAATTGCCAGCATTTCGGCAGGCTCGGCACCCGCGAGCAACAGGCGCAGCATGCGTGCGACCAGCAGCCAGGTCTTGCCGCTGCCCGCGCAGGCCTCGACGACGACCGAACGGGCCGGGTCGCAGGCAAGCCGGGTAAATTGCATCGCGTCGACCGCTTCGCCGTTCGCCTCGTAGGCTCTTGCAGAAAGCTGCTGCATTACCACGCTCCCTTACGGCACAGCCCGCGCACTTCGCAATAGACACAGATCGCCTCGATGCCCGTCGCGGGCAGCGGCGCCCCTTGTCCAATTGCGCGAATGTTGTTCACGATTTGCTGCTCCAGCATTTGCTGCCATGCGGTGTAGTTCTTCGCTTCGGCATCGCCCGTCTGCTCTCGGCTGGCCTCTAGCGCAACGAAATGTCCGGCAGTGACAGGCAAGTCGGAGAGCACACCATAAAAGGCGAGCTGATGATCTTCGGCTTCCTTCAGCTTGTCGCGTAAGGCTTGAAGTGGCTTGGTCTTGTAGTCAAGCACCGCGCGTTCCCCGGCATCGTTTTCGTCAATGCGGTCGACACAGCCGTGCAGCGTGATCTGTCCGCCGGGCCACGACAAGGTCTTTTCAAACCATTGTTCACCGTATGTGAACTTCCAGCCTTTGCTTTCGCGCTCGTTGGCCCATGCGAGATAAGCGGGAATCACCTTTTGCCACCGGGCGTAATAACCCAGTGCCGCTGCGCTCTGGTCCAGCGTCTTGCGGAAAACCTTCTCCGAGATCTCGCGCAGGAGACTCTCGCGACGCTCCAACCCAATTTTCTGGTCGCGCACCGCTTCGTGATACGTCTTCAGGATAGCGTGGAGCCAATCACCGTAATCACGTTTTTCCGGCATGTCGGACAGCTCGTCCAGCCCATCCAGTCCCAGCATGCGCGTTGCAAAGAATTGATAGGGGCAGGCGACGAGACTGTTGTAACCGCTCGCGGAGAGTCGACGCGGCAAAAGATGCGGTGCCGACGGCGAAGGCATTGCAAGTGACTCCTGGCGCAGCGACTGCAACGCAATGTCGACCCGATGCTCCGGCATTACCGGCTGCCCCGCTCGCTCGAGCGTCAGTTGCAGTCGTTGTATCCATGTGCTGACGGGGTTGGGCTCGCCATCCTTGTGTGCCTGCCATGACAACACCACTTCCGCATTGGCCGTCAGGAGCTCTGTGAAATCCCGCATCTGCGTGCGCTGGCTCGTCTCGCGGGTTGCCAGGCCGAGCTCTCGCCGTACGGCATTCGCAAAGAACAGCGTTTCGGTTGATTGCGAAGGTAAATGGTCAGCATCCGCGCCGACCATCAGCACCGCATCGAAACTGCGCAACCGCGCACCATTCAGTTGCAGCATCACCACCCGCCGGTCAGCCTCTTCCGGCACGAATGGCGTCAACTCCAGTTGCAGGCTGAGGAATGCACGCCACTCAGGGAATGAAAACGGCTGCGACATTCCGTCGCAGTCCTGCATCAGCATGTCGAGCAGCTTCGTGACCTGCACACCGGCAGCGTCAGCCTCCAGCGCGGCGCGCATCCCAAGCGCCTCCAGCGCTGCGTTGGTCACTGCACCCCACTCCGGCAGCGTTTTACGTCCGGTAAAGAGTTTCGCCTGCCCGGCAACCAGGCGCAAAAAGTCACGGGCAAGCGGCGCGTCCGACAAGGCAGCTTCCGCAGCCTCCCAACCACCGAGGACATTGAAGCGCCGCAGCGCATGTTCGATTTCCATCACGCGCATGTCCTTGTCAGGCACATGCGCACAAAGGAAGGGGGATTTCAGCAAGTCGAGCAAGACGATGGTATCGGCGCGTGTGCCCACCACATCGAGCAATGCAGCGATTGCAGCAGCCGTGCGTGTCGTGGAGAGCTTCCAGCCAGTTTCATCCGCGACAAATACCTGCGCGCGCTCCAGCAATGCGCGGATACGGCGCGCCACGACCCGGTCCTGGGCGATGATGGCGACGCGCGTCTTGCCCCCTTGGAGCCAGTCGATCACTGTTTGCGCGCCGTGCTGTGCCTCCTCTTCAAGACTGCCGGCGGCGCGCAGCGACAAGCCGTTTGGCAAGGCGACGTCAAGCGGCGCATGGGCAAAGTAGGCGTCGCGTCCGTCCTCATCGAGCATTTCCGTCCAGGCGCTGGCAAAGATTCCGACAACCGACGGCGCATGCCAGTCGAGCGTGACGGGCACTACCTCCTGTTGTTCCCCATAAGCTTTCAGGAAGGCTGCTTCCAATGCTGTCGCCTCTACTGGAGTGACCCAGATCAATGGAGCGTCCGCCCTCTCGGCAAGGTGCATCATTTGCGCGAAGCGGGTAACGACCGGATCATTCTTCCCGAGCTGGCTCTTCCAGAGCGACCAGACCAGCTGAGCCTCGTCGGAAAGTAGTGTGCGCACTGGCGGGGGTAACTGTTCTAGCGCCGCCTGCCAGCGCTCCTCGGCTGCGCCTGGAGAAAGCTGCATCGTAGGCAACAACGCCTCTGTCAGCTCATCGAACAGCGTCAGCAGTACCTGGGCCAAAGGTAGCAGATCGGTATTGCGGCGCGCGGAAAAGAGCTTTTTCAGCCAGGGATGCTGCCGCAACTCCGCATACAGGGACATCATGCGCTCGCTGTGCGAGGTGAATGTTGCGTCTTCTGGCGGCAGCATTGCCAGCCATGCCGGCAGCGTCGTGATCCTCGGCGGGATGAATGCCTTGCGCAGTTGTGAAGAGATCGCCGTTTTCAGATGTTGAGCATGAGTAAAACTTGGCACAACGACACGCACGCCGGAAAAGTTCTGCAAGGCCGGGTCGGCGCGCTCAAGCGGACCGGCTTCGAGCATGGCGCGCGCCACTTCGTCCCAGAGTGCGGCAGATGGCGGAATCAATAAGGGACTGTGCAGCATGAGGACTCAAAAGACGGGATGATTCAGGCAGGGAAATATAGCGTAAAGCCGTTCGTTCCTGATTTGTCAGGCATTTTATGCGAGCTGGGGCAAAAAAAAGGCTTGCCGACTACACTTTTCATGAAAATCGGTTATGATTTACCAACATCCCGCCGCACTGCGTCTTGCCGCCCCCGCAATATCCTTGAACTCGCGCACGACGTCTCCACTTGCTTACTGCAATCCCGGACAGCCTTTCCGAAGGATTGAGCAAGACTTAGCAAGTCTGCAGGCGCTTTAAACCAGATTCCTTTTTATACCCCTCTCGCAGAGGAAACCATGAGCGAAAATATTAAATACATCACTGATGCCTCCTTTGATTCGGACGTTCTGAAATCCGACAAGCCTGTTCTGGTCGACTTCTGGGCAGAATGGTGCGGCCCGTGCAAAATGATCGCTCCCATCCTCGAAGAGGTTGCCAAGGAATATGACGGCAAACTGCAGGTCGCGAAAATGGATGTCGACGCCAACCAGGCGATTCCGGCCAAGTTCGGCATCCGCGGCATCCCGACGCTGATCCTGTTCAAGAATGGCGTTCCGGCAGCCCAGAAAGTCGGCGCAATGGCAAAAGGCCAGCTAACCTCGTTCATTGACAGCAATATCTAATAGCAGCGCGGCGGTGCACTCGTACCGCCGCTTTTACATTTCACTTTTTCCATCCTCGTAGTTCCCTCCCCCACCTGACTATTCCCATCACGGGACACTCACTATGCATTTATCTGAACTCAAGCAGCTCCATGTTTCTGCACTGCTCGACATGGCCATCAGCCTCGAGATCGACAACGCCGCCCGCCTGCGCAAGCAGGAACTGATGTTTGCGATCCTGAAGAAACGCGCCAAGGCCGGTGAACAGATCTTCGGCGACGGCGCCCTCGAAGTACTGCCGGACGGCTTCGGTTTCCTGCGGTCGCCGGATGCGAGCTACATGGCGTCCACCGATGACATTTATATTTCGCCCTCGCAAATCCGCCGCTTCAACCTGCACACCGGCGATTCGATCGAAGGCGAAGTCCGTACGCCAAAGGATGGAGAACGCTACTTTGCATTAGTGAAGGTCGACAAGGTCAACGGGGAACCGCCGGAGGCGTCGAAGCACCGCATCCTGTTCGAAAACCTGACGCCGCTGCACCCGAACAAGCTGCTGCACCTCGAGCGCGAAATGCGCGGCGAAGAAAACATCACCGGCCGCATTATCGACATGATCGCGCCGATCGGCCGCGGACAGCGCGGCCTCCTGGTTGCATCTCCGAAATCAGGTAAATCGGTGATGCTGCAGCATATTGCGCATGCAATCACGACCAATCATCCGGATACCACACTGATCGTCCTGCTGATCGATGAGCGCCCGGAAGAAGTGACCGAAATGCAGCGATCGGTACGTGGTGAAGTCGTCGCATCGACCTTCGACGAGCCGGCAACCCGCCATGTGCAAGTCGCGGAAATGGTGCTCGAAAAGGCCAAGCGTCTGGTCGAAATGAAACGCGACGTCGTGATCCTGCTGGACTCGATTACGCGCCTGGCACGTGCTTACAACACCGTGATTCCCGCCTCCGGCAAGGTGCTGACCGGCGGTGTGGATGCAAATGCGTTGCAACGTCCGAAGCGCTTCTTCGGTGCCGCGCGCAATGTGGAAGAAGGCGGATCGCTGACCATTATTGCGACTGCACTGATCGAAACCGGCAGTCGCATGGATGACGTGATTTACGAAGAATTCAAGGGCACCGGCAATATGGAAGTGCACCTGGAACGTCGCTTGGCCGAAAAACGTGTGTATCCGGCAATCAACCTCAACAAGTCGGGCACGCGCCGCGAAGAATTGCTGATCAAGCCGGACCAGCTCCAAAAGATCTGGATCCTGCGCAAGCTCTTGTACGGCATGGACGAGATCGAAGCGATGGAGTTCATCCTCGACAAGATGAAGTCTACAAAGAACAATGCCGAGTTCTTTGAGTTGATGCGACGTGGTGGTAGTTAATACTTTCCGACAACAAGCGAAAGCTGAAAAAGGCGCACTCCGGTGCGCCTTTTTGCGTTCATCGCAACGTTGGCGCAAGCCGCTGATTTTCTTGTATAATTTTGCGTTTTCACCGGCAAGTGACCGGCAATCGGGTCAAGAAGCGGTTGGACCGACGAAGTGCCGATTGGCTACCAAACTATCAAGAGGAAAATATGAAAGAAGGCATTCACCCCGATTATCGCGAAGTCGTGTTTCAGGACATGTCCAACGACTTCAAATTCATCAGCCGTTCCACGATCCAGACCCGCGAAACCATCAATTTCGAAGGCAAGGACTATCCGCTGGTGAAGCTGGAAGTGACCGCTGAATCGCATCCGTTCTACACCGGCAAGCACAAGATCGTTGACACTGCCGGCCGAGTGGAGAAATTCCGCCAGAAGTTCGGCACCCGTGGTTCCAAGACCTCGGCAGCAGGCTGATTCTGTCGCACTGTTTCAAAAAGGCAGCTTCGGCTGCCTTTTTTATTTCCGCCATCGGCGTGCCAGATGCTTTTCCGGCACAATATCGCCGAACTCAATAAGAACAAATCCTGTCCCACCCCCGACATGAAGCCCGTCCGACTTCCTGCCTCCGCAACGCATGCGCTTCCACGCTGGGTGTTATTTGCGCTCTGCCTGTTGTATATCCTCCCCGGCCTGTTCGGTCGCGATCCTTGGAAGCCTGATGATGCTGCCGGCTTCGGCATCATGTGGACGATGGCAAATGGCAGTCTGGATGACTGGCTGTGGCCACACATCGTCGGATTGCCAACCGCCGACGAAGGGCCGCTCGCCTTCTGGATTGGCGCGATTTGCATCAAGCTGTTCGGATGGCTGTTGGGCGAACCGTTGGCTGCGCGGATTGCAACCGCCGCCTTCTTCCTGCTCGGGTCAATGTCGGTCTGGTACACCACTTACCTTCTGGGTCGCAGGCCGGAGGTACAACCCCTGCGATTGGCATTTGGGGGCCAGCCGGAGGTGAGCGACTATGGCCGTACTTTGGCTGACGGTGCCCTCCTGATCTATCTCGGCAGCCTTGGCCTGCTTCTTCACAGCCACAGTACGAGTGCGGAAGCGCTCCATGTGTCGCTTGTTGCCTTCTCGCTCTATGCAGCGACACGCCTGTTCGAGTCGCACTCCTGGCGCTCCGCCGCCCTGCTTGGCCTGGCTCTCGGCTTGCAGATCCTGACGCGTGGCTGGGTTGTTCCGCTCGCATTGCTTTTTGGCTTGCTGGTGCTGTCACTGTTACTCGCACGCCCTCTTGCGGCGCGGCTTATATTGATCGCCCTGCCGGTTGCACTGATCATTGCCAGCACATGGCTATTGGCGAATCGTATGGTTCGCCCGTTCAACAGTTCACCGTTTGACGCATGGATGCTGTGGAACTATCGCCAGCTGGATGTCCCCTCCGGGACGTCCCTGAAACACCTGTTAAAGAACGGCATCTGGTTTACCTGGCCGGCATGGCCGTTTGCCGGTTGGGCGGTCTACGCATGGCGCCGCCAGTTCCAGGAGCCGCATGTCACCCTGCCACTCACCTTTGCCGTCGTGGGCACGTTGCTGGCACTCTTCCACGCAAGAACCGATGAAGCGGTACTGTTGCCGCTGCTTCCGGCACTCGCGATCCTGGCGGCATTCGGTCTGCCGACGATGAAACGCGGTGCGATCAATGGTGTCGACTGGTTCTCGGTGATGACGCTCACATCCACCGCCGCATTCATCTGGCTCGGATGGATTGCGAAACAGACAGGCTGGCCGACAAAACTCGCAAAGAATGCATTCAAGCTTGCCCCCGGGTTCAAGCCTGAATTCAGCCTGATTGCGTTTGGAATAGCGGTTTTTGCCACTGTCGGCTGGGTGGCGCTGGTGCATTGGCGCGTCTCGCGCCGGCCGACCGTCCTGTGGCGCGCGGTCGTGCTCTCGTCGGGCGGGGTCATTCTATGCTGGGTACTTCTGATGACGCTTTGGCTGCCATGGATTAATTATGGAAAGAGCTACGCCGGTGTCGCGCGACAACTTGCCCAGAAGCTTCCAGAGGGGCAATACTGCGTTGATACCAACGTTGCCCCGGCACAGAGGGCATCGTTTGCGTATTTCGGCGGTGTGCCGTTTTCACGATTCGACGGCGGGAAGTGTGATTTCCTGTTACTACAAGACAATCGGCGCGGCAGGGATGATTCTGAAGTGCTTCGACAATCCAAGGAAAAATGGCGCCTGCTGTGGGAAGGACGCCGTCCCTCGGATCGTCACGAACGATATCGCCTTTACCAGCGGCTGAATTGAACGATTCTCCCAGGCACACATTACAGATTGCAGCACTGGCTTGGCCGATCCTGATCGGCCAGCTGGCCGTCATCGCCAACGGCGTGATCGATACCGCGATGACTTCGCGTTTCTCCGCTACCGACCTTGCCGCACTCGCGCTGGGCTCGTCGATCTATATCAGCATCTTCGTTGGCCTGAACGGCGTACTGGCTGCGCTCGGCCCCATCATCGGCCAGATGTATGGCGCAGAGCGTTATGGCGAGATTGGTGCAGAACTCAAGCAGGGAACATGGCTGGCGCTGTTCCTGACGATTGCCGGCTGCCTTGTCCTGCTCTTTCCGCAGCCACTGCTGTCGCTTGCACATGCCTCGCCTGAATTGAATCAGAAGGCAACGCTATATCTGCGCACCTTGGGCCTGGCGCTTCCTGCCACGCTGGGGTTTCGCATCTACGCATCGCTCAATACAGCCATCGGACGGCCGAAGATGGTAATGATGCTGCAGATTACGGCGCTCCTCCTGAAGCTACCGTTGAATGCTCTTTTTATCTTCGGCGGATTCGGCATCCCTGCAATGGGAGGGCCAGGTTGTGCGGTCGCAACGTCGATGATCGCCTGGATCATGCTGATCACCAGTGCGGTCATTCTTCGCAAGGATTTGTCTTATCGGAGATTCCGCTTGTTCGGCAGCGGTTTTGCCGCTCCGAAATGGGCGTCGCTGCGAGACCTGCTCAAGCTGGGCGTCCCCATGGGAATGAGCTATCTCATCGAAGTAACCGCATTTGCATTCATGGCGATCTTCATTGCGCGGCTTGGCGATACGGCCGTTGCGGGACACCAAATCACAGCCAACTTTGGCACCGTGCTCTACATGCTGCCGCTGGCAATTGCGAGCGCGACCGCTACGCTCGTCGCTCAGTCCATCGGCGCACAACAGTGGGAAACGGCCAGGCGGATCGGGTTTGCCGGTATCCGGCTGGCGGCGATCCTCTCCGTCACGATCGGCTGCGTCGTATGGCTTCTGCGGGAATACATCGTGCGCGCTTATACGCCAAACGGCGAGATTATCGCTGCTGCTTTGCCGTTGTTCGTTTTTATCGCGTTCTACCAGCTGTTCGATTCAATCCAGGTAACAACGGCATTCGTGTTACGTGCATATAAGGTCGCCGTCGTGCCGACCCTCATGTATGCCGTCGCACTGTGGGGCATCGGCCTGGGTGGGGGATATATCCTGGGGCTTGATCCATTCGGCATCAGCCCGCCGTTATTCCAGGGTGCGGCAGGCTTCTGGATGGGGAATAGCGCCAGCCTGGGCTTGGTTGCCGCCAGTCTGCTCTGGTATCTGCGTATCGTGCAGCGGCATGCGACCCGCGACATCTGACATATGCGCCGCGGGTGACGGTCTCCGCCTATCAAGCTGAAGCGATCAGCTTCCCGCAAAGCCTGCCGATATTGGCGATCGCCTGCTCCACCTTTGCTGTCCACTGGCGGCCGATACAGATACGAAAGGTCGTATTGGCGCTGCCTGACGCAAAAAAGATGGGGCCGGGTGCGATCGAAATCCCCTCTGCCAACGCCGCAGAATACAGCGCCGCAATGCTGATCGGGGACGAGAGCTCGATCCAATATACGAAGCCGCCTTCCGGATGACTGACACGCGTCCCCTTGGGAAAGTGCTTCCTGATCAATGCATCCACTTTCGACGGGTACAAAGCGAACATGTCCCGTAATTTCGCGGTGTGGCGCTCGTAATAATCCTTGCGCAGGAATTCTGCCAGGACAAGTTGCGGCAGGCTGCTGATCGAGAGATTGCGCCCGAGGAAATCGGTCATCATCTGTCGGCGATAACGGCCCGGCAGGCACCAGCCTACACGATACCCCGGCGTCAGCACCTTGGAAAAGGATGAACAGTACAGCACCATCCCGTCCTTGTCGAAACGTTTCATCGCACCGACCTGACGTTTTCCCGCATGCAGGTCATGGAACACATCATCCTCAATCAGCGGCACACGAGCTTTGGCAAGCATTTCCACCACGCACTCGCGGTGTACAGCCGGCATGGTAAAGCCGAGCGGATTCTGCAAGGTCGGATTGAGCAGCACGGCAGCGATCTTCTGCGATTGCACGGCAAGCTCCAGCTGCTCGACGTCGATCCCGGTCGCGGGATCAGTCGGGATCTCCACCGCCTTCATTCCTGCTGCTTCGATCGCCTGCAGGATACCGAAATAAGTCGGCGTTTCGATCGCAATGTTGTCGCCCGGACGGGCAACAACGCGCAGTGCGCATTCAATGGCCGCGCTGTCGCCGGCGGTGATGATGATGTCATCAGGTCCGCAGAGCACGCCACGGTCTCCCATGAGACGCGCAATGCCGCATCGCAGCTCGAACAGGCCGGGAGGCGGCGTATAGCATGCACTCCTGTCGCCATCGCGTTTGGCAATCGACATCAGGATGCGGCTCAATTGACTCTGGGGGATGAGCAGACGATCAAGGACAGCCGAGCCGAGCGGCAGGATGTTTGCTGCCGCAGAGGTCTCCAGCATGTCCACCACAAGGTGGTTGATGGCAACCGGCACGCCATCGAAGCGGCGCTCCACCGTCTCACATGTCGGCGTCCAGGCAGCCTCTGAATTGCGCGGCCGGACGAAATAGCCGGAACGATGACGCGCATACGCCCGGCCGTTCTCTTCCAACGCACGGAACACGCGCAGTGCCGTGGTGACGCTGACGTTCTCACGCTGCATGAGATTGCGCACGGAAGGCAGGCGCTCATCAGGAAGGAACACACCGGCATCAATCTGGGACGTCAGTCTGGCTGCGATTTCCTTGTATCGGCTGGTGCGGCGTCCTTCAGAAACACTCATGTATGTAGTCCGGTGTGAATGGCAAAAACTGTATCGCAAAAATCGAAACGATCTGTATATTTGCCGGCGGACATTGTAATGCTACCTTGACAACGCTTTCAAGGCACTCATCTTTACATGGGCTATGCGTGACATGATCTATAAAACTCCGCTCGAACTGACCTTCGGTGACATCTTCCTGGAAGTCGCCGACCTGCTCCCGAAAAACAAGGTATTCGTCAAACTCGAAGGCCTGTCGATCACAGGCTCCATCAAGATCAAACCAGCCTTGCGCATGCTGCGCCGGATGGAACTAGAAGGCACGCTCAAGCGCGGCATGACCGTCATTGAAAGCTCTTCAGGGAATCTCGGCCTGGCACTCAGCATGGCGTGTGCGGTGAAAGGCTATCCCTTTATCTGCATTACCGATCCCAACATCTCGCCACAGACCGCTCGGCTCATCGAGGCTTACGGCACACGACTCATTACCGTGCGTGAGCGAGACGCCAATGGCGGATTTCTCGGCACACGCATTGGACTGATCAAGTCGATGCTGGAAGCCGATTGCCGACTGGTGTGGACCAACCAGTACGAGAACATCAACAACGTCGAAGCGCATTACATCACCACCGGAGCAGAAATCCTGCGCCAGTTTGCGCAACCGGATTACGTCTTCGTCGGTGCCGGGACCACTGGCACCTTGGGCGGCATAAGTCGTTACCTGCGAGAGCATTCTCCTGCCACGCGCATTATTGCGGTCGACAGCGTCGGCTCCGTCACTTTCGGTTTCCCCTCCGGGAAGCGGCATATACCGGGACTCGGCACCAGCCAGGCTCCCGTCATCCGCAAGCATTCGGACTTCGACGACATCATCATGGTGGAAGAAAACAAGGCGGTCGCCATGTGCCGCTCTCTCGCCCGGCGCGGCATCCTTCTCGGCGGCTCTTCCGGCACGGTCCTCGCCGGCGTCGCCCACATGGCAAACATCATCCCGGAGGGCGCCTGCGTCGTCGCGGTGTCACCGGACATGGGTGACCGCTACATCGACACGGTCTATGACGACACATGGGTCGAGCAACGCTTTCCTGGCGTCGCTACACAAAGACCCACACCACTTAACGATGCGCCACTAGCAGACGCACTCGCGTGAATCGCGGCCCTTCCCGACTTCCATTGTTAGCCGCGTGCGGCAGCAAGGCCCCCATGTCTCTTGAATTCGAATACACATCATGAAAATTCCCAGCTTCAAAGTAATAGGCGCATCCGTCATCAAGGAGTGGATGGACAAGCATCCGCAGAAAATTTTCGAACTGGTAAAGAACACCTATGTGCTTCATTCGACGGCACAAGCAATCAATCCGGACAGTTATTTCCTTCGGTTTCCAAATGAGCAGAAAAATCGCATCATCGCGCTGCCTGCCTCACTTGAAGACCAGGCTCCTGTCGCCGGCATCAAGTGGATTGCCAGCTTCCCGGACAATATTGCAGACGGCCTCGACCGTGCGTCGGCAGTACTGATCATCAACGATCGCAAAACCGGCTATCCGCGCGCTTGCCTGGAGGGTTCCCTCATCAGCGCCGGCAGGACCGCCGCATCAGCGGCGGTAGGCGCGCAGTACCTGCATCCGACGCCCGGCCGCATCAACCGTTTGTGCGTTGTCGGATGCGGGCTGATCGCCTATCAAAGTATCGAGCTCCTCGTACGACTTGGCTGGAAAATTGGCTGCCTGAGCGTCATCGACACGTCTGAACAGCGCGGCGCATTGTTTGCCATAAAATGCCAAAAGGCACTCAAGATCGAAGCCGACACGGACTTGCTGGGTAGGGCGATCCCCCAATCGGACATGGTGCTGTTCGCCACATCGGCTGGTACGCCGCACATTCGGGATCCCCTCATGTTCCGGCATGCGCCGACAGTGCTGCACATGTCATTGCGCGACTTGTCGCCGGAAGTCATTCTCGCCGCGCAGAACGTCGTCGATGATGTCGATCATTGCCTCAAGGCGCAGACATCCCTGCATCTGACAGAGCAGGAGGTCGGATCGAGAAATTTTGTAGCGGGAAATGCCGCCGACCTGATCGAAGGCCGCCTGCTGCCGGACAGGACTCGCACACGCGTCTTTTCACCGTTCGGAATGGGGATACTCGATCTCGCTGTAGCACGCGCCATCCTTGATGACATCAGCGAATCACAAGGCAATGCCATTCCCGATTTCTTTCCGGTTCCTTATGCCGCGTGAGGCCACCCTCACTTCACCTGTACGCCCATGACAAACATGAAAACACTCCGAGACGATTTCTCGGCATCGGCCCTTATCGCGGGGCTGATTGCCGTCACCGTATCGTATGCCGGTCCGCTGGTGATCGTTTTCCAGGCTGCGAAGACGGGACTTCTGTCGCCGGCGCAGATTTCGTCCTGGATATGGGCAATTTCCATCGGAAGCGGGGTCACAGGACTCATCCTCAGCCTTCGCTTCCGCACGCCGGTGATCACCGCCTGGTCAACACCTGGTGCAGCGCTCCTGGTGAGCGGGCTGACGCAGTACACCTACGCGGAAGCCATTGGTGCCTATCTGTTCTCCGCCGTGCTGATCACGCTGCTCGGCGTCAGCGGCCTGTTTTCGAAGATCATGGAACGTCTGCCAACCGGTGTGATTGCAGCCATGCTGGCAGGGATATTGTTTCGCTTCGGCGTTGGCGTATTTTCTTCGCTTGAGCAGGTTCCGGCATTAGTGCTGCCGATGTTCCTCGCCTATCTGGTCGGTCGCCGGTGGTTGCCGCGCTATGCAATCGTGATCACGCTCCTCGTCGGATTCAGTGCAGCACTCGGCCTGCATCAATTCGACCTTCGCGGCTTCTCTGCGACGCTCGCAACACCTTTGCTGACCACGCCGCAGTTCTCCTTGTCGGCATTGATCGGTCTTGGCATTCCACTTTGCTTCGTGACGATGGCTTCCCAGAATGCGCCGGGCATTGCCGTACTCCGCACCGCGGGCTACGCAACGCCGACCAATCCTCTGATTACCACGACCGGGCTCGCGTCCTTGCTGCTTGCACCATTCGGCGCACACGGTATCAATCTCGCAGCGATTACCGCTGCAATATGCACCGGCCCGGAGGCGCATCCCGAGCCGAGGCGCCGCTATGTCGCGGGCGCATCGTGTGCAGCTTTCTATCTGCTGGTTGGCTCCTTCGGCGCAACGATTGCCAGCCTGTTCTCTGCACTGCCCGCTGCACTGATTGCATCCCTCGCCGGCCTGGCCCTGTTCGGCTCGCTCGCCACGGGACTGGGAACAGCAATGTCGAACGACAGTAAGCGCGAACCTGCATTGATCGCGTTCCTGGTAACCGCATCCGGCATCTCCTTTCTCGGGATCGGCGCCGCTTTCTGGGGCCTTGGCGCAGGCGTGCTGGCCGACTGGTTGCTGTTCGGCGCGATGACCAGACGCCGGCTCTCTCCCACAGCGAGCTGATTAGTTCATCTTCACAATGCAGGGCATAAAAAAATGGTTAAGAAGTGTGATTTTGTTGTTGTCGGCGCCGGGATCGCGGGCACATCGGCGGCCTATGAACTTGCTGCAGAAGGAGATGTCGTCCTGCTGGAGCGCGAGATGCATCCCGGCTATCACTCGACCGGACGTTCCGCCGCTATTTTTCTCGAAACATACGGAAGCGCGACCGTACGAGCGCTCACGCGTGGCAGCCGCGCGTTTTTCGAGAACCCACCTGAGGGCTTTTCCGAGCACACATTAGTCAGCCCGCGTGGCGCACTATTTGTCTCCACGCAGGCAACGCTGCCCAAACTCGCTGCGCATTTCATCGCTGTATCGAAACTTGTCGACACGGTCACCTGGTTTGATGGCGACGACCTGCAAAAACTGCTGCCTTGCCTGACCAAGGACACCTGGGTCGCCGGCGTCCTCGAGCCGCATGCACAGGATCTCGATGTGCACGCCATTCATCAGGGATATCTTCGCGGCTTCCGGCAGCGCTCCGGAGAATTGGTCGTAAATGCCGAAGTGATGTCGGCCACTTATCAGGCAGGCGCATGGCGCGTACAGACGACTAACGGCGTGTTCGAGGCGCCGTATCTCATCAACGCCGCCGGCGCTTGGGCGGATGAACTGGCCAGCCTCGCAGGCGTCAGGCCGATCGGCCTGCTCCCGCAGCGGCGCACAGCGGTGATGCTTGACGCGCCCAAAGAAGCGCAATCGTGGCCGTACTTCGGCGACATTGGCGAGTCGTTTTACGTCAAGCCGGACGCCGGCCGCCTGCTCGCATCTCCATGCGACGAAGTGACCGTGCCTCCGTCTGATGTTGCCCCGGAAGAGTATGACGTCGCCGTCATCGCGAATCGCATTGAGACCATGACGACCCTGCCGGTCAATCGCATTCTCAGCAAATGGGCTGGGATCCGCACCTTTGCACCGGACCGCACGCCCGTCGTCGGCTGGGCACCCGGAGCAAAAGGTTTCTTCTGGCTGGCCGGACAGGGTGGTTATGGCATCCAGACCGCGCCCGCAATGGCACGCTGCTGTCATTCGCTCATTACAGAGAAAAGGATACCGCAGGCGCTCGCCGACCTCGGCGTCACATCCGAGGCCCTGTCTCCGGTGCGATTCACATCACATGTGACTGCACCGGGCAACGCACTCGACATTGGCAATCTTCTTACACCAACCCGTTGAGCAGTTTCGAAAGGAGTCACTCATGCAAAAAATCCAGATCCATACCGATAAGGCGCCCAAGGCAATCGGTACTTACTCCCAGGCGATTCGTTCCGGACAAACCGTCTACCTTTCCGCACAAGCGCCGCTGGTGCCGGAAACTATGGATGTGGCCCCGGGCGGCATTGAAGCGGAAATCGCACAAGTCTTCGACAATCTGAATGCTGTCGCCACCGCAGCGGGCGGCAGCCTCGACAATATCGTCAAACTGACCGTCTACCTGACGGACCTGGCGCACTTCCCCCTTGTCAATCGAATCATGGAGCGCCGCTTCAACGTCCCCTATCCGGCACGCGCAGCAGTCGGCGCTGCTGCCTTGCCCCGCTCTACCAATGTAGCCGTTGAAGCAATCATGGTGCCTCCGGGTTAGCAACGATGTCGAGCTCCCCTTCCCTTCGCCGGCGCATGCCGCTTCCCTCGCTTCCCGAGCATGTTCTCGGTCTGCGCTGTCTCATTTGCGGGACGACGCATGCCCCGGATGAGCAGGCTTATGTCTGCCCAAAGCATGGCAATGAAGGCGTTCTGGACGTTGTCTATGACTATGACTTCATGCGGGAGCGGATCCGGCATGACCTCGCCAGCACCGCAGAGCCGGGCATGTGGCGGTTCAAGTCCTTGCTGCCATTGCCGGCAACCGCGAGCGTACCGGCGCTGCAGGTGGGCGGCACTCCGTTGTATCGGGCGCAACGTCTCGCGCGTGACCTGCGGCTTGCCGAGTTATGGATAAAGGACGAAGGCAGGCAACCGACTGGCTCACTGAAAGACCGGGCAAGCGCCCTGGCAGTGGCAATGGCGGGCTCGGCCGGCATCCGCACCATTGCAACGGCCAGCACCGGCAATGCCGCCGCCGCGCTGGCCGGCATGTGTGCAGCATCCGACGCAAAGCCGGTCATCTTTGTGCCGGCGACCGTATTGCCGGCCAAGATCGCGCAGTTGCTTGTCTACGGTGCAAAGGTCGTGCTGGTGGATGGCAGCTACGACGATGCTTTCGAACTCTGCCTCTCGGCCAGCGCACATTTCGGCTGGTACAACCGGAGCACCGGCTACAACCCTTTCATGACAGAAGGGAAGAAGACCGTCGCATACGAAATCGTCGAGCACCTCGCCAACGAAAACGAAGCAGTTGACGCAGTTATTGTTCCTGTGGGCGACGGCTGCATCCTGGGTGCCGTGCACAAGGGCTTCCGGGATATGCAGGCATTGGGATGGGTACATCGCATCCCAAGGCTGATCGGCGTGCAAGCCGCAGGCAGCGACTACTTGTATCGCGTATGGAAGGAAGGCGGCGACGTCGTCACGGCCCCACCGATTCGCACCAGCGGCATTGCAGACAGCTTGATGGCAGGGCTGCCGCGAGATCGCATCAAAGCCATGGCCGCGGTCCGGTCAACCGACGGTGCGTTCACCAGAGTAAGCGATGCGGAGATTCTTGCGGCCATTCCCGGCCTTGCACGAGGCAGCGGCGTCTTTGCCGAACCTGCGGCAGCCGCTGCGTACGCCGGCTTGCTCCGGGCACTGGACGAGGGACTGATCCGGCGCGGCGAGCGCGTGGCGATCATTTCTACCGGGACTGGATTGAAGGACTTCGCGAGCGCGATCAAATCGGTTGCTCACGAATCCGGCGCGGTCGTACGGTGCAGCCCGAATCTGGAAAGCCTGCAGCAGGCATGGACGTAACTTGACGCCTGCCCAACGGTGCACACACTCCCAGTGACGCCGTTGGGGCGGGGATACAAGGGTTCAAACCTTCATCGGCAAAATGACCATCTGCAGGCTCTCGAAGTGCAGGCGCCGCTGAATCGCCAACGCTGCCTGGTTGTGCAGCAATCGGGTGAACCAGTTGTCGTGTTCAAAGATCAGCTTACTGGTAAAGAAGATCGAATTCGGATATTCCTTGCTGACGGTTTCGCACAACTTGGTCACCTCGACCACAACGTCGGTGCCGAACCCGAGGTAGGCCGCGGATGCCATGCCATGGCTGTGGCAAAAATCGACAAAGAACTTGAGCGTCGCATTTGCCTCCGCGCGCATCTGCTCGACGGCGCCCTCACCGCCGTAGGCATGCGAGTCGACGGTGCGTGCATTGACGAAAATGAAGTTCTTGAAATGGCCGGGGAACATCCTTTGCACCCACAGCAAAGCATGCAAACCACCGCCGCGAGACGAACCGACGATGAATACTGCTGTCTGGTCATTTGAATCTGGTTCGACCGGGCCGACATGCGGGCCAAATGGCTGATTCGCGAAGACCTGGTCTACCGCGTGGATGGCATCTTTTGCGTCCCGGTAGTGGTTACGAATGTAGATGCACAGGCAGGCAATTGCGCCAATGATCACCGCTGCCGCCCAGCCGCCATGCGCAAACTTATTTACCAGCAGAACCGCAAGAATCCCTGCGCAGGTTATAAATCCCAGCATCGACAACGTGAAGCGGCGCAACCAGCGCGCTTGTTTATGCCGATTGCGCCACCAATAGAGGCAGAGGCCGAACAGCGAAATGGCGAATGTCAGGAATACGGACACGGAATACAGCACGACCAGCAAGGTTACGCTGCCCTGAGTCCAGTACAGGATGCCGAGCGCCGCAATACCCATCACGAGGATGCCGTTCTGTGTGACCAGCCGGGTGGACAGATAACGGAATTTGTGTGGCACCCACGAATCTGCGGCCATATTTGACAGTACGGCCGGACCGCCGAGAAAGCCCGTATTGGCGGCAACAAAGAGCAGTCCGGCTTCGAAGGCCAGCACGAAGGTCAGTACGATCTTGTTGCCCAAGGCACTACCGAAATCGAAGTTGTCGATGATGGCCCTGAAGGTCGATGCATTGAGTGTCTGCCCCTCAACAGGGCTTGCATCCCACAGCAGGTACAGCAGGATGATGCCGCTGGCTGTGAAGGCCAGTGACAGCGCCATCAAAGTCATCGTCAGCTTGCCGGTGCGCACCCGCGGCTCGGCAAGGATGTTGACGTTGTTGGATACCGCTTCCAGGCCGGTGTAAGTACCGCCGCCTTGCGAATAGGCGAGCAACAGCATGCCGGCGACGCCGATCCAGCCGATGTCATCGGCCAAGGTACTGGTTGCATCCAGCGTATGCGGCACCAGATCGGGAAGGTACGAGGCGTGTGCAAAAATGCCGTAGACGATCAGCAAGAAGTGCGTGATGACAAAGCCGAGGAAGATCGGCAACAGGACGCGGATTGCCTCTTTCATCCCGCGCAAGTTCAGGATGATGAGCAAGCCGATGAACACGACTTCTGCAGCCAGTTTGTAGGGATGAAATCCCAGTGGCAACAGCGAGGCGAGCGCCTCGACACCGGCCGCGACCGAGATCGCGATGGTCAGTACATAATCGAGCACCAGCGCGCAGCCGGCGATCAGCCCCATATACGGCCCCACCAACCGTGATGCCACCCGATACCCGCCGCCGCCTGTTGGAAAAAGCTCAATGACCTGGTTATAGGCCATTGCAATAATGAACACGGTGACTGCTGTCGCAAGCGCCAGATACAAACCCAGTTCCGTGTGCCCGCCCAGCGCGCGGAATGTTTCTTCCGGACCGTAAGCTGAAGACGACAACCCGTCCGCACCCAGCCCCACCCAAGCGAAGAAGGTAATCAGCGCCAAAGAGTGGCGTGTCTCGGTCTTCAGCGGATCAAGCGCCTTGCCGATGACGATCTCGCGGATTTTGGCGTACTTCATTGTTGTGCGGCGTTTAAATCAAAGTAGGCGATGATACGCCTTTCGATTCCCCCATGACAATTTGGATTGGGACGAGTCTGTTGCTCGAACGCCCTAAATCGGTGATAATGCGCGCTTGTGCCGCCGAGATGGCGGAATAGGTAGACGCGCGGGACTCAAAATTATTGCAGTCCCGTCTCAATATTGCCCGGGTGGTGAAATTGGTAGACGCGCCGGACTCAAAATCCGGTTCCGAAAGGAGTGCCGGTTCGATTCCGGCCCCGGGCACCAATAGCGGCACAACTCAGAGACGGACCCATTCAGCGCACCCATTGTGGTGCGTTTTTCTTTTCAGCATGATCGCTTCGCGCTTCAAGCGCACCTTTCCCGGCTCGGCTTATACTGTGCGCACTTTTGCAAAGCCGCTGTCCTGAGCCAGGTTCGGCCCCGTGACTCTTCCGTACCGCGCGATCAACTACGCTATGCCTTTTTCCCTGGATAACCTGCTTGTTGTCGGCATTTCTTCGCGTGCCTTGTTCGACCTGGAAGCGGAGGAAGCAATTTATCGCACGCAAGGCCTGGATGCCTATCGCAAGCACCAGATCGATAATGAAGACGAAGTCCTGAAACCCGGGGCCGGATTTGCGTTGGTTCGAGCGTTGCTGAAACTGAATGCACTCGTTCATAACCAGCGTTTCGTCGAGGTGGTGATCATGTCACGCAACTCCTCCGAAACGTCGATGCGCATCTTTAACTCCATCAAGCATTTCGACCTCGACATCACGCGGGCCGTGCTTTCAGGCGGCGCTTCGCTGACGCCGTATCTGCGTGCTTTTAATGTCAGCCTGTTTCTATCCCTGCATGAGGATGATGTGCAGGCGGCGGTCGATTCCGGTGTGGCAGCCGCCCTGCTGTACCAAAAGCCGGACAACGCCTTTGAAGACCTCGACCAGATCCGGATCGCATTCGACGGCGACGCCGTAATTTTTTCCGATGAGTCCGAGCGCATCTTCCAGAGCCAAGGCATTGAAGCATTTGAACACCACGAACGCGAGAATGCGCTGAAGCCCTTGCCGGAGGGGCCGTTCGCGCGGCTGCTGAAGGCCCTCTCCTACATCCAGAACAACTTCAAGTCCGCAGACGGCAAGGCCGCGCCAATCCGTACAGCCCTGGTAACGGCACGCTCATCGCCTGCGCACGAACGCGTGATCCGGACCCTGCGCGCGTGGGACGTCGCCATTGATGAGACGTTCTTCATGGGCGGCGTCGCAAAGTCGGATGTGCTGGCCGCGTTCAAGCCGCATATCTTCTTCGACGACCAACCGGGGCATTGCGACCGGGCAGCGCCGCTGGTACAGACTGGCCTGGTCCCGGTCAAGAACCTGCTTCCGCAGGTCGACCAAGGCAAATAAGAAATTCACCAACAACAAAAAGCCGTCCTCCTTTTACGGAGAACGGCTTTTTTGTTGATGCAGTAACGGCGCGTTATCGCTCTGCCACGGCGTCCATGACGCACAATGCCGTCATGTTCACGATGCGCCGCACAGTCGCCGACGGGGTGAGGATATGAACCGGCCTGGCGCAGCCGAGCAGGATCGGTCCGATCGCAATGCCGTTGCCCGCAGCGTTCTTGAGCAGGTTGTACGAGATATTGGCGGCATCGATATTCGGCAGGATCAGCAGGTTGGCATCCCGCTTGAGCGTCGAATCCGGCATGATCGTTTTCAGGAGCATCGGATCAAGCGCTGCATCGCCGTGCATCTCGCCGTCGATTTCCAGTTCGGGTGCGCGCTGGCGAACGATGTCGAGCACCGCACGCATCTTCCTCGCCGACTCGCTGTTGCTGGTGCCGAAGTTGGAGTGCGACAGCAGCGCTGCACGCGGCTCCAGGCCGAAACGGCGCATTTCATCTGCAGCAAGAAGCGTGATCTCCGCGAGCTGTTCCGCGGTCGGATTTTCGTTGACGTGCGTGTCCACGAGTGCCACCTGGCGATCCGGCAGGATCAGCACGTTCATCGCCGCATTGACGTTGACACCCGGCCGTTTGCCAAGCACCTGGTCGACGTAATGCAGATGGAGCGGCACGGTGCCGAAGGTGCCGCAGATCATGCCGTCCGCATTGCCCTTGTGGATCATCATCGCGCCAATCAGCGTATGGCGACGACGCATTTCCAGCTTTGCCCACTGTTCGGTGACGCCCTTGCGGCGGGTCATCGACAGGTATTCCTGCCAGTACTCGCGGTAACGCTCGTCGTATTCCGGATTGATCGTCTCGAAGTCGACCTCGGGGCGCATGCGCAGGCCAAACTTCTGAATGCGCTGGGCCAGTACCGACGGACGGCCGACCAGGATCGGCTTGGCCAGCTTTTCATCGATCACGATCTGCACTGCCCGCAGGATGCGCTCTTCCTCACCCTCGGCGAACACGATGCGCTTCTTGCCGGCCGGTGCCTTCTTCGCAATCTGGAAGATCGGCTTCATGAAGGTGCCGCTGCGATAGACGAAACGCTCGAGGCTGGCGACATAGGCTTGCATGTCGGGAATCGGGCGCGTCGCTACCCCCGAGTCCTCCGCCGCACGTGCGACAGCCGGTGCGATCTTCATCATCAGGCGCGGGTCGAACGGCTTCGGGATCACATAGTCCGGGCCGAACGACAACTCGCTGTTGCCGTAGGCCGTGGCAACGATATCCGACTGCTCCACTTGCGCCAGGTCAGCAATCGCGTGCACGACCGCAATCTCCATCTGGCGTGTGATGGTCGTTGCGCCGCAATCGAGCGCGCCGCGGAAGATGTACGGGAAGCACAGGACATTGTTGACCTGGTTCGGATAGTCGGAGCGGCCGGTGGCGATCACGGCATCGTCGCGTACTGCCTTCACTTCTTCCGGCAGGATTTCCGGCGTCGGGTTCGCCAGCGCCAAGATCAGCGGCTTGGCATTCATCTGCTTGACCATCTCCGGCTTCAGGACGCCGCCGGCGGACAGGCCGAGGAAAATGTCTGCGCCCGGGATCACTTCCGACAAGGTGCGTGCGCTGGTGTCCTGCGCAAAGCGTTCCTTGTCTGGGTCCATCAGTTCGGTGCGGCCTTTGTAAACCACACCTGCCAGGTCGGTGACGTAGATGTTTTCGATCGGGAAGCCCAGGTCGACGATCAGGTCAAGGCAGGCGAGTGCCGCTGCGCCTGCACCGGAAACAACCAGTTTGCAATCGGTGATCTTCTTGCCGACGACTTTGAGGCCGTTGAGGATCGCTGCGCCGACGATGATTGCCGTGCCATGCTGGTCGTCGTGGAAGACCGGGATCTTCATCCGTTCGCGCAGCTTGCGCTCGATATAGAAGCACTCCGGCGCCTTGATGTCTTCCAGGTTGATGCCGCCGAAGGTTGGCTCCAGCGCCGCGATCACATCGCACAGCTTGTCCGGGTCGTTTTCGTTGATTTCGATATCAAACACATCGATGCCGGCAAACTTCTTGAACAGGACGCCCTTGCCTTCCATCACTGGCTTGGAGGCGAGCGGACCGATGTTGCCAAGCCCGAGCACTGCGGTGCCGTTGGTGATCACGGCCACCAGGTTGCCGCGTGCCGTGTACTTGAAGGCATTGGCCGGATCGATGACGATTTCTTCGCAGGCGGCCGCTACACCTGGGGAATACGCCAGCGCAAGGTCGCGCTGGTTGGTCAGCTGCTTGGTCGGGGTAACACTGATTTTTCCGGGCGTGGGGAATTCATGGTATTCGAGCGCCGCCTGACGTAATTGCTGGCGGAGCTGCTCTTTGGGGTCAATGGGCGATTCCATGATGCGGCGTTCCTTTTAGCTTACGGAAAACTTACGATTTTATCAGAGGGAATCCTCTAGATTTATACGTATTTGCCCCAAGTACCTTTGCGGCAAGAAAACTGTCTCAAGAAGCACGGATGAGCACGCAAAGGGCATTATCGTTTATATAAATCGCAGATTTCTTTATTGGTAAATTTCATCTATTGATTTCACCATGTCGATTGCATGATGTGACTCCCTACCGATAGTTGTGCCGTCGCAAGCCGACGCTGCCGCGCATGGTGTCTGGCGAGACGTGCCGCCAGGCGAACCGTGGAAGCATGGCGTTGAACTCAGCCTGATTTGCCCTCTCCCATGCGCAACAACGCTGCGACGATGCACCATTCGGTACAATCGCGACATGTTGTCCGAATTCGACCTGATTGCGCAGTATTTCACCCGCCCGATTCGAAACACCCAGCGTATACCATTGGGCGTGGGAGATGACTGCGCGCTCCTTTCACCCACGTCCGGCATGCAGCTCGCGATCTCCACTGACATGCTGGTCGAGGGGCGTCATTTCTTTCCCGACCCCGATCCCTTTTCACTGGGCCATAAATGCCTGGCCGTCAACCTGTCCGACCTGGCCGCCATGGGCGCAGAGCCAGTCGGATTTTCACTGGCGCTGGCCCTGCCGGATGCACGCCCCGAGTGGCTCGCTCCCTTTGCAGAGGGAATGCTCACGCTCGCCGATCTGCATCGCTGCGAGTTGATCGGGGGCGACACCACCAAGGGGCCGCTCAATATCTGCATCACCGTGTTCGGCGAGGTTCCGCCAGGACAGGCATTGCGGCGCGACGGTGCACGCGCCGGTGACGACATATGGATTTCCGGAACGCTGGGCGATGCACGACTGGCACTTGCCGCGTGCAACAGGGAAGTGATGCTCGATGCCCCGCAATTCGAACAGGCATCCGCCCGCCTGCATGCTCCAACACCGAGAGTGCCCCTGGGCATTGCGCTGCGAGGCATTGCCAACGCAGCGATCGACCTTTCCGACGGACTGGTCGGCGACCTCGGTCACATCCTTGAGCGTTCCCAGGCAGGCGCAACACTGGCCGTGGATGCGCTGCCCTTCGGGCCTGTGCTGTCGCAACAGACGCAGGACATGCGCCGTCATTTCGCGCTTGCCGGTGGCGACGATTACGAGCTGTGTTTTACGGTACCACAGGCACGACGCGATGCAGTGCTTGCGGCTGCACAACGCGCCGGCGTTGCGGTGACACGGGTGGGAAGTATTGACGCCGCTCCCGGGTTACGGCTGGTTGACGGTACCGGCGCCCTGCTGGACCTCCGATTGCATTCCTTCGATCATTTCGCTTCCCCATGACCACACTGGAATCCGGCCAAACGGCCTACGTCACAAAGCCCGACGCCCGTTTCATGCTGTCCCATCCGGCACATGTCCTTGCACAAGGCTTCGGTAGCGGCCTGTCGCCCATCGTTCCGGGAACCTCCGGCACCCTGTTTGGCTGGCTCTCCTTCGCCGTTCTCTCCGCAAGGTGGCCTGAGATATTTACGCCGCTGAACTGGACGATCATCATCGCTGTCGGTTTCGTACTCGGCATCTGGGCCTGCCACCGCACCGGGCGCGACATGGGCGTCGCCGATCACGGCAGCATGGTGTGGGATGAAATCATTGCCTTCTGGCTGGTGCTGCTGATCCTGACGCCGGCCAGCTTTGCTACGCAGTTCTGGGCCTTCTTGTGGTTTCGCTTTTTCGACATGGTGAAGCCGGCGCCGATTGCCTACTTCGATCGTCGCTTCAAAGGCGGTTTCGGTGTGATGTGGGATGACCTTGTCGCAGCGTTTTATACATTGCTGCTGTTTGCGGTGTGGCGCACGATCTGAGACTGGCAAAAAAAACGCGGTCATTGGGGATGACCGCGCCAAGCTCGAAACTTCACGCCGCTGCTTGCTCGCACCGTCAAACCGTTGGATTTGACGTCTGCTGAAAACCATTCTGCTGCAGGTGTGCCAATAGTCTGTTGAGAAAAGTCATAAAACAATGTACGCCTGCTTCCGGGCGACCGGGCGACCATGCGCAATCACGCAGCCCATACACAGTATGTCAGCCAGCAAGGAGAATCGTCGCATGAACAACATCATCGATCTCGCAACACGCGTCGGACACGCGCTCCAGCAACAGGGACTGCTGCTGACCACTGCAGAATCCTGCACCGGCGGTGGCGTTGCTCAAGCGATCACTGAAATTGCGGGCTCTTCTGGCTGGTTCGATTGCGGCTTCGTTACCTATTCCAATGCCGCCAAGACCGCAATGCTGGATGTGCCGGCAGCGGCGATCGCCCAATTCGGCGCGGTCAGTGAAGAGGTCGCCGGCGCAATGGCGGAGGGCGCACTTGCCAACAGCAACGCCCATGTCAGCCTCTCAACGACCGGCATCGCCGGCCCCGGCGGCGCCGTTCCCGGGAAACCGGTAGGCACCGTCTGTTTTGCCTGGTCCATGGACAAGCATGCACATCCGCATACCTTGACCGAACGGCTGGTATTTTCAGGCGATCGTCATGCGGTACGCCAGCAGGCGGTCGCCCATGCCTTGCAAGGCTTGCTGCGCTTCCTCGATCAGAAATAGCCGTTTTCCAACGGCGTACCTGCGTGTTTTAACGGAAACGGTTTATCGCGTCTCGCGTTTCCATGGCCACACGACGTGCTGCCTGCGTGAAGTCTTCACCCGCCTGCGCGTCCGGCTTCGCATACAGGATTGCGCGCGACGAGTTGATCATCATGCCGGTTCCGTTCCCGGTTTTCCCGGCCAGCACCGTTGCGCGCACATCACCACCCTGCGCACCTACGCCGGGCACCAGCAAGGGCATCTCGCCCACTATGCGTCTTACCTGGGCCAGTTCATCCGGGAAGGTCGCGCCGACCACCAGGCCGCACTGACCATTGGTGTTCCACTTGTCAGCGACCAGTTGCGCGACATGTTGATAGACGGGCTTGCCGTCCGCGTTCAGGAACTGCAAATCGGAGCCGCCGGGATTGGACGTGCGGCAAAGGATGATCACGCCACGGTCCTTCCATTCGAGATAAGGCGCAACCGAATCGAAGCCCATGTACGGATTCACGGTGACCGCATCGGCGCCATAGCGCTCGAATGCTTCGCGCGCATATTGCTCGGCGGTTGCGCCGATGTCGCCGCGCTTGGCATCGAGCACGATGGGAATCTTCGGATAATTGGCGCGCAGGTACTCGCAAATCGCTTCGAGCTGGTCTTCCGCGCGCAATGCCGCAAAGTAGGCAATCTGCGGCTTGAATGCGCAGGCCGTTGCCGCAGTGGCGTCGATGATGGCCTTGCAGAACGCATAGATCGCATCCGGCTGACTCTGCAGATGGGCGGGGAACTTCGCGATATCGGGGTCGAGGCCGACGCATAGCAAGGAGTTGTTTGCCGTCCAGGCGGCGGTAAGTTTCTCGATGAAAGTCATGGCTGAGCCCCAATGTTCGAACAGTGCGCATTGTAACGTGCCATGCTATCGTTTCGGCATGACTTCTCTTTCCCGCAAGGACTGGATCCTGCTTGTCCTGCTGACGCTATGCTGGGGCATCAACTGGCCGATCATGAAAATGGGCGTGCGCGATTTTCCACCGATTACCTTCCGCACACTCGGCATGCTAGGCGGTATTCCGGTACTGTGGATCGCGGCACGCGCGCAAGGTGCATCGCTTGCCCTACCACGAGGCAGCGTACGGAGCATCATGGCGCTCGCCGTTCCGAATATGCTGGTCTGGAACATCTTCATGATTCTCGGCGTAAAGATGCTGTCCTCCGGCCGCGCCGCCATTCTCGGTTACACCATGCCGGTCTGGGCCGTCCTGGCGGGCATGGTGTTTTATGGAGAACGTCCGGCACGCTCCGCATGGTTCGGCCTTGCATTTGCGTTGGGAGGCGCCCTCCTGCTGCTGTCCAGCGAGTTTGCGTCCTTGGCCGGCAATCCCTTCGGCACGCTTTTCATCCTGATCGCCGCCGCCAGCTGGGGCTACGGCACCGTGGCAATGAAACGCTCCGCGCTCGACATGCCGACCATCTCCCTCACCTTCTGGATGCTGCTATTGACCACGCTCGTCATGCTGGCGGTTGCCGCCATCGTTGAAGGCCATGCGTGGCACTTGCCCGATGCAGCCGCCCTGAGTGCAATCGCCTACAACGCACTCGTCATCTTCGGCTTTGCCCACGTGGTATGGTTCAAGCTGGCGCGCACGCTGCCGCCGGTTGCTTCCAGCCTGTCGGTCATGATGATCCCGGTGCTTGGGGTTTTCTCCGGCGCATGGTTGCTAGGCGAAACGCCCCACTGGCAGGATTACGCTGCAATGGGCCTGATCCTGGCGGCAATGAGTACGGTGCTATTGAAACCGCGCCTGCGGGACCTCAAATAACGACGCGTCATTTCCAACAACGCATTCAATAAAGGAAATTCGATGAAGACATGGATGAAATGGCTAGCGATTGCTGCCTTTACTTCGATGCTGAGCGCTTGCGGCTACAACGAATTCCAGGACAAGGACGAGAACGTGAAGGCCGCGTGGGGTGAAGTCGTGAACCAGTACCAGCGCCGCGCCGACCTGATCCCTAACCTGGTCAATACAGTCAAAGGTTATGCTTCCCATGAAAAGGAAACCTTGGAGGCTGTGACGCGCGCACGTGCCGCTGCGACCAGTTTCCAGATCACGCCGGAAGTGCTGAACAACCCGGAAGCCTTCAACAAGTTCCAGCAGGTGCAGGGAGAACTGTCGAGCGCCCTGTCGCGCTTGATGGCCGTTTCAGAAAACTATCCGCAACTGAAGGCGGACACGAGCTTCCGCGACCTGCAGTCGCAACTGGAAGGCACGGAGAACCGCATTACCGTCGCCCGCCAGCGCTACATCCAGGCGGTACGGGAGTACAACGTGCTGGCGCGCAGCTTCCCGACCAACCTGACGGCGATGATGTTCGACTACGAGGTCAAGCCGTCGTTTACCGTCGAAAATGAAAAGGCGATCTCCAATGCGCCTGCGGTCAATTTCGGCAAGTAAGCCTGGAACGCAGCCATGACGACTCTCCGATGGCTAGCCGGCTTCATGCTGGCCTTGCTGGTGGCAACTGCAGGTGCGCAGGAGTTCGTTCCTGTTCCGCCGTTGCAGAAGCGGGTCACGGACAAGGCCGGCATGCTGACCGAGAATCAGGAAGCGACGCTGGAAAATGTGCTAAAGGACTATGAAGAACGTACCGGCAGCCAGATCGCGATCCTTCTGGTCAGCAAGACGGAACCGGAAGCCATCGAGCAGTACAGTATCCGCGTGTTCGATACCTGGAAACTCGGACGCAAGGGCGTGGATGACGGCGTGCTGCTGATCGTCGCAAAAAACAATCCGCCGTCTCTGCGTCGCATGCGCATCGAAGCCGGGCGCGGCGTGCAAGGTTCGCTGACCGACGCACAGTCCAAGCGCATCCTGCAGGACGTCATTGCACCGCATTTCCGCCAGAACGATTTTTACGGCGGCCTGGCTGCCGGCGTCTCCGCCATCACCAGCCTGCTGGACAAGGAACAATTTCCCGCCCCTCCCGGCGCGAAACAAGCGCAAACGGCACAGGTTGATGAGGAGTCGGATGGCATCTCCTTCGGCCTGTTTGTCTTTTTCGTGATCCTGTTCCTGCTGATGTCACGCATGCGCTCCCGCCAGTATGCGCGTCACCGCCATAGCTGGGGCCGCTCGACACCCGGCATCATCCTTGGCGGCGGATTCGGGCATGGCAGCCATGGTGGCTTTGGCGGCGGAGGTTTTGGAGGGGGAGGATTCGGCGGCGGTGGCGGATTCGGTGGTGGCGGTGGCAGCGCCGATGGTGGTGGCGCCTCGGGGAATTGGTAATGAACACATTCGCTCGCCTGTTCAGGCATTTGCGCACCACGACGGCCTCCGGTCGGCGTGCTTTTCCGGAATCGACGCTGAAGGCGATCGAGGAAGCCATCACGCACGGCGAAACAACGCATCGTGCCGAGGTCCGCATCGTGGTCGAGCCGTCCCTGCCGATGCAGGCAGTTCTGAACGGCATGTCGCCGCGCGAACGTGCCCGCGAACTGTTCGCGCAATACCATGTGTGGGATACGGAAGAAAACTGCGGCGTGCTGGTCTATATCAACCTCGCCGACCATCAGGTGGAAATCGTGGCCGACCGTGGCGTCGGCCGTGTTGTCGGCGTCGACGAATGGGAAGCGATCTGCCGCACGATGACCAAGGGATTTGCACACGGCGAATACCACCGCAGCGTCATCGCCGCACTGGAAGCGTTGAATGCATTGCTGCAGAAGCACTACCCCGACGACGGCTCGATGCATAACCAGCTTTCCAACAAGCCGGTCATGCTGTAGGACCTGTAGTACGCCCCCGACCCTGAATACGCCCCGTCCTGACCGCGCGCCCCGCATGCGAAAGCGCTAGCAGGCCTTGCTACTTGCCGGCGTCGCCGGCACGCAAACGCGCAATGCGCTCCTCGTCGCTTGGATGTGAACTGAGGTATTCCATCGAGCGCTTGCGGCGCGTCTTGCCGTTCGATGGCTTTTCCTGCGGCGCCATGTCCTCATCATCCTCATCGTCCCGGGATGCCGAATCCCGGCCCTCATCCGTATGGTCGTGGTCGTGCATTGCCCCCATCTTCTCGAACAGGTCGGCCATCGGCGACAGTGGCAGCTTGTTCATCTGCATCATGTCGATGGCGTACCGGTCCGCCTCGCGCTCGAAGTCGCGCGAGTACTTCTGGTCCAGCAGGAAGGTGGGCGCGGCAGCCAGCACGCTCGACACGTCGCCGACGAGGAGGTTGATCACCACCCCGACACCGAGCGCCTGCAGCATGCGGCGCAACGAGTGCCGCCGCTGGACATGCCCGAGTTCATGGCTGAGCACGCCGAGGACTGCATGGTCGTTACGCGCGAGCGTCACCAGCTCGTCCGTCATGATGATCACGCCGTTAGGCAATGCAAAGGCATTCGGCCCCATCTTGCTTGCACGAAACTCAAGACGGTAAGCAGTCTTTTCGCCGCGCGGATGCTGCATTTGAGCGAACAGTTGACGCAGGCGGGCCTGTTCCTCGGCACCAAGCCGGGAAGGCTTGAAATAGCCATCATCGATCAGCTGCAACTGCTCGTCGCCGATCCGCTTCTCAAGTGATGCCGGCAGCCGCTGCGCGATGCTGTCGGCTGCCCACGGCAATCCCCACTGATACCCGGAGATCAGCAGCATCACCAGCGAAACTAACGCCAAGAGCGACATCGGCCAGTTGTTCTGCCAGCGGACGACACGCGGCTCTCGATAACCGTTCTTGCGCAGCAGCCTTTCAATTCCCGAATCGGTGACATGCAGCGCACCGCCGTCCGGGAGGTGCAGGATCCGCGGAGCCGTATCGAGCCGCTCGGAGATATTCAGTTTCGACAACCTGATGCTCCGGCGGATGCCTTCACCGCTGATGGCGACGATACGCTTGTGGATCAACACAGTGACTTCGTGCCGCCGCGCCGTCTGCCCGTCAAAGTAGATCGCTGAAATCATAGGGCGATGTCGATATCAAACAAGTCACCGGCCTCCTGCCCCACTGCACCGGCAGTGTCCACATTGTTGTCCGCAAAAAATTCCTCGAGGTCTCCATCGGGTACCAGCATCATACTTTCGACGCGGTACTTGGCCAGCCGCACTGCGGCGAAGGGCTTGTACAGGCCGAAGGTCAAGGTAATCAGTATCAGGTTCGTTGCGTGGATCCACAGCAGCGAGCGAGCGCTGGCATTGCTCTCGAATTTATGCATGCCCAGCTCGGTGTGGTTCCACACCAGGTTCTGGATACGGCTTTCCAGAAACGGACGCACGAAGAGGTAGAACGCATACGCGCTCAGCAGGCCATACAGCAGCGCAAACAGCCAGCCGAACACCGTATCGAGCAAGTAGGCATAGATGTCTGCGGTGAGAAAACCGAAAATGCCCGCAGGGATCGAGCCGAGAAAGAAGAATGCGACCGCCTTGCCGTAAACGTCGAAGAACTGGGACGCACGTGCGTGGAAGAAGAACGGCGTGTGGCCGAAATCGGCATGCTCGTGCTGGTAGCGCTTCAGGAAATAATGTGCGAGTGGCACAGTGGCGGCGAGTGCCACCAGGGGGAGCAGCGTGGCCAGGAGAATTACGCCGACACCGGGGCTGCGTGAATACGACGCAATCAGCGTCCAGACGAAGAATCCGATGATGGCCAGCACGACTGGAAACAGAATCAGCATGCGGTACGCTTCACCCACCGTGCCGCGAAAATGGAAACGCAGCCCGCGATAGCTGGAATTGGCCATCTTGAAGCGGAAGGAACGTGCCAGCAGCCAGGGCGTGATGCCCGCCAGGACCAGCGCAACGAAGACAGCGGCGAGCGCCGAGACGTCGAACGAGACCTTGTATGCAGCGACCAGGACGAAGGCAAGGATGCGCCCTTTCAGGATCGCCTTCGGCTCTCCGTGGTAGTCGAACACTGCGCCCGCTACCCTGGTATTGCGATAGAAGTACTGGAGCCGCCGTACCTTGGCCCAGGCAGAGTAGATACCGAGCGTAAGAATTGTCAGGAGGAGGTTAACCACCCAGATCCGAAAATATTCGGCGCCGGTTCCGGTGAAGGCAAATTGCTGTGGTTCGGTGAGGTCCTGCGTCGTCGGCGCAGCTTGGACACTACGATTCTCAATGTGGCGCGGCGGTATGGTATCCAGAAGGCGGAGCGGCTGCGCGCCAGTCATGCCGTCGATAATGGCCTCGGCCATCTCCAGTCTCCCTGTTCTTTGTTATGTTGCCGCGCAAACCCATGAACCGGCTCAACGTCAATTGCCCGCAAGAATATCATTACTTGCCAGCTGGCATGCGGTACCTGAAAGTACCTGCACTGCTCCATTGTCAGTTCTTATCCGTTCTCATAGATCCACTGCAGCAAGATATCCTGCGCCTCCTGTCCGTGTAGTGCATTGGGATGGTTGATCATGAAGACGACCACATAACGCTTGCCCGATGCGGCGAGGACATAACCCGCAATATTCCTCACTTCGTTGAGCAGACCCGTCTTGATATGGGCGCGCCCGGCAACTGCCTGGCTCACGAGGCGTTGGCGCATCGTCCCGTCATACCCGGCCAATGGCAATGACGCAATGAACTCCGGCATGGTTGGCGCAAGGAATGCGGCATCCAGCATTCGTCCCAAGGTCAACGGTGAAAACCGTTCGATCCGCGAAAGTCCGGAACCATTCTCAATGCTGAGTTCCGGGGCATCGATGCCTTTTCCGCTCATCCAGGTCCGCACCACCGCTGCGCCGCGCTCGGTGTTGGCGGGAAGCTGCAGCATCGTATTGGCCAGCGTCAGCAGCAGTTGGCGCGCCATGACATTGTTGCTGTACTTGTTGATGTCCCGGATGATTTCCGCGAGGGGTGCCGACTGCCATTCAGCGACCAGGCGGGCCGATGCCGGCACCACGCCGGTTCGCAACTCGCCTTTCAGGACGCCGCCAAGGTCGGCCCATATCCGGCGGAAGGCAAGGTGAAAATACTCGGCGTGGGACATCTGGTAAGGATGGACATGCCAGAACCGCTCCCCGCAAGAAATCGGAAACACGCCATCAAAGCGGGCATCCATGCCATTGATGGCGGGCGCGAGGCTTGTACGCCAATCGCCGCAATCGCCATTTGCCAGCCTCGGCGGGTACACAGGGTAGGCAGCCAGCGGCGGATCGACCGAGACAGCGACCGCAGATTGCGCCGCGTCCGGCACAAAACGGAAAGTGAGTGCCTTGTAGTTCAGTAACAGGGCATCAGGTCCTACGTTATAGGGCTTGAGCGGATCATTGTCGAACAAGGCCGGGTCGTACGGTACATCTTCAAATGCACTGCGGTCCAGGACCAGGTTCCCGCTGATCTCGCGTATCCCCTGCGCGCGGATGCGGCGCAGGAAGAGCCAGAAATTCTCCAGAACCAGCTTCGGGTCGCCGCTGCCTTTGATGTAGAGGTCGCCCTGGAGCACGTCACCTACGAGCGGCCCTTCGGCATAGGCCTGGGTTTTCCATGCGAACGTGGGTCCGAGCAGCTCCAGTGCCGCATTGCTCGTCACCAGTTTCATAGTCGACGCCGGATTGAACGCTACGTTCTCATTCGCTGCCACGAGCACCGAGTCGCTGCCAGCCTGCCTCACCCAGACTCCGACGGCGGCCTGCGGTATCTCGGCCCGCTGCAACGCATCGGCAACCGGGATTGGCAGTTGTTTCGCTGTCGCACAACCGGCAAGCACAATTGCCATGCCGACCGCGCAGAGCATCTTCAGGATTCGCATAGGATGGGAAAATACGGCGTACACAATATAGAATCATTATCCCACGCCATCGTCGCCCATTATGTCCACCTGCCCCGCCCCGACCGACGCCACGGATTTTGACCCGCTGGCGCTGGATAACCAGTTCTGCTTTGCGCTGTACTCGGCGTCCCTGGCGATGACGAAGGCATACAAACCCTTTCTCGACACGCTCGGACTGACTTATCCGCAATACCTTGTCATGCTGGTCCTGTGGCAACAGGACGATGTGCTGGTCAAGAGCATCGGCGAGAAGCTATTCCTTGATTCCGGCACGCTGACACCCCTGCTTAAGCGGCTTGAAGCGTCGGGGCTGGTGGCACGAACCAGGGACGAAGCGGATGAGCGGCAGGTGAGGATTACCCTGACCAAGGAAGGGCGGGCCCTCAGGGAAAAGGCCCAATCGATTCCGCGCCAAGTCCTGTGCGCCAGCGGCCAGCCGCACGAAGCGCTCGAGCATCTCCGCACCCAGCTCGCCGCCATTCGCGACGACCTCATCAAGAGGATTCCCTAATCTGCCTCACTACGATTTCCAGCAAGAAGCACGGCGCGGGTTTAAATTACGCACAATTTAATTGTGTGCTACATTAATTCTTCCTCAACCAACAAAGGAATATGCGATGCAGATCCTGTACAAAGCCCAGGCCACCGCCACCGGCGGCCGTGACGGTCGCGCCGTGTCCAGCGACAACAAGCTTGACGCCAAGCTGAGCATGCCCAAGGAGCTCGGCGGCCCTGGCGGAGATGGAACGAACCCGGAACAGCTGTTTGCTGCCGGTTATTCCGCCTGTTTCCTGTCCGCCCTGAAGTTTGTCGCGATGCACGCCAAAGTGGCATTGCCGCCTGAGACAGCCGTGACTGCAGAAATCGGCATTGGCCCGAATGGCCAAGGCGGCTTCGGCTTGGCCGCCGACCTGCGCGTCTCCCTACCGGGAGTGGAGCGCGAAGCTGCCCAGGCATTGGTCAACAAGGCGCACGAAGTTTGCCCCTACTCCAATGCGACGCGCGGCAATATCGCGGTTGAGGTCGCATTAATGTGAAGTTTGAAGTTCCTCCTATTTTCCCCAGCCCCCGGAACCAACCGGGGGTTTTTCATATCTGACTGTATTAAAGCCAATAACAATAATGCACGCCTGCGCCTTGAAAAATGAAAAGGCCGCCCATATACTTAGCACTCGTTAGGGGAGAGTGCTAACAACTCCTCCTGGCTTCAATACATTCCCAGTGCGGCAGTGATGCACCGTGAAGACCGCTTTGCAGCATTTCTGCCGCAAATAAACATAACTTATTGATTTTAAGGAGTTTGTATGAACCTTCGTCCATTGCACGATCGCGTCATCGTCAAGCGCCTCGACCAGGAAACCAAGACTGCGTCTGGCATCGTTCTCCCGGAAGCCGCTGCTGAAAAGCCGGATCAGGGCAAGGTCCTCGCCGTCGGTAACGGCAAGATCCTCGAAGACGGCAAGGTCCGTGCGCTCGACGTCAAGGTCGGCGATGTTGTCCTGTTTGGCAAGTACTCCGGCCAGACCGTGAAAGTCGAAGGCGAAGAAGTGCTCGTGATGCGCGAAGAAGACATCATGGCAATCGTCCAGAAGTAATACGAATATCCATTACATATTAGGAGCTACAACATGGCAGCTAAAGAAGTTGTATTTGGCGATTCCGCTCGTCACAAGATGGTAGAAGGCGTCAACATTCTTGCCAACGCCGTTAAAGTCACCCTCGGCCCGAAAGGCCGCAATGTCGTGCTCGAGCGCTCCTTCGGTGCCCCGACCGTTACCAAGGACGGTGTTTCGGTTGCCAAGGAAATCGAACTGAAAGACAAGCTCATGAACATGGGCGCACAGATGGTCAAGGAAGTCGCTTCCAAGACCTCCGACAACGCCGGCGACGGCACCACCACTGCAACCGTGCTGGCTCAAGCGATCGTTCGTGAAGGCATGAAGTACGTTGCTGCCGGCATGAACCCGATGGATCTGAAGCGCGGCATCGACAAGGCTGTCACCGCAACGGTCGAAGAACTGCGCAAGATCGCCAAGCCCTGCACCACCTCCAAGGAAATCGCTCAAGTTGGCGCGATCTCCGCAAACTCCGACGCTTCCATCGGCGACCGCATCGCTGAAGCAATGGAAAAAGTCGGCAAGGAAGGCGTGATCACCGTTGAAGACGGCAAGTCCCTGAACGACGAGCTCGACATCGTTGAAGGCATGCAGTTCGACCGCGGCTACCTGTCCCCGTACTTCATCAACAACCCGGAAAAGCAAGTTGCCGTTCTGGAGAACCCGTTTGTCCTGCTGTTCGACAAGAAGATCTCCAACATCCGTGACCTGCTGCCGGTTCTGGAGCAAGTTGCCAAGGCTGGCCGTCCGCTGTTGATCATCGCTGAAGACATCGAAGGCGAAGCACTGGCAACCCTCGTGGTGAACAACATCCGCGGCATCCTGAAGACCTGCGCCGTCAAGGCTCCGGGCTTCGGCGACCGTCGCAAGGCCATGCTGGAAGACATCGCTATCCTGACCGGTGGCCAGGTGATTGCTGAAGAAGTCGGCCTGACTCTCGAAAAAGCAACCCTGAACGACCTCGGCCAAGCCAAGCGCGTCGAAATCGGCAAGGAAAACACCACCCTCATCGACGGTGCTGGCCAAGCTAACGCGATCGAAGCACGCGTCAAGCAAATCCGCGTCCAGATCGAAGAAGCGACCTCCGACTACGACCGCGAAAAGCTGCAAGAGCGCGTTGCCAAGCTGGCAGGCGGCGTTGCAGTGATCAAGGTTGGTGCTGCGACCGAAGTCGAAATGAAAGAGAAGAAGGCACGTGTCGAAGATGCACTGCACGCAACCCGCGCAGCCGTGGAAGAAGGCATCGTTCCTGGCGGTGGCGTTGCCCTGTTGCGCGCCCGCGCCAACGTGCTGAACCTGAAAGGCGACAACGCCGACCAGGAAGCAGGCATCAAGATCGTCCTGCGCGCAATGGAAGAGCCGCTGCGCATGATCGTGACCAACGCCGGCGAAGAAGCATCCGTCGTCGTGAACAAGGTCATCGAAGGCAAGGGCAACTTCGGCTACAACGCTGCTAACGGCACCTATGGCGACATGGTCGAAATGGGCGTGCTGGATCCGGCCAAGGTCACCCGTTCGGCACTGCAAAACGCAGCGTCGATCGCTGGCCTGATGCTGACCACCGACTGCACCGTGACCGAGCTGGTAGAAGAGAAGCCGGCTGCTGGTGGCATGGGCGGCATGGGTGGTATGGGCGGCATGGGTGGCATGGAAGGCATGATGTAATTCATGTCGGCCAGTGAGAGGGCGGATGCCCTTTCACGCCCCTCGCTTCATCGAGCACCTCAAAAACGCTCAAAGAGAAAACCCGCCACATGGCGGGTTTTCTCTTTTACATTCCGTGAACAAAACAAGTCGAACAGAACGACTTACTTTCTCCAGCTGGGCTCGCGCTTTTCGATGAATGCCTGCACACCTTCCAGCGCCGCCTCATCCATCATGTTGCATGCCATGGTCTGCCCCGCCAGCTGGTAAGCAGCACCGATGCCGAGTTCGATCTGCTTGTAGAACAGCTGCTTGCCCATCGCTACCGCAACGGCCGGCTTGGCCAGAATGCTTGCGGCCAGCTTGCCCACCTCGTCGTCGAGCTGTTCTGCAGGCACGACACGGTTGACCAATCCCCGTTCCTTTGCCGTCACTGCGTCGATGAATTCGCCGGTCAGCAGCATCTCCATCGCCTGCTTGCGCGAGACGTTGCGAGAAAGCCCGACGGATGGCGTCGAACAGAACAGTCCGTAATTGATCCCCGACACGGCAAACTTCGCTTCGTTCACCGCTACCGCGAGGTCGCACATCGACACCAATTGGCATCCTGCAGCAGTTGCTATCCCCTGTACCCGCGCGATCACCGGCTGCGGCAACTGCTGGATCGTCAGCATCAGTTTGCTGCACTGGTTGAACAGCCTCTTGTAATACTCGTCAGATGGCTGGGCGCGCATCTGCTTCAGGTCATGCCCTGCACAAAATGCCTTTCCCGTCGCGGCCAGCACGACCACGCGCACGCTTGAATCGTCTTTCAGCGCATCGAGCTCTGCCTGCAGCGCGGTCATCATTTCTTCGGACAGCGGATTGAATTTCTCGCCCCGGTTGAGCGTCAGCGTGGCGGCGCCGTTGTTGCAGGACTTCAGGACGTAAGGTGCTTCAGTTGTCATCGTCAGTCTCCTCCTCTAAATCCTTTGGCAGCCCCAGCGATTCAGGCGCCTGATATGTCGCCAGTAGCGTCTTGCGACTTTCCGGCGTCTCCAGGCTGATACGCCCGAGCGCGCCGCTGCGGTAGTCCAGCAGCAGCGTATGCGCGGCTTTTTCGAAATCCAGGTCGCCTCCCTTCAGGCGGAAGGCGCGGCGTTTGGCGATGCCTTCAATGACGCTCACCCCATCAATTCCTTCGGTCGGAAAGCCGTACCGTGCAGTGATCAGCTGCGGATAGCGCAACAGCAACTGGTCAGCGAGGAAAGTCGCGACCTCCTCCTCGATCACGGCATTGACGCCAACGGCATGGCTCGCGGCGAGCATCAGGCCATCGGTCGGATGCTCGATCTTCGGCCATAGCATGCCGGGCGTGTCGACCAGCACCATATTGTTGCCGAGGTAGAGACGCTGCTGCGTCTTGGTCACCGCCGGCTCATCGCCGACCGCGGCCACCCGCTTCTTGAGCAAGGCATTCATCAAGGTCGATTTGCCGACGTTGGGTATGCCCATGATCATCATGCGCAATGGCTTGAGCGCCGTTCCGCGGTGCGGCGCCAGTTTCATCGCGAATCCCGGCACCTTGGCGACATCCGCCGGTTTCTTGCAGCTCAGCGCAACCGCGCTCACGCCCTTCTGGCTGTTGTAGAACTCCAGCCAGGCCTTCGTTGCGACAGGATCGGCCAAGTCGGCCTTGTTGAGGATTTTCAGGCAGGGGCGCTGACGCTGCTTGCGCAGCTCTTCGATCATCGGATTGCAGCTGGCCTGCGGCAGGCGAGCATCGAGCACCTCGATGACCAGATCGGTCTTTTCCATGGATTCCGCCGCCTTCTTGCGGGCGGCGTTCATGTGACCGGGGAACCATTGAATGGACATGCGAGACTTTATCTGTAGAGGCAAGCCGCTATTTTAACCGGTGGCCACCCGACGCCATGCCTCGTGGGCGGGGCAAAGCGAACTTCACTGACGCTCAGTCAAGTTCGGCCAGCGCCTTTACATGCGCAACGACACTGCGTGCGAGCGCTGACAGGTTGTAGCCGCCTTCGAGGCAACTAACGATGCGTCCCTGCGCATATTGCGTGGCGATGCCCATGATCTGCTGGGTCATCCACGCGTAATCCGCCTCAATCAGGCCGAGTTGACCGATATCGTCTTCGCGATGGGCATCGAAGCCGGCGGAAATAAAGATCATCTCCGGCTGGTGTGCATGCAGCGCCGGCAGCCATTGGTCGCTGACCAGCTTGCGCACCGCATCGCCCTTCGTATGAGCCGGCACCGGCACATTCACCATGTTGGGGACGGATTCGAGCACCTCTGTGTACGGATAGAACGGATGTTGGAAGAAGCTGGCCATCAGCACCCGCGGCTCGTTCAGGAAGGCTTCTTCCGTGCCGTTGCCGTGATGAACGTCGAAATCGACGATCGCGACGCGTTTCAAGCCATGGACTTCAAGAGCACGCCTAGCGGCGATCGCAACATTGCCGAAGAGGCAAAATCCCATCGATTCGCCCGGACGCGCATGGTGCCCGGGTGGGCGAATCGCGCAGAAGGCATTGGTCACTTCACCGGCAATAACCGCATCCGTGGCGGCCACCGCCGCACCTGCTGCCCGTAACGCGGCTTTCCAGCTGAACGGATTCAGCATGGTGTCGCCGTCCAGTGGATAGTAGGCGATGCCATTCCTCTCCAGCGCCTCCACGTTATCGCGAACCCGGTCGATGGTGGCGGGCGTGTGCACGCGTGCGATATCCGCAACATCGGCTTCCGGCGCCTCCCGGTATTCGAGAAAATCGGCAATGCGGCTGGCAAGCAACTGGTCTTCAATGGCTTGCAGCCGCGCAGGAGACTCCGGATGCCAGCCTCCCATTTCGTGGCGTTTACAGTCGGGGTGGGAGTAGATGGCGGTAGTCATGTGGGGCAAAGCCGGTGCGACGTCGTGTTCTCGAATAGAATCTAAGCCGCATTCGTTCTCGACGGAGCCCGTGTGGAAGGAATGGCAGCGCAGTGGGTTTTGGTAGTGTAACGAAGAAAATGAGGTATTACATTGTCTTCGTCGAAAGCGGAAATTGCGCTCTCTTTGATAATCAAACAACAATCGCCGACCAGCATTGCGTCGGCCAGTGAGGATTCATGTTCGCCAAAGTCCATGCCGTTGCAAAGCAGGTCAGCCAGATTGTCGTCGGCAAAGATCAGCAGATTCGCCAGTCGCTCGTTTGCCTTCTCGCCGGCGGGCACTTGCTGATCGAAGACGTTCCTGGCGTCGGCAAGACGACACTGGCGCATGCGCTGGCCATTTCCTTGGGACTAAAATTTAACCGGTTGCAATTTACGAGCGACCTGCTGCCGGCGGATGTGGTGGGCATCTCCATCTTCGACCGCGAAAAGAACGGCTTCGTCTTTCACCCTGGCCCCGTCTTTACGCAAGTGCTGCTGGCCGACGAAATCAACCGTGCCACGCCGAAGACGCAGTCGGCACTGCTCGAGGCGATGGAAGAACGCCAGGTCACTGCCGATGGCGTCACCCGCGATCTGCCTCAACCGTATTTCGTGATTGCAACCCAGAACCCGACGCACCAGATCGGCACGTTCCAGTTACCCGAATCCCAGCTCGACCGCTTCCTGATGTGCCTGTCGCTCGGCTATCCGGATGCTGCCGCTGAACGCGCCCTGCTAATGGGAGAAGATCGCCGCACCATGCTGAAGTCGCTGCCTACAGCGATGCAGCCGGAAGAGCTCCTTGCCGCTCAGGCAGCGCTCAAGAACATCCATGCTGCACCATCCCTGATTGACTATGTGCAGGCGCTGGCGCAGGCATCCCGTCAATGCGGATTGTTTGCGGAAGGCATGAGCCCGCGTGCCACCATTGCGCTGCTGCAGGCAGCGCGCGCCTGGGCTGCGCTTGAGGGACGAAATCATGTGATTCCGGAAGACGTGCAGGCCGTGCTTGTGCCGGTGGCAGCGCATCGCCTGAGGCCGCTGAAGTCGGCCGGCAGCTCTGCACTTGGCAGCCGCGACCTGGTATTGCAGCTGATGAAGTCCGTCCCGGTCTGATTGCATGCTGAGCGCGCTGGAACACCACCTTCGCAAACGCGCCAGCAAATGGCTGTGGCGCAGGCACGACGCGGAAGCCGGGGAAGTGTATCTTCACCAGCGGCGTGTCTACATCATGCCCACACATCCGGGGCTACTGTTTTGCGTCATGCTGGCCGCGCTATTCATCGGGTCCGTCAACTACAACCTGAGCCTTGGTTTCGCCTTTACCTTCCTGATCGCCGCCTGCGCACTGGTCGACATGATCCTGACGTTCCGCAACCTGGCGCACCTCTACCTGTCAGCCGGGCGCGCAGCCCCGGTTTTCGCCGGAGAAGACGCGCAGTTCGAACTGCATCTGATCAATCGCAGCCGGCATGACCGCTATGCAATCTGGCTCGACTTCGTCGCCGACGACCGGCCGGAACTGGCCCATGCCGTCGATGTTGCCGCGCATGCAAACACCAGCACCGTCCTGTCCACGCCGACACATGAACGCGGATGGCTGCCGGCACCGAGAGTGCGACTGCAAACCCGCTTTCCGCTTGGCCTGCTGCGCGCATGGAGCTACTGGCAGCCAGATGCAAAGACACTGGTCTATCCCCGGCCCGAAGACGATGCACCGCCGCTTCCGATCGCAGGTGTGGAACAGAGCGACGGGCAAGGACTGGCCGGACAGGATGACTTCGCCGGCATTCGCGGTTATCAGGCAGGAGACTCCCTGAAGCGGCTCGCATGGCGCCAGATCGCGCGTATCGATGCCGAGTCCGGCGGCACGTTGGTGACGAAGCACTTCGAAGGCGGCTCGGCAACCGAAATCGCTATCGATTTTTCCCGCTTGCCGTATCAGATGGACACCGAGGCGAAGCTATCCCGCATGACCCGCTGGGTAATGGAAGCAGAAGCCCGCGGCATCGCCTATGCATTCCGCCTTGGCGACGTGATCCTGCCCGCCGCGTTCGGTTCCGCACACAGGGAAGCATGCCTGCGCGCCCTGGCTCTGTATCAGAAGGCAACATGAACGCATCCGGCATATCCGCGGTAATCCGGTCGCTCACGGGTCGCGCATCGCGGCCCATGTCGCGCGACAAGGCTGACACCCTGCTATTGCTGACTGCATGCACGCTGGTGCTCTTCCCGCACATCGGCCATCTGCCTGGCTGGGTCTTCCCGGTCTGCGCCGGCTTGCTACTGTGGCGCGGATGGATCACCTTCCAGGGTAGCCGCATGCCACCGCGCTGGCTGCTGCTGCCGCTCGCGATTTTGGCCATGGCGGGCGTGTATGCAACACACAAGACGCTGTTCGGGCGCGATGCCGGCGTGGCGATGCTGACGCTGCTGCTCGCACTGAAACTGTTGGAAATGCACGCCAAGCGCGATCTCTTTGTCGTGCTGTTTCTGAGCTTCTTTCTTATCCTTGCCAGCTTTTTCTATTCGCAATCGATCGGCAGTGCTGCGATCACGATCGCCGCAGTACTAGTCATCCTGACCACGCAAGTGTCCTTTCAATACACGGGGAAAGTTCCACCGTTGAAGCAGCGATTGCGCGTAGGCGCGATGATCCTGGGATTGGCGGTGCCGCTGACACTGGTGCTGTTCCTGCTGTTCCCGCGCATTCAGGGCCCGTTATGGGGTTTGCCAAGTGACGCGCATGCCGGCCGTACCGGCTTGTCGGACACCATGGCGCCGGGAAATATCTCTCAGCTTGCGCTGTCCGATGACGTTGCGTTTCGCGTCAAGTTCCCCGACTCCGCACCGCCGCAATCAAAGTTGTACTGGCGCGGCGTGGTGCTTGGCAATTTCGATGGCAGGACCTGGACCTCACTGAAGTCGAGCTTCGGAAGAAATCCGCCGCTCGAAGTCAATCTTCGTGGTACACCCGTGCGCTATCAGGTCACGCTGGAACCGCACAGCCGCAACTGGGTGTTTGCCTTGGAAGCCCCGCAGTCATTGCCGCGCCTGGCGGATAATCCGACCGGGATTTCCTCCGACATGCAACTTCTCTCTTCGCAACCGATCAATGCTCGGGTGCGCTATGAGGCGGTGTCGCATCTGGAGTTCGACTTGCAGCCGAATGCACCCAAGCGATATTTGCAGCAATGGCTTGACTTGCCTCCCGGCTTTAATCCGCGCGCGTTAGCGCTTGCGTCCCGTTTGCGCAGTGAGTCAAATAGCAATGCAGAGAGGATCAATGCAGTCTTGCGCATGTTCCGCGAGCAGAATTTCCGCTATACGCTGGAGCCACCTCCACTCGGTCGGCACTCCGTCGACGAATTCCTGTTTGATTCACGCGCGGGCTTTTGTGAACACTATGCCGGCTCGTTCGTGGTACTGATGCGCGCAATGGGCATTCCATCGCGCGTCGTCACCGGATACCAGGGCGGAGAACTCAATACGGCCGACGGATTCTTCACCGTACGCCAATCCGATGCACATGCGTGGACTGAAGTGTGGGTCGAAGGCCGCGGATGGCTGCGTGTCGACCCCACCGCTGCCGTCGCTCCGTCCCGGATCGAACGCAACCTGTCGAGTGTCATTCCGCGGCAGATGCTTGGCGGCCTTGTCACGCTGGATGGCAGTCGCAGCACATGGGCGGCCGCCTGGCTCAAAATGCGTCAGAACTGGGATGCAGTCAACAATGCCTGGAACCAGTGGGTGTTGAACTACACCCCGGAAAAACAGAAGAGCTTCCTCCAATCGCTCGGCTTCGACGATGTCGACTGGCGGACAATGACCGCTGCCATGGTGGCGTTGGGCGCACTCGCGATGGCAGCGGGCGTGTTGCCGCTCATGCTGAGAGAGAGAAGGCGCGATCCGCTGGACGCACTCTACGAATCGTTTTGCCGCAGCCTCGGACGGCATGGCCTGCCCCGTGCGCCGCATGAGGGACCACGCAGCTATGCAGCTCGCCTGACAGCGATTGGCTCGCCGCTCCCAGCGCAACGAAAGGCTGCAGTTGCCCGCTTTCTCGAACGTTATGAAACAGTCCGGTATGGCGGCACCGGAAAAACGCCAACCTCCGCAATCTCCGAACTCAAAACCTTGTTAGCTGAATGCCGATAACTTTTTTCAAGCAAACTGCCGGCCTCGCCGCATTGACCTCCCTGCTTCTCGCCCCGCCCTTGCAGGCCCAACTCGTGGCACCGACCGTGGTACAAACACCAGCAGATGCCGAGGTCAGCAAGGCGTTGGGGGAACCGAGAGACACCGCCGAATTTGCAAACCTCGCGCAATGGCGGGAGGTTACCGAGTTCATCGACCAGATGGTCGAAAAACACGGCTTCAACCGTACGGAGCTGGAAGATGTCTTCCGACAGGTCCGCTATGTGGATCGCGCGATCCAGCTAATCAAGCCAGCGCCGGCGACCAAGCCAAAAAACTGGCAAGCCTATCGTGCACGCTTTGTCGAACCGCTGCGCATCAAGGCCGGCGTTGCATTCTGGGATGCGCATGCCGATACACTGGCCCGTGCAGAAGAGCAGTACGGCGTTCCGGCGGAAATCATCGTCGGCATCATCGGAGTGGAAACAATCTACGGACGCAACACGGGCAGCTTCCGGGTGCTTGACGCGCTTGCCACACTTGGCTTCGACTACCCGCCTGCGCCGAACAGGACGAAGCGCATGGAATTCTTCCGGCGCGAGCTGGAGCAGACCCTGTTGTTTGCCCGCGAATCCCGGCTCAATCCATTTGAACTGCTTGGATCCTATGCGGGCGCGATCGGCCTTCCACAATTCATGCCGGGCAGCATCCGACGCTACGCAGTCGACTTCAATGGCGATGGCAAGGTTGATCTGCGCAACTCGCCCATCGATGCGATTGGCAGCGTTGCCAACTTCCTCGTCGACCATGGATGGCGGCGAGGTGAGCCTATCGTCTTCCCGGCAACAGTAGCCTCAAGTGACAATCCCGCCTCATGGGAGAAATTCATTGGCCAAGGGCTGGAAGCAAAATACTCGCTGGAAGAGCTTTCTGCGGCAGGTGTGTCGCCTGGTGCCGATTCCCCAGCAACACTGTCGTACGGCTTGGTCGACCTGCAAAACGGGACAGAGCCGACCGAGTACTGGCTGGGTACGGCGAACTTCTTCGCCGTCACCAAGTACAACCGCAGCTTTTTCTACGCGATGTCGGTCGTCGATCTTGGGCGCGCCGTGCGGCAAGCTCGAAGCCGCTAACCCACATCCGTCATGTGGTGCAGGCCGACATGCGCACTGAATGTGCAGTGACGTTCACTACTAGATGTACTACTTGAGCTCTTGCAGTTCCAGATTCACGGTTTGCTCATTACTGCTTAGCCAGATCTGCCCATCCTGTATCGTGCACTGCAACTGCATGGTGCGCTGCGCGAGTCTCGCCAGGGCCAGGCTCGTAGCCGGGTCAATGTTGAAGACGCGTAGGTTCTTCGCTCGCTCGACTTTGCCTGCGGTCTGCGCCCACCAGATGTGACATGTGGCGCCATAGCTGTACACCACCACCTTGGACGAGCGCCCACAGGCCTTGAGCATGCGTTTCTCGTCAGACTGTCCGACCTCGACCCACAGGTCAACCGCGCCTGTCAGGTCCTTCTGCCACAAGTCCGGTTCATCATCTGCACTCAGGCCCTTGCCAAATGCCAAAGCCTCATGTGCGTGCAGCGCAAAGGCCAGTACGCGCACCATCATCCGCTCGTCGGTCTCGGAAGGATGGCGCGCAATCGTCAGGGCATGCGTGCCATAGTAGTGACGGTCCATGTCCGCAACCTGCAGATCGGCCTTGAAAATCGTTGCTTTGAGTGCCATGGTCAATGATCGCCGATCGCCGCTTGAGAAACTCGAACCCGCATCGACCGATCCGTATCGTATAAAGTGAGCGGCAAATGTACCGCAAAGTGCTGGCGACTGCCACGAGCAGCTTCGGCGTCAGGCGCCCAACAGGAAATTATCTATGGACTGTCCCCTCTATGGAAATTAATATGATCGTTACTCAAGACATGAGCCCGGAAGCGCATCAGGCAGTCGAAGCGACTCGCCACTGGCTGGAGAAGGCGGTGGTGGGGCTCAACCTCTGCCCCTTTGCAAAGAGCGTATACATAAAGAACCAGGTCCGCTTTGCCATAAGCGACGGGCGGACTGCCGATGCTTTGCTTGCAGATCTCGTATCGGAGCTGCAGCTATTGCAGCAAGCTGCACCCGAGACGCTGGACACCACCCTTCTCATCCATCCCTGGGTATTGGCTGACTTCCTCGACTACAACGATTTCCTTGGAATTGCCGAGGCGGCGCTCACAACCTTGGGCTTGGAAGGCGTAATCCAGATTGCGAGCTTCCATCCTCAATATCAGTTTGCAGACACCTCGGCGGATGACATCAGCAATTACACAAACCGCTCCCCTTATCCCGTTCTTCACTTGCTGCGCGAAAGCAGTATCGACCGGGCTGTCGCAGCATTCCCGGATGCACATGAGATTTTTGATCGGAATATCGAAGTAATGCGGCGCCTTGGCCCGGACGGTTGGGCACAGCTCGGGATCGCCCAGAAGGTGAAATCCAGCAGAAATAATGAAAAGCAATAGAACTAAAACACCGGTGCTGATTCCAATCTTGGCGAATGTATTGCCAAAGAGCCAACCATGCATCTGACGGCTCAAGTTTCCCGGAATTAAGTTGCGTTATATCAATGTTTTGTAAAGCTGCATATTTACAATGCAGTTGAAAATTTGCAACTTTTTTCTATAGTGTCTATGAACTCCAAGATTCAGCAAGCTGCTGTACCAAATGCAGCTTAAATAACAGATCACTAAAGGATGGATTTAGATGCAATCAAGCAATTAAGCCTGTTTCAATTAATTGCATTGAGGGAAACATTTTTACCGTAGGGACCATCCGAAAGTTGACGTTTTAGATAAAAGTAGAAGTATTTCTCTGTATAATAATCTTGCATTACGGAATCATTGAGACTATGACCACTCAATCAGGCAATACTATGAACAGTACACGACTCGCCGATCAGGTCCATTACGACCCCAACAATCTGTTGGATGCGCTGATCGAAAAACTCAATCTGAAGAATGACGCCGCGCTCTCGCGAGCGCTTGAGGTGGCACCTCCTGTAATCAGCAAGATCCGTCATCGCCGCCTGCCCGTGGGTGCGTCGTTGCTGATTCGCATGCACGAGGTCAGCGACCTGAGCATCAAAGAACTTCGTACCCTCATGGGTGATCGTCGTGACAAGTTCCGCATCAGCGACAAGCAGTTCAAGCCGAAAGATCCAATTTCAGCCGGCGCGGATGCAGAACAGGCCGAAGCAGAGTAAAAGGCGCCTCTCTTCCTTCGGTTACGCAGGGAAGACGCCTGTCGACAAGTAGCGGTCGCCTCGGTCGCAGACGATAAAAACGATCGTTGCGTTTTCCACAGTTTGGGAAATACGTAACGCAACATCGCACGCACCGGCGGCCGAAATTCCGCAGAAGATCCCCTCCTCCATCGCCATCCGGCGCGCCATGCGCTCTGCAGCGGCTTGGCTGACATATTCAATCTGGTCCACGCAGGACTTGTCGTAGATCTTCGGCAAGTAAGCTTCCGGCCACTTCCTGATACCAGGAATCTGGGAGCCTTCCTCGGGCTGAGCACCGATGATTCGAATATCCGGACTTTTCTCTTTCAAGTAACGCGAGACGCCAACGATCGTGCCTGTCGTCCCCATTGCACTCACGAAGTGGGTGACACGCCCTTCGGTATCTCGCCAGATTTCTGGCCCCGTGCCTTCGTAGTGCGCGCGCGGATTGTCGGGATTGGAGAACTGATCAAGGATGATTCCCTTCCCTTCTTTTTGCATCTGCTCGGCCAAGTCGCGCGCGTACTCCATACCGCCAGTTTTCGGGGTCAGGATGATCTTCGCGCCGTAAGCGGCCATGCTCTGCCGCCGCTCTTCGCTGAGGTTTTCCGGCATCAGAAGAATCATCTTGTAGCCACGCATGGAAGCAGCCATGGCAAGTGCGATTCCCGTATTACCGCTGGTAGCCTCGATCAGCGTGTCTCCCTGCTTGATTTCACCGCGCGCCTCGGCATTCTTGATCATCGAAAGCGCCGGACGATCCTTTACCGAGCCGGCAGGGTTATTCCCCTCCAATTTACCGAGGATGACGTTGTTGCGACGCGCCGCGTCCTCTCCGGGAATCCGTTTTAGTTGCACCAGGGGAGTATTACCAATCGTATCTTCGATAGTCAGATAGGGCATGATCGTTTCAACTGCAGCAAAACCGCCATTGTAATCGCAGTAGCAAAGATGCGTAGTTCGCTCTGGCCGGCACGCACTTAAAAGAAAAAGCCCTGCCAGTCTGAGGTCTGGCAGGGCTTTTCGCAGGTATGCATTGTTTACTTTTTTGGTTCGTCTTTCTTCGCTACGGGCTTCACGTTCTTGTCGCCCTTGTTCACAGTCGCTGCACCGTCGTTCGGGCGGGACTGACCGTTTACGGTAAGGCCGGCCTCCGACAGCTTGACAGCGCTCTTCTCGCCCACGCCTTTCACTCGGCTTTCGAGATCAGCCCAGTCCTTGAACTCGCCACCCTTCTTGCGCTCGTCGAGGATTGCACCTGATGTCTTTGGACCAATTCCTCTTATACCGTCGAGCGCGGCCTGGTCGGCCTTGTTGACCTCCACCCCGGCGTGAGCCATGCCCATCGCCAAGCACAGGGCCGCAGCTGCCAGCAAGAGTCGTTTCAGCATTTTAATCATTCTCCATGTTCGTTAATTGACGAGCAGAAAATCTGCCCACTATAGTTGCAATAAAAACAACTAAAGCGTTGCAAAATTAACATCACATTGCGAAACTTGCAAGCGGGAATTAGCTGAAAAGCTCCTCTTGGGTAACCGTCGCGGTACCTAGTTTACCGACGACAATGCCGCCAGCGCGGTTAGCAATCGCCACAGCCTCCTCAAGTGGCTTGGCGCCACCAAGCATTGCCGCCAAGGTTGCAATGACGGTATCCCCGGCGCCGGAAACGTCATAAACCTCTCGCGCAACAGTCGGAATGTGTAGCACCCTGTCCGCTGTATAAAGACTCATGCCCTCTTCCGAGCGTGTCAGGAGCAGGGCTTCGAGCTCGAGGGTCTCGCGCAGTTGCTGCGCCTTTACGGTGAGATCCTCCTCGTTTTTCCATGAACCGACCACATGCCGCAATTCGGATTTATTGGGCGTGAGGATGGATGCTCCTTTATAGCGGGTGAAATCTTCTCCTTTGGGATCGACAAGAATTCTCTTTCCCAACTTCTTCGCCGCCGCGATCATTTCGGAGACATTGACTAGGCTTCCCTTCGCGTAGTCCGAGAACACGATAACGTCATACTGCGGCAGTAATGCGTTGAATTGCGTCAGCTTGTTGCGCAACACTGTGTCGGTTGGGGGGTGTTCGAAATCGATCCGCAGCAATTGTTGCTGACGGCCGATGACACGGAGCTTGATGATGGTGGAAATGGCTTCATCGCGGTTGAGGTAGCTGTTGACATTCAGATCGGTCAACAGCTTCTGAACGACATCACCAGCCTCGTCTTGTCCAACGACACCAAGCAGACCGGTTTGCGCACCAAGTGCTACCGCGTTACGTGCAACGTTCGCAGCGCCGCCCAACCTTTCCTCGCGTCGTTCGACTCGGACAACGGGCACCGGCGCTTCGGGCGAAATGCGATTCACCTCTCCGAACCAGTAGCGGTCCAACATCACGTCACCGACGACGAGTATCCGAGGGGAATTTTCCAATCTAACGTTCATGTCATTCAAGATGAGGCTTCTGTTATATCTTCCCGCCAACATCGGACCGGGCGGATCGTGAACAAGTGAAGAGACGAGGCACTCGCGGCACTATTTTCGAAGCAGAAGTGGCGAGGTCTGGTGCTCGTTAAGTGATGACATTCAATTCTTCTGTGCGACGCGGAGGATACGCCTCCCACTGACTACAGCCAGGGCACTGCCAGTAGAACTGCCTTGCCTTGAAGCCGCAATGACTACATTGGTAGCGCGCCAACTTCTGTGCATATCCATGCACCAGGTTTTTCACAAGCGACAGTTCCGGCCGCACTTCCGGCGGCGCTTCCATCAGGCGCGCTTCCAGCAATTTATCCAGGCCAAGAAGTGTTGGCGTGCGGCGGAGTTCGTCGCTTACCAACTGATTTGCTGCGTCTACGCCGTCGAGCTCGAGCACGGCTTTGAACACCACTTCGAGCAAATCGATTGAAGGCGCCTCTGCGAGGTAATTCTTCAACAGGTTAACGCCTTCCTGTGGCCTGCCTACGGACCGATATCCATCCATGAGGCGTTGAGCAACTAACGCAAGATGCGGCACGCTTTGTTGCTCGACTCGCCGCCATGCCTGCAATGCAGCCTCGATGTCGCCCTTTGCCGAATGCACGTCGCCAACCAGGATTGTGGCGCGCACGTTATGCCGATCAGCAGCCAACGCTTTTTCCAACAGCGACAGCGCAGCGTCGGGATGCGTATGCACCAGTTCATCCTGCGCGAGTTCGCAATAGAATTGCGCGATTTCCTTCTGGCGCGCACCAGCACCCGATTCCTGCAAAGCACGCGCCGCATCGATGGCGCGCAGCCACTCCTTCTCGCGCTGGTAGATTTCCAGCAAGGCTTTTCGTGCTTGAGCGGCATACTGGGTGTCGACCAGGAGGTTGAACGTCTCCTCCGCACGATCAAGCAAGCCAGCCTTCAGGTAGTCCTGACCAAGCTCATACTGGGAGTGAACCTTGTGTTCCAGTGGCAGGTCGGGGCGTGCCAACAGGTTTTGGTGGACGCGGATTGCGCGCTCGATTTCACCCCTGCGACGAAACAGGTTACCGAGCGCAAAATGAAGATCAATGGTTTCCGGATCCAGTTTGACGATCTCGATGAATGCATCAATGGCTTTGTCCGGCTGCTCGTTCAACAGAAAGTTGAGCCCCTTGAAATAGCCGCGTGGAAGGCTGCGTGATTCCGAGACGAGCTGCTTGATATCGACACGTGCAGCGATCCAGCCAAGCGCGAAAAAGAAGGGAATGGCCAGGAGCCACCAGGTTTCAAATTCCATGTGGTTTTGTTGTTGTACGCGTTACTTGTTCACGACGCCATCCGGCTGCGGCGGCTGGACACGGGCCAGCTGTTGTTCTGCATGCTCATGCTCCATCGTCGCGATCGTTTTCTTGTGCTTGGTGAGATCCCGCCGATGCCGAAAGACGGTAGGAATCATCGCCAGAACACCCAGGGCCGCACCGGCAGAAAAAAACGCGAGCAGGAGCAGGACCAGCGGCCCGCGAACTTCATAATTAAAAAAGAAGCGTAGTGAAACTTCCTGGGTATTCTTTAGCGCAAAACCAAAGAAGATAACGAAAAGAATCGCAGCAACGATTCTAAAAATTATTTTCATGTCGCGACTTCTTTCTTTTGGACGTTTTTCCGTCTTGTCATATCGGCGGTGACAGTCCGAAATTGTACGTGAAAAAAAACGGCACCCGAGGATGCCGTTTTAATTTCCCACAAATAACTTTTAGTCTTCCTTGATCGGCTGCCCAACCATGGCGTCAACTCGCTCGCGCAATTCCTTGCCGGGTTTGAAGTGAGGCACCCTCTTTTCGGGCACCATCACCTTGTCACCGGACTTTGGATTGCGACCGATACGCGGCGGACGGCTGTTCAATGCAAAGCTGCCGAAACCGCGGATCTCGATGCGCTGGCCATTGGACAATGCGTCCGCCATCGCATCAAGGATGGTTTTGACCGCGAAATCCGCATCCTTTGCTACCAGTTGCGGATAACGCTCGGCCAAGCGGGCAATCAGCTCCGACTTCGTCATTTACAGGCTCAACCTTATTGCTTGTTGTCGAGTTTGGCCTTCAACAGTGCGCCGAGGCTGGTGGTCCCGGAGGCTGCTGCAGCGTCAGCGGACATCTTCTGCATGGCTTCCTGCGTTTCGACATTGTCTTTTGCCTTGATCGACAACTGGATGCTGCGCGCCTTGCGGTCGATGTTGATGATCATGGCTTCGATCTTGTCGCCCACCTTCAGGTGCGTGCCGGCATCTTCCACGCGATCGCGGGAGATTTCGGAAGCACGCAGGTACCCTTCGACATCGTCGGACAACTGGATTACAGCGCCCTTCGGCTCGACGGACTTGACGGTACCGGAAACCACTGCACCCTTATCATTGAGAGCGCTGTAGTTGTTGAACGGATCACCTTCCAGTTGCTTGACGCCCAGCGAAACACGCTCGCGCTCGACGTCGATTGCCAGAACAACGGCTTCCAGCTCGTCGCCCTTCTTAAACTTGCGGACGGCTTCTTCGCCAGCCTCAGTCCACGACAGGTCGGACAGGTGCACCAGGCCGTCGATGTTGCCCGGCAGACCAATGAACACGCCGAAGTCGGTGATCGACTTGATCGCGCCCTTCACCTTGTCGCCCTTCTTGTGGTTCACGGCGAAATCGTCCCAAGGATTCGGCTTGCACTGCTTCATGCCGAGGGAGATACGGCGACGATCTTCGTCGATTTCCAGAACCATGACTTCGACTTCGTCGCCAAGCTGGACAACCTTGTTCGGAGCGACGTTCTTGTTGGTCCAGTCCATTTCGGACACGTGCACCAGGCCTTCGATGCCTTGTTCGACTTCAACGAACGCGCCGTAGTCGGTCAGGTTGGTGACCTTGCCGAACAGGCGGGTGCCTTGCGGATAACGACGGGACAAACCGGTCCACGGATCATCGCCCAGTTGCTTGACGCCCAAGGAAACGCGGTTCTTCTCTTGATCGTACTTGAGGACCTTCGCGGTGATTTCCTGGCCGACGGACAGCACTTCCGACGGGTGGCGAACACGACGCCATGCGAGGTCGGTAATGTGCAGCAGGCCGTCGATGCCGCCGAGGTCAACGAACGCACCGTAGTCGGTGATGTTCTTGACGATACCGGTGACGACGGTGCCTTCCTTCAGGGTTTCCATCAGCTTCGCGCGCTCTTCGCCCATCGACGCTTCGATGACGGCGCGGCGCGACAGCACGACGTTGTTGCGCTTGCGATCCAGCTTGATGACCTTGAATTCCAGGGTCTTGCCTTCGTACGGCGTGGTGTCCTTGACCGGACGGGTGTCGACCAGCGAACCCGGGAGGAATGCACGAATGCCGTTGGTCAGAACGGTCAGGCCGCCCTTGACCTTGCCGTTGACGGTACCGGTCACGAGTTCGCCGGACTCCATCGCCTTTTCCAGCGAGAGCCACGAGGCGAGGCGCTTGGCCTTGTCGCGCGACAGGATGGTGTCACCAAAGCCGTTCTCGAGCGATTCGATTGCGACGGTAACAAAATCACCTACATTGACTTCGAGTTCGCCATTGTCGTTCTTGAACTCTTCGATAGGAATGAAGGCTTCGGACTTCAGGCCGGCGTTGACGATCACGAAGTTATGATCGAGACGAACGACTTCAGCCGAAATCACTTCACCAGAACGCATGTCTTGACGCGACAGCGACTCCTCGAAGAGAGCGGCAAAACTTTCCATACCAGAAGCAGGGGATGTAGAAACTGTAGACATAGATTTAATGAGTTGGCCACATCAGTCGCGATCCGGGATCCGACGAATATGGGTTAGGTTTATCAACACCCGACTTGGCCTTGCGCCAGACCGGGCACCAATCGCACTACAACAAGACGGCGCAAAATTACGCCAGCTTTTTTACCGCCGCATACCACTGAAGCACCTGCGCTATCGCCTCGTCGGCAGTCATATTTGAGGTATCCAGCAGATATGCATCTTCTGCAGGTTTCAGGGGCGCCACTGCACGATTTGAATCACGCGCGTCCCGCTCCCTCAAATCCTTCAGAAGGTCGTTCATACTAGCAGAAAAACCCTTGCCAATCAATTGCTTATAGCGTCTTTCTGCGCGCACCTCGACACTTGCTGTAAGAAACACTTTTAGCGTTGCGTGAGGGAAAATCACCGTTCCCATATCGCGTCCGTCAGCGACCAAGCCCGGTGTCGTCCGAAATCCAAGCTGCAGGCCAAACAATGCGTGGCGTACCATCGGCAGTGCCGCAATGCGGGATGCCGTGTTCCCCACCTCTTCCGAACGGATTGCCAAAGTCACGTTTTCGTTTGCCAGCCAGATCTGATCGCCAACGAATTTGGCGGGCAGTTTTTCCGCGGTCTTCGACAGGGCGTGCTCATCCGTCAGCGGCACTTCATGCCGAAGTGCAGACAACGCCGTCAGCCGGTACAGGGCACCTGAATCCAGATAATGAAACCCAAGATGCTCAGCAACGCGCTGGGCGACAGTGCCCTTGCCGGAGGCAGTGGGACCATCGATAGTGATAACGGGAATGGCGTGTGGTTGCATTGTTTATGCTGAAATAAGGCGGCCCCAAGGATATGCCGGAGGATCCACCGGACAGATGAAAGTCAGAACAAATTGTTTTGTGCGATTCTTACGAACGCGTCGAAATAGTCCGGAAAAGTCTTGGCAACGCACTTGGGATCATTGATGCGTATCGCATTCCCGCGCCGCGCCGCGCCATCAAGGGATGCAAGCGAGAAACACATTGCCATTCGATGATCGTCATAGGTGTCAATCGTTGCCGATCGGATCTGCTCTGGCGGCGTGACCCGAAGAAAGTCGGCGCCCTCCTCCACATCGGCACCCAGTTTGCGCAGCTCGGTCGCCATGGCCGCAATACGGTCCGTCTCTTTTACGCGCCAACTACCGATATTGCGCAGGGTGCTGGGACCGTTCGCATACAACGCCGCCACGGCAATGGTCATCGCTGCATCTGGAATATGGTTGAAGTCCATATCGACCGCACTGAGTACGCCGTTCGATTTGGCCTCGATCCAGTTATCGCCCATCGTAATGCTGGCGCCCATTTGCTCCAGCGCTTCAACAAATCGCACATCCCCCTGGATACTGTCGCGGCCAACACCCTCGACACGAACAGGCCCGCCGGCGATCGCCCCGGCAGCGAGGAAATACGATGCAGAAGATGCGTCTCCTTCTACGTGGATTGAACCGGGAGAGACATACTTTTGACCTGCAGGGACTGTAAAAGACTGCCAGCCGTTACGCTCCACATGCACGCCAAAGCGGCGCATCAGGTTCAGCGTAATCTCGATATATGGCTTGGAAATAAGCTCGCCGATGACATCAATCGTCACTGCGTATTCGTTTGCCATCAGGGGTGCAGCCATCAGCAGCGATGTCAGAAACTGGCTCGAGACGTTCCCTTTGACTTGCAGGCGCTGCGCATGAATGTGCCCTCGCCGGATATGCAACGGCGGATAACCGGCCACGCCGGTGTACTCGATTTGCGTGCCAATCGCGTTCAGCGCATCGACCAGGTCACCGATCGGTCGCTCATGCATGCGCGACACGCCATGCAAGGTGTAATCGCCGCCAATCACTGCAAGCGCAGCGGTAAGCGGACGAATCGCCGTGCCTGCATTACCCATGAACAGATCCGCCTGATGCACCGGCAAGTCGCCATTCACACCATGAACGATGTACTCCTGAGTCTCGCCGATCTGCTCCCACTTGCCCCCCAGTTTCTGGAGGGCCATCAACATCACATGCGTATCGTCGGATGCAAGCAGGTCAAAAATCCGGGTGGCGCCCTGTGCCAATGCTGCTAGCAGCAACGTTCTGTTCGAGATGCTCTTGGAGCCCGGCAAACGCACTGTTCCTTGTGCATGCAGTGCCGGACGCAAGTCAATATGGTGAGGATAGTGCTTCATTAATCACCGCCTTGTTTGTTCTGTTGTTCCGCAGCTTCGATGGTACGGATCCAGTTTTGCCGCGCGCGCTGCGCATTGCTGTAGACCGCCTCGAGGCCGCGTCCGTTTCCGGCAGCGAGCAGGCTACGCAACTCTGCAAGACGCTCCATATATCCATCCAGCTCGCCAAGCAAGGCTTTCTGGTTCGCGAGGGAAATATCGCGCCACATTTCGGGCGATGAGCCGGCAATACGTGTGAAATCCCGGAAGCCACTTGCGGCATATTGGAATAACAGATCGGCGTGCGGCTTCCTTGCAACGTCATCCACCAGCGCATAGGCAAGCAAGTGCGGCAGGTGGCTGACAGCGGCGAATACGCGGTCATGATCTTCCGCCGTCAAGCGATGAATGATCGCACCACACTGTTCCCATGCGTGTGCCACAGTCGCCACATCACTTTCTGCGTTTTCCCTTAAAGGAGTCAGCACGACTTTCTTGCCGATATAAAGATCGACGAGTGCAGCCTCCGGCCCGTTCTGCTCACGCCCCGCGATGGGATGCCCCGGTACGAACTGCGCAACCTTTCCGCCCAGCGCCTGGCGCGCCGCAGCGACCACATCACTCTTGGTGCTGCCGGCATCGGTAACGATTGTGCCCGGCTTCAGATATGGCTCTATGGAAGCGAGTATTGGTCCCGTCTGCGCAACCGGTGCCGCGACCAAGATCATGTCGGCTCCGGCGACTGCGTCTTCCATCGATGCGGGGATTGCATCAATGATTCCCAATTCCCGGGCACGCGCAAGCGACGTGGCACTCCGTCCTACTCCAAGCACCTGATGCACGGCGCCCGCTTTCTTCAGCCCCAAGGCGAAGGATCCGCCAATCAAGCCAACACCGAAGATTGTGACTTTCTTCATCACGAATAGGCGCCCAGAAAGAGAATTGGTCAGGGAAGCACGGCTTTCAATGCCGCGATGAATACAGCATTCTCCTCTGGCAGCCCAATGGAGATGCGCAACCATTGCGGCAGACCGTAATTGCCAACCGGGCGGACGATCACGCCGCGTTTCAGCAGCGCCAGATTGATACGCGAACCGGCGGCATCCTCATCGCCGACTTTGACGAGAACAAAATTGCCGTACGAGGGCACGTACTCCAGCCCCATTTCCTCGAACGCACCAGTCAATTGTCGATATCCTTCGGCATTCAACGTCGCACTTTTTTCCAAAAATTTTGTGTCATTTAACGCAGCAACTGCAGCCGCTTGCGCCATGGAATTGACGTTGAAGGGTTGGCGAATCCGATTCAGCAAATCTGTAATCGCCGGCTGGGCAATACCGAAACCGATGCGCAACCCGGCCAATCCGTACGCTTTCGACAAGGTGCGCGACACCAGCAGATTCGGATATTGCCGGACCCAGGCGATGGAATCGTACTGGAGCTCTGGCGCCAAGTACTCGTTGTAAGCCTCATCCAGGACAACCACAACATGCTCTGGCACCGCCTTCAGGAAAGCTTCGATCTCGGCGGCGGGAATAAATGTACCGGTCGGATTATTGGGGTTGGCAATGAAAATGAGCTTGGTATCTGTATCAATCGCCTTCGCCATTGCGGGCAGGTCGTGGCCGTAATCTTTCGATGCCACCACAATCGCGCGTCCGCCCACTGCCTGCGTGGCAAGTGCGTAGACCGCGAAAGAGAACTGTGAATAGACGACCGATTGTCCTGGTTGCACGAACGCATGAGCGGCAAGTTCCAGAATGTCATTGCTGCCATTGCCCAACGTAATCCAGTCCTGCGGCACGTCATACTTCGCCGTAATCGTTTGCTTCAATTCGAAGCCATTCGAATCCGGATAACGTCCCAAATCGGAAAGCGCCTTCAGCATGGCTTCACGCGCGGATGCCGGCATGCCCAAAGGGTTCTCGTTTGAGGCCAGCTTGACGATCCTGGCTTCATCCAGACCAAACTCCCTTGCAACCTCTGCAATCGGTTTTCCTCCTTGATAAGGAGCTATTGCGCGAACGTAATCGGGTCCGAATTGAATTGGCATATTAAATTCCAAAATTGTCTTGTCAGATCAGTGCTACGGATTTTCACCACTTTTATTCAAGGAGCGACATACACAGATGCGCCGACTTCGCGCATCGGGCGCTGTGTGATTACAGGGTAAAAGGATACGAGCCGAGCAACTTGAAGAATGGGGCATCGTGCTTCAACTCCGCCAATGCCTTGGCCACTTTCTCTTCCTGAGCGTGCCCCTCGACATCGACGTAGAAATAGTACTCCCACGTGCCGATGCGTGCCGGTCGCGATTCGAAGCGCGTCATGGATACACCATGCTTTGCAAGTGGCGCGAGCATGTTGTAGACCGCACCCGCCTTGTTCGGCACGGCGAGCACCAGCGAAGTCTGGTCCTTGCCACTTGGTGCCGGCTGCATACGCCCAATGATGGCAAAGCGCGTGCGGTTATGCGGATCATCCTGTATGTGTGCCTTCACCACACCGAGGTTGTATCGCTGCCCGGCAATCTCGCCCGCAATGGCGGCTGCGGTCGGATCATCGCTTGCAATCCGCGCCGCCTCGCCATTCGACGCCACCGCTTGGCGCTCGATGTTCGGATAATTCTGGTTGAGCCATACCTGGCATTGCGCAAGTGCCTGGGAGTGCGCGCAGATACGCGTCACTCCGTCCATGGTGCCGAATTTCGTCATCAGGCTATGATGGACAGGAATCGACAACTCACCGCTAATGGAGAGCGTGGTTTGAAGGAGCAGGTCCAGCGTCCGGTTGATCGCCCCCTCCGAGGAGTTTTCGATGGGCACGACGCCGAAGTCGGCCGTACCTGCCTCTGCTGCACGGAACACTTCATCAATCGAAGCACAGGGTACGCCTTCGACAGCATGTCCGAATTGCTGGTATACCGCCTGTTCGCTGAAGGTGCCGGCCGGGCCAAGATACGCCACATTGACGCGCCGCTCCAGGGCACGGCAGGAAGACATGATCTCGCGGAAAATCGTCTGCACATCACCACTGTCGAGGGGCCCGGGATTGCGCTGCCCGACGCCGCGCAAGACTTGCGCTTCCCGTTCCGGACGAAACACCGGCGCATTCGTTTCGGCCTTGATATGACCTACCTCCTGCGCGAGGCGGGCACGCCGATTCAGCAATTCGAGGATCTGCGCATCGATCGCGTCGATCTGCTCACGCAGCGGTTTAAGTTTGTCGTCCGTCGTCATGTCTACGTTGTCGTTTCCGGCTTCCCCGGTTCCACTGGGCCCTGAATGGAAGCCGGCTGCCCGAATATGTCAATGGCGACGATAAGGTTTCGCCGCCAGAGCCGGCAATGATTAGCCGTGCTTTTTCTCGAAATCTTTCATGTAACCAACCAGCGCCTGCACACCTTCAATCGGCATGGCGTTGTAGATGGAAGCACGCATGCCGCCTACGGACTTGTGGCCTTTAAGCTGCAGCAGGCCGTGCTCTTTCGCGCCGGCCAGGAAAGCATCGTTCAATTCTTCGTCACGCAAGAAGAAGGGAATATTCATCCGGGAGCGGCAATCCTTGGCAACCTTGTTCAAATAGAATTCGGTCGAATCCAGGCAATCGTACAGAAGCGCTGCTTTTGCGATATTGCGCTGCTCCATTGCGGCAACGCCGCCTTGCCTCTTCAACCACTGGAATACGAGGCCGGCGATGTAGATTGCGTAAGTCGGTGGCGTGTTGTACATCGAATGGTTCTCGGCGACCAGCTTCCAGTCAAATGCCGACGGACAGATCGACAATGCGTGGCCGATCAAGTCGTCGCGCACAATGACCAAGGTCAAGCCCGCCGGGCCGATGTTCTTTTGTGCGCCGCCAAAAATCACGCCGTACTTCGATACATCGATGACGCGCGAAAGGATGTTCGACGACATGTCTGCGACCAGCGGCACATCACCAACGTCCGGCGTAAAGTTGAATTCGACACCATCGATGGTCTCATTCGTACAAACGTGCACGTAGGCCGCGTCATTCGACAGTTTCCAGCTGTCGCGTGCCGGAATAGAGGTGAATTTCTGCGCTTCCGACGACGCAGCAACATTCACGTTGCAATACTTCTTCGCTTCCTTGATCGACTTGCTTGACCACGAACCGGTATTGATGAAATCCACCACCGCAGGCTGTGGCTTCATGCCGACCAAATTCAGAGGAACAATCGCGTTTTCGCCGATTCCGCCGCCTTGCAGGAACAGGATGCGGTAGTTCGACGGAACACCAAGAAGCTCGCGCAGGTCGCGCTCGGCAGCTTCATAGATCGAGATGAATTCCTTCCCGCGATGGCTCATCTCCATCACCGACATGCCGCTTCCATGCCAGTCGAGCATCTCGTCAGCGGCTTGCCGCAGCACTTCCTGCGGCAACACCGCGGGTCCCGCGGAAAAGTTATACACTCGCGTCATGCCTCCTCCGTGCCGCCGTTATTTTCCGCCGCAACGTCGTCCTCTACGTCGGACTCGACGATGCGCTGCAAGCCGCTCAACTTGGTGCCGTCTTCCACTGCGATCAAGGTCACGCCCTGTGTTGCGCGGCCCATTTCACGAATCTCTGCCACTCGGGTACGGATCAGGACGCCGCCCGTTGTGATCAGCATGATTTCGTCGGTCGGCTCGACCAGCGTCGCCGCGACAACCTTGCCGTTACGTTCACTGGTCTGGATCGCAATCATTCCCTTGGTGCCGCGGCCGTGGCGCGTGTACTCGGTAATCGGCGTGCGTTTGCCAAAACCGTTCTCGGTGGCCGTCAGAACCGACTGCTGCTCGTTCTCGGCAACCAGCAGCGCGATCACTTGCTGTCCCTCTTCCAGATTCATGCCGCGTACGCCGCGCGCAGTACGACCCATCGGCCGCACATCGTTCTCGTCAAAGCGCACCGCCTTGCCGCCATCAGAGAACAACATGACGTCATGTTTGCCGTCGGTAAGCGCCGCGCCGATCAGGAAATCACCATCGTCCAGGTCGACCGCGATAATGCCGGCCTTACGCGGATTGCTGAATTCAGTCAGCGGCGTCTTCTTCACCGTCCCCAGGCTGGTCGCCATAAACACATAGTGATCTTCAGGGAAGCTGCGGTTCTCACCCGAGAGCGGCAATACCACGGTGATCTTCTCGCCGTCCTGCAGCGGGAACATGTTGACGATCGGCTTGCCGCGCGAATTGCGCGAGCCCTGCGGCACTTCCCACACCTTCAGCCAGTACAGGCGTCCACGGTTGGAGAAGCAAAGGATGTAGTCATGTGTATTGGCGATGAACAGCTGATCGATCCAGTCATCTTCCTTGGTCGCCATCGCCTGCTTGCCGCGTCCACCGCGCTTCTGGGCGCGATATTCGGAAACCGGTTGGGACTTCATGTAGCCGGAGTGGGACAGGGTCACTACCATGTCCTGCGGCGCTATGAGGTCTTCGGTTTCGAGATCCGTTGCATTCAACTCGATGGTCGAGCGACGCGTATCTTTTGCGCCATCGCCATATTCGTTCTTCGCAGCAGTCAGCTCGTCGCTGATGATCGAAGTCACACGCTCCGGCTTGGCCAGAATGTCGAGCAGATCGGCGATCTGCGCCATGACTTCCTTGTACTCATTGACGATCTTGTCCTGCTCCAGGCCGGTCAGTCGTTGCAGGCGCATCTGCAGGATTTCCTGCGCCTGGTCGTCGGAAAGCTTGTACAGGCCGTCCGACTGGATGCCGTAATGCTTGGGCAGGTTCTCGGGACGGAACGCGTCGGCGCCACCGGAGTTTTCGCCCGCGGCGCGCACGAGCATTTCGCGAACAAGGGAGGAATCCCATGCACGCGCCATCAACTCGGACTTCGCGATCGGTGGTGTCGGCGCCGCCTTGATAATTGCGATGAAGTCGTCGATATTGGCCAGAGCGACCGCGAGGCCTTCCAGCACATGGCCGCGTTCGCGCGCCTTGCGCAGTTCGTAGACTGTACGACGTGTGACAACTTCACGGCGGTGCGACAGGAAGCATTCCAGCATCTGCTTCAGGTTCAGCAGCTTCGGCTGGCCGTCGACCAGCGCGACCATGTTCATGCCGAACGTATCCTGCAACTGCGTCTGCTTGTACAGGTTATTGAGCACCACTTCCGGCACTTCACCGCGCTTGAGCTCGATGACGACGCGCATGCCCGACTTGTCGGACTCGTCGCGGATATCGGAAATGCCTTCCAGTTTCTTGTCTCGCACCAGTTCGGCGATACGCTCAAGCAGCGATTTCTTGTTGACCTGGTACGGCAGCTCGTCGACGATGATGGCAGTACGGTTGTCCTTGCCGAACTCTTCGAAGTGCGTCTTTGCGCGCATGACCACACGTCCGCGGCCAGTGCGATAGCCGTCGCGCACACCGGACACGCCGTAGATGATGCCGGCGGTCGGAAAGTCGGGCGCAGGAATGATCTCGATCAGTTCATCAACCGAGCACTCAGGGGTGCGAAGGACATGCAGCGCGCCATTGATGACTTCGGAGATGTTATGCGGCGGGATGTTGGTCGCCATGCCGACGGCAATGCCCGAAGAGCCGTTGATCAGCAGGTTCGGGATACGCGTCGGCAGGACGGACGGCTCTTTCTCCTTACCGTCGTAGTTCGGAACGAAGTCGACCGTTTCCTTTTCAATGTCGGCCAGCAGTTCACTCGAAATCTTGTCCAGACGGCACTCGGTGTAACGCATCGCCGCCGCGTTGTCACCGTCCACGGAACCAAAGTTGCCCTGCCCGTCGACCAAGGTATAGCGGAGCGAGAAATCCTGCGCCATCCGCACCAGGGTGTCGTAAATAGCCTGGTCGCCGTGCGGGTGGTATTTACCCATGACCTCACCGACCACGCGAGCGCATTTCACGTAGGGCCGATTCCAGACGTTGTTCGTCTCATGCATCGCAAAAAGAACACGGCGATGCACCGGCTTAAGACCATCGCGCACATCAGGAAGCGCGCGTCCGACGATCACGCTCATGGCGTAATCGAGGTAACTCTTGCGCATCTCCTCCTCGAGGGAAATCGGTATAGTCTCTTTGGCGAATTGATCCATTGGGATGTGGGCTTGATTAGACAAATTGGGCTGAATATCGACGCTCTACCTGCATGTCATCTCAGGCGGCGAAACGTTGGATTTTAGCATGGCGCCAATGAGTTCCGACCGCAGCCGGCCTTCACGCCCGCGTGAGAGCAGCCGGGAGCGCGAGTTTCGTGAAAATGTGTTTAAATGAGATGCTCTTTGCACAACACCTGCCCGTCCCCAATCTCCGTAAGTGAAAATAACTATGCTTAAAAACTTCGCCTTCGGTTGCGCCCTTGGCATCGTTGCTTCAAGCGCCTTGGCACAAACGCTCACGGATATCCAAGCAAACACCACGAAAAGTGCCTACTTGCAGGATGGGCGAGGGGTCATTTCCCGCACCCCATTCGGGTTGTGCTGGCGAACTGGTTACTGGACACCCGCTGATGCCATTCCTGGTTGCGACGGCGATCTTGCCCCTCCGGTGGCGAAAGCCACCGCTCCAGCGATTGTTCCCCCGACGACGCAACCTGAGCCCGCCCCGGCTCCAGTTGCAATACCCCCCAAGCGCTGCGACTTTACAGTCACTCTAAGCAGCGATCAGACGTTCAGCTTCAATCGCGCCGTATTGAACAATGCTGCAAAGAACCGCATCGACGATGAGGTGTTGAGCAAACTGGGCAATTGCGGAAAAATTGAACTGGTACTTGTGACCGGGCATACCGATCGCCTCGGCTCGCAGCAGTACAACCAGAAACTATCCGAAAAACGAGCCGATGCTGTAGCCGCATACCTCAAGAACAAGGGAGTTTCTGCCGAGGTCGATACTTTGGGTGCGGGAAAAACCCAGTCGATCAAGGCATGCAGCGAGACGCTTCCGCGCAAGCAGCTTATCGAATGCCTATCTCCAAACCGTCGCGTCGTCATTGAAGTACGCGGACTTGCCAAGTAAGTAGAAAAAAGTAAAACAAAGCGAGGAATGTCAAAAAGTTGATATTCCTCAAACCGATCTACTTTTTTGCATAAAACGTTGCAATAAAAACATCGGAAAAACTGCCGTTTCCTTGATATAACAACAGTTGCAGCATATGCATGCTATGGCAAAATCAAATGAACTTAAAGATCATTGCAGGTGAACAACCACGCAAAATGATGATCTAATAAGACGCAGTGTTGTAATAATTGAAACAGTTTCATTTGTTGCGCAGTTAATCTGCGGATATTTCAATCAAGAGGAAAAATATGAATAACTTAGCAAAACTCGTCTTCGCTGCGTCCGCAGTTGTTTCCGTCTCTGCGTCCGCACAACAGGACATCCAGGCAAAAACTCCTAATAGCGCATACGTGCAAGACAGTCGAGGCGTGATCGTCCGCGACCCGTTCGGCCTGTGCTGGAGAACCGGCTACTGGACCCCGGCTGATGCGGTCCCCGGCTGCGACGGTGAAATCGTGAAGCCAGCTGCGGCTGCGGCCCCAGCACCCGCTCCCGCTCCCGCCCCCGCTCCTGCCCCCGCGCCTGCGCCGGCACCCGCGCCTGCACCAGTTTCGGAAAAAGTGACCTTCTCCGCCGATACCTTCTTCGATTTCGACAAAGCAGTTCTGAAACCTGACGGCAAAGCAAAGCTGGATGATCTGACTTCCAAGCTTCAAGGCATGAACCTGGAAGTGGTTATTGCAGTCGGCCATGCCGATGCAGTCGGCTCCGACACGTACAACCAGAAGCTCTCCGTTCGCCGGGCCGAAGCTGTGAAAGCTTACCTTGTCTCGAAGGGCGTCGAAGCGAATCGCGTCTACACTGAAGGCAAGGGCGAAAAGCAACCTGTCGCAGACAACAAGACTTCTTCCGGTCGCGCCAAGAACCGCCGTGTGGAAATTGAAGTCGTCGGTACTCGTACCCGATAATCAGTCTCTCGAGGAAACCCCGCTACGGCGGGGTTTTTTTATGTCCGCGATATTCATTGCAGCGGGTATTATTCGCCCAAACAAGCCGCATTCCCGCTATTATTCGCACTATGAACGCCGATCCTTTAGAACTTCAAAAATTCAGCGAACTGGCTCACCGTTGGTGGGACCCAACCTCCGAGTTTCGCCCTCTACATGAAATAAACCCGCTGCGGCTCGAATGGATTAACGCCCGCGCCCCACTGACAGGCAAGACTGTGGTGGACATTGGATGCGGTGGCGGCATCCTTGCCGAATCCATGGCCAAGAAAGGTGCGAAGGTTACTGGCATCGACCTGTCGGAGAAGGCGCTGAAGGTGGCCGATCTGCACAGTCTCGAATCCGGTGTGCAAGTACGCTATGAACTGATTTCAGCGGAACAGCTCGCAGCGCGTGAACCGGCAAGTTACGATGTGGTCACTTGCATGGAGATGCTTGAGCATGTTCCCGATCCGGCGGCTATCGTGCAGGCTTGCGCGACGCTGGTGAAACCGGGTGGCCACGTATTTTTTTCGACCATTAATCGCAACCCGAAGGCTTATCTTTTTGCAGTGATCGGCGCGGAGTACATGCTGCGCATGCTTCCAAAGGGAACGCATGACTACGCAAAGTTCATCACTCCGGCGGAGCTTGCGCAGTCCATCCGAAATGCGGGATTGACACTCGATACGCTGAAAGGCATGAGCTACAACCCGCTGATCAAGGTGTACTCGCTTAACCAGGATACGGACGTCAACTACTTGGTCGCGTGCACCAAGCCAGTATAAATGCGTCATGATCGAGTAACGGCCGACACCGCAATGTCCAGCCCTCGACGACATTCAACCAAGCAGCGAATATGGCTTTGACTCCCCCGCATGCCGTTCTTTTTGACCTCGACGGCACACTCGCCGATACTGCACCGGACCTTGCAGCAGCGATCAACAGTATTCGCGTTGCGCGAGGCCTGGCACCAACCCCGTACGAACTGCTTCGGCCGGTCGCCTCTGCCGGAGCACGCGGCCTGATCGGCGCTGCATTTGGCCTGAAACCCGAAGATGCCGGTTATGATGAACTGCGGATAACGTTCCTGGACAATTATGAAGCCGCGATCGCTGTCGGGACGGTGCTCTTCGAAGGCATTGAGTCCATGCTCACCTCGCTGGAGGAGCGCGAGATCCGGTGGGGCATCGTGACGAACAAGCCGGCGCGCTTTACCGACCAGCTCGTTCCCCGGATCGGCCTCGGAAAAGCGCAGTGCGTCATCTCCGGCGATACGACCGCACATGCGAAACCACACCCCGCGCCACTGCTTGAAGCTGCCAGCCGCCTTTCTCTGCGTCCTCAGGACTGTTGGTATGTGGGTGACGACCTGCGAGATATCCAGGCCGGACATGCTGCCGAAATGGCGACTATCGCCGCTGCCTGGGGATACTGCGGCCACGTGGAACCGTCCGGCTGGGGCGCACACGCCTTGATCGCAGCGCCACTTGACCTGCTCAAATTAATCGACGAGAGCGACTTGAACCCGTCCGCAGCCCCCCCATCTAATGCAGTACAATAGACACTCTTCTGTTTTGGGGACGACCTGGTTTCGACAGGGGTTGCGAAGCAGAGCAGGGCATACCGAGGGCTGGTCACCTCGTTAATCCAACCGGAAATGCTTAAATGCAAACGATGAAACTTACGCTCTCGCAGCGTAATCCACTAGGAACTTAATAACTTCTTAGCTCCACACCGTCTCTTCCCTGGGGCGGGCTGGCAACAGCAGTGGAGTCATGCACAGGGAATCGCGTTGTGCCGGGTCACTTGGCATGGCGTTAAACAATAGGTGACTCGCCTTGGCGAAGCGCGTGCGTCCGCGTCGGCAGGGTTAAATCAATCGGCTGCACTAAGTATGTAGAACTGCCTGTAGAGGATTCCTGGACGCGGGTTCGATTCCCGCCGTCTCCACCAATATTCCGGCCGAATGCAATTGAATGGCCGGCGAAAGCGCGGCATCTGCTCTCGCCCACCATTCCCTCGACGGGCCTATCCCGGTTTTATCCCGCTTGCGAATGCTTGCAAGTGCGCGGAACGAGGAAACACTTCGCATTGCGTCTCACTGGGCATCGTGTTTTTTTGCCCTGATTGATTCCAGCGTCGCCTTGGCTTCGTCATGCCATGGACCGCCTAATGCAACGGCGCGCTCCGCAGCTTGTATCGCAGGCTCCACCTGCCCCAGTTCAGCCAATACGGTCGCAAGATTATTGAATGCCGGAGCACTATTCGGATCCAACGCCGTCGCCCGGCGAAATGCGACGACGGCCGCATCACGGTCACCTTGGGCGTATGCTGCATTCCCGTAGCCAAGCAGCAAGGGCAGGCTATCAGGCCAGCGCCGCAGAGCGGTGCGGTAGGCGGTACGCGCATGCACGGGCTTGGCGGATTTCTCGAATGCGACCAATGCTTTGGTTGCAGTGGCCTGGTCGACTGTGACCGGCAAGCGACCTACCGGGACAGTGACCATCGCCCAATAACCGCCGCGCGACCACGTATGCTCGAACGTCGAAAGTGCCATCACTTCCCGTTCCGTGGTGCCTGAACGCAAAACAATCTCCGCCCGGTCGAGGTCGTATCCAACCGCCACGGCGTAGTGCCAGAGGGGGGCCAACGGAATACTGAGGTTCTGTAGCACGATTACCGGTGTCCCGTCGGCTATCTCCGCCAATAATGCGTCCAGACGCGGCGCGATCGTCATGCTCAGCGCACCATTGCGTCGGCCAGATGCGAGCATCTCCGGTTGCAAACTGCCTTCGCGGGCGGGGACATATACCTGCGGCACCAGTACGTCAGGCTGAATGGGGATGCCTGCAGCCGTGAGTGACATTGCCAATGCCGCTGGGCCGCATTGATAGCGCTCCTGCGGGAAAAACGGTACCGACGTCAGCTCAACGTGCCTAGGCAGTGTGTCTGGCGCTGAAATCAACAGCGAACGCGTCTGCGTCGCGCACCCACCCAGCAGGACAAGCAACAGGATGGCGATTCCGCGGGCGAGCTGGCTCGCACCCGGAAAACGCCACGTACCTCTCTGCATTTACCTGATCGACCGCGTGAACGGGAAGACTTTCGTCAGGCCGAGGATGTCGGTCACGAGCAGCACAAAGAACACAAGTAGCAGTGCGCCAAGAACATCGCCACCGGCCGGGAGGGTGTCGATCTGTTCTGCCAGCATTGCCGCTTCTTCGTCGGTCATTACAGCGACACGGGCCTGTGCATCCGCCTTGCTCACTCCAAACTGCTCCAGTTGAGCGACGACATCAGGCCGCTCAAGTGCCGCTGCAATTCGTGCCTGGTTCTGCTTTACGTTTTCTGCAGCAACGATTTGCTCCGTGCCGATCATCGCCGCCTGCACCGTCTGGGTGAAACCGGCGAAAGAAAACGCGGCAACCAAGGTGCAAACGAATAAGCGTTTTATTGTATTCATCATGAATGCTCTCCAGAAGATTGTGCGTTTTGACTGAGAGGTGGAAGAGTTGCCTTACTGAATAGTGGCTTGGCTGCGTTATGGCCAAGGCATCGGATTCATATCGATATACTGCTTCGGTTCATCGTTACCAGGAGAAGCCGGGCCCCCGTCACCGCCCTCACCGAGTTTTGGTCCCAGAATCAGCCCGATCTCCTTGCGTGATTCACTGAAGTCCGATTGCAGCAGGGGAAATTCCGGCTTCGGCCAATTCTCTATCGCCCATTTCGTCAGTTCCTCGAACTTCCGGACCAATTCGTCCGCGTATTTATCGTATTCAGCTTTGGTAGCCATGAGTGTTCTCCGTTCGCTTCACGCCTGGGATCAGGCGATACTAATCAGGCGATATTAACGTCCCGCTCTTTCCGGGTCGGGCCTGACGTCTTCCGGCTTGCGAACCTCATCGGGTTGAGGCTCGGCCGGCAAGCCGATGTCGTCCGTCCCCAAGGGATTGTCTCTCGTGCGTACCGCCGTTGGATCTGCCTTCTCTGTTCCTTTAGGTGGTTCTTGCTTGGTACCCATGGTCGCCTCCAATCAAAAAAATTAGACGGATCGACAATTCTTTGGTTCGAATGAAGCTGCTTAGCATACCTGTACGACAGAAATAAAATGTACGAAGTGACAACATGTTACATCCTGGTTCCAGTGGGAATTGCAGCCACATGCCGTGCGTGCCAGAAGCGCCAGAACTATCCGCAGGCCACGCCATCATATGAAAATTCCACCCTTCTACACGGCACACTGTTTGTCCCGCTGATGCGGCAGAGGAGACCCATATGGCACAGCAACCCAAGCACTGGATGAGTGAATCCGATATTGGCAGCGGCGAGAAAACGCCCGGCCAGGAAGATGTCGAGCAAGACGAGCTTGCGCTCGGCGCTTCAGAGCGCAACGCACATGCTCAGAACGCGCAGAACGCCCTCCATGACAACGGATCGTCTTCGGCTGGGCGCCTGCTGCAAAATGGCGATCACCTCGCGCGCATCCATACGCGCAAGATGCCCGACGATACGTACGAGGCGCAGGTATATGTTCGCCTTGCACGCGAGCCAGAAACCGCTGAGACATACATTCCGGCAGGAACATTTCCATCCGAAGAACAGGCTTGGGCGGCTGCCGAGGAAAGGGCAAAGAGAGCCTTCCGGGAAAACGAGTTTTAACCGCTCGCCCGGAACGAGTCGTTGATGATGCGTAAGCCGGAACGTGTGCTACCGGCACTCGATGACGCGCCACCTTTCAGACATCGAGGATGAACGCGCGTCCGGTGCAATGCACGGCAATACACTAGAATTACCCTCTCCCAACTTTCCGTCTCCAGGCTTCTTCAGGCATGCCGGCTTGTTCCTTGTCCCGTGCCGAAAAGCTGCTCGCCCTTGAGGGTATCAATGGCCGTTTCCATCAAGTTGTTCTTTAGACGCCGCCACATGGCAATCGTCGCCATGTGTGCATCAATGATTGCCCTTGGCATCCTCACTGCCTGTCAGGCCGACAAAAGCGTTCGTGAAGCAACGGCCAAGGCGATTCTCTTGCCTGGTCAAGGCATTACTGTCTTTGCGGCGGGCGATATCGCAAATTGCCGCAAGCTGCGGCCGGAGGACAGCAATGCAGCAAAAACCGCCACATTGGTGGCAAACGGATTGGCGAAGGATCCGGAGGCGGTAGTACTCACCTTGGGCGACCATACGTATCCGGTCGGACTGCTGAGCGAATTCACCGATTGCTACGATCCGACATGGGGACAATTCAAGGCGCGCACTTACCCGTCGCCCGGGAACCATGAGTACTACACGCCGCATGCAATTGGGTATTTCAGGTATTTCGGCAATGCCGCCAGTACAGAGCGCCCCGGATACTACAGCTTCAACCTAGGCAAATGGCATATCGTTTCCCTGAACAGCTACTTAAAACCGGAGCAGCACGCGGCTCAACTGGAATGGCTGAAGGCCGATCTCGCCCGGAACCAGACGCGCTGCGCGCTCGCGTTCTGGCACCACCCACGCTACAGCTCCGGCGGGCACGGCAACAACCCGCAGATCGACGATGCATGGCAAATACTTTATGCGGCGGGTGTGGAACTGCTGCTCAGTGCGCATGACCATAACTATGAGCGGTTCGCACCGCAGGACGGAAGTGGTCAACATGACGAGAAACGCGGCATCCGGCAATTTGTCGTCGGCACCGGCGGCGCGTCGCTGACACCATTGCGGTTCAGGAAACCACATAGCGAGGTCAGCGATAACTCGACTTATGGCGTACTGAAGCTCGTCCTGAAGGACATTGGCTATGAATGGGAATTCCTGCCGGTCAAAAAGGATGGCTTCAGGGACAGCGGTGCCGCGCTTTGCCATTGATCGGCTCGTGGCAATCATCGCTTGTCTAACGCTGGCCCAACGCTTGCTGAAGGCATGATTCATCGCATACGGGTGATACGATCGGTATGCCATCGTGGCATCGTGTTTTGCCGCTGTTGCGCATACTGTCGCATTTCGAGGAGATCAGAAGCACATGAATGCCAAGACAACAGATACGCTGCGCCTTTTCTTCGCCTTGTGGCCCGACGATACAACCCGGACCGCAATCCAGCAGCTGCAAGCACCGCTGCAAGGGCGGGTCATCCCTTACAGCAACCTCCATCTCACTCTTGCATTCCTCGGCCAGCAGCCGGCAGCATTGGTCGGCATGGCCAAAGACATCCTGACTCATCTCTCATCAACATCAATCTCGTTGACACTGGACCGGATGGGCTACTTTTCTCGCAACCGGATTGCGTGGGTTGGCACGCACCAGGCACCGGAGGAACTTATTGCGCTTCACAAGGAACTGGCCGATACAATGCGCGAGCGGGAGATCGCCTTCGATAGCCAGCCGTCCTTCAAGCCGCATATCACGCTTGCGCGGGACGCCGCTCCGCCGCCAGACTTGAGCTTCGAACCCATCGTCTGGCGCGCCACTCATGTTGCGCTAGTGCACTCGGTAACAAACGCAGAGGGCGCACGCTACGATGTGATCGCCTCACGTTCGCTTGATGAGGCATGCTGGACGCCGGATGAACGCGGAAATGAAGGGGAAGCTGCACAGTAAGCTGCTATGCAGGCAAGGTTGAGAGTTATTGCGGGAAGCGATTAGCCGCGGCGGCCAGCTTTTGCAGGACGCGTGCAGCCGCAACCAATCCGAAATTCGCTGTCACCACCATTGACGAGCCAAAGCCTGCGCAATTCAAACCCGTCATGCCAGCGGCATCTGTATCGACTGCACAAGCCTCACCGACCTCCGGGAAGCGCAAAGGCTCCGTCGAGAATACGGCTTCGATGCCGAACTTGTTTTTCGTGCCACGAGGAAAACCATGGTGCGCGCGCAGCCGCTTGCGGACCTTTGCAAGCAATGGTTCTTGTTCCGTGCGAGACAGGTCACGGATTTCGATTTTCGTCGGGTCGATCTGTCCACCGGCACCGCCAATCGTAACCAGTGGAATTTCCTTTTCACGGCAATAGGCGATCAACGCAGTCTTGGCCTTGACGTTGTCGATGGCGTCGATAATGTAATCGAAACGACCGCCACCAATCATCTCCTCAAGATTGTCAGGCGTGATGAAATCCTCAACTTCGGTGACACGGCAATATGGATTGATCTGTGCAATACGCTCTGCCAGCGCGGTGACCTTGGCTTTGCCGAGTGTGTTGCTTAATGCCTGGATCTGGCGATTGATATTCGACTCTGCAACATTATCAAGATCGATCATCGTGATGTTGCCAATCGCGCTTCTTGCCAATGCTTCCACTACCCACGAACCCACGCCACCAACACCGATGACGCAGACCTGTGCTGTACGAAACCGCTCAAGTGCTGCCGGGCCATACAAGCGTGCGATGCCGCCGAAACGACGGTCAAAGTCGATATCGTTATCAGAAATTTCAGGGAGCGAAGCGAGAGAAATAATTGCGTTCATCCCGCTATTTTAACGGAGGGCAATACGCTATATTTCCCGTTGGAATGTTTTTTCTTGATGAGCGGCCACTGTGCCGACCGTAGTCTTTCGTGTTCCCCTCCACACTGCTGTTGCAGCTGATCCTGGTGTCGCTGACCGCGCATATCGCACTTGCGGGATCGCGTGTTACCACTTCGCTATATGCGATTTCGCTGCATGCGTCAGAATTGACTATCGGGATCCTGATTTCCTTGTTTGCACTGTTTCCCATGCTGTTTGCCGTTACAGCAGGAAAGGTGATTGACCGCATCGGTATCGCGCGCCCCATGCTTGCAGGTGGTGTGGCAATGGCCATCGGCTGTGCATTGCCGGGGTACGTAAGCGGCCTGCCAATTCTCTATTTCGCCACGCTGCTGATCGGGACGGGATTCATGGTGATCCAGGTAGCAGCGCAGCATAGCGTAGGCGCGATGAGCAGCACGGAAAGACGGGCGGCAAACTTCAACTGGCTCGCCTTGGGCTTTTCGATCTCGGGTTTCTGCGGCCCGGTACTTGCCGGCCTGATCATCGATCGTGCACAGCACAGTAACGCTTATCTGGCCTTTGGCGGTTTTGCGCTGGCAGCATTGCTGCTGATCGGCTTTGGGCGATTGCGGCACATCCATCCCGGCACGCATGAAGAAAACCTGCATGCGAAAAGCGCGCTTGATCTGCTGCGACACGCGGACATGCGGCGCATCTACGTCGTCGGCACTCTGCTCTCCTCGGCATGGGATCTGTTCACCTTTGTGTTGCCGATCCAGGGTGCTCACCTCGGCTTCTCGGCATCCACCATTGGTTTTATCCTTGGATGCTTTTCTGCCGCGACATTCGGTGTACGCCTGATCATGCCATGGATCTCTCGGCGCATGACGGAATGGCAGATCCTTACTGCCGCGCTGATGCTGGCTGCCGTCTGCTATCTGTTGTTCCCGCTGATGCAGCGCCCAAGTTCCATCGTCGTCATCGCCGCAATGCTCGGTGTTGCCGTTGGATCAAGCCAGCCCAACGTGCTCGCACTGCTGCACCATACAGCTCCCGCAGGTCGTGCAGGCGAGGCGGTCGGCGTGCGCGTCACCATTGGGAATGCATGCCAGGTTTTTCTGCCCTTGGCATTCGGCGGCGCCGGCATGGCTCTCGGACTGCCGGCCGTGTTCTGGGGAATGGCGGTGATGATCGGAGCAGGCGTGCCCTTCGTCCGGCGGAAACCCGGTGATCGGTAAGTATCACCGCCAGCTCTACTGCTACACGCGAAACGTGCTGCGAAAATTGATATAAAACAAGGCATCGCCGCTGTCGCGTCTTATTTTTAAATAATATCGGACATGTTTGCGTGTAAATTTGTGTCGCCGCTTGTTTAGCGTAAAAATGATGCTTGCCATGCATTGCCGATCAAGGAACGCACATCTGGCAACACCACCACACAATACACAGGGAAGAATATGTCGATAGCGGATTTACGAACAGAATACAGCCGTGCCAGCCTGTCGGAAGAGGATGTCCATCCGGATCCGATCGAGCAGTTTTCGAAATGGTTCGGTGAAGCCATTTCGGCCCAGGTGCCGGAAGCAAATGCCATGACCGTTGCCACCGTCAACGCACAAGGGCGTCCGTCGTCGCGCATTCTCCTGATCAAGGAATTCGACCAGCGTGGTTTTACATTCTTCACCAACTACCAGAGCCGCAAGGGGCAGGAATTGCTCGACAATCCCCATGCTGCGTTGCTGTTCTTCTGGATCGAACTGGAGCGCCAGGTCCGTATTGAAGGCCGCGTCGAACGCATCTCCGCGGCCGAAAACGACAGCTACTTCCAGAGCCGCCCCTTGATGAGCCGCCTGGGTGCCATCGCTTCTGCGCAAAGCCAACCGGTGGCAAGCCGCGAAGCGCTCGAGACAAAGTTTGCGCAAGTCGAAAAGCAGTATGGCGACCATCCGACACGCCCGGACCACTGGGGCGGTTTCAGGCTGGTGCCGGATTACCTGGAATTCTGGCAAGGCCGCCCATCGCGTCTGCACGACCGCATCGCCTATACGCAGCAGCCCGACGGTAGCTGGCAGCGGCAACGACTGCAGCCGTAACGCGCGTTTCTTTTGCAGTCACCAGCTCTGCTTTCGGAACGCTTCCCGCGTGTCCGAAAGCCAGCTCATGCCTCGCTCGATGGTTCCGTTAAATCTTTTTTCGGAGGTGCATCGTGTTTTGGGAAAAGAAGCTCGTTAGCTGGGTTGATAGCATTCGCGACCAGACTGCACTGCCACTGCGGCTTGAGTTATGGAATGGTCAACAGGTCGATTTCGACCGCCATGCACCGAAGGTAACGATAAGGGTGCCCAAAGCAACAGCACTCGGTTACCTGCTGCGACCGTCTCTGTTCAACCTAGGCAAAGCGTATGTGGAAGGCGAAATCGAGGTCGAGGGACGCGCGCATGAAATCATCTCTGTCGGCAATGCACTCGCAAGACATTCGCTCAAACCCGAAGGCAAATTTGCCCGCATTGTACGCAACACGCATCACTCCAAGAAGAAAGACGAAGAAGCCATTCGCTACCACTACGATGTCTCCAACGACTTCTATCGCCTGTGGCTGGACGAGAACATGGTCTACTCCTGCGCCTACTTCGAACAGGGTACGGAAAGCCTGGACGAGGCGCAGCTCAAAAAGATCGATCACATCCTGACCAAGATCCGGCTGCGCCCGGGACAGACGCTGCTGGATATCGGGTGCGGCTGGGGCGCGCTGGTGTTGCGGGCGGCGCAGAAGTTTGGCGCACAATGCGTCGGCACCACCTTGTCGCAAAATCAGCTTGAGCTGGCGAGGGAGCGTATCGCGCGCGCGGGCCTGACTGAACGTGTCGAGATACGGCTGGAAGATTACCGTGATACCAAAGGCCGATTCGATCGGATCACCAGCGTAGGCATGTTCGAGCACGTAGGCGCCAGGCATCTGCCGGATTATTTTGCCAGAATCCGTTCCCTGCTCGCAGACGACGGCATGGTAATGAACCACGGCATCACAACGACAGATTTCAATAACGGTGAAACTGCCTACGGTGGCGGCGAATTCATCGACCAGTATGTCTTTCCGCATGGTGAGCTGCAGCATGTCGGCAGCGTGCTGCGCGCCATGCAGGAAGGCGGACTGGAAGTCTTCGACGTCGAGAACCTGCGCCGTCATTACGCAAGGACGTGCAGCATCTGGGCGGAAAATTTCGAGGAACATGCCGAACAGATCAGGGCACTGGTGGATGACCGCCGCTTCCGTATCTGGCGGGTATACCTCGCCGGTTGCGCCTACGCCTTCGCACAGGACTGGATCTCCCTGTATCAGGTAGTGTGCACAAAGGCAGGCTGCGCTCCATCGGAGCTGCCATGGTCACGCCGCTATATGTACCTGCACTGACAGAAAGTCAGTCAAAAATTCAGTCACTTGATCGCAGGCAAAAGCGCCGGACGTAGACGAAGCAGGCATGCCGGGGAGGCAATCAGTCCAGCACGATCCTTGCCGCATATTCCCGCAGCTTGTTCATGCCGGGCTCCTTGCGCGGCCATGTAAGGCCGACGCCATCGTTTTCGTATCGAGGTAACACGTGCAAATGCAAGTGCGGCACCGTTTGCCAACCGGCCGGCCGGTTCGCTTGCAGGATCGTCATGCCATCCGGATTGAAGGCCTTCTGCACCGCTTTCGCGATCTTCGCCGCGGCACGCATCATGGCAGCAGCCGATTCTTCATCCGCATCCATCAGCGTTTCATATGGCTGCTTCGTCGCGACAAGAACGTGTCCCGGATTGACCTGGCCGGCATCCATGAAGGCAAACACCAGCTCGTCCTCATACACTTTGACACTCGGGATCTCGCCTCGCAGGATCCTGGAAAAAACGGAGGTCATGCAGCTCCCTCGCTTTCCGGCTTGACCTTGTCCGAAAAGACTTTCCGGAATTTCGCCAGCTTCGGCGCGACGACGAAGGCGCAGTAGCCCTGCAGCGGATGCTGGCGGAAATAGTTCTGGTGATAGTCCTCTGCCTTGTAAAACGTTTGCGCCGGGCTGAGTTCGGTCACGATGGGCGCATCCCAGACATTGGCCATGCATGCGATGACATGCCGTGCCGTCTCCTGCTGCTCGGGCGACTGAAAGTAGATGGCGGAACGGTACTGCGTGCCGACGTCATTGCCTTGCCGGTTCAGCGTCGTCGGGTCGTGGATGGTGAAAAAGATTTCAAGGATTTCGCGATAGCTGACGACGTCCGGGTCAAACTCGATACGGACCACTTCTGCGTGACCGGTTGTACCGTCACACACCTGCTCATAAGTCGGGTGTGGCACATGCCCGCCGGTATAGCCGGACTCCACCTGCTGCACGCCCTTCAGTTCCTGATAGACCGCTTCCAGACACCAGAAGCATCCTCCGCCGAGTGTTGCTGTTTCGGTAGCCATGACTCGCTCCATTCCGTTATGACATGACTTTAACGCAAACAAATAGGGCTGCCTATGCGATTTACTTAAAGTGACTCAACTTTCACACATTGTTTTTGCATCAACTTTTATCCTCCAATCAAGGCCATCAAATGCCTGCGATAAGCGGATCGCTGCATTCCCGTACGGGACGCCCACTGCCCTGCCCGGCCGTCATGCAAACCTCTTTTTCGGCATAATGACAAAAATTCTCTGGATCTTCGATGTCTACACCGTCTTCTAGCGCGGACCCGCCGCAGTTCGATACGCGCCATTTTCGCAACGCGTTGTCCCAATTTGCCACCGGCGTGACTGTCATTACCACACGCCTGCCTGATGGCAGCTTTCTTGGCCTGACTGCCAGCTCCTTCAATTCCGTCTCGCTCGACCCGCCACTGGTGTTGTGGAGCCTGTCACAGAGTGCGAGCAGCCTGCCGGTATTTACCGGCAATTCCCACTATGTGATCAATGTCCTGGCCGGCGACCAGGCCGCGCTCGCCGAGCGCTTTGCCATGCGCATCGAAAACCGGTTCGAGGGCGTCGATTTCGATCTGTCGTACACCGGCCTGCCCATACTGAAGGGCGCGGCTGCATGGTTCGAATGCCATAATCGCAGTCGCTATCCCGAAGGAGACCATGTCATCTTTGTCGGCGAGGTGGAGCGCTGCGATGTGGCGCCGCAGCCGGCACTGGTTTTTCATGGCGGGAGATTCGTCTCGACGGCGCCGCGTTAAACATTGCCTGCCGAAAGGGACCTTCGCACCAACCGGGGCTTCCTGCCCCAGCATAACGACAAAGGGATTCAGGATGACCACGAAAAAACCGACCGCGCAATTCCAATGGGACGACCCGCTGCTGCTGGACCAGCAACTGACCAATGAAGAACGCATGGTGCGCGATGCCGCCAAGGCGTATTGCCAGGACAAGCTGGACCCGCGCGTGCTGGAAGCCTTCCGCCACGAAAAAACCGACCCCGCGATCTTCCGTGAAATGGGCGAACTCGGCCTGTTGGGCCCGACCATCCCCGAACAGTACGGCGGCCCCGGCCTGAACTACGTCAGCTACGGCCTGATCGCGCGCGAAGTCGAACGGGTCGACTCCGGCTACCGCTCGATGATGAGCGTGCAAAGCTCGCTGGTGATGGTGCCGATCTATGAATTCGGCAATGAACAGACGAAACAGAAATACCTGCCGAAGCTCGCTACCGGCGAATGGATCGGCTGCTTCGGCCTGACTGAGCCGAACCATGGTTCCGATCCGGGCTCGATGGTCACCCGCGCCAAGAAAGTGCCCGGCGGCTACAGTCTGACCGGCAGCAAGATGTGGATCTCCAATTCCCCGATTGCCGACGTGTTCGTCGTGTGGGCCAAGGATGACGAAGGGGCGATCCGCGGCTTCGTGCTGGAGAGAGGCTGGAAAGGACTCTCCGCACCGGCGATCCACGGCAAGGTCGGCCTGCGCGCATCGATTACCGGCGAGATCGTGATGGATGACGTGTTTTGCCCGGAAGAAAACGCGTTCCCGGGAGTGCGTGGCTTGAAAGGCCCGTTCACCTGCCTGAATTCCGCGCGGTACGGCATTGCATGGGGCGCCTTGGGTGCGGCGGAAGACTGCTGGTTCCGTGCGCGCCAGTATGTGCTCGACCGCAAGCAGTTCGGCAAGCCGCTGGCGGCGAACCAGCTGATCCAGAAGAAGCTGGCCGATATGCAAACCGAAATCACGCTCGGCCTGCAGGGCTGTTTACGGCTGGGACGAATGAAAGATGAGGGAACTGCCGCAGTCGAAATCACGTCAATGCTGAAGCGCAACTCCTGTGGCAAGGCGCTCGAAGTCGCACGCCTCGCCCGTGACATGCTGGGCGGGAACGGCATCTCCGATGAATTTGGCGTGATCCGTCACATGGTGAACCTGGAAGTGGTGAATACCTACGAAGGCACGCATGACATCCATGCACTGATCCTCGGGCGTGCCCAGACCGGCATCCAAGCCTTTCAATAGCGATACCGTTGCGTCTTGTATGAACCCTGCGGCGAGGCTCGGCCGCGGGGCGATCAAGCCTGATTCAATGTACTGACAAGAATGCTTCTTAACGATATCAGCCATCTGGCCAATCTGATTGGTGCAGTGGCCGCCACCCTCACCACCATTGCCTTCATCCCCCAGGCTTTGCTTACCTGGAAAACACGCCGCGCTGAGGGCGTCTCACTCGGCATGTACAGCCTGTTTACTACTGGCGTCGCCTTGTGGCTGCTGTATGGGCTGCTGATCGGTGCATGGCCGGTCATCATTGCCAACGTATTCACACTGGCGCTGGCGTTGTTCATCATTACGATGAAACTGCGCTTCGGATAGCACACACTCTTCGCGCAATCCTCGGCGCAGCTTCCCGCGGTCAGAGCCACCCTCGTTTGCCCATTTCAGTCGCCACCAGATCTGCGAGCAACTTATAGCCGTACGGTGTCGGATGCACGCCATCGGCATACTGGAAGTTGTCGTTCGCTCCCGCAACCGGCGTTGACTTGGTGCACACCAGTGACGAGCCGAGCGGGTTTTTCGCGGGCGTCAAGTCGCATGCCGGAGCTGTAACATTGCTCAGCCCATAGCGAGATGGATTGGCATTCTGGTCGCGGCTTACCGTATACGCATCGACAAGCAGTACATCCTCCGCACCGTCAAGACCCTGCTGCAGCTGCGTGTTAAACGTTGTCACCATACTGGTAATCAAGGCCTGCGATCCGGTGTCGCTCGCAAATGCAGGTGTCTTGGCGATATCCGGCAGGTTGACCACAGCGACGTATCGCGCGCCTTTCCCGACGATCTGATTCTTCACATAGCCCGCCAGCTCAGCTCCGGCCGTCGCCATCGCCGTCACCGCCGCTGTCGCCGCCGCTGCCTCGTCGCCGCCCGCAGCGACGGTCGCACTCACCGTATTTGCCTGAATGAAGACATCGTTACCACCCGCCATGACAAACACAATTTCATTACCACTGAATCGGCCGCCTTTTGATGTCAGATGATTTTGGATCTGAGTCGCAACAGGTACTGTCAATTGACCAAGTACCGCATTGGCACCGCCAAGCGCCTTGTTACCCGGGCCCACCGGGTTCGTGACGCGGGCGCCACCCTGCGCATACGCTGTGCAGTTCGTGTGATTCGTGATCGGGACGAAAAATCCTTGCGCCGGGTCACCCTCGAGACCGGTTTGCGCCGCACAAGGGGCACTCAGGTTCAATCGCGTCGCCATGAGCTCGATCCATATCCTGGCGTCCGGTGCATTGATCGTATATTTGCCGCCGCCAAGCGCCTTGACCGTACCGGCTGCGTAAGTGCCGACATCGCTCAGGCTGTCCCCAAAGGACACGAGTGCGTTGAATTGCGGCGGGTTGTTGAATTGCGGGACATTGTTACTACTGCCTCCTCCGCATGCAACCAATACTGCGCTCGTAGTCAGTATTGCAGCCAGATGAAATCGGCGCATGTTCTCTCCTCTCATTGGTTTTTATATGTGCTTCGAACAGACGACCTGGAAGCGCTTGTTCGACTCGCCGTCGTCATTGGACAACATACTTGCATGCATGACGACGGCTTGAATGAGGATCAAACGATGAGAAGATTTTCTGAAGGCAATGCAGTGCACTATGACTTGGACAGGCGGTATGCGCACCCAAGGAAGCCGCTGAAGCCGAGAGTGTTACTGCAGATAGTGATAGTGATCAGCGCGCACGCAAAGGGCTCGTGAACGATACTCGACCAGGACAACGATAGCTGGCCGGTCTCAGGCCAGAAGCCGGTCCAGCACACCCCGGGAATCGTGCGCTGCGCGTCGCAGACGGTCGTTCACGCCCTGCCACTGTGCATTATCGGCCGGTGGCGCCTCGACGACGATAATGTCCGCCTTGGCGGCATCCATGGCGCGTAGCGCTGCATACAACTCATGTGCATAGCCAGTCGGGTCTGGCGGCAAACCAAGCTGTGTAATGGCCGAAGGCGATCCACCGCTGACCCGGCTGATCAGGGCAAACCGTCTGCCTCGGGATGAGAGGCGCGCAAGCGTGCTGCCCAGTTCCGCCGCACTGACCAGGGCGACCGGCGTGCTCGGCGCATAGTGGGCGTCAAGCGTGCCGGAAGCGCGGGGTGCGGCCGCATCCGGCATGCGCGGCTCAATGCCGATCACATCGGCAATACGCGCGGCGCTGATATGCCCGGGCCGCAGCAATACCGGACCGTGAGTCGTCATGCGCGACAGATCCAGGATTGTCGATTCGATGCCGACTTCGCTTTGGCCGCCATCGAGTATGCAACTGACCATGCTTCCGGGACCCGTCCCGAACTCGTCTCGCACATGCTGGGCCGTCGTCGGGCTGACATGACCGAATTTGTTGGCCGACGGAGCAGCGACGCCGCCTTTTCCTGCCTTGAATGCGTGCAGCAGTGCCTGTGCCACCGGATGTGACGGGCAGCGCAAGCCGATGGAATCCTGGCCGCCCGATACCGCGTCGGGAACGTGGGCAGCACGTTTGAGAATAAGTGTCAGCGGCCCCGGCCAGAACGCATTGATCAGCATGCGTGCCTGTTCCGGAATGTCTTCTGCCCAGCAGGAGATGTCCGCACCGGGCGCGAGATGCACGATGACCGGATGGTTTGACGGACGGCCCTTGGCGGCGTAGATCTTTGCCACCGCCTGCGGGTTTTCTGCATCGGCGCCGAGCCCGTAGACCGTCTCGGTCGGAAAAGCGACCAACTCCCCCTGTTCCAGTTTTTGTGCGGCAGCCTGAATGGCATGCAAATCCAATGTCAAATCAGGCATGACGCGGCATCCGTCAAAGGGTAATTAAGGATCAATTAAAGGGCGATTCGGGGCGATCAAGTGGCGATGCCAAGAATGCCGCAAGCGGCACGCAAGCTGGCCTGCGCCTGCTCGAGGGACGGTGCGACAAATGTCACATGGCCCATCTTGCGGCCGGGACGTGCATCGTCTTTGCCGTACAGGTGCAGATTCGCTCCCGGCAGCGCAAGGACTCTGTCCCAGGCGGGTTCACGCGGCTGGTCGCTGCCATTCTCAAACCATACATCGCCCAGGATGTTGAGCATGACAGCCGGTGAATGCTGGTGCACCTCGCCCAACGGCATGCGCGCCATTGCGCGTGCCTGCTGTGCAAACTGGCTGGTGACACAGGCATCGATCGTGTAGTGGCCGCTGTTGTGCGGGCGCGGCGCCATCTCATTAACGACCAGAGAACCGTCCTGCAGCACGAAAAACTCGATGCACAACACGCCGACATAGCCCATCTGGGCAATGATGGAAAGCGCGGCGGCCTGCGCCTTGGCGGCGGACTCCGGGCATACGTTCGGGCCCGGGACGGTGGTCGTGAACAGAATGCCGTCACGATGCACGTTCTCGGCAATCGGATACACGACGGACTGCCCGTCTGCACCGCGTGCGGTCAGCACCGAGATTTCGTATGCCAGCGGCAGCATTTTCTCGAGCACGCAAGTGACATTCTTCATGTCTGCAAGTGCCGCGCGAACGTCATCTCGACTCCTCACCCGAACCTGCCCCTTGCCGTCATAACCGAGACGGGCAGTTTTCAGGATGCCCGGAAAGAGCTCATCCGGGATGGTGTCGATGTCGCTCGCCGAGGCGATGATCTTATACGGTGCTGGCAGCACGCCGGAACTTGGCGCGCACTCCGTGAAGAAACGTTTTTCCTCGATACGATCCTGTGCGATGGAAACGCACGAGGCTTCCGGTGCGACAAAGGTTCGCTCGGCCAGGAACGCAAGGCTCTCTGCCGGCACGTTTTCGAACTCGGTGGTCACGGCGACGCACTGGTCTGCCAGTTCCTTCAGTGCCGCTTCATCCTTGTAGTCGGCACAGATCAGGTGATCCGCTGCATGCCCGGCGGGACAATCGCGTGCTGGCTCGAGCACCGCCACCTTGTAACCCATCTTTTGCGCCGCATGCACGAACATGCGCCCGAGCTGGCCGCCCCCCATCACGCCCAGCCAGGTCGCCGGAGAAGCGGAAGGAAGAAAAGGATGATTCTTGTCGCTCATGCTGGCAATGTCATTGCAAGGGCTGCCTGGTTCTGCTTGACGCGGAATTCCTGCAGGCGCGCAGCCAGTTGATCGTCTGTTGTTGCGAGGATCGCAATCGCAGTTAATGCAGCATTCGCTGCGCCCGCCTCGCCGATCGCAAAAGTCGAAACCGGAATCCCTTTGGGCATCTGTACGATCGACAGCAACGAGTCTTCGCCACGCAGGTATTTCGACGGCACGGGCACGCCAAGCACCGGTACGATGGTTTTCGCCGCCACCATGCCCGGCAGGTGCGCTGCGCCGCCTGCGCCGGCAATGATCGCGCGCAGGCCGCGGTCGCATGCGGACTCTGCATAGGCGAACATCTGGTCGGGCATGCGATGTGCCGAAATGACGCGCGCCTCATGCGGAATGCCGAAATCCTTCAGCATCGCCACCGCATGCTGCATCACGTCCCAGTCCGAAGACGATCCCATGATCACGCCGACCAGCGGCTTTTCTGCGTTGCCTGCGCTCATGTCAGTCCTTCAGCGTTTCGCCAGTCAGGCGCTGCAGCGCCTCGCGGTATTTTGCACCGGTCTTCTCGATCACATCAGCAGGAAGCGCTGGTGCGGGTGCAGTCTTGTTCCAGTCCTTTAGCGTTTCGAGGTAGTCGCGCACAAACTGCTTGTCGAACGACGGCGGCGACATTCCCGGCGCATAGGAATCTGCAGGCCAGAATCGTGAGGAATCGGCAGTCAGCACTTCGTCCATCAGGTGCAGCGTGCCGTTCTCGTCCAGACCAAATTCGAACTTCGTGTCCGCAATGATGATGCCGCGCGTCGCAGCATAGTCCGCAGAGGCCTGGTAGAGCTTGATGCTGACGTCGCGCATCTTGGCAGCGAGTTCCTTGCCGATGCGGTTTTCCATTTCGGCAAAGCTGATGTTCTCGTCATGCTCGCCAATGTCTGCCTTCGCCGCCGGCGTGAAAATCGGCGTTTCCAGCTTGTCAGCCTGGCGCAGGCCTTTCGGCAATGCGATGCCGCAAATGGCGCCCGTTGCCTGATAGTCCTTCCATCCGGAACCGATGATGTAACCGCGCACGACTGCCTCTACCAGGATGGGCTTGAGACGCTTGGCGACGACCGCGCGGCCGCGCACTTGGTCAGCCTCGTCCGCCTGCACCACAGTTTCTGGATCAATACCAGTCAGGTGGTTCGGGACGATATCGCCCAGCTTCGCAAACCAGAAATTGGACATCTGGTTCAGCACCTTGCCCTTGCCGGGAATTGGTTCGTTCATCACGACGTCGAAAGCAGACAGGCGGTCCGTTGTAACGATCAGGATCTTGTCGTCGCCGACGGCGTAATTGTCACGAACCTTGCCGCGACCAAGCAGCGGAAGGGATTTGATGTTGGACTGGTAAAGGCTGTTCATGGGGCTTTCCAAAAAAGCTAAACCGGCGGGTGTGGTGCACGCCGCCGGTCGGTTTGTTTCCGAAGCTAAATTTTACTGCACGATCTGGGCCAGTTCACCCTTCTTGTATTTCTCCGCCATTTTTTCCAGCGTGATCGGCTTGATCTTGGCCGCCTGGCCTTCGCAGCCGAACGCGAGATAGCGCGACTTGCAAATCTGCTTGGCAGCTACGCGGGCAGGCTTCAGGTAGTCGCGCGGGTCGAACTTGGACGGATTCTCGAACATGTAGCGGCGGATCGCAGCCGTCATTGCCAAGCGGATGTCGGTGTCGATGTTGATCTTGCGCACGCCGTGCTTGATGCCTTCCTGGATTTCCTCGACCGGCACGCCGTAGGTTTCCTTCATGTCGCCGCCGAACTGGCGAATCTCCGCCAGCAGTTCCTGCGGAACGGAAGAGGAACCGTGCATCACCAGATGCGTATTCGGAATGCGCGCATGGATTTCCTTGATGCGCTGGATCGCGAGGATGTCACCGGTCGGCTTGCGCGAGAACTTGTAGGCGCCGTGCGAGGTGCCGATAGCGATTGCCAGTGCGTCGCATTGGGTCTGCTTGACGAAGTCGGCGGCCTGGTTGACGTCAGTGAGCAATTGCTCACGGGTCATCGTCCCTTCTGCCCCGTGACCGTCTTCTTTGTCGCCCTTCATGGTTTCCAGCGAGCCGAGCACGCCCAGTTCCGCTTCGACCGTCACACCGATCGAGTGCGAGAACTTCACCACTTCGCGCGAGACGTCGACGTTGTATTCGTAGCTGGCAACCGATTTGCCATCTTCCATCAGCGAGCCGTCCATCATCACCGACGTGAAGCCGGACTTGATGGCTGCCATGCAGACTGCGGGCGACTGGCCGTGGTCCTGGTGCATGACGACCGGAATGTGCGGATAGGCTTCCACAGCAGCTTCGATCAAGTGGCGCAGGAAAGCTTCGCCGGCGTACTTGCGGGCGCCTGCGGAGGCTTGCATGATCACCGGCGCGCCGACTTCATCGGCAGCCTGCATGATGGCCGTGACTTGCTCCAGGTTGTTGACGTTGAATGCGGGCAGACCGTAGCCGTTTTCGGCAGCGTGGTCGAGCAGTTGGCGCATGGATACGAGAGGCATATCAATTCTCCAAAACAATGAAATTAGTATTCGCCGATCTTCATGATCTTCAGGGCATTCGTTCCACCGACTTGGCCCATGGGCTCACCCCAAGTGACGACAATCATGTCACCTTTCTGCACCACGCCTTTGGCGAGAAGCAAATCCTGGGCAGCTTTCAGCACGGCTTCGCGGTCGACGGAATGCGCCAGCTCAAAGGTCGTCACATTGCGGTACAGCGCAGCCTTGCGTTGCGTTTGCAAGCTCGGGGTAATGGCATAGATCGGGATGTCGATGCTATGGCGGCTCATCCACAGCGCGGTTGAACCGGACTCGGTCAGCGCAGCGATCGCCTTCACACGCAGATGATGCGCGGTGAAGAGCGCTCCATAGGCAATGGATTGGTCAATCCGGGTAAACGTCGCATTCAGGAAATCGGCATCCAGTTTAACCACGTCGGACTTCTCTGCCTCCATGCAGATTGCCGCCATTGCTTCGACAGTTTCCACCGGATACTTGCCGGAAGCGGTCTCGGCGGAGGTCATCACCGCATCGGTGCCGTCCAGTACGGCATTGGCCACGTCGGACACTTCGGCACGTGTCGGGACCGCATTGAAGATCATCGATTCCATCATCTGCGTCGCAGTGATCGTCACCTTGTTCGACGCGCGCGCCATCTTGATCATGCGCTTTTGCAGCGCCGGCACGGCGGCATTGCCGACTTCAACAGCGAGGTCGCCGCGGGCGACCATGATGCCGTCGGATACATCGAGGATTTCCTGCAACGCGGGGATCGCTTCGGCGCGCTCGATCTTTGCAATCATCAGCGGCTTGTGCCTAGTCGTTTCGCCGGCGATATTTGCCAGTTGGCGCGCCATCACCATGTCAGTCGCGCTCTTGGGAAATGACACGGCAATGTAGTCGGCCTGGAAGCTCATCGCGGTCTTGATGTCCTCCATGTCCTTGGCCGTCAGCGCCGGAGCGGAGAGACCGCCACCCAGGCGGTTGATGCCCTTGTTGTTTGACAGCTCGCCGCCGATCTTGACCGTCGTATGGATTGCACTGCCGACGACGCTGTCCACCACCAGCACGATGAGACCGTCGTTGAGCAACAGCACGTCGTTCGGCTTAAGGTCGCGCGGCAATTCCTTGTAGTCGAGACCGACTTGCGCCTGGTTGCCAAGTTCGCAGTTGGCGTCGAGTATGAACTTGCTGCCATTCTCGAGGAAGATTTTCCCGCTCTCGAATTTTCCGATACGGATCTTCGGCCCTTGCAGGTCAGCCATGATGGCGACTTCGCGCCCACACTCAGCCGCTGCCTTGCGCACCATCGCTGCGCGGTCGATATGATCCTGCGCCTTCCCGTGCGAAAAGTTCAATCGAACGACGTTTACACCGGCGCAGATCATCTTGTTGAGAATCTCCGGCTCGCTCGATGCGGGGCCGATGGTGGCAACGATTTTTGTAGCTCTGATCATGTGAGAACCTTAACGGAGCGGCACATCGTGGCGCGAACGGGCGCGCCACGCCACAACTCGACTTATTTTGCGCGCTGCTGGAGGATGTCGACAGCGGGCAGTGTTTTGCCTTCCAGGAACTCCAGGAATGCCCCACCGCCAGTCGAGATATAGCCGACCTTGTCAGCAATGTTGTACTTCGCAATTGCGGCGAGCGTGTCGCCACCGCCAGCAATCGAGAAGCCTTTGGAGTTTGCGATCGCCATCGCGAGCGTCTTGGTACCCTCGCCGAACTGGTCGAACTCGAATACGCCCACCGGGCCATTCCAGACGATGGTGCCGGCGCCCGCAATCTGCTGTGCAAGCTGCGCTGCCGTCTTCGGGCCGATGTCGAGAATCATGTCGTCGTCTGCAACGTCCTTCACATCCTTGACCGTCGCCGCCGCAGTGGCGGCAAACTCTTTCGCGCAAACGACATCAACCGGGATCGGCACGGATGCGCCACGCTTGGCCATCATGTCGATGATCGCCTTGGCTTCGCTGACAAGGTCAGCCTCTGCGAGCGACTTGCCGATCTTGAGGCCGGAGGCGAGCATGAAGGTATTGGCAATGCCGCCGCCGACGATCAGGTTGTCCACCTTCTCGGCAAGCGTCTTCAGGATGGTGAGTTTGGTAGAGACCTTGGAGCCCGCAACGATTGCTGCGAGCGGGCGTGCAGGCTGGCCCAGTGCCTTGCCCAGCGCGTCGAGCTCAGCCGCCAGCAGCGGGCCGGCGCAAGCGATCGGGGCGAATTTCGCGATGCCATGCGTCGTTGCTTCTGCACGGTGCGCTGTACCGAAGGCATCGTTGACATACACGTCGCACAGCTTGGCCATCTTCTGCGCAAGCTCGTCGCTGTTCTTCTTTTCGCCCTTGTTGACGCGGCAGTTTTCCAGCAGCACGACCTGACCAGGAGCAACATTGACGCCATCCACCCAGTTCTGCTTCAGCTCCACTGGCTTGCCGAGCAACTCCGACAGGCGCTTCGCGATCGGTGCGAGCGAATCTTCCGGCTTGAATTCCCCTTCGGTCGGACGGCCAAGATGCGACGTCACCATCACGGCAGCGCCAGCCTTCAGCGCCTGCTCAATGGCAGGTACGGAAGCACGGATGCGGGTATCTTCGGTGATGTTGCCTGCATCATCCTGCGGCACGTTGAGATCGGCACGGATGAAAACGCGTTTGCCCTGGAGTTGGTTGCTTGCGATGAGGTCGCTCAATCGGTTGAATTGCATGGCTGCCAGACAAGAATTGAAAGAATGGAAAAACGCTTATTCTACCGCAGGCCAACTCGTCCAAGAACGGTTTTCATATGATGGCGCGCAGCAAACCGTACATTGCCATTCCGGCCACAATAGTCCCCAAGAGGTGCCGCGTGACAAGAAAGAATGCTGCTGCGCCGACACCAGCAATCAGCTTGGGATTGGCCCATGTCAAATGCAGTGCGCCGTCAGACAGCAAGAGATCCGGCGCGACAATGGCAGCCATCGCCGCTGCCGGCGCATAACGCAGTGCATGCTGGAGCTTGGGCGGCAACTTGACCGCATGGCCGAGAAAGAAGAACGAGCTTCGTGTCAGAATCGTGGCCAAGGTCAAAAGGACGATTGTCAGCCAGAGATCGGTCGCACTCATGCGCTGTCCTTTTTCCTGTCGAGATAGGTATCCACAATCATCGCCACCGCCATACCGCTCACGACAGCAACCAGCAACCCCAGCCGATACGGCAACGGTGCAGCCGCGATCGCCACCACACTGGCAACGACAACACCGACGAGTGCGGCCGCATTGATAATCAGCGGAATCGTGATTGCCAAGAGTGCAAGCGTGCCCGCAAAGCCGATCCCCCAGCTCTCAGGAATCTGGCTTGCCAGCAGGATCCCGGCAACCGAGCCGGCCTGCCATACGCACCAGTTGAGGTAACCGATCCCCTTGAAATAGGAGACCTTTCCCTTTGTCTGATGAATTGTCTCCGCCGGGAAACGCTGAGGGAAAAGCGCCATGGTGATATCGGCATTGAAGTATCCATGCCAGACGCGCCGGTACCATGGCAGGTGGCCGAAATGCGGTCCGATTGCAGCAGCGAAAATCACGAATCGCAGGTTCACGACCATCGCCGTGACGAACACGACCCAGATCGGCACATTGGCAGCGATCAGTGGAAGCGAGGCAAGCTGCGCAGAACCGGCAAAAACCAGGAACGTCATCCCGAGGGCTTGCCATATCGTGAGCCCGGACTTCACCATCGCCATGCCGGTTACCATTGCCCACGCGAAGATACCCGGCATCGTCGGAGCGCATGCCTTGACGCCTTCCAGGAAGGCCCGTTTTTCGAGGTCGATCAGATCAGGGGAAATTGAACTGCTTTGTGAAATGCTCATGAGTCCACGACGTAAAACCGAGGCTTTTATGCCCCTTCATATTTGATTGACAACAAACGGGAAGCGGCAGGGAAAAGCTCTCGTACAGCGTCGCGCACAGCTCGTTGAAATGGCATGCCAAAGGCGAATGCGACATTCTACAGATGAATTTTCGAGCACGTTGGAATCCGCTAGAATCCAACCTTTGCAACAACTTTTGGAGACTCGAACATGTCCATGGCCGACCGCGACGGAAAGATCTGGAAGGATGGCGAACTGATTGACTGGCGTGATGCGACCGTGCACGTGCTGACCCACACGCTGCATTACGGCATGGGCGTCTTCGAGGGTGTGCGCGCCTACAAGACCGACAAGGGCACGGCGATTTTCCGACTCAAGGAGCACACGCAGCGCCTGTTCAACTCCGCGAAGATTTTCCAGATGAAGATCCCGTTCGACATGGAGACCATCATCGAAGCGCAGCGCCAGGTCGTGCGCGAGAACAAGCTCGAGTCCTGCTACTTGCGTCCGCTGGTCTGGATTGGCTCGGAGAAGCTGGGCATATCCGCCAAAGGAAACACGATTCACGTCGCGGTCGCCGCATGGCCGTGGGGCGCCTACCTCGGCGAGGATGGCCTGAACAAGGGAATCCGCGTCAAGACTTCTTCGTTTACTCGCCACCATGTCAATGTGTCGCTCGTGCGCGCGAAAGCCTGCGGTTACTACATCAACTCCATTCTTGCGAACCAGGAAGCGCTTTCTGACGGCTACGATGAAGCGCTGCTGCTGGATACCGACGGCTACGTGTCGGAAGGCTCCGGCGAAAATGTGTTCATCATCAAGAACGGCAAGATCTACACGCCGGATCTCGCTTCATGCCTGGACGGCATCACGCGCGATGCGGTCCTGACGATGGCCCGCGACCTCGGCATTGAAGTCATTGAAAAGCGCATCACGCGCGATGAGATGTACTGCTGCGACGAAGCCTTCTTCACCGGCACCGCCGCAGAAATCACGCCGATCCGTGAACTGGACAATCGTCAGATCGGCGAAGGCAAACGCGGCCCGATCACGGAAAAGCTGCAGTCGCTGTTCTTCGATGTGGTCGCCGGCAAGGCTCCACAGTATGAGCACTGGCTCACCCTGGTTTAACTCCTCCTGGAAAATCCCATGACACAAGCAAAAGCAAGCATGAGTTACGTCGAACTGGACGGCGACGACCTTCCCGCCTATTGTCCCAATCCGGCCATGCCGATCTGGTCGTCCCACCCGCGCGTATTTATCCCGGTCGATCATCACGAGGATGGAAAGTGCCCGTATTGCGGCACGGTATATCGGCTCAAGCCGGGTGCAGTGGTGAAGGGGCATTAAGTAAATAAGCAAAGACGATCAAGGTAGCGCTGCATAGTGCTGCAAATACAAGCGGGCCGGCGTATCGATACGCCGGCCCGCTTTGCTTATCCCGTCGCTCGTCCCGTCTTCAGTCCGTGGCCAGTCCTTCTTGCAGCACGCATCACCGGCCGGTTATCGCATTGACATCGTCATTAGCGCCCTTACTCTATACTGTTCACGTTCATCGAATGCAGATCCCGCAGCGGATCACATGAATTATTCCAATTGGAAAGAAGAGCCCATACCCATGCCGACGCTAAACAACATCCCGGAAACCCCGGAAGAAACAGAGGCCGCATTCTATGAGGCAATCAGCCGTGCCGATGTCGATGCCGTGATGGCCCTGTGGGCAGAAGATGACGATATCGTATGCATCCATCCGGGTGCGCCGCGGCTTGTGGGGCATTCCTCGATTCGTGCCGCATGGGAATCGATCTTCGAAAAAGGCGGCGTGCATATCCGCCCCGTCCAGCTGCACGTCACGCAAAACATGATGACCTCGATTCACAACATCATTGAAGAGGTCCATCGCACCGCATCGCGCCAGCAAGATATCCACATTCTCGCCACGAACGTCTACATGAAGACGCCCCGTGGCTGGCGCATCGTGACGCATCATGCCTCTGTCGTGCCTGGTGAAGCGCCCGCGGACATCAGCGTATCGGCCCTCTTGCATTGAACCGGCATCGATGAAGTACACGGCCCCCTCCTGGCTGCCCGGTGGGCATCTGCAAACGATCTACCCTGCCACATGCATCGCCAGGCCGAAGGTCGCCTATCGGCGCGAGCGATGGCAGACGCCGGACGGCGATTTCATCGACATTGATTTCGTCGACGGGACTCCGGGGCAGCCGTTTGTCGTCCTCTTCCACGGCCTGGAGGGCTCATCCGACAGCCATTACGCACGCTCACTCATGTCCAGGGTCAGCGCAATGGGCTGGTCGGGTGCAGTTCCACATTTTCGCGGCTGCTCGGGAGAACTCAACCACGCGCCGCGCTTTTATCATTCCGGCGATGCAGTGGAAGTGGATTGGGTAGTCCGACGCCTCCATGCCGAGCGCCGCACATCTGGCGGAAAATTCTACGTCTGCGGTGTCTCCCTCGGTGGCAACGCCTTGTTGCGCTGGCTCGGCGAGTCGCAGCATCAGGCCGATATCGTCGATGCCGCCTGCGCCATTTCTGCACCGCTCGACCTCGCCAGTGGAGGTGCGGCACTGTCGCGCGGGCTGAACATGGTGTACACCCGCATATTTCTGCAAACACTCAAGCCGAAGTGCCTGCAAAAGCTGAAACAGTTTCCGCAATTGTTTGACCGCGAAACCATGCTGCGTGCGCGAAACCTTTACGAGTTCGACAATATCGTCACTGCGCCCTTGCATGGTTTTCGCGATACGGATGACTATTGGCATCGCGCCAGTGCAAAGCATGTGCTATCGGATATCACCGTACCTACGCTCGTGCTCAACGCAAAGAACGATCCGTTCTTACCCGCGCAGCATTTGCCGCTAACGGCCTCGGCACGCGTCACACTGGAGTATCCTGAACAAGGTGGCCACGTCGGCTTTGCCGTAGGCGGCCTGCCGGGACGTATCGACTGGCTGCCTCAACGCATGCTGCATTTCCTGCAGGCCGCGAGTTGAAGGATCGGAACACATGGACATGCAAAATGGATGAGATCGTCAAACAGGCCATGGCGAAATGGCCAAATGTCCCGCACTGCTATGGCTGGCTTGCGCTGGATGCCCGCGGCAACTGGCGCATGTGCGACGAACGTACTCAGGCACTGAAGCTCGCCGGGGACAAAATCACCAATCCGGCACTTGTTGGTTTCATCAATCGCAATTACCTGCATGACGCCCAAGGCCGCTGGTACTTTCAGAACGGCCCCCAGCGGGTGTATGTCAATCTGGAAGCGACACCCTACATCGCCCGGACCGATGCGACAGGCAGCTTCATCCTCCACACCGGTGAAGCCCTTTCGTCATTTGATTCCGCATGGCTCACGGAGACTGGCCAGTTGCTGGTGCAGCGCGGTGAGGTTGTCGCGCTGATGGACGACCGGGATATGGCGCAATGTCTTCCGCGGCTCTGCATTTCTGGAAAACCTGCCAGCGAAGATCAACTCCTGGCATGGCTTGAGCAGCCGGATCGTGTCCCGGACCTTGCCTTCGATTACGCCGGCAAACTTCTTCCTGTTCGCCCGATCCGGCGCGACGCCGCAGCGAGCCAATTTGGATTCATGACGGCACCTCAGCCCGACGCGACCTGAATCGCTCAGGCCGCCCTGTTGGGAACGACCGGGAAATGGCCGATGGCAATCGACGTGATTGTACGGTGGGGACGCTGGAGAGACAGCAACGCTGCAGCGGCATTGGCTTGGATGCCATCAGGGTTCCTGACGACCTTCCTTCAACTCCTCGAGCCAGCGCGCCTTGAACTCACGTTCACGCGCATCGATGACTGCCTGATCGTAAAACGAAGCGTCCGACGCCCGGCGTGCAATCCCCAACTGGTCGATTGCCGCCGGCAGGCTTCCCTTCAGTGCGTAGGATTCGGCGAGCGCAAGGTGCTGCAAAGCCTGCTTTCCCTGCGCCGCATAGGCCTTGGCCAGCATGTCCTGCAACTTTGGCTCTTGGCGATACAACTGCACTTGGTCCCGCAGATAGGCCACCGCATCGTCATAACGCCCCGCCGCCATCAACGCATCTGCGTACTGGCGAGCGATACCTCGGGACAGCGGAAATCTGGCCCGCGCCGACTCTGCCTCTTTCAGCGCTTCTTGCACATCATTTGAAGCAAGTCTGATATCGATCCCGAGACTCGTCAGCACCGGATTATGGACAGGTGCAGACGGTCCTTGTGCCGCCGCATACGCATCCCGCAGCAACTCCTGCGCCTTTGCGTGCGCCCCCTGCCTGAAGGCGATAAAGGCCTGACCATATTTCGCCCCAGCCACCTGGGCACGATTCTTCTGATGCAGTTGCGCCTCGAATGCAGAGTTTGCGCTTCGCAATCCCTGTGGAGATAGGTCCTGCAGTACTCGCACTCGTGCGCGAATCAAATGGAAGTCGAGACTGTCGGCACGCTGCCGGTAACGCTGGTCTCGCGTCCTTGCTTCGATGTCCGCGATCCGCTCCGTCGTCAGCGGATGCGAGCGCAGATAGACTGGCGCGGAATCTGTGTACGCACGCGTCGCCGTCTGCATCCGCCCGAAGAAGGCAATCATCCCTGCCGTTTCGAAACCTGCCTCCTTCATGATCTGCAACCCGATACGATCGGCTTCACGTTCGGCATCGCGGCTGAAATTCAACTGTCGCTGCAGAGCCATCCCCTGCCCGCCAAGCAGCAGCGCCGCCGACGCATCCGGACTCGACCGCGCAGCAAGCGCGGCGAGAACTGCGCCGGCCAGTGGAATCAGCGAATCCTGCCGTTGCTTGCCCAGCATCCGCGCAATATGCCGCTGCGCGACGTGCCCGATTTCATGCGAGAGAACGGAAGCCAGCTCGGACTCATTCTGCGCCGCAAGGATCAACGCAGAATGCACACCGATAAATCCACCAGGCAACGCAAACGCATTCAGTATCGGGTCGCGCACAGCGAAGAAGAAGTAGTCATAGTCGGCTTCGCCACGTGTTTCCGGGCGAACGGAGAGTAGACTGACGCCGAAATTGTTCAGGTATTCAGTAACAGGCGCATCGTCCAGATAATCCCGGTCGCGCCGGATGCTATGCATGATCTGCTCACCCAAGCGGCGCTCCATGAGCGGCGAAAGGGCTTCGCGCTCGGTGTCGCCCAGGCTGGGGAGGTTTTGAGCCCCGGACACCGAGGGTTGAACGGAAAATGAAATTGCTGACGCAATAGCAACGACCACAATACGGGCACGGCGCATTATCGAAAGTGGAATGAGCTGAATGGATTTGGATTTCACGGTGCTATGATACCCCTCCACTGACAATCACTACGAAACCATTGCAGGCAAAGACCATGGCAAGCGAAAACGAAAAAGAGATGAGCGCCCCTCCTAATGACAGCTTGACGCATTTCGACGCAACGGGGCAAGCGCACATGGTTGACGTGGGCGCAAAGAGCGATACGCGCCGTATTGCAGTGGCGACAGGAGCGATTCGGATGAAAAAAGAGACACTGGACATTATTCAGTCCGGCACGGCGAAAAAGGGGGATGTCCTCGGGATTGCGAGAATCGCGGCGATCATGGGGGCGAAAAGAACGAGTGATCTGATTCCGCTTTGTCATCCGCTGGCAATCACGCGCGTGACAGCCGAATTTGAGGTCGACACGGCGCAGTTGCAAGTCATTTGCACGTCGCAAGTTGAAACTTACGGCAAGACCGGGGTGGAGATGGAGGCACTAACCGCCGTACAGATCGGGCTGCTTACTATTTATGATATGTGCAAAGCAGTGGATCGAAGTATGGTAATCGAGAGTGTTAGGGTAACGGAAAAGCGCGGCGGGAAGTCTGGAGATTGGCAATTTCAGAACGGCACGAAGTAGAGCTGCAGTCAGACGTTCTGCGTGGTGAGGGTCTATTAAAAAGTCCCGGTGCACGACTTTCGGAAATTGCTCGCCGAACCGAATGGCGAACTGGTTGTTTGGCCGCCAGCGTCTAGGTGATAGACGGCATATGGTAGGCGGCACCTTCCAGTTTTTCTAGATATTACGGACCTGCATGTGCCCCTTGTGATAAGGCTCCGCCTTTTTCCCTTAAAAAGAGTCCAATGGAACAAAACCTACCACCTCGAGGGTTTGCGCATCAAGCAACACCGTCCAGAAGAACTTACGGCTGACAAGCGGCATACTCAACAGATTGTCTATGGAGCGACCGGTTTTTTTGAGCGCTTCGTCAATTGTCTTGGCATGATCCGGAAAGCGGGCGATTAATTCCGTTCCAGGTTTAGCTGACCTACGTACCCGGCTGGCCGCCTCCGGATAGGGCTGCCAAAGATCAGGCCGCGTGCCCAAATCCACCCCCTGCAACGCCGCTATAGTTGCCTCAGCACTCTCTGCCGCGCTGGTAAAAGGACGCACCGCCAACAATCCGTGTCCGAACATGGGCAACGTTGTCAATCCGACGGGGGCTTTGTGCAACAATTCTTCAGACACGTCCACTGCGTGTACTACCCGGAAGCGATCCAGTTCAAACACTAGGTACACCGGACGTGCAACAAAAACCGTCCAAAGGCCATAACACAATGCAGCCAACTGCAGCAGAACGACTATCGATAAGTCGCGGCGCAATTCTTTCAACGGCTTGGTCTTGTTAAATATGGCAAAGGTTATGAGCGGCCCCAATATCACATCGACCACGACCAGCAACTTGAACAACTCGCGCCCGCCGGACACCTCGCTGTAAGGGTACGGGTACCAGACTGCAAATACCAAAGTCGCCGCCGAAATCCCTATCAGCAAACTTGCTAACAGGTGAATGGCCGCAGCATTGAAACGTTGTTTCCAATGAATCATGTTTATCACGATGCGTATCCTGTCGTGCCCTCAATTATTGCGGAACGGAACGGAACAATGAACATCAGGAATCCCCCTCGCCGCCATCGTATCGCCTTCAGAAATAGAAATGACCGCCGCAGCGGTCATTTCTATCAGCAAGATCAGACTAAATTAGCTGGTCGACTTGCAAGAACCCGGCAGGAATTTCGACGGCAACGGGTTGGTAGCAGCAGGACCGCACTTCCATTCGGTGATTGTCTTCTGACCGTCTGTGGTGCCGACCAGTGCGGTTGCGCCGACGTATGGCACCAAGGAGATGGCATTATGAGTTGCATCAATTTCGCTTGACCCCAAGTTGGCTTCGTTAGCGACGATGGTAATTACACCATTTTCATCGGAGGAGCCGGATGTCACCATCTTGGTTGCCGTTACGCTGCAAACTTCGGGCAGAATATCGGAAACGTCAGCACCCGTCGCATTTGAGACAGCATCAGTAATCCCGGTACGACATGTCGACGCCGCCAGTACGACTTCTGAAACGCGCGCACGCACCGTGTAATCCTGATAAGCCGGCAGAGCAACAGCTGCCAGAATACCGATAATCGCTACGACGATCATCAGTTCGATCAGGGTAAAACCTTGTTGGACTTTTTTCATGACTTTCATTTGCTTCTCCCTTTTTTGGAAATTTGGCAGCCTCCTGCCACGGTTCCTAATGAGCAATGACCGTGCCAGCCGGAAACCTGCGTATTAATGTGGGTTGCGAAACTTGGGAGTGATAGTTTTTGTCGACTCCATGACGCTTTTTGTCACTTCACGTTCGCCACGTTCTGGAGAGCTCGCTAGAACCACCCTAAATTGTCAGTTCTGTCCCAAGGTTGGACTTGGATCCCCGATTGTCACTATATTGATGTATCAGCGCGACGCAGCCCAAAACTGCTTCATCTTAGATTTCCTGTGCGCTCAATTTTTAAAAGCAATATTGTGTGCCGTCTCGTGCTTCCGGTAGCTTTTATATGTTTGCAAACAAAATTCTCGCTCGCCGCACTGTTGTCGAAGCTCGAAGAAACCGCGCCTCGCCGTCCGCCTCCCCGTAAAAAGTCAGAGGAGTGAATGCGTGACCGGGAGTGCACGTCGCCCTGCGCTCGTAGCAATCACCTCTCGGTCGAATCACGTAAGGGCAGCCGTACATAGCGCACGGTATAACGGCCCAACGCGACAAGATCACCATCTTGGAGAAAGTGTTTTTTGACCGGCTGCCCATTGACTTGCGTGCCATTCGTACTGTCCATATCTTCCAGGATCATTTCACCCTGCACGAACGTAATAGCCGCATGCTCACCGCTTATGGCCGGATCCTCGATCACCAGTTTGTTATAAGGTGCCCGTCCGATGGAAATGGTGCCCTCTTCGACGAGAAACTCATGTACGACACCTTCGGGGCTTGCGATGGCAAGGCGTGCAATTGCCTGCTGCGAGATCGGCTTCATTTTAAGAAATCCAGCTCCAGACGCGTCCCAGGAAACACGGCTGTTCTTGCTGCGATGATTGCAGGTTGATGAGAACGACTGATATGTTGTCATATCCTCCATTGTAATTTGCCTGCTTAACAAGGGACTCACATCGGGATTTCAAGGTGCCGGCTTGGCGGGACAGGATTTCTTCGATTTCCTCGGACATCAGCATGTCTGAAAGACCGTCCGAACACAGGAGATATACGTCATCCGGTTGTGCATCATAGTCATGAACTTCAACATCCATTTCGGCGTCAACACCGACGGCGCGCGTAACGAGGTTCTTGTTTTGTGCGAATCGAACCCATTTAGGTTCAATGAGGCCCGCATCAATCTGCTCCTGAAGCAAAGAATGATCCCTTGTGAGCTGTACTAACTTTCCAGCGCGATAGCGATATGCGCGTGAGTCGCCAACATGTGCGATCGTGATTCTGCCGTCGCGAATCACAGCGGCAACGATTGTTGTTCCCATGCCAGCGTATTTCGGTTGGGTGTCAGCGGCCTCCAAGACCGCCCCATTTGCAGCATGAATTGCTTCATCGAGCAGTTGTGCGATTGCTTGTACAGGACGCGAATCCGCGACCGCCGCGCGCGACCCTGCAAGCCTCCGCTCCAGTATTGATATAACGGCATCGACGGCAATGCGACTCGCAACCTCGCCCGCGCTGTACCCGCCCATACCGTCGGCAAGAATGGCGAGTCCATACTCCGGGCAGATTGCGACACAATCTTCGTTTTGAAGACGCACTCGCCCGGTATCTGTCTTCGCGGAGAATTCGAGGTTGACATCGTTGGTCATACACGAATTATACGTGTGCGCGCGTAGCTGGGCTGTATTGCTCAAGGGAGCTGCCAACGTCACCATTCGGCATGTCATTCATTAGCAATAGCTCCGCCGTACAAACCCGCGGAGCAGGAAAGACAGGGAGCCGAAGCTCCCTCAGACTGCTGACGAATCCCGTCTTTTTCGGAAGGTGGGGTTTTTTATTGTTCGCAGAAGCGATCAGGCGAGGGCGAGTTGCGCAGTCGGCGCGACAGTCGGTTTTTTGCCGAATTGCGTGCAACGCCAGTGCAGAGCCTGTGGTGCGGTCCACAGGTGCATAAATAGCGCAAACAATGACCGCAAAGCCTGCTCCAGCAGGCGCGCCATCTTCTTCATGTTCTGACACACTGCCACCAGCAGCGCTTGCGCGCGCACTTTCGCCAGCCCCCCACCCGGAAGCGGGCGTAGCGATGACCATGCAACTCCTTGGCATCGGCAAAGCTGCGTTCGACCGTTTCCTTGCGCCGCTTGTACAGCGCACGGCCCTTGTCGCTGAGCCGGTTGGTGGTGCAATAGGCGAGAAACTCGCCATTCGGGCACACGTAGCCATCGCGCTCGCGATCGTAGACATACTCGCGCTTGTAAGAATACCCGTCACGTTGATTCGGCCGACGATAGCCGATCACGCCGAAGATGCCGCGCTCGACCAGGCCCTTGCAGATGTGCGGCGTGAAATAGCCGGCATCCAGTCCCGTGACGGCCACCTCGAAGCCGAAACGCGCGCGCATGCGATCGAGTCGGCTCAGGTAGGGTTGGCTGTCGTGCACGTTGGCCGGTGTGACATGCGTATCGGTGATGATCGCGTGCACGCCGTCGACGGTGCGGTGATCCAGGTAAAAGAATCCGGTCGGCTTGCCGTCGCGCACCATGTAGCCGGCATCCGAGTCCACCGGGTTGACCTTGATGCCCTTGCTCGGCGGATCCTCGTCATCGGGCGGCAACGGCTTCTTGCCGTGTTCGGCGCGGTCGGCGCCGATGGAGGCATTGAGTTCGGCCAGGTACTCGGCCGGCTTCTGCTGCACCTGGTGCACATCGAAGCGATTCTTGTTGGCCGATGTCTTCAGGTGGGTGCTGTCGCTGTAGAAAACCCGGCCGCCGACTAAGCCGTGTTCGATCGTCTGCTCGACGATGGCATCGAAGATGAACTGCTCGATGTCGGTGCCGGCGAAGCGGCGCCGGCGGTTCTGCGACAGCGTGGACGCGTCGGGCACCTTGTCGGTCAGGCGCAGGCCCAGGAACCAGCGGTAGGCGACTTTGACGGTGATTTCGCGCACCAGTTGCCGTTCCGAGCGAATACCGAACAGGTAGCCGATGAACAGCATCTTGAACAGCATGACCGGATCCAGGGCCGGGAGGCCGTTGTCGGCACAGTACAGATGGGCTGTTTGTTCGCGGATGAAATCGAAGCGGATGTGACGGTCGATCAGGCGAAGAAGATGGTCCTTCGGAACCAGTTCTTCCAGCGTGACCATCTCCAGTTCGCGCTGGGCGGGCGTGGGCGTCTTGAGCATGCGCCATTAAAACAAAAACCCTCGCACTCGGCGAGGGTTTGTCAGCAGTCTGAGGGAGCCGAAGCTCCCTGTCTTTTCCTGCATCCTACTGCGCAGGATTGTTACAGCACCGACTTCAGCAAGCGCCCCATCTCGGACGGGTTCTTGGTAACCTTGATGCCGCAGGCTTCCATGATTTCCAGCTTGGCTTGCGCGGTGTCAGCGCCACCGGAGATTAGCGCGCCAGCATGGCCCATGCGCTTGCCCGGAGGAGCGGTGACGCCGGCGATGAAGCCGATCACCGGTTTCTTCATGTTGTCCTTGATCCAGTGAGCTGCGTTGGCTTCGTCCGGACCGCCGATTTCGCCGATCATGATGACTGCATCGGTGTCAGGATCGTCGTTGAACATCTTCATCACGTCGATGTGCTTCAGGCCGTTAATGGGGTCGCCACCGATACCCACTGCAGACGACTGGCCCAGACCGAGCGCGGTAAGTTGCGCAACAGCTTCGTAGGTCAGTGTGCCGGAGCGGGACACGACGCCGATGCGGCCTTTCTTGTGGATGTGGCCCGGCATGATGCCGATCTTGATTTCTTCAGGCGTAATCAGACCAGGGCAGTTCGGTCCAAGCAGCAAGGTCTTGCTGCCAGCCTTCTTCATCTTGTCCTTGACCATCAGCATGTCGCGGACCGGGATGCCTTCGGTGATGCAGATGGCGAGATCGAGCTCGGCTTCGACCGCTTCCCAGATCGCGTCAGCTGCGCCTGCCGGCGGAACGTAGATGACGGAAACGGTAGCGCCAGTCTTTTCCTTGGCTTCCTTGACGTTGGCAAAAATCGGAATGCCTTCGAAATCTTCGCCGGCCTTCTTCGGGTTCACGCCGGCGACGAAGCAGTTCTTGCCGTTGGCATAGTCACGGCAGCCGCGGGTGTGGAACTGGCCGGTCTTGCCGGTGATGCCTTGGGTGATGACTTTGGTGTCTTTGTTGATCAGAATCGACATGTTTCTTCCCTCAATTATTGTCCGTTGGCCGCAGCAACGACCTTCTGGGCTGCTTCTTCCATCGTGTCGGCGGAGATGATCGGCAGGCCGGATTCGGCCAGCATCTTCTTGCCGAGATCTTCGTTGGTGCCCTTCATGCGGACGACTAGCGGCACGCCAAGGGATACCGCCTTGGAGGCTGCGATCACGCCTTCAGCAATAACGTCGCAACGCATGATGCCGCCGAAGATGTTGACCAGGATGGCTTTCAGGCCAGGGTTCTTCAGCATGAGCTTGAATGCTTCGGTCACTTTCTCGGTAGTGGCGCCGCCACCAACGTCGAGGAAGTTGGCCGGCTCGCCGCCGAACAGCTTGATGGTGTCCATGGTCGCCATGGCCAGGCCGGCGCCATTCACCAGGCAGCCGATATTGCCGTCGAGGGAGATGTAGGCGAGGTCAAACTTGGATGCTTCGACTTCCGCCGGATCTTCTTCGTCGAGGTCGCGCATCGCGACGATTTCCGGGTGACGGAACAAGGCGTTGGCATCGAAATTGAACTTGGCGTCGAGGGCAATTACCTTGCCGTCGCCGGTCAGGATCAGCGGGTTGATTTCGGCCAGCGAAGCGTCGGTTTCCCAGTATGCCTTGTACAAGCCTTGCAGTTGCTTGCGCGCGTCGGCGATGGAGCCTGCGGGAACGCCAATCTTGGAAGCGATCGAATCGGCATCGGCGTCGGTCAGGCCGGTTGCCGGATCGATGATGACCTTGTGAATGAGCTCAGGGTGCTTTTCAGCGACTTCTTCAATGTCCATGCCGCCTTCGCTGGATGCCATCAACACCACGCGCTGGCTGAGACGGTCGGTGACCATCGACACATACAATTCTTTCTTGATGTCAGCGCCTTCTTCGATCAGGAGGCGACGCACCTTTTGTCCTTCCGGACCGGTCTGATGCGTGACGAGCTGCATGCCCATGATGGCATTTGCATAGTCCTTGACTTGGTCGAGCGATTTGGCGACCTTCACGCCACCGCCCTTGCCGCGACCACCCGCGTGGATCTGAGCCTTGACGACCCAGACCGGGCCTCCAAGAGTCTCGGCCGCCTTGACCGCTTCTTCAACGGAAAAGCACGGGATACCGCGCGGAACCGTCACTCCGAACTTACGGAGGATTTCTTTGCCCTGATACTCATGGATTTTCATGCGAGCTTCCCTTCAGACGCTTATTGGAAAAAACAAACTTGGTTGAAACTAACTGGATTCGGAGACTTCCTGAGGCTTAACCGCCCAGCGCGGATAATATTGCGCGACCGCTTCGCCATCGGTACGCAGGGCGTGACAGCGATCGAGTTGAAATGGTTTGTGACTTTGCTCATCCGTACTCGCGCCATCGCGAGTATCAATTACGTCACCGGCAAACGCCTGAATGACGGCCGTTGGGAGAACTTGGGCGAGCTCGGTCAAATGGGTGCAGCCCCGGATTCCCGACAATCGCTGGCGGACGCCCTCGCGGAAACCCTGCAGCAAATTGAGGCCGATCAGCTTCGTATAGGCGGGACCGATGGTGTCGCAGAAGCCAGGATACGGAACAGCGTCGGAAACAGCTTCCGCACTGACGATGCTCATCTTGGTATCAATGGTCAGCCGCAGCCAGAGATCGTGCAGTGGAGCTCCGGCCGGTCTGGTGCCGGAAGCGAGCGTGGTATCACGGGTTTTGATATCTGATATACGCGCGTCGATGTCCCACAAGCCATCGTCGCGCGCGAACGCTTCGACCTGGATTGCGCGCGTGTGCTTTAACGCACGGCGGGATGTCGGCGGTGATAAGGGCATAAGAACCGATGCCGGTGAGGCGGCCAGAAATAAGCCGCATTTGCGTGTCGCTGTCGCAGCTTCTACGACAACAGCCGCTCCTGCGGCGCTGCAAAAAACCTTGGAAGTGTAGCACAGGTCTTCTGCCGTTCGCCATGCTGATGTTTTGCTATGGCAACGCCTGGCTGACACACAGATTTGCGCAAATGGAGGGCAATTTCCAAGAGATGAGGAAACATAAACGCGCGGAATAAACGAGCGGATTGCCCCCCGCCACCAATCATGCGGCAACCGAGTACCAGTACTCACTAGTCAGTCGGTTATTTCGTCGGCATTTCTTATTGCCGCCTGTATCGCACTGTGTGAAAAGCCGCGCTGTTGCAAAAATCTCATTTGTTTTCCCCGCTCAGCAGCATCAGCGGGCGCATGGCCGAATTTCCTGCGCCAGACTTCCCGCGCCCGCTGCACTTCATCCTGGGTCAGGCTTGCCTTGATATCGCTGAGAGCTTCTCCATCGATGCCATGGGTCTGCAATTCAGACAAGATACGGTTGTTGCCAAACCGGGCGGCACGGCGATGCACCAGCGATTCAGAGAAACGGGATTGGGATAACAGCTTGGCGGATTCGAGCGCGTCGAGCAGAGCGTCGATATCATCGCCTTCCTGCGCATAACGGGAAAGCTTCCGGCTGAGCTCCAGCCGGCTATGCTCTCGTGCGGACAAATACTTCAGAGCCCGCGCCTTTAGACTCATTTGCAGCTTTGCCATGGTGTTCCAGCAGCGCGGGCTCCCTCACGTGAAGTATTCGGGATGTAAATAAAGGTTGATAACGGTCTTATTCGGCTTCGGCGACTGTCGGAGGCAACTCCCGCACACCGAGGGAAGCACGCACCTTGTTTTCAATTTCGCGTGCCAATTCCGGATGCTCTTTCAAGTAATTGCGTGCATTGTCCTTACCTTGGCCGATACGTTCGCCGTTATAGCTGTACCAGGCACCAGACTTTTCGACAATCTTCGCCTCCGAACCCAGGTCGAGAATCTCGCCCTCGCGCGACGTACCTTCTCCGTAGAGGATGTCGAAGTGCGCTTCCTTGAACGGCGGCGCAACCTTGTTCTTCACAACCTTGACCTTGGTTTCATTACCGATCACTTCATCACCGGACTTGATAGAGCCGGTGCGGCGAATATCCAGGCGTACCGATGCATAGAATTTCAGCGCATTGCCGCCAGTCGTCGTCTCCGGGTTGCCGAACATGACGCCGATCTTCATACGGATCTGGTTAATGAAGATCACCAGCGTGTTGGTACGGTTGATGCTGCCCGTCAGCTTGCGCAGCGCCTGGGACATCAGGCGTGCCTGCAGGCCCGGCAGGGAATCACCCATGTCGCCCTCGATTTCTGCACGAGGCGTCAACGCTGCCACCGAGTCGACGACCACGAGGTCGACGCTACCGGAGCGTACCAATGCATCGCAAATCTCAAGGGCCTGTTCACCGGTATCCGGCTGGGAGACCAGCAGGTCTGACAAATTGACACCAAGCTTCTGCGCATAAACGACGTCCAATGCATGCTCCGCATCGATGAATGCGCAGGTGCCGCCGAGCTTTTGCATCTCTGCAATTGCCTGCAGGGTCAGCGTCGTTTTACCGGAAGACTCCGGACCATAGATTTCGACGACGCGGCCGCGCGGCAGTCCACCGACGCCAAGTGCAATATCCAGACCGAGCGAGCCGGTCGACACCACTTGCACCTCCTCGGCGACGGCGCCATCGGCCATGCGCATTACGGAGCCTTTACCAAATTGCTTTTCGATTTGCGCCAACGCCGCAGCAAGTGCCTTGCTCTTTTCCGGGTTCTGCGCGGATTTCTTGTCATCCATAAATAGAATCTCTCGACGGTTAGATGGTTGGTCACTCGCGCAAGCCGATTGGCAAATTATTGCGAGTTGAATTTGACGTTACAATGCATACTGTATAAAAAAACAGTGCCGTATGCAAGCGCAAATTCCACTTCTTGAAAAAGCGCTCACAATGCAGATAAATAGGTGAAGGGCTTCGCCTTGCCGGTAGTAATGAAAAGAAATAGACTACGTAACAATCTGATTGCAGAGTGCCAGAATGCGTATCTTGCTTGCCGAAGACGATAGTGTACTAGCCGATGGACTAACGCGCTCCCTGCGGCAGTCAGGCTACGCAATCGATTGTGTAAAGAATGGGCTGGAAGCCGATTCAGCGCTGTCCACGCAGGATTTTGACTTGCTGATCCTGGACTTGGGCTTGCCGAAAATGGCCGGGCTTGAGGTGCTAAGGCGCCTTCGCGCACGCAACTCCCGCCTGCCGGTCCTGATCCTCACCGCAAGCGATTCAATCGAACAGCGCGTCAAGGGTTTGGACTTGGGGGCAGACGACTATATGCCCAAGCCGTTCGCCCTGTCCGAACTGGAAGCTCGCGTCAGGGCACTGACGCGCCGCGGCGCCGGGGGCGGCCCGACGGTAATCAAGCATGGCCCCCTCTCCTACGACCAGGTTGGCCGCATCGCCTACATGAATGACCAGATGCTGGACCTGTCGGCGCGCGAGCTGGGATTGCTGGAAGTGCTGCTCCAGCGGACCGGCCGCCTCGTATCGAAGGAACAGCTGGTTGACCACCTGTGCGAATGGGGCGAGGAAGTCAGCAACAACGCGATCGAAGTATATGTGCACCGCCTGCGCAAGAAGATCGAAGGTGGCGGCGTACGCATTGCGACGGTCCGTGGCCTCGGCTATTGCCTGGAGAAATATTCCGAGCCGAACGCACAAGGCACGACCAGCACTCCGGCTACGCCTTGACCTGGTTTCATGAGCAACGCCTATCGTCCGGATGCGAGCGCCTCCGCTACTTCCGACACACCTCCGCCATACACTTCAGTCGAGACCCAGCCTGAGGAACGTATCCAGCGCTCGCTGTTCGGCGAAATCCTGGACTGGATGCTGGTGCCACTGCTGCTGCTCTGGCCAATGAGCATCGCCGTCACCTATCTGGTGGCGAAATCAATCGCCAATTATCCTTTCGATCGCGCGCTGGATGACCGTGCAATCGTCGTTGCCCAGCAAGTCAAGGAAGTCAACGGCAAGATCGTGACGCAGCTTCCTGCCCCTGCGCGGGACATCCTGCGTGCAGACGACGTTGACTATGTCTATTTTCAGGTCCGCGGTCCGCATGGCGAATATATTGACGGTGATCGGGATTTGCCTCCTCCGCCAGTTGATGATGACAAGCAAGCAACGAGTTCAGTGCAGTTCCGAAACGAGACGGTGCGCGGAAGCGAGGTCCGGATCGCGTACATGCATGTGGATCTCCGACGCCCCCGCCAAGGGCGTACAACACAGCAGGAGCCACTGCTCGCCGTGGTGCAAGTGGCTGAAACCCTCGACAAGCGCGCCCATCTCGCCAATGAAATCATCAAGGGTGTGATCCTGCCGCAATTCATCATCCTTCCCATTGCGCTGGCACTGGTCTGGTTCGCCTTGTCGCGCGGACTATCGCCACTGGCGGAACTGCAGCAGCGCATACGGGCGCGACGTTCCGATGACCTGAGTCCGATCGAGCCCGGTCAGGTTCCCGAAGAGATTTCCCCCTTGGTACGCTCACTGAATGATTTGCTGGAGCGCCTGTCGCAAAGCATCGAGATGCAGAAGCGCTTCATTGCCGATGCCGCGCATCAGATGAAGACGCCACTGGCTGGCATGCGGATGCAGTCGGAACTGGCGCTGCGTGAAACCGACGCCGCCGAAATCCATCGCTCGCTGGAACAACTCGCCAAAAGCTCGGAATCCGCAACCCGGCTGGTCAACCAGTTGCTGGCGCTGGCGCGTACCGAGAACCAGACGCCGGAAGCGAAACCCTTCGTTCCGCTTGAGCTGTGCGAGCTGGCGCGCAATGTGGTCCAGGACTGGGTGCAAGCATCCTTCTCGCACCGCATTGACTTGGGTTTCGAGCAGCCGGGGCATCCGATCATGGTACGCGGTAACCCTGTGATGTTGCGTGAGCTGCTCAGCAACCTTGTCGACAATGCCTTGCGCTACACACCCCAAGGCGGATCGGTCACGGTGCGGGTGCGGGCAAATGCGATGGAAGACCAGGCAATCCTGGAAGTGGAAGACACCGGCCCCGGCATTCCGCCTGCGGAGCGCTCGCATGTTTTCGAACGCTTTTATCGCATTCTGGGTAGCAATGCGGAGGGTAGCGGACTCGGCCTGGCGATCGTGCGGGAGATCGCATTACAGCACGGCGCCAATGTTGAGATATTCAGCAATCCCCACTGCAATGATCCGAAATTCCCGGGCAGCTTGTTCCGCGTGACATTGCGTATGGAGCAGCGCCCCGAATTTATCGAGGATATAGGTTGATGCCGCACAACTCAGCAAAGGCCATGCACCATCGCGCCATGTACTGGCAGCGCACACGCCGCTTCACATTCACTCTGCTCGCGATCTGGTTTATCGCAACCTTCGGCATGATCTTCTTCGCGCGTGAGCTTTCGCACTTCAGCCTGTTTGGCTGGCCGTTTTCCTTCTATATGGCTGCGCAGGGACTGACCCTGCTGTATGTGGTTCTGGTCGCGCTCTACGCAAGGCGGATGCGCCGCCTCGACAAACAGTTGAACAACGACACGCGCAATGGCTAACTCTCCATTCTTCCGCCGGCTGGTCAATTACTACAGCCTCTATACAATCGGCTTTGTGATTTTCCTGGCGGTGCTCGCGATCTTGGAAAGGGAAGGCTTTCCTCGCGCATGGATCGGGTACATGTTCATTTTCTCGACCATCGTGCTGTATGCCGGCATCGGCGTCATCAGCCGGACCTCTGATGTGTCGGAATACTATGTTGCCGGCCGCCGCGTACCGCCACTGTTCAACGGCGCGGCCACTGCAGCCGACTGGATGTCCGCCGCAAGCTTTATCAGCCTGGCCGGCGGCCTTTATCTGATGGGATTTGACGGCCTGGCTTACATCATCGGGTGGACCGGCGGTTTTTGCCTCGTGGCGCTACTGATCGCGCCCTTCCTGAACAAATTCGGCCAATACACGATTCCCGATTTTCTGGCCGCCCGCTATTCCGGGCGTTACGGCAGCAATGTTGTCCGCATCCTTGCGGTAGCATTCACCATCCTCGTTTCGTTTACCTACGTGGTCGCGCAAATCTATGGCGTCGGCCTGATCACCTCGCGCTTTACCGGCGTCGATTTTTCGGTCGGCATATTCCTCGGATTGGCAAGTATCCTCGTCTGCTCCTTCCTCGGCGGCATGCGGGCAATCACCTGGACGCAGGTAACGCAGTACATCATCATGCTGATCGCCTACATGATCCCGGTGGTCTGGCTTTCCGTGAAGCACACGGACTTCCCGGTGCCGCAGGTAGCCTACGGATCGGCCCTGTCGAAGCTGAGCGAGCGCGAAAAGGAAATCGGCAATGACCTGATGGAGCAGCAGGTTCGGGCGATGTTTCGTCAGCGGGCGGAAGAATACGATGCGAGGATCAATGCATTGCCAAAGGCCTGGGAAGATGGACTCATGGAGGCGCGGCAGAATGTCGAAGACCTCAAGCGCAGCAATGCTTCGCTCATCGAGATCAAGGCCGCAAGCCGTGCGCTCGCCGACTATCCCAAGGACCCGGATGAAGCGCGGCGCAAGTGGCTGGACGCAAAGGCGCTGAACCTCGCGCGCGCCGAGCCCGTCGTGGCCCATACGACGCCATTCCCCGGCAAGACGGAAGAAGCGTCAGACAACAAGCGCAACAATTTCATGGCACTGGCGCTTTGCCTGATGATGGGGACCGCTGCGCTGCCACACATCCTGGTGCGCTTCTACACGACACCTACGGTGCCGCAGGCACGGCGGTCCGTGTTCTGGGCACTGCTCTTCATCATGCTCCTGTACATCACCGTGCCGGCACTGGCGGTACTGGTGAAGTACGATATCTATACCTCGCTCGTCGGTACCGAGTTCTCCAAGCTGCCCTCTTGGGTCTCCTACTGGGCAAGCGTGGACAAGATCAATCCGCTGGTGACCATCACGGACATGAACAAGGATGGCATCGTGCAGCTGGCGGAGATAGCCATGGATGGCGATATCGTGGTGCTGGCGACGCCGGAGATTGCCGGCTTGCCTTATGTGATCTCCGGCCTGATCGCTGCGGGCGGCCTCGCAGCGGCACTATCAACGGCAGACGGCCTGCTGCTGACGATCTCCAACGGACTATCGCATGACATCTACTACAAGACCGTCGATCCGGTAGCTTCGACGCAGAAGCGCGTCACGATCTCGAAGCTGCTGTTGCTCGTCGTGGCATTGGTCGCGGCTTACGCCGCCTCACTGAAGCCCGGCGACATTCTTTCGATGGTAGGCGCGGCATTCTCGCTGGCCGCATCAGCGCTGTTCCCCGCACTCGTATTAGGCATTTTCTGGAAGCGGGCGAACCAGCAAGGCGCAATCGCGGGGATGATCGCCGGCTTTGCCGTATGCGTGTATTACATGTTGCGAACCTATCCGGCGTTTGGCGGCACCGCACTTAACCAGTGGTTGGGCATTGCACCGATCTCTGCGGGTATCTTCGGTGTTCCGGCCGGCTTCCTGACCATCGGAGTGGTCAGTCTGATGACGTCCCGACCGGACCAGCGCACCGACGCACTCGTTGACCATATCAGGACCCCCTGATTGGCGGCATCGATTGAGCAAATGCTGGCCTGGCAGGGCAACGGCAGGGGCCCGTACTGAGTCTGCAAAGTAAAAACGGCCGCAGGATATCCTGCGGCCGCCTCGCTGACCTTCGCGCCAGTTTACTGGTCTCGCTTAAACCACGATGGTCGGTGCTTCGTCGCCCTGGCGTTCGCGGATCTCGCCGATGCGGCTGACGGTTTCTCCTGCGGCCTTCAAGTGAGCGATTGCCGCATCTGCATTTTCCTTAGACACAATCACGACCATGCCGATGCCGCAGTTGAATACCCGATGCATCTCCGCATCTGCCACGCCACCGTGCTGCTGCAACCACGTAAACAATGGGGGCATGGTCCATGCATCTCGGTGCAGGACAGCAGTCAGGCTCTTGCCCAGCACACGCGGCACGTTTTCCACGAGGCCGCCGCCTGTGATGTGCGCCATCCCTTTGACTTCCAGCTTTTCCATTAGTGACAACAGGGGCTTCACATAAATGCGCGTCGGTTCCATCAGCACATCCGCCAGCTTGCGACCATGGAAGTCGGCATTCAGGTCGGGCTTTGCGACGGAAATGATCTTGCGTACCAGCGAATAACCGTTCGAATGCGCGCCGGAGGAAGCCAAACCGAGTACGACGTCACCCGGGACGATCTTGGTGCCATCGATGATCTTCGACTTTTCGACTGCGCCGACAGCAAAACCGGCGAGGTCATATTCACCATCCGGATACATGCTCGGCATTTCGGCCGTCTCACCACCGATCAGCGCGCAGCCAGCCTGTTCACATCCCTTGGCAATGCCTTTGATGACGTCGGTCGCGGACGGGACGTCCAGCTTGCCGCAGGCGAAATAGTCGAGGAAGAACAGCGGTTCCGCGCCCTGTACCAGGATGTCGTTGACGCTCATCGCGACCAGGTCGATGCCGACCGTATCGTGCTTGTTCAGATGGAAGGCCAATTTCAGCTTGGTGCCGACACCATCGGTGCCCGACACCAGCACCGGCTCCTTGTATTTCTTGCTGATTTCGAACAGTGCGCCGAAGCCGCCGATGCCGCCCAAGACGCCTTCGCGCATGGTGCGTTTGGCAAACGGCTTGATCGCTTCGACCAGCGCGTCGCCTGCATCGATGTCAACACCGGCGTCGCGGTAAGAAAGGGATACGTTGGAAGTGGAACTCATGATCTGAATAGTGTGAGAGGCGGTAAAATAGACAGTTTTGGCACGAATGCTGCGGGCAAGTCTGGTATTTTAACAAACCGCTCCGTTTCGCCCCCTTGCTGGTGGCTTTTTCTTTCACTCCTGTGCAAAACGGATCAGACAATGTTGCCAGCATTGCAAAAGCAGGATCAATCACAATCCGTGCTGCAGCGTGCTCGCCTTCGAAGAAGTATTTGCGCACCCAACTTTTGAATAGCAGTTTATATCGTCAGCTATGAGGCAATTAACGCTCGATCTCGGCGCCGTAAAACCACAGACGCTTGATACGTTTGTCGTCGGACGCAATGCAGAACTGTTGCAGCTGATGCGGCAATTTGCGGGCCGGACCGGGGTCAGTGCCAACGAGCGTTTTGTCTATCTGTGGGGCGAAGCGGGCGCCGGCAAATCGCATCTCCTGCATTCCTTGGCCGGACAGTCCGATGCGCGGTACATTCCGATCAGCGAGAAGGCCGACGACTACCTGTTTGTCCCGGACATCAAGCTTTACCTGGTCGATGACTGCGAACGCCTGTCGCCGGAAGCGCAGATCGCCGTTTTCAATCTCTTTAACCAGGTGCGGGAAAACGACGCCTTGCTGGTCACCGCAGGAGACAAGCCTCCCGCCAACCTGGAACTGCGCGAGGACTTGCGTACCCGCCTGGGCTGGGGCCTGATCTACCAGGTCCATGGGCTGACCGACGAGGAAAAGATCGCCGCACTGAATCAGGCGGCCTTGGCGCGCGGTATCACCGTGTCGCCCGGCGTGTTACCCTATCTCATTACCCATTTCCGCCGGGACATGCGGTCCTTGTCCGCCATGCTCGACGCACTGGACCAATATTCACTGGAAACCCAACGCCCGATCACATTACCGCTGCTGCGCAGCCTGCTGCAGATCGAAGGCGAACCGAAAGTAGAATGAATTTAGCTTTATTCGACCTGGACCATACCATCCTGCCCCTCGATTCCGATTACGAGTGGGGACAATTCCTGGTTCGCATTGGCGCTGTCGATGCCGACGCCTTTGCCAAGCGCAACGCCGACTTCTACGCACAGTACGAAGCGGGAACGCTCGACCCGGTGGAGTACCTCGAATTTGCGCTCGGCACGCTGGCGCAATTCCCGCGCAGGCAGCTCGACGCATGGCATGCGCAATTCATGGATGAAGTCATCCGCCCGGCAATCCTGCCTGTCGCGCGCGACCTGGTGAAAAAGCACCAGGATGCCGGTGACGTGGTCGCCATCATCACCGCAACCAACAAGTACGTCACTGCCCCGATTGCCGAAGCGTTCGGTGTACGCAACCTGATCGCCGCCGAGCCAGAAGTCACGCCGGATGGGGAAATCACCGGCAAGCTCCGCGGCATCCCGACCTCCGGTCCCGGCAAGGTAATCCATACGAATGAATGGCTGGGGGCGCAGGGCAAATCTCTCGACACATTCCCGCGCAGTTACTTCTATAGCGACTCGCAGAACGACATCCCGTTGCTGTCCGCCGTTACCCACCCGGTTGCGACCAATCCGAATGCCTTGCTCAAAGCACATGCGCAGGCACAAGGCTGGCCTATCCTCACTCTGTTCGATGATTAAAAAGTTTATCAAGCGCATACTCGGCACGAAGAAGAAGGCGGACAGTCACGCCAAGCCGGTCGTGCTCGGCCCGAAGGAACATGGAATCAACCCGCAGCTCCTGTCGCCGCATGCGGTGCGCGTGACGCAAACCCTGCAGGAAGCCGGCTTCAAGGCATTTGTCGTCGGCGGCGCAGTGCGCGACCTCCTCCTTGGCGTCAAGCCAAAGGATTTCGATGTCGCGACGAACGCCACACCGGAACAGGTGAAACGCCTGTTCCGACGCGCGTTCATCATCGGCAAGCGTTTTCAGATCGTACATGTGATGTTTGGGCAGGACATCATCGAGGTCACGACTTTCCGCGGCGCTTCGGCTGACAACGCCCCCAAGGACGAGCACGGTCGCGTATTGCGCGACAACACCTTCGGCGAACAGCACGAGGACGCAGCAAGGCGCGACTTCAGCATCAACGCGATGTACTACGATCCGGCAAGTCAGACAGTACTCGACTACCACCACGGCATCGAGGATATCCGCCACAAGACGCTGCGCATCATCGGCACGCCGGAAGCGCGTTATCGCGAAGATCCGGTGCGCCTGCTGCGCGTCGTGCGATTCGCCGCCAAGCTGCAGTTCACCATCGATCCGGCAACGCGTGAGCCAATTCAAGTGATGGCCCCGCTCATTAACAACGTGCCGGCTGCGCGTGTTTTTGATGAAATGCTGAAGCTGCTGATGAGCGGCCATGCCCTGGCCTGTCTGCAGCAATTGCGCACGGAAGGTTTGCACCATGGCCTCTTGCCGCTGCTGGACGTCGTGCTCGAACAGCCATTAGGCGAAAAATTCGTCACCCTTGCGCTATCCAATACCGATGAGCGCGTTCAGCAAGGCAAACCGGTATCGCCGGGCTTTCTGTTTGCGGCATTGCTGTGGCATCAGGTGCTGGAGAAGTGGAACGCATACCAGGCGGCAGGCGAATATCCAATTCCAGCGCTGCATCTTGCAGCAGACGACGTCCTCAACACACAGACAGAGAAACTGGCACTGCAGCGCCGCATTGCGACCGACATGCGAGACCTTTGGGCCATGCAACCTCGCTTCGAGCGGCGTACCGGCAAATCGCCCTACAAGCTGCTCGAGCATCCGCGTTTGCGCGCCGGCTATGACTTCCTGTTGCTGCGTTGCGAATCGGGCGAGATCGACATGGATATCGGCGACTGGTGGACCGACTTCATTGCTGCAGATGGGCCCGGACGCGAAGCCCTGCTCGCCAAGCTCCGCAAGCCTGAAGGCGAAGGCGCACCCGCGAAAAAACGCCGCCGGCGCAGCGGACGCAGCAAACACAAGAGCGCACCTGTCGAAGGCGGCAGCACGCCATGAGTAAGGTTCGGACCGCCTGCTATATCGGCATCGGCTCCAATCTTGGCGACGCGCGCGGAAACGTTCAGCGCGCGATTATCCGCCTCGGGCAGCTTCCGGAAACGCGGCTTGACGCGCACTCCAACCTGTTTCGTACGGCGCCTGTGGATGCGGGAGGCGACGACTACATCAATGCTGTCGCGCGGGTCGACACTGGTTTGAGTGTCTCCGAGATGCTGCACGCACTGCAGCAACTTGAACTCGAATTCGGACGCGAGCGGCCATTCCGCAATGCACCACGCACGCTCGATCTCGATATCCTGTTGTACGGTCAACAAACGATCAAGACCGAGAAGCTCACTGTTCCTCATCCCCGCCTCACGCAACGCGCGTTCGCGTTGATCCCCTTGCTGCAGCTTGATCCCCTACTCACGATTCCCGGACAGGGGCCTGCGCACAGCTTCGTTCCCGGTGTGGCGGGACAAGCAATTCAAAAAATCTGACGCATGCAAATCCCTGTTGCACTCCAAACGGTCGGCCTGCTGACCTTGTCGAACGTCTTCATGACAATTGCCTGGTATGGGCACCTGAAGAACATGGCAAGCAAGCCATGGTGGATTGCCGCAATCGTGAGCTGGACGATTGCCTTGTTCGAGTACATGCTGCAGGTTCCGGCCAACCGCATCGGTTACACCGAGTTCAGCCTGGCACAGCTCAAGATCATGCAGGAAGCGATCACGCTGAGCGTCTTCGTGCCGTTCGCAATGCTCTACATGAACCAGCCGTTCAAGATGGATTACGTATGGGCGGCGCTTTGCCTGGTTGGCGCTGTCTACTTCATCTTCCGCACATGAGTCTCGAGAAGTATCGCTACATCGTCGTCGAAGGCCCGATCGGCGTCGGCAAGACCAGTCTGGCGCGCAAACTTGCCGAGAACATCAACGCTCAGACGCTGCTCGAACTTCCGCAGGAAAATCCATTCCTGGACAAGTTCTACCGCGACTCTGCGCGTTATGCGCTGCCGACGCAGATGTTCTTCCTGTTCCAGCGCATGAACCAGCTGCGCGATCTGGCACAAACGGACCTGTTCAATGCTCGCATCGTGTCCGACTTCCTGCTCGAAAAGGATCCGCTCTTTGCACGCCTGACGCTGGGTGATGACGAGCTGAACCTGTATCAGCAACTTTACGATCATCTGCGTCCGCAGGCGGCACGTCCCGACCTCGTGATTTACCTGCAGGCCCAGCCCGAAACCTTGATCGACCGTGTACGCAAGCGCGGCTTGCCGACCGAGAACAGCATTTCGGAGCTCTACCTGCATCGCCTTTGTGAAAGTTACAGCCGCTTCTTTTATCATTACGACGCTGCGCCGCTGTTGATCGTCAATACCGAACGACTGAATCCGATCGAGCGCGATGAAGACTTTACCCTGCTGCTGAATCGAATCGGCAACATGCGCGGCAGACGCGAATTTTTTAATCTTGGGGAATGAATATGTCGGGCTATCTGCAAGACGCAACATCCACCGTCCGCAACAAGGCGGTGACGGTGACATCGCTGCAGGCACTGCGCAACAGCGGTGAAAAGATCACGATGCTCACCTGCTACGACGCAAGCTTCGCTGCGCTAATGGATCGCTGTGGTGTCGAAGTGCTGTTAGTCGGCGACTCGCTCGGCATGGTTTGCCAAGGCCATACATCGACACTGCCTGTGACGCTGGCAGATGTCGCATATCACACCGCGAGTGTTGCTCGCGGCAACCAGACCGCATTCCTCGTTGCCGACATGCCATTTGGCAGTTACGCCACGCCGGAAGCCGCATTCAACAATGCCGTGCAACTGATGCAGGCAGGCGCGCAAATGGTCAAGCTCGAGGGTGGTACCTGGCTGGCAGAGACCATTCGCTTCCTTACCGAGCGGGCAGTTCCTGTATGCGCTCATCTCGGCCTGACGCCACAATCCGTTCACCAGTTGGGCGGTTACAAGGTACAGGGCAAGACCGTGGAAGCCGCCGACGTGCTGAAAGCCGATGCGTTGAAGCTGCAGGCTGCGGGCGCCTCGCTGCTGGTGCTGGAAGCGATTCCGTCGGTGCTCGGCAAGGAAGTAACCGATATGCTCTCCATTCCAACCATCGGCATTGGCGCCGGGCCTGATTGCGCCGGGCAGGTTCTCGTCATGCATGACATGCTGGGCGCATTCCCAGGTCGCAAGGCACGCTTCGTGAGAAATTTCATGGAAGGCCAGACCAGCATTGAGGGCGCCGTCCGCGCCTACATTGCGGCGGTCAAGGACAAGTCCTTCCCAGCCGCTGAACACTGCTTCTAGGCAGAACTGCCGGCATTGCCTTCGTAGCGGGCGAGGCTGGCCGGCAGCTTCGCCGCCAGCTCTTCCGCGCTCCTGACTGTCAGGCCGAGGTCACGCAGCAAGCCATCCTGCAAACCATATACCCAACTGTGCACGGTCAAAGACTGGCCGCGCTCCCATGCATCCTGCACGATAGTGGTCTGGCAGACGTTAACCACTTGCTCGATCACATTGAGCTCACAGAGGCGATCCTGCCTGACTTTGGTTGGAAGCGCTTCGCCGAGATAGCGCTCGTGTTTCTGATGCACGTCCTGCACATGACGCAACCAGTTATCGGCAAGGCCGATGCGTCGCCTCGCAAGTGCCGCATGCACGCCGGAACAGCCGTAATGGCCGCAGACAATCACATGTTTTACGCCGAGCACGTCAATAGCGAACTGCAAGACCGAAAGGCAGTTCAGATCGGTGTGAACAACGACGTTGGCAATATTGCGGTGAACGAATAACTCACCCGGCAGGAGATCGACAATTTCATTGGCCGGGACTCGGCTGTCCGCACAGCCAATCCACAAGTACTCCGGCGATTGCTGGCCGGCCAGCTTCTTGAAGAAACCGGGATCCTGCCCCTCCATCGAGGCAGCCCAGTTGCGATTGTTTTGGAATAGTTGTTCCAGCGTGCCGTTGTTTTGTTCTGTCATCTGTTCGAGCCAAAGCGGGAAGAAGCAAAGCCCGGCGTGAATGACAAAGGCTGACCGCTCTATTTGAAAGATGCGGGAACGCCAGGCGCTCAGCACATTATACAGACGGCTGCCGATGCCTCCATGGAACCGGATGCACCGGGCAGAGGCATAAGGTCAGCGCTCCTCGGATTTCACGCCGAGCAGCATCGGCTTGAGTCGCGAGTCGGCCGGATGATCACCAAGCCAGATCTTCAAAATGGCATTGTAGAAAGCGATGTCCGGCAGCGGATCGATAGTCTTCTTCCCGTTGATTTGGATGACTGTTCCGACGCCGGGGATCCAATCAGTCGTCAGCACATCGCCCTTCTTCAGCTCTGGGATCGAAGCAAACAGCTCACCGAACTTCTGCAGCTGCGTGACGAGCTTGGCCTTCTCCGTCCTGTCACTGTTCTTTTGAATGCCGGACATGAAGGCGCGCCCGAAATCCTCGTTGCTGATGTCCCTGAGCGGAATAATCACAGTCCGTCGCGCTCCCGGTGCCGCCAAGACATCAGGGACCGTGGTTTTCTTTTCCGTAAGGTAGAGGCCCATGGCATAGACCTTGAAGATTGCCCTGTAGCGAATGCCGGCACCATTCAGCTTCAGTTCCTGATCGGCGAGACGTATCGTGTCGTCGAGTTTCATACCGCCCACCTCCGCTGCACCTGCTGTGTGCGCAACCAATAATGCGATCACGACAGTCAGGACGCCGAGCGTACGGGAAATGTAAGTGTGTCTCTTCATGTTGCCTCCCAGGTAGTTAGTCGACCACGAACAGAACGACCGTTTCTTATTATGCGAAGAAAGAATGGAGAAGATTTTCCACGCACATAAAAACTACCATAGAAAGGAAAAAGCCGCTTTCCGGTGGAATAGCGGCTTTTTCCTTGATTGCGCCCCGTCTTTGCAGGCCGAGAAAGATTGGAATCGATCTTCGATTATTCGAAGAATTCCTTGACCTTATCCTTCCACGACTTGCTTTGCGGGCTGTGCTTTGAACCGCCAGCAGTCATAAGCTGGTCGAATTCCTGCAACAACTCCTTCTGCCGATCCGTGAGTTTCACCGGCGTCTCGACCACTACATGGCAGAACAGATCACCCGCGTAACCTGAGCGTACGCCCTTGATACCCTTGCCGCGCAGACGGAATGTCTTGCCGGACTGGGTGCCCTCTGGAAGGCTAAACGACGCCTTCCCGCTGAGGGTGGGCACTTCGACTTCTCCACCCAATGCCGCTTTCGCAAAAGAAACCGGAATCTCGCAATGAAGATCGTCGCCATCGCGCTGGAACACCGGATGCTGCTTGATGCGAATCTCGACATACAGGTCGCCCGGCGGCCCACCATTCATGCCCGGTTCGCCGTTGCCGGAGGAGCGAATACGCATGCCGTCGTCGATACCGGCGGGAATCTTCACTTCCAGAGTCTTGTTGCGCTTGATGCGTCCTGCACCGCTGCACGATGAACATGGCGTCGGAATGATCTTGCCCGTCCCGTGGCACTTCGGACAGGTTTGCTGAATGCTGAAGAAGCCCTGCTGCATGCGGACCTGACCCTGGCCACCGCACGTAGTACAGGTGGTCGGCGAAGTCCCCGGTTTTGCACCGGAACCATGACAGGTGTCGCACTCGGTCCAGGAGGGAACACGAATGGTGGTATCGAAGCCATTCGCGGCCTGTTCGAGCGTGATCTCGAGGTTGTAGCGCAGATCCGCGCCGCGATAGACCTGCGGACCACCACGACCGCCGCGTGCGCCCTGGCCGAAGATGTCGCCGAAGATGTCGCCAAAGGCATCGGAGAAGCCTCCATAGCCGGCACCAGCACCGCCGAAGCCGCCGCCAGCCATGTTCGGATCTACACCGGCATGTCCATAGCGGTCATAAGCCTCGCGCTTGCTGGGATCGGACAGCATCTCGTAGGCTTCTTTTGCCTCCTTGAACTTTTCTTCCGCTCCCTTGCTATCCGGATTACGGTCCGGATGGTATTTCATTGCGAGCTTGCGGTACGCCTTCTTGATCTCGTCGTCCGAGGCGTTTTTCGCAACACCCAGTATCTCGTAAAAATCGCGCTTTGCCATTTTGTCGGCACCTTCTATTCAAGCGAAAACGCCGAGCCGAGGACCGCATGACGATCACTACGACTCGGCGGCTCATCGCGACCAGTAAACTCCCTGGTATCGCGACGAAGACAGATTATTTATCTTTGACTTCCTTGAAGTCGGCGTCAACGACGTCTTCCTCGTTCGCCTTCGCTTCCGAAGCGCCGGCACCCGCACCTGCTGCGCCGGCGGCACCAGCAGCACCAGCCTGCTGGGCTTGTGCATCGGCATACATCTTCTCGCCGAGCTTCTGCGCTGCAGTCGACAACGCGGCAACCTTGGCATCGATCGTATCCTTGTCGTTACCCTTGAGGGCTTCTTCCAGATCCTTGATCGCCGCTTCGATCTTCTCCTTCTCGCCGCCGTCGAGCTTGTCGCCATACTCGGTCAGCGCCTTCCGAGTCGAGTGCACCAGCGCATCACCCTGGTTGCGCGCATCGGCCAGTTCCTTCAGCTTCTTGTCTTCGTCCGCATACAGCTCGGCGTCCTTCACCATCTTCTGGATTTCCTCCTCGGTCAGACCGGAGTTGGCCTTGATGGTGATCTTGTTCTCCTTGCCGGATGCCTTGTCCTTCGCGCCAACATGAAGAATACCGTTGGCATCGATGTCAAACGTCACTTCGATCTGCGGAATGCCGCGCGGTGCCGGCGGAATGCCTTCGAGGTTGAACTCGCCGAGCAGCTTGTTACCGGTCGCCATTTCACGCTCACCCTGATACACCTTGATGGTCACAGCGGGCTGGTTGTCGTCCGCAGTCGAGAACACCTGGCTGAACTTGGTCGGAATCGTGGTGTTCTTCTGGATCATCTTGGTCATCACGCCACCAAGTGTCTCGATACCGAGCGACAGCGGGGTCACGTCCAGAAGCAGCAGGTCCTTGCGGTCGCCGGACAGCACGGAACCCTGAATCGCAGCACCGACGGCAACTGCCTCATCCGGATTGACGTCCTTGCGTGGATCCTTGCCGAAGAACTCCTTTACCTTTTCCTGCACCTTCGGCATGCGGGTCATGCCGCCAACCAAAATCACGTCCTGGATATCGGAAACCTTCACGCCGGCATCCTTGATCGCAATACGGCACGGCTCAATGGTGCGCTCGACCAGCTCCTCGACCAGTGACTCCAGTTTGGCGCGAGTCAGCTTCATGTTCAGGTGAACCGGTGCGCCATTGACCATCGCGATGTACGGCTCATTGACTTCAGTCTGCTGCGAGGACGACAGCTCGATCTTCGCGCGCTCGGCCGACGCTTTGATGCGTTGCAAGGCAATTGCGTCCTTCGACAGGTCGAGGCCGTTGATCTTCTTGAACTCGTCGATGATGTAGTCGATCAAGCGTTGGTCGAAGTCCTCACCGCCGAGGAAGGTATCACCGTTTGTCGACAGAACTTCGAACTGCATTTCGCCTTCGACATCGGCGATCTCGATGATCGAAATATCAAAGGTGCCGCCGCCGAGGTCATACACCGCGATCTTGCGATCGCCCTTGCCGCTCTTGTCGAGGCCGAATGCGAGCGCAGCCGCGGTCGGCTCGTTGATGATGCGCTTCACATCCAGGCCGGCGATGCGGCCGGCATCCTTGGTTGCCTGACGTTGTGCGTCGTTGAAGTAGGCCGGCACCGTAATGACGGCTTCTGTCACCTCTTCACCGAGATAATCTTCGGCGGTCTTCTTCATCTTGCGCAGGACTTCAGCGGATACCTGCTGTGCTGCGAGCTTCTTGTCACGTACCTGCACCCAGGCGTCGCCGTTGTCGGCCTTGACGATCTGGTAGGGCATCAGATTGATGTCCTTTTGTACTTCATTCTCAGCAAACTTGCGTCCGATCAGGCGCTTGACGGCGTACAGCGTATTTTTCGGGTTGGTCACAGCCTGACGCTTGGCCGGTGCACCGACGAGAATCTCGCCGTCTTCCTGATACGCAACCACGGACGGCGTCGTCCGGGAGCCTTCGGAGTTTTCGATGACCTTCGGCTGGCCACCTTCCATGATTGCTACGCAGGAGTTGGTGGTACCAAGGTCGATGCCAATGATCTTGCCCATAATGATGTTCCTCTTAAAGACTGGATTTCTGATGTGTTGAATATATGGAACAAAGCGCCGGTTTCAAGCACTTTTGCAGTAATTTCGTATTCTTTTCCTGTTTTTACTGTGCAACCGTCACCAGTGCTGGCCGCAACAAACGGTCAGCAATCGTGTACCCCTTCTGCAGGACGGTGACAACAGTATTGGCATCCTGTTCTGCAGGAACCATGGAAATCGCCTGATGCTTCATCGGGTCGAGCTTTTCGCCCGGTTGAGGATTGATTTCCGCCAGCCGGTTACGGTCAAAAGCCGCGTTCAACTGCTTCAGGGTCATTTCTACGCCCTCTTTCAGCGCCTCCACGGATGGCGTATCCAGTTTCAACGCCATTTCGAGGCTGTCCTTTACCGGGACCAACGCTTCTGCGAAATTCTCGATTGCGAATTTATGCGCCTTGGCAACATCTTCTTGTGCGCGCCGACGGATGTTTTCCGTATCCGCCTTAGCACGGAGAAACGCATCCTGCATTTCTGCTGCCTTGGCTTCCGCAGCCGCGAGTCTTTCTTCCAAGGAGGGCGCGGTCTGCTGTGCTTCGGTGCTTTCCGGAGCGGCCTGAGGCTGTGGCTGAGGCGGCTGCTCTACCTGCTCTTGCATTTTCTCTTGCTCTTGCATCGCAAAAACTCTCCAATAATCAAAGACTTAGTTGTAACTGCCCTTGTAAATAAGGATTCTCCCCTTTTTTTCAAGGGGAATCACTATCTTTATTGAACGGTACTTCGTCAGTGGCGGATGCGGCGTCTCCCTGCATGTCGCGAGGCGTAAATTCTTGTTACATTCTTTATGCCTCGGGCGCTTCCGTTTTCCGGCTGGCGTATTACGATGGTATTAACCATGTTGCAACTGCGTTTGTCGGTTGCAAGGAGAAACCATCATGAAACTGCCTTTGATCTCGGCAGCTATTGTTGCCTATTCATTGCTCGCTACCGCTTGGATTTGCCAGGTAAACCTGATTTCGCTGCCGTAAAGCAGGTGATCTTATTTCTCTGCGCCGAGTAGCAGTGCCTGTGCGCGTGAAATCTCCGAATCCTTCCTGATCTGCTCGCGCATTTGGACCGTCAGGACAGTCGGCCAGCCGATCATGTGCTGTTCGACGATCTCGGCAAGCGCAGTAATCCATGCCGGAGACTCATTCAGACATGGGATGTAGTGAAATTCCTTGCCTCCCGCCGTGAGGAAGTCGCGCTTGGCCTCCATCGCGATCTCTTCCAGCGTTTCCAGGCAGTCGCTCGTGAAACCTGGACAAATCACATCGACGCGGCGTGTACTCTCCTTGCCCAGCTTTTCCAGGGTAGGTGCGGTGTAGGGTTGCAGCCATTCCGCGCGGCCAAAGCGTGATTGAAATGTCACGATGTACTGCTCCGGCGCCAGCTGTAGTTGCGCAGCAAGAAGTCGTGCCGTCTTGTGGCATTCGCAGTGATACGGGTCGCCGAGCAACAAGGTCCTCTTCGGCACGCCATGGAAGCTCATGACCAGCTTGTCGGGGCGGCCGTGCACCTCCCAGTAGGAGAGCAACGATTCCTTGAGCGCGCCGATATAGGCCTCATGGTCGTGATAATGCTTCACCATGCGCAGTTCCGGCACGTTGCGCACCTTCGCGTAATGTGCGAAGACGGCATCGAAGATGGACGCAGTCGTGGTACCGGAATACTGCGGATAGGCAGGAAGGATCAGGATGCGGTCGCAGCCATCAGCCTTGAGCTTGTCGAGCACGCTTGGCAGGGAAGGATTTCCATAACGCATCGCATACGCAACGTCGACCTGGTGTCCGCGCTCCCCCAGGTAACCGCGCAACAGCAGCGCCTGCTTCTCCGTATGAATCTTTAGAGGCGACCCTTCCTGAGTCCAGATCGATGCATATTTTTCTGCCGATTTGCCGGAGCGGAAAGGCAGGATGAACCCATTCAGGATGATCGACCAGGCAGCCTTCGGGATTTCGACCACGCGTGGGTCGGACAGGAATTGCTTCAGATAGCGACGCAATGCCGGTGCTGTCGGCGCATCCGGCGTGCCGAGATTGACCAGCACCACTGCCGTACGTGGAACGGTGCCGTGTGTATAGGAGGGTTCCTTGTTGGGACGCATCGTATAAGGTTTGTTTTCTACTGCGTTATTGGGGAGGTAGGCAGCGTCCTTGGAATCAGGAAGCAAGAAGCTCTCTCGCATGCTTGCGCGTGGTCGCCGTGATCTCGAGACCGCCAAGCATACGGGCGATTTCTTCGATCCGTTCTTTGGAATCCAGCGCATCGATCCGGGACAGCGTCCTGCCATCGGCATTGCGTTTGCTGACCTGGAAGTGCTGGTTGGCCTGGCTGGCCACCTGCGGAAGATGCGTCACGCACAGGACCTGCCGGTCATGGCCGAGGCGTTTCAGCAAGCGCCCGACGACTTCGGCCACACCGCCGCCGATGCCACTGTCCACTTCATCGAAAATCAAGGTCGGCGTTGCGGTCGAACTGGACGTAATGACGGAAATAGCCAGGGAAATACGGGCCAGTTCACCGCCGGACGCCACTTTCGCGAGCGGCCGCAAGCTTGTGCCTGCATGTCCGGCGACCATGAATTCCACCTGTTCGACACCATAGCTGGCGGGCTCGCAAGGGTTCAACGCGACCTCAAAACGTCCACCTGACATGCTGAGGTCCTGCATTGCCGATGTGACCGCATCGCTCAATGCCTTCGCAGCGCGTGCACGAGCCTTCGACAGCTTCTGTGCCGCCGCCATGTACGCCGCCTTGAGCTTTTCTTCCTGCTCGCGCATTGCGTCAAGATCGGTAGCGTCCGCAAGCTGCCTCAACTGTGCCGACAGAGAGGTGTACTCCTCGGGCAAATCGTCCGGCGTGATGCGGAACTTGCGCGCAGTCGAGTGGATCGCTTCGAGCCGCGTCTCGACCTCGTGCAAGCGTTCGGGATCAAGTTCGACACGGCTGAGATAATCGTTCAGCGAATACACCGCTTCCTGCAACTGAATGCGTGCCGGTTCCAGCGCATCCACTACCGGCTTTAATGCCGCGTCGATATCCGCCAGCTTGCCAAGCTTTTGCGTCAATGCAGACAACTGGGACAGAATCGGGTTGGTGTCCGACTCGGAAATCGTATTGAGTGCCTCCTGCGCGCCCTCGATCAGACTGGCAGCATGTGAAAGACGGCTGTGCTCGTTGCTGATTTCGGTCCACTCACCAGGCTTGACTGCCAGCTTCTCCAGCTCGCCGACCTGCCATTCGAGACGCTCGCGCTCGAGCAGTACGTTTCGTGCATTTGCCTCGAATTCTTCACGTTGCTTCGCAAGTGCGCGCCACGCCTTGTAGGCCGCTGCAACTGTCTTTGCATCCTCCTGCAGGCCGGCCTGCGTGTCGAGCAGTACGCGTTGCGCATCGACCTTGAGGAGCGACTGGTGGGCGTGCTGGCCGTGGATATCAACGAGCATTTCCCCCAGCTCCCGCAACTGTGCGGCGGTCGCCGCAACGCCGTTGATGAAGGCCTTGGAACGTCCCGCGTTGTCGATCACGCGACGTAGCAGCACGGCGCCATCATCACTGCCAAATTCATGATCAGCCAGCCAGGTGTCGATCCTGCCGCCCGTCGAGAACTCGGCAGTGATATCGGTTTTGGCAGCACCTTCACGAACCGCGCTGGCATCCCCCCTTCCGCCAAGTGCAAGCGCGAGGGCATCGATCAGGATCGACTTGCCAGCGCCTGTTTCACCGGTAAAAACGGTAAAGCCGGGGGAAAAGTCGAGCTCGATCGAATCAACGATCACGAAATCGCGAATGGAAAGTGTGCGCAGCATGGTGCAATGATTGTTTCTTGTAGCGAAGACAAGCTGGTTATTTTAACTGCCCGGCCACGGACGGGTATTCATGCCAATGGAGCTTTTCGCGCAAGGTATCGTAATAGCTCCAGCCTTGTGGGTGCAGGAAGGTAATAGTATGGGCGGAACGCTTGACGACGATACGGTCATGATGCTGCAGGCTGGCAAGCGACTGCATGTCAAAATTGACACTAATGTCACGCCCGCCCATGATTTCGATGACGATCGTGCTCGCATCAGGCAATACGATAGGCCTGTTGGACAACGCATGCGGCGCGATCGGCACAAGCACGACGCCGGAAAGACTGGGATGGAGCAACGGTCCGCCGGCAGATAAGGCATAGGCAGTGGAACCTGTCGGGGTAGAAACAATCAGACCATCCGACCGCTGGTTGTACATGAAGTGTCCGTCAACCTCGACCTTCAGTTCCGCCATACCGGTTGTCGCACCGCGCGCCACAACAACGTCGTTGAACGCCAGCGCATGGAAGATCGTTTCGCCGCCACGAATCACGGAGCCTTCGAGCAGCGTCCGTTGTTCGGCTTCCAGTTTGCCGCTAAGCATATCGGCCAGGAGGGGGATCATCCCTTCCTGCGAAATGTCGGTCATGAAGCCGAGTCGGCCCTGATTGATCCCGATTAATGGAACATTGAAAGGCGCAAGCTGGCGTGCGATACCAAGCATCGTGCCGTCGCCGCCGACAACAATCGCGACGTCGGCATGCTGGCCGATTTCGGTCGGCGTCATGGCTGCGACATGCGGGAGAGACAGGTTCAGCGCAGTTTCCTTCTCGAGCACTACAGTATGTCCGGAACTGCTGAGAAAACTGACAATGTCGGACAGGGACTGTTCGATACCGGCGGCCATGTACTTGCCGACAACGGCGACAGTCTTGAAGGCGTTTGGGGTGGCAAGTGACTGGGAAGGCAACATGCTGCAGATTAGACCATAATTCAGGCGTCTGTTACAGCGCGCCGCCGTTGAAAATCGTTGATTCAGGGACCATATGTCAGTTATCAAAGCCGTTCTGTTCGACTTGGACGACACGCTCTGGCCGATCGTGCCCGTGATCGAGCGCGCGGAGAACGTGTTGCACGAGTGGTTGAAACACCACGCCCCGGAAGTTGCAGGTCGGGTGACGATCGACGGCATGCGACAACGCCGGCAGGAATTGATGGCAACGGATCCGGTATACCAGCTGGACTTGAAAGCCTTGCGTCATGCTGTGCTGCTTGAGGCTTTCCGCAAGCATGACGGGGATGTAGCAATGGCGGATATGGCAATCGACGTGTTTTCCAGAGCCCGCAACGAAGTCACGCCTTTCGATGATGTCCTCCCCGTACTCACCAGATTGCGCGAGCGCGTCGTACTGGGATCAATATCGAACGGCGTAGCAGACCTGCATGAGATCGGCATCGCCCATTTTTTCAGCGCTTCGGTCGCAGCGTATCGATTTGGGCGGGCAAAACCGGATGCGGCGATCTTCCATGCTGCGTGCGAGGCGCTTGATGTGGCGCCGCATGAAGCGGTCTATGTGGGTGACGATCCCTTGCTTGACGTGCAAGGCGCGCAAAATGCCGGTCTTCGCGCCGTCTGGATGAACCGTCCCGAGCTTGGACCAACGCGCCCCCTGCCTGAACACATACGTCCTCATGCCATCTGCACAACGCTGTTTGAACTGGAGCATTGGCTCGCAACGCAGGAAGAGTGGAATACAAAACCGGAGTTTGATCTGACTCGGGTCGGCAACAGAATCTAACATCTCGATTGGCTGCTCGCATAAAATAACCACATGCAACTCGATACTCGTGCACAAACGCTCCTCAAGGCGCTAGTCGAAAGGTATATCGCCGACGGCCAACCGGTGGGCTCGCGCGCATTGTCGAAAATATCCGGCCTGGATCTCTCGCCGGCGACCATCCGCAACATCATGGCCGACCTGGAGGAGATGGGTTTTGTCGCCAGTCCCCACACGTCCGCAGGCCGCATACCGACGCCGCGCGGCTACCGTGTGTTCGTCGATACCTTGCTGACGGTCCAGCAAATCGACGAAACAACCGTCGAATCGAAGCTGCAACCGCGCCTGCAGACCAACTCCCCGCACAAGATCATTGCCAACGCCGCGCAAGTCCTGTCATCGCTGTCACAGTTCGCCGGCGTAGTGATGACACCCAAGCACGAATCGGTATTCCAGCAAATAGAATTCCTGCGCCTGTCTGAACGGCGGATCCTGCTGGTGATCGTTGCACCGAACGGGGATGTGCAGAATCGCCTGCTGCTGACCGACGTGGATTACACGCCCGCACAACTCGTCCAGGCGGCCAACTACATCAATCAGCATTACGCAGGCTGCGGTTTCGATGAAGTACGCACTCGCCTCCAGGGCGAACTACGCCAGTTGCGTGACGACATGACTCGACTGATGCAGGCAGCTGTCGAAGCCGGCAGCGACGCCATGGCGGAAGCCGCTGATGATGTCGTCATTTCCGGCGAGCGCAACCTGTTGAGCGTGACGGATCTCGCGTCCAACATGACCTCGCTGCGCAAACTGTTTGACCTGTTTGAACAGAAGACGAGCCTGATGCAATTGCTCGATGTCTCGAGCAAGGCGAGCGGTGTACAGATCTTTATTGGCGGCGAATCACAACTGGTGCCGGTAGACGCAATGAGCGTAGTGACTGCTCCTTACGAGGTCAACGGCAAAATCGTTGGCACACTTGGCGTCATCGGGCCAACGCGCATGGCTTACGAACGCGTCATCCCGATTGTCGACATCACGGCAAAGCTGTTATCGAATGCATTGAGCCATTCCTGACCGTTCAGCACGCAGCCCTTTCAAGCGGTCGGTCGCAGGACAGGTCAAATCATCAATTCAGCGAGCGTCTTGTTGCTGGCTGAATCGATTTCGACGATCTGCAGGCCAGTACGGAATCCTTCCGTCCCCTTGAGAATGCTGTAAACGACTTTTGTTGTCGCGGTTACCCGCGCAATATTGCCATTGACAGGCGCTTCGAGCGTCACCGTACAGATCTGGCCTACTGGAAATTGATCGACAACGATCACGGAAACACCACCGAGTGAGATATCCATTGTCTTGGCGCGGTAAGTGGGTCGCCCCGGGAATGTGACTTTGGCGGGTGCCCGCAATATCTTGCGCGGGAAACTTCTGGTATCGGACTTCATTATTTCGTTCGGTATTGCGCTGCACTCTACCCGGACGCGAGTAGTTGCACTGCCGTGTTTTGCACGACAGTCTTACATCATTCTGCAGAAAGGGTGTTTAGACGAGCAATGAAAGATATGTCTAACGCGGGCGGTGCGGGCAATCCGGCTTGGTGCAGTGCCCGTAGAGTGCAAGCGCATGCTCGGCAATATTGAAACCTCGCTCCTTGGCGACTCGCTGCTGACGTTTTTCGATCTCTTCGTCGAAGAACTCTTCCACCCGACCACAATCCAGACAGACGAGATGATCATGGTGTGAGCCTTCGTTCAGCTCAAATACCGCCTTGCCCGTTTCAAAGTGATTCCGGTGCAGGAGCCCGGCTTGCTCGAACTGCGTCAGCACACGATAGACCGTTGCCAAACCGACATCCATGCTTTCGGTAAGCAGGATCTTGTACACGTCTTCAGCACTGAGATGCCGGACGGGACTGTTCTGGAAAATTTCAAGAATCTTGAGCCGGGGCAGGGTCGCTTTCAGACCGCTGGCTTTCAGCTCGGAAGGATTAGTAGGCATGTCGTTGATCGGAATAGGTATATCTGCTTTATCATATAGCGTTTTGGCCAACTTGCTCAACGAATTGAGATCCTCTATGCGAAAGCCGTTGCTGCGCTCAACCCGCCCTTTGGCCGGAACCATCTGTCTGGTCGCCGCCTGCCTTGCCGGCTGCGCGTCCAAGAATCCCCTCATCGATGAGCCGTCCGCGCCTTCCGCAAGTGCTGCAAAACCGGGCGAAAGCGGTGTCTCTACCGCCGGGCCAAGCCGTGCACGACGGGTATTTGGATTTCTGACGCCCTATCGCATTGATATTCAGCAGGGTAATTTCATTTCCCGCGAAATGGTCAACCAACTCAAGGAGGGCATGCGCACCAAAGACGGTGTCACGCCCGAGCAGGTTCGCTTCGTTCTGGGAACGCCTTTGCTGACGGATATCTTTCATGCCAACCGGTGGGATTATGTGTTCCGCCTGAAAAAGGGCAACGGCGAAATCATTTCCAGCCGCGTCACCGTCTATTTCAAGGACAACCGACTGGTCAGTATCGACGGCGGCATCCTGCCGACCGAACAGGAATATCTCGCATTGATTGCCGGTTCTACACCGGCGCAATCCAACAAATAAGTGCAAGCAATGACCCAACTGAAAATCGCCGTAGCAGGCGCCTCCGGCCGCATGGGCCGCATGCTGATCGAATCCATCCAGAATGCTGAAGATATGACGCTGGCAGGCGCACTTGATGTTGCTGCTTCGCCTGGAATCGGCACCGACGCAGCTGCTTTCCTGGGTAAACCCACCGGCGTCCCGATCGAATCCGACCTCGCCAAGGGTCTCGCGAACGCCCAGTTCCTGATCGACTTCACACGCCCCGAAGGCACATTGAAGCACCTCGAATACTGTGCTGCGCACGGTATCAAACTCATTATCGGCACCACGGGTTTCGACGATGCCGACAAAGCTGCCATTGCAGCAGCCGCACAGAAAACCGCCATTGTTTTCGCTCCCAACATGAGCGTCGGTGTAAACGTCACGATGAAGCTATTGGAGATGGCGGCGAAGAACTTTTCGCATGGCTACGACATCGAGATCATCGAAGCGCACCATCGCCACAAGGTCGATGCGCCGTCCGGTACCGCACTCAAGATGGGCGAAGTCGTTGCGGGCGCGCTCGGCCGCGACCTGAAGGATGTCGCAGTCTATGCACGTGAAGGCGTGACCGGCGAACGCGATCCCTCCTCCATCGGCTTTGCCACGATCCGCGGCGGCGACATCGTCGGCGACCACACTGTCCTGTTTGCGGGCATCGGGGAGCGCATCGAGATCACGCACAAATCGTCCAGCCGCGTCAGCTATGCGCTTGGCAGCCTGCGCGCAGCACGCTTCCTTGCGGACAAGGCAACCGGCTTATACGACATGCACGACGTGCTGGGACTGCGTTAAGCCTCAAGGACCCATTGCAGGCGCCCGCGCTCCAACACGGCGAATTGCATGAAACCTGTATCGCCATTGCCGGCTGCTGCAGCAACAATTTTGCTACATGCGGCGTTGATAGGCGTGGCGATGACGGCAATCTCGGACAACACACAGCAAGCGGCCGAAACTGTCCCGCTCGCTGTTGAGATCGTACCGACGCCACTACCGGCTCCCACGATGGCTCAGGCAGAGCCGGAGCCTCCGCCTGTTCCCCCGCCCCAAAAAAAAATTCAGCCAAAACCTCGCGAGCGCAAGCAGGCTGTGCCCAAGCCGGATCAGGCTCCCGCTCCGCGCCAGGAAAGTGCCGCGACGCCACCTTCCGATGCATCTCCTGACATAAAGCCGGAGCCATCGCAAGCGCCGCCAGCCGTGACCGCCACGGCCGTTCCGGAAGCGGTTGCACCGGGCCTCAACTCTCCAACTGCAGCAGCCAGGACGCGCGCGTCCGACGCGCATTACGCGGCAACGAACCAGCGTCCACCCTATCCTCGTCTTTCGCAAAACTACAACGAAGAAGGCACCGTATTGCTGCGTGTACTCGTGAAAGCGGACGGCACGGCCGGCGCAGTTGAAATCAAGAAGTCGAGCGGTTACCCGCTGCTCGACAAATCAGCAAGCACCACCGTCCGAACCTGGCGTTTCACTCCCGCCACTGTCAACGGCAACCCCGTGGACGAGTGGTATGAGGTTCCGATCCCGTTTAAACTTCAGGACAATTAAATTACCGCCACACACCATGAACCAGACTCTCGGATTTGCACATTACTGGGCCCAGGGCGATGCAGTGTCACATGCAGTCGCCTATCTCCTGCTGCTGATGTCGGTGGTCAGCTGGTACTACATATTCTCGAAAGCCTGGAGCTCTTTCCGCATCCGGAAAAGCGCAGGCGCCCTTGAAGGATTCTGGAAGGCCCCGACCCTGCCGGACGCCATCGCCATCGTCCGCAAAGCCGACAGCGAAAACGTCTATGCACCGCTGGCAATCCAGAGCGCCGAAGCAGCCAGCGTCACCGCACAGGCCGGCTCGCTGAACGCCACCATCGACCCGAGCGAGCTGATTACGCGCACGCTGCGCCAGGAAATCAACCGCGTGTCGTCGCGCCTGGAAAGCGGACTTACCTTGCTGGCATCGGTGGGCTCCACCGCTCCTTTCGTCGGCTTGTTCGGCACCGTCTGGGGTATTTATCATGCGCTCGTCGCCGTATCCACGACAGGCACTGTCCAGATCGACAAGGTCGCGGGGCCGGTTGGCGAGGCACTCATCATGACCGCGCTCGGACTGGTCGTCGCCATCCCCGCTGTGCTGGCTTACAACGCATTCACCCGCGTCAATCGCGTGACGCTCGCTGAGCTGGACGCATTTGCGCATGATCTGCATGCGTATTTGACCACCGGCACCCGCGTCGGCAAATAAAACCGGAGCAACCACATGGCATTCGGCGGATTCAACTACAACAAGCAGAACGCACCAATGGCGGATATCAACGTTACGCCGATGGTCGACGTGATGCTGGTCCTGCTCGTCATTTTCATTATCACCGCGCCACTCTTTACGCATGCGATCAAGCTCGACTTGCCGAATGCGCAATCAGCTGCAGCACCGCAGAAGCCTGAGACCATCTCACTCTCGATCAATGGCGAAGGCAAGATTTTCTGGAACAACGCCCCGATCGAACAAGCCGACCTCGGACCTAAACTGGCTCAGGCCGCGCAGCAAAATCCGCAACCGGAACTGCAACTTCGTGCCGACAAGGCAACACGCTACGAGGTGATCGCACAGGTCATGTCGGCAGCCCAGACCAACGGCATGACCAAGATCGGCTTTGTTACCGACGCGAAGGAAAAACAGTAATCCGATGCCTACCGTCCGACTCGACGGCCGCCAGATCGGCAACTGGGCCGCATTCCACGATGCCTGCAAGGCCGCCTTCGGCTTCCCGGATTTCTATGGCCGGAACATGGATGCCTGGATCGACTGCTTGAGCAGTCTTCGCGACGATGACGGCATGTCGTCCTTTGTGCTGGGTGCCGACGACGTGCTGGAAATTGAAGTCCCGCATTCCAGCACCCTGCGACGCCAGGCGCCGGATATCCTCGACGCCCTGGAAGAGTGCACTGCCGAAGTTAATGAGCGCTACGTCGAGAATGGCGAAAATCCCGCCCTGTCGCTTGCCCTGCGCTGACCTATTTGGTTGATTTTCCGGCGAAAATCCAATGCCGCCGCGACGCAATATGGATGGACGAACCAGTATAATGGCTGGTTTACATCCACTTTCAGCTTCATCCGTCATGCAAGAAAAATACATCCCCGGCGACGTCGAAAAAGCGGCGCAAGACCACTGGCATGCCATCGACGCGTACAAGACCGTCGAACACGCAAAGGACAAGAACGGCAAGGACAAGAAGAAGTTCTACGCCTGCTCCATGCTGCCCTACCCGTCCGGCAAGCTGCACATGGGCCACGTGCGCAACTACACGATTAACGACGTGATGTACCGCTACTTGCGGATGAACGGCTACAACGTGCTGATGCCGATGGGCTGGGATGCATTCGGCATGCCGGCGGAAAACGCGGCGATGGCCAACGGCGTGCCGCCGGCACAGTGGACCTACTCGAACATCGAGTACATGAAGAAGCAGATGCAGGCGATGGGCCTGGCGATCGACTGGTCGCGCGAGATGACCGCCTGCAAACCGGAATACTACAAGTGGAACCAGTGGATGTTCCTGAAGATGCTGGAGAAAGGCATCATCTACAAGAAGACCGGCACCGTGAACTGGGACCCGGTCGACCAGACCGTACTCGCGAACGAACAGGTGATCGACGGACGCGGATGGCGTTCCGGCGCGCTGATCGAAAAGCGCGAGATTCCGATGTACTACGCGAAGATAACGTCGTACGCGGAAGAACTGCTCGACTATGTCGACAACAAGCTGCCGGGCTGGCCGGAGCGCGTGCGCATCATGCAGTCGAACTGGATCGGCAAGTCGACCGGCGTGCGCTTCGCCTTCCCGCATGACATCAAGGATGCGTCGGGCAAGGCGATCAACGACGGCAAGCTGTGGGTGTTCACCACCCGCGCCGACACCATCATGGGCGTCACCTTCTGCGCGGTGGCGCCGGAACATGCGCTGGCCACCCATGCCGCGCAATCGAATCCGGCACTGGCCGACTTCATCGCCGAATGCAAGAAAGGCAGCGTGATCGAAGCCGACATGGCGACGATGGAAAAGAAGGGCATGCCGACCGGCCTGTTCGTCACCCATCCGCTGACCGGCAACAAGGTCGAGGTCTGGGTCGGCAACTATGTGCTGATCACCTACGGCGACGGCGCCGTAATGGGTGTGCCGGCGCATGACGAGCGCGACTTTGCATTCGCGAAGAAGTACAACCTGCCAATCGAACCGGTCATTGCCGTCGAAGGCAAGGCTTATTCGACGGACGCCTGGCAGGAATGGTATGCGGACAAGGAAAACGGCCGCTGCGTCAACTCCGGCAAGTACGACGGACTGAATTACCAGCAGGCGGTCGATGCGGTCGCGGCCGATCTGGCCGCGCAAGGCATCGGCGAAAAGAAGGTTACCTACCGCCTGCGCGACTGGGGTATTTCGCGTCAGCGCTACTGGGGCACCCCGATCCCGATCATTCACTGTGCAGACTGCGGCGATGTGCCGGTTCCGGAAAAGGACTTGCCGGTGGTGCTGCCGGAAGATTGCGTACCAGATGGAAGCGGCAATCCTCTGAACAAGCACGAAAAATTCCTGAAGTGCGACTGCCCAAAATGCGGCAAGCCGGCGCGCCGTGAAACCGACACGATGGACACCTTCGTCGATTCGTCTTGGTACTACATGCGCTACTGCTCGCCGGGCAGCAACGACGCCATGGTCGACAGCCGCAATGGCTACTGGATGCCAATGGATCAGTACATCGGCGGCATCGAACATGCGGTGCTGCATCTGTTGTACGCGCGCTTCTGGACCAAGGTCATGCGTGACTTCGGCCTGCTGAAGTTCGATGAGCCCTTCGTCAACCTGCTCACGCAGGGCATGGTGCTGAACGAAACCTATTACCGCGAAGACGCCAGCGGCAAGAAAACCTGGTTCAATCCGGCCGACGTCGAACTTTCCTTCGACGACAAGGGCCGGCCGGTATCCGCGATCCTGAAATCCGACGGCAAGCCGGTCGAACTCGGCGGTACCGAGAAAATGTCGAAGTCCAAGAACAACGGCATCGACCCGCAGGCGCAGATCGACCAGTACGGCGCCGATACCGCGCGCCTGTTCACGATGTTCGCCTCGCCGCCCGAACAGACGCTGGAATGGTCCGGTGCTGGCGTAGAAGGCGCGAACCGTTTCCTGCGCCGCGTATGGGCATTTGGCCATGCGCAGAAGGACCGCATCGCCGCGTCGAGCGACGTTGATTTCGGCGCACTGCCGGAAGCGCACAAGACGCTGCGCCGCGAGATCCACAAGATCCTGCAGCAAGCCGAGCATGACTTCAAGCGCATCCAGTACAACACCGTCGTCTCTGCCTGCATGAAGATGCTCAATACGCTGGAAGCAGCGAAGCTTGACGAATCAGCCGCGTCCAATGCGGTGATCGCGGAAAGCTATTCGATCTTCCTGCGTGTGCTGTATCCGGTTGCGCCTCACATCACCCACGTGCTGTGGCAAGAACTGGGTTTTGCAGTCGCCTTTGGTGACATCCTCGATGCACCATGGCCGCAGGTCGACTCCGCCGCGCTGGAGCAAGCCGAAATCGAACTGATGGTGCAGGTCAACGGCAAGTTGCGCGGCAGCGTGAAAGTGCCGAAGGAAGCCGACAAGGCGGCCATCGAGGCAGCAGCGCTTGCCAACGAAAACGTGAAGAAGTTCGTTGAAGGCACGCCGAAGAAGGTCATTATCGTACCCGGCAAGCTGGTCAATATCGTCGCCTGATGAACTGAATTGGATTGCAACCGGAGATGCCCATGAAACGCCGTACCCTCCTCACGCTGGCCGCCGCCGCGATGTTGTCCGCATGCGGTTTCCAGCTGCGCGGATCGAACGGCGGGACCGCGTTGCCGTTCAAGACGATCTACGTGGGGTTCGCCGAAACATCGCCGCTCGGCACTGAGCTCAAACGCCACATCCGCGCCAGCGGCGACACACAGGTCGTGACAGATCCTAAAGCCGCACAGGTGATCCTCGATGTGCTGTCGGAAAGTCGCGAAAAGGCGATTCTCTCCAAAAACACGCAAGGTCGTGTGCGCGAGTACACGCTCTATTACAGATTGGGATTTCGCGTGCGGGACAACAAGAGCAGAGAATTGCTGGCGCCGACGGAAATCGTCCTCAAGCGGGACATCAGCTTCAATGAGTCGGCAGTGATGGCAAAGGAAAGCGAAGAAGCCCTGCTCTATCGCGACATGCAAAGCGACCTGGTGCAGCAGATGCTGCGGCGCTTGCAGGTGCTCAAGCCGGTATGACAAGGAAACATCATGCAACTGCGGCTTGATGCCCTGGATGCGCACTTGGCAAAGACGCTGGCGCCGCTGTACGTGATCACCAGCGACGAACATCTGCTGGCGCTGGAGGCAGCGGACAGGATTCGCCAATCGGCACGCGCGAAGGGCTTTTCCGAACGCGAAGTGCTGGTTGTCGAACGCAGCTTCAAGTGGGGCGAGCTGCTGGCAGCCAACCAGTCGCAGTCGCTTTTCGGCGACCGCAAGCTGATCGAATTGCGCATCCCCACTGGCAAGCCGGGCAAGGATGGCGGACAAGCGCTGCAGGAGTATGTCGGATCCCTCAACCCCGACAATGTCACCCTAATTACGTTGCCGAAGCTTGATTGGCAAACGGCAAAGAGCGCCTGGGTGGCGGCACTGCAGCAGGCAGCTGTGTCTGTGTACATCGACATTCCTCTGGTGGAACGCAATCAGTTGCCGGCATGGATTGGCGCGCGGCTGGCGGCACAACGGCAGAGTGCCGATCGGCAAAGTATCGACTTCATCGCTGACCGCGTCGAAGGCAATCTTCTTGCGGCCCATCAGGAGATTCAGAAGCTCGCATTGCTGCATCCCGAAGGAAAGCTCAGTTTCGAGCAGGTGCAGGACGCGGTATTGAATGTTGCCCGCTATGATGTATTCAAGCTCAATGAGGCGATGCTCGCAGGTGACATCGCCCGGCTAGTACGCATGATCGAGGGTCTCAAAGGCGAAGGGGAAGCGCTGCCGCTGGTGCTGTGGGCAATGGCGGAAGAGATTCGCACGCTACTGAAAATCAAGGCCGGTGCCTCGCAAGGTAAGTCAGTCGGCATGCTGCTGAAGGAATACCGCATCTGGGGTCCGCGTGAAAAACTGATGGAACCCGCCCTGCGCCGCCTGAAGTTATCGACGCTGGAGAGCGCACTGCAGCAAGCTGCGCAAGTCGATAAGATGGTCAAGGGATTGCGTGCGAAGGAATTCGCGGGCGACGCATGGGATGCACTGTTGCAACTTGGCCTGAGAGTGGCCCACGGCTGACGTTACAGAATTCAAATAGACCGTAGGGCGGAAAAGCGCAGCGCCTTCCGACAGATCGCAAATCTATGGCGGAAGGCGCTGCGCTTTTCCGCCCTACGTATTCATGACATTTTTTAGGCAGGTTCATCGAAACATGGACATCAAACATTACATGAACGAAGTCGGCCAACGTGCCCGAAAGGCATCGCGTGCAATGGCCAAGGCCGATACCCGAGCCAAGAACCAAGCGCTGTCGCTGATCGCGGTCGCCATCCGGCGCGATGCTGCGGCCTTGCGTGCGGCCAACCAGAAGGACCTGGATGCGGCGCGTGCGAACGGCCTCGCGGAAGCGATGCTGGATCGCCTGACCCTGTCCGACAAGGCAATTGCGACCATGGCCGAGGGACTGGAGCAGATCGTCGCCCTGCCCGACCCCATCGGAGAAATCTCGAACATGAAATATCGCCCGACCGGCATCCAGGTCGGACAGATGCGCGTGCCGCTGGGCGTCATCGGCATCATCTACGAAGCACGGCCAAATGTGACTGTCGATGCCGCAGGACTGTGCATCAAGAGCGGCAATGCCACCATCCTGCGTGGAGGCTCGGAAGCGATCCACTGCAACCAGGCGCTGGCGAAGCTGGTCAAGGAAGGTCTGGCCGGTGCAGGACTGCCGGAAGATGCGGTGCAGATCGTCGAAACCACCGATCGCGCCGCCGTGGGCGAACTGATCACGATGCCGCAATATGTGGATGTGATTGTCCCGCGCGGCGGCAAGGGCCTGATCGAACGCCTGATGAAGGAATCGACGGTGCCGATGATCAAGCACCTCGACGGCATCTGCCATGTGTATATCGACGACAAGGCCGACATCGACAAGGCGCTGAGGGTTTCCTTCAATGCGAAGTGCCACCGCTACGGCACCTGCAATACGATGGAGACGTTGCTCGTTGCGCGCGGCATTGCACCTCAGATGCTGCCAAAACTGGCGGAACTGTACGGCACGAAAGAGGTGGAACTACGCGGTGACGACGAAGCGCGCAGGATACTTGCCGGCTATCCGCATCTGGCGGCAGCGACCGAAGAAGACTGGCGCACCGAATATCTCGCGGCGATCCTTGCCGTGAAAATCGTGGACGACGTGGCCGAGGCGATCGAGCACATCAACACCTATTCGTCGCAGCACACCGATGCGATCGTGACAGAAGACTACACCCGTGCGATGCGTTTCCTGCGCGAGGTGGATTCTGCTTCGGTGATGGTGAACGCCTCTACCCGTTTTGCCGACGGCTTCGAGTACGGACTGGGTGCGGAGATCGGCATTTCGAACGACAAACTGCATGCACGCGGTCCGGTCGGCTTGGAAGGACTCACCTCGCTCAAGTACGTGGTGTTTGGGCATGGAGAAGTTCGTGAATAAATGCCATGCAAACGGAGTGTCGCCTTGCAAGGCGACACCGTTACGCAGGCACGGGGCATGCCCCGTGAAACCCCTGCTTCACCATGGAGAAGTTCGTGAATAAATGCCATGCAAACGGAGTGTCGCCTTACAAGGCGACACCGTTACGCACGCACGGGGCATGCCCCGTGAAACCCCTGCTTCACCATGGAGAAGTTCGTGAATAAATGCCATGCAGACGGAGTGTTGCCTTGCAAGGCAACACCGTTACGCAGGCACGGGGCATGCCCCGTGAAACCCCTGCTTCACCATGAAGAAGTTCGGGGATAAGTTTGCGATGCTAAGGGTGCTCCTCGCACGGCCGCACCATTACGTTGACAGTGGACATGGAATACAAACTTCGTTCCCTGTCACGACGAGATACGCGAAAAACATACAAGAAAAGGAAGAATAAATGCTCTGGATTAAATCGCTGCACGTCATTTTTATTGCCTCCTGGTTTGCCGGCCTGTTCTATCTGCCGCGCATCTTCGTCAATCTGGCAATGGAAACCGACCAGAAGGCAAATGCCCGCCTGCTCCTGATGGCACGCAAGCTGTACCGCTTCATGATCATTCTCTCGGTACCTGCGCTCGTATTCGGCCTGTGGCTATGGCTAGGCTACGGCTTTGGAAAGGGACAGGGCTGGGTACACGCGAAGCTGACGATCGCGGTGCTGCTGGTCTTCTATCAGCACGGCTGCGGCGTACTGTTAAAAAAGTTCGAGAATGGCCAGAACAAGCGCAGCCATGGTTGGTATCGCTGGTTCAATGAGTTTCCGACGCTCTGCCTGTTTGCCGCAGTGATCCTGGCGGTGGTCAAGCCGTTCTGATCCGTACGGATTCGAAGGGTGCGCCCCGCGCACCGATCAGGTTTTAAAGCATGGGTGCGCGGGGCGCACCCGCCACGGATAAAGGGTTCCCCATGACACATTCATTTTTCTGCCCCTGCCCGCGCGGCCTGGAAGCCGCACTCGCGGAAGAGATCGGCGAAATCGCGCAGCAAAGCGCAACGCTGAAGGTTCATAACCAGGTACCCGGCGGCGTGCACTGCTCCGGCACGCTGGCCGACAGTTACCGCATCAACCTGCACTCCCGTATCGCCTCACGCGTACTGCTGCGCATCGCGCAAGGCGGCTATGCCAACGAGAACGACATCTACGACCTGACGCTGGCACAGCCTTGGGAAGAGTGGTTTGGTCTCGACCACACGATCCGCATTGACCTCACCGCGATCAAATCGCCGCTGAAGAGCCTGGAGTTCACAACGCTCAAGATCAAGGACGCTGTCTGCGACCGCTTCCGCGACCTGTATGCGAAACGGCCGTCCGTGAATACACGTACACCGGACATGCGCATTTTCGGCTTCCTCGATGCACACAGTTACACGATCTATCTCGACACCTCCGGCGAAGCGCTGTTCAAGCGCGGCTGGCGCCAGGAAACCGGTGATGCGCCCTTGCGCGAAAATCTTGCTGCAGGCTTACTGCGCGTGTCGGGCTGGAAGCCGGGCACCCTGCTACTCGATCCGATGTGCGGCTCCGGCACCATCCTCATTGAGGCAGCACAGATCCTCGCAGGCATTCCGCCGGGTGCGCGCCGCCATTTTGCATTCGAGAAGTTCCATGACTTCAATGCGGATGAGTGGCTGGCGATCAAGGGCAGCTTCAAGCCGAATCCGCTGCCGACGACACCGACGCTGTTCGGCAGCGATATTTCGGGCGACATGATCGTCATGACACGCAACAACCTGCACAACGCAGGCATCCAGTTCGAGGTTCCGTTAAAGCAGATCGAGGCGCAGGAAATCAAGCCGCCGACCGACACCCCGGGAATGATCGTTACCAACCCGCCCTACGGCGAACGTATTGGCGTGCGCGGTGATCGCTCGCAGGCGCCGGACGAAATGGCGGCGGCGTTCTATAGTGCTTTCAGCACGACCTTGAAGCAACGTTTCGCGGGCTGGCAGGTTTTCCTGTTCACTGCGGATCTCAGCCTGCCCAAGATGCTGCGGCTGAAGGAATCGCGCAAGACGCCGTTCTTCAACGGTGCCTTAGAATGCCGCCTGTTCCGGTTTGACATGGTTGCCGGATTCAACCGGCGTGATGAGGCAAAGCCGAAGCAGCCATAGCGCCTGCAGAGCCGTGCCCGGATTGTGCAGTATTTGTTTATCCATTAGACAGAGACGAGGAGAACATCATGCAGCAACAAATTAAAGGGATGCCGCAACTCAACGATGCCGCGCTGCTGCGCAACCAGGCATTCATTAACGGGGCATGGACCAGCTCGGTGACGAAATTTGAGGTAACCAATCCGGCTGACGGCAGCACGCTTGCTTCGGTGCCGGATATGGGTGCCGAAGACGCGCTCAAGGCCATTGAAGCGGCCAATGCAGCATTTCCCGCCTGGGCGGCAAAGACCGGCAAGGAACGTGCAGCCATCATGCGCAAGTGGTACGAGCTTCTGCTCCTGCATGCGAACGACCTCGCGGCGCTGATGACCGCCGAGCAAGGCAAGCCGGTTCCAGAGGCAAAGGGTGAGGTGTTGTACGGCGCCAGCTTCGTCGAGTGGTTCGCGGAAGAAGCCAAGCGCGTGAATGGTGATGTGCTTCAATCGACGTGGAGCGACAAGCGCATGCTCGTGCTGAAGCAGCCGATCGGTGTCTGCGCAGCGATCACGCCCTGGAACTTCCCGATTGCAATGATCACCCGCAAGGTGGCGCCCGCGCTGGCAGCAGGATGCTCGATCGTCATCAAGCCGGCGGAGCAGACACCACTGTCGGCACTGGCCATGGCAGAGCTTGCGCATCGCGCGGGCATTCCTGCCGGCGTGCTGAACGTCATCACCGCCGATTCGGAACGCTCGATCGAGGTCGGCAAAGTGCTGTGCGACAGCCCGATCGTGCGCCATCTGTCTTTCACCGGGTCGACGCCGGTTGGCCGCATCCTGATGCAGCAAAGCGCACCGACCATCAAGAAGCTCGCACTGGAACTGGGTGGCCACGCGCCGTTCATCGTGTTCGACGATGCCGACCTGGATGCCGCGGTTGAGGGCGCGTTGATCTCCAAGTATCGCAATGCCGGCCAGACCTGCGTCTGCACCAACCGTTTTTATGCGCATGAATCGATCTACGATGCCTTCGTCGAGAAGCTGGCTGCCGGCGCGGCGAAGATCAAGGTCGGTAATGGCTTTGAACAAGGCGTTGCGCAAGGCCCGCTGATCGACGACCAGGCGGTTGCCAAGGTCGAGGAACATGTCGCCGATGCATTGGCCAAGGGCGCAAAAGTGCTCGCCGGCGGCAAGCTGCATCCGCTCGGCGGCCACTTCTATGAACCGACTGTGCTGGCCAATGTGACGGGCGACATGAAGATCATGCGCGAAGAAACCTTCGGCCCGGTGGCAGCAGTCACCAGGTTCAAGACCGAGGAGGAAGCCATCGCCGCCGCCAACAACACCGAGTTCGGCCTGGCGAGCTACTTCTACTCACGCGACATCGGCCGCGTGTGGCGCGTAGCGGAAAAGCTGGAATACGGGATGGTCGGCATCAATACCGGGATCATCTCCAATGAAGTCGGCCCGTTCGGCGGCGTCAAGCAGTCCGGGCTCGGGCGGGAAGGCTCGAAATACGGTATCGAGGAATACCTGGAGATGAAGTACTTGTGCATGGGCGGAATCTGAGCACTGTTCGCACGAAAAGATAGCCAGTTCTTGCTCCGCCTCGCCGCAATCCGGGCGTATGTGCCGGTTTTGCGGCGGCTTGCCTACCACTCTTTGGCAATCGGTGCGCCAACAATTTCCGAGTAACAACTCTTGGCGATACTTGCCGAATGCTTGCTATAGTCGGACAAGGAGAAATGCACCTTGGCTGAACTCGATCCACGTTCCCTGATTTTTGTTGCCGGTTTGCTCGGCCTGCTGTGCTCAGCCATTCTGTTCATGCTGCGGCGCAGTTTTCCGCCGACCATCGGCGGTCTGGTGTTCTGGAGCCGAGGCTTGCTCGGGATGGTCATCGCAAGTGCGCTGTTTGGACTGACCGGCGTCATCCCGCCCCTCTTTTCTGTCGTACTCGCCAACGCCATGCTGGTAGGCGGCATCATGTCCTTCTATGCAGGATTTCGTGATTTCGCCGGCATGCCGACACACCACCCCGCACTGGCGGCAGTGCTGGCAGGAGTGATTGCCCACGTCGGCTGGTTTACTTATGTCGACGACAGCTATCCCGCCCGGGCCATGCTGGTCACGACGGTCGATACGCTGCTCTTCATCGCGTCCACAGTACTTGTGTACAAGACCAGCGGCCAGACGCTTGCGGGCCGGTTCACCTGCCTGGTCTTCGCATCGATTGCCGTCGTGTCCGGTGGCCGCGCACTGACGCTGATTCTGCAACTGGACGCCACCGACAGCGTGCTCGGCACGACGCTGTCGCAGAAAATCTATCTGGCCGCACTCGCGTTCTCGGTGCTTGCGATCACCCTGGGCGCCATGATGCTGGCGAATGAACGCTTGCGCACCGCCCTGGAATTCATCGCCTCGCACGACCATCTCACCGACGCCTTCGCGCGTGGCGCCTTTATCGAATTACTGAAAAAGGAGATGGCACGCAGTCAGCGACATCATCGGCCGCTGGCGCTATTGATGTTCGACCTCGACTACTTCAAGTCCGTCAATGACCGCTACGGCCATGTCGTCGGCGACCGGGTGATTGTTGATTTTGTCCGCCGCACCAAAAGCCTGCTGCGGAAGCACGATTCAATAGGTCGTTATGGCGGCGAGGAATTTGTCGCGCTGTTGCCGGAAACCGACTGCGACGAGGCGCGGGCCGTGGCAGAGCGCATTTGCACCAGCATTGCGCAGCAGTCCGGAGATCTACCGCACTATACGGTCAGCATCGGCGTGGCCGTCACAATGAACGGATCGCTGCCGATTGATGTCCTGCTGTCCGATGCCGACCGTGCGCTCTATCTCGCCAAGGCAAAAGGGCGCAACCGTGTTGAAGTCGCCGGGCAGGAGATCCGGCAGTCATAGCCGGTAGTCATAGCCGTCAGTCACAGTCGTCAGCATCCTGTTCGACCGCCGCATGCCAGTTATCGCTGAAGTTCGATATAGCCATCCTGCAACCGCAGCGTGCCCCCACCCTGGTCTTCCGACGCCTGCCACATATGCTGGGCGATCTGCACCTCCACGCCATCGTGGATCTCACTGCCCACTTCCACGCGCGCCTGCTCCGCCAGCTGCTCTTTAGCGCGTAGCGCCTTCAATTCCTCCGTAATTCCGGCAATGCTGGCAAGCAGCTGCTGGCGAGTCGCCTCGACTTTTGCGGCAACACCTCCCTCGCCCTTCTTCGGGTTCTGCCTGAAGTACTCGAGCAGCTTGATGACACGATCCACCTCCTCGCAGCGATGCGTGAAATCGTGTTCCTTGTCCGCAATTTGCTTTTCAAGATAAGGGTCAAAGCCGACACGCACGCAGGTCTTTACTCCGGAGCTTGCACCAAGCGAACCGGCCGCAACCCTGAGCGTTGCCTGCGACCTTCCACCGATGATCTGCCCCGTCTTCGCGCCATCCTTGCCGGCGACGATTTCCTCACCTGCGATCAGCTCGCACTGTCGGGCACTGCGATACACCAGGATGGATTTGTCGGCCTCGACATGGCAACTCTCCATGAACAGCGCCTGCACGGATCCGCCACAGATAATCCTTGCCGTCGTCTCCGGCAAGGACCGGGACCCGGGTCGTACATCGACATGGCCGACGATCCCCCCCTTCACCGCCACGTTGCCGCCGGCAGTGATTTCCGCCGCCTCCACCATGCCGTTAACGATGACATCGCCCGCCACCTTGATCCGCATGCCTGCCTTAACGTCGCCCCGAACGCGCAAGGTTCCTTCGAACTTGATGCTGCCCGTGCCGAGATCCACGTCCTCCACCTCGATCACGGGATTGACCGCCACACCAGTGTCGAACAGGATGGGCTGGCCACCCAGCGTCGCCACCAACAGGTTGAGGTCATCCTTGTCGGGCTCTGCCCCCTGCAAGCCGCTTTTGAATGGAATATCGGGAACCGCGTCTGCAGGGACGCACTTGCCGTGGATGTCCGTGCCGTCGCTTCCAGGCGCGGGCGGAATGCGGCGCATCAGTTTGTCGCCCGGTTCGACCAGCAAGAGATGGCTGAGGTCGGCATATCTGATGCGCTCACGCTCATCGCTATCCGTCGGGTCGTCCTTGTGGTCGAAGAGGCTTTCGAAGCGGGTCGGCTCGCCTTTCGTGGCCGGTGCGCCGCGCGCTATCTCCTTGCGTTCGCAGTACCCCACCTCGAAGGCCGCATCGATTTCACGCGTGAGCACGCCGTAGATTACATCCTGTTCGCGCAGTGCCGCGTCAAACTCTTCACGCGCGACGGCTTTGCCGCCCTTAGGAGGCAACAACGTGAGCCACGCAGTCATCCGGTCATTGTCAACCACAAGGGAAAATTCACCGTCGCGGCGTGCGCCGATGCACTTTTCCATCGGTTCTTCTGCGGTGCGGCAGTGGAGGATAAAGTCGGCAACGGCCGGCTCATCCAGAAAGAAGTGGCTCCAGCCTTGTTCGGCCATGGCCTCCTTGATCGCTGCCAGATCCGGCGCCGGCATGCCGAGCGCGGGCGTGAACCTGGCCAGCACTTCGCCGCTCACCTCGCTGAGGGAAAGTGACAACGCACGAGATCCCGACTCCTCCATGACCACCGCTCCCGACAAGGGTTAATGATGAGAACGCCTTGTAGCTTTCTACGGTCCGAAACAGCAAGAAATAGCGTTTTTTGTTGATTGATAGTAACAGAACGAGGTAAGAAGCGGCCTTTTTTCGCAAAACTGCAGCAAGGCGGCAACAGCAACCACAAGATATAGGGAGGAAAAGGATTCGCATACTTGGAAGACGGCACACGCAGCGAACAAGGGCAGCGAACAAATCCGCCAACACACGATTGCATGGGCTCGGAGCCCGCACCCGGCACGCGCTAACACTAGGCGCGGTGCGCCATGCAGGGTCGCGCTTTGCATGCTCTACCAATTTGCAAGCGTGCTTCAATCCAGCGTACAATGCGCGTTTCGCGGGTGTAGCTCAATGGTAGAGCAGAAGCTTCCCAAGCTTACGACGAGGGTTCGATTCCCTTCACCCGCTCCAGGTCGATCAGGCACCGTCAGGTGCCTTTTTTATTTGCACATCTTCCACTGTTCGCGCATGTCCGATATGTCCGACAACCACTCCGACGAGAATAATGGCAGGGCCATGTTGTATGACCCGACCGAGCGCCGCATCCGCAGTTTCGTGACGCGCGCCGGCAGGCTGTCCACCGCACAGGCCAAGGCCATCGACACACTCGGCCCGCATTACTGCATTTCGTATGTGAAGCAGCAGTTCGATTTCGATGCCGCATTCGGGCGCCACGCGCCGACCGTACTGGAAATCGGGTTCGGCATGGGCGACACCACGGCAAAGATTGCGGCGGCGATGCCAGGCAAGAATTTCGTCGGTGTCGAGGTCCACACACCGGGCGTCGGCAGCCTGCTCAAGCTGATCGGCGAACAGGAGCTGACAAACCTGCGCATCATCCAGCATGACGCTGTCGAAGTCGTCACCCACATGATTGCGCCGGATTCTCTCGCAGGCGTGCATGTATTCTTCCCCGATCCATGGCACAAGGCACGGCACAATAAGCGCCGGCTGATCCAGCCACCCTTCGTGAACCTGCTGGTGTCGCGCCTTGCGCCCGGCGGCTATCTGCACTGTGCGACCGACTGGCAGGACTATGCGGAGCAGATGCTGCAGGTACTGAGCGATGAGCCCGCGCTGAAAAATACCGTCGATGGATATGCGCCTCGCCCGGATTATCGGCCGGTGACGAAATTCGAGAACCGCGGCCTGCGGCTCGGCCATGGTGTGTGGGATCTGGTGTTCACCAAACGGTAGCGTTTTGCGTTACGTCATGGCGGCGATCAGGGACACAATCTCTTCGCCGTAGGTTTCCAGTTTTTTCTCGCCCACGCCGGACACGTTGCGAAGATCGTCGAGCGAAGCTGGCTTCGTCTTTGCGATCTCCCGCATCGTCGCATCATGGAAGATGACGTATGCAGGTACATTGTGCTTGCGCGCGGTCTCGACGCGCCACCAGCGCAGCTTTTCGAATATCGCCTGCTCTTCCGTCGACAGATCGCTTTCGACATAGCCTCTTGCTCTGGCGCTCTCGCGCTTCTTCTTGACCGGTTTCTGGTATTGCCTCAGCTGTACCTTGCGCTCTCCGCGCAACACCGGGCGCGCCGCCTCTGAGAGCTTCAGCGAGCCGTAGGCATCATGGTCGACAATCACCAATCCCAGCGCGATCGCCTGGCGCAGAATCGCTCGCCATTCCGCGTCGCCGGTGTTGCTGCCGATGCCGAAGGTGGACAGCTTCTCGTGCCGCCATTGCTTGATTTTTTCTGATTCGATCCCGCGCAGCACATCGATCACATGGCCCGCGCCGAATCGCTGGTCGACACGATAGATGGTCGACAGCAGCTTCTGCATCTGGACCGAACCGTCATAGGAGACCGGTGGATTGAGGCAGATGTCGCAGTTGCCGCAGGGGCCCGATGCCTGCCCGAAGTAATCGAGCAATCGGACGCGGCGGCAATTCAATGTCTCGCAAAGCCCAAGCATGGCATCGAGCTTGGCGCCCTGCACACGCTTGAAATTCTCGTCCGCTTCGGATTCATCAATCATGCGCCGCTGCTGCACGACGTCCTGCAGACCATACGCCATCCAGGCATCGGCCGGTGCGCCGTCACGGCCGGCACGCCCGGTCTCCTGGTAATAGCCTTCGATGCTTTTTGGCAGGTCGAGATGTGCGACGAACCGCACATCCGGCTTGTCGATGCCCATGCCGAACGCAATCGTCGCCACCATCACCAGCGACTCCTCGCGCAGAAAGCGGGCCTGGTTCGCGGTGCGCGTCGCGATATCCATCCCGGCATGATAAGGCAGCGCCGTCACACCATGCTCGTTCAGGAACGCCGCGGTCTCCTCGACTTTTTTGCGGGACAGGCAATAGACGATGCCGGCGTCGCCCGGATGTTCTTCGCGAATAAAGTCCAGCACTTGCTTGCGGCCATTCGTCTTTTCGACGATCTGGTAACGGATATTCGGCCGGTCGAAAGACGACACAAATTGCATCGCATCGTCGAGCTGCAGGCGATGCGCGATTTCTGCACGAGTCTGTGGGTCTGCGGTCGCCGTCAGCGCAATGCGCGGCACGTTGGGGAAGCGCTCATGCAGGACCGACAGCTTGATGTATTCCGGCCGGAAGTCGTGCCCCCATTGCGACACGCAATGCGCCTCGTCAATCGCAAACAGTGCGATCTTCGACGCATCCAGCAATTCGAGGCAGCGCGGCGTCATCAAGCGCTCGGGCGCGACATACACGAGATCCAGCTCCCCGTTGCGCACACGACGCTCGGTGCGCATCGCTTCGTCGAAGGTCTGGGTGGAGTTGAGGAAGGCCGCGCGCACGCCGAGTTCGGCCAGCGCATCGACCTGGTCCTGCATCAGTGCGATCAGTGGCGACACGACGACGCCAACACCGTCGCGCAGCAAGGCAGGAATCTGGTAACACAGCGACTTCCCGCCGCCGGTCGGCATCAGCACCAATGCATCGCCGCCCCTGGCGACGTGATTCACAATGTCGGCCTGCTGTCCCCGAAATGCGGGATAACCGAACACTGTTTGCAGAACGTGCAACGCACGATCCGATCCTGCCTGATTCATAGGCTGCGCTTCTATTCCACCCAGTTCACCCAGCCGCCATAGGCGGTGATGAGTACGATAATCCCGAACACAATGCGGTACCACGCGAACAGGGTGAAATCATGCGTGCTGATGTAACGCAGCAGCCAGCGCACGCAAAGGAATGCGGAGAAGAAGGCAGAAACCGCGCCGATGCCGAACCAGGGCAGGTCGGCCGCCGTCAGCAGCGCACGTTCCTTGTACACCGAGTAGATGGTTGCACCGAACAAGGTAGGAATGGCCAGGAAGAAGGAAAACTCGGTCGCCGCCTTGCGTGACAGGCCAAACATCATGGCACCGATGATCGTCGCGCCGGACCGGCTTGTTCCAGGAATCAATGCAAATGCCTGTGCGCAGCCAACCTTCAATGCGTCGAGAGCCGTCATGTCATCGACGGAATCGACACGTACTGCGGCGGGGCGCATGCGGTTTCTCTTTTCGATCCACAGAATCACCAGGCCGCCGGCAATGAATGCGAGCGCCACGGGCACCGGCGAAAACAATTCTTCCTTGATCGTCTTGTTGAATAGAAAACCCAGTGTGGCTGCAGGCAGGAAGGCAATGACCAGATTGGCGGCAAACCGCTGTGCCTTTGCATCGCTGAACAATCCGCTCAGGACGCTGGCGATCTTGACCCGGTACTCCCAGCACACCGCGAGCATGGCGCCCGCCTGGATCGCGATCTCAAAGACTTTGACTTTTTCGCCGGTGAAGTTAAGCAGGCTTCCGGCAAGGATCAGATGCCCAGTGGAGGAAATCGGGAGAAACTCCGTCAGACCTTCGACGATTCCCATGATGAGCGCCTTGAGCGCGAGCGTAACATCCATGTACGAGTTGATTGTTATCAGTTGGATTATCAATAAAAAACCCGCCGGAAGTGACGCCGAGCGGGTCGGTACAGAAAACGGGTTCTGCTATCGTGCGGGCTCAAAGGTTACCACGAGACTGTTGGGGCGCGTCGTGATTTTGGTCGGATTGAAGCGCGTGCCGGAAAAACGCAGGTCATCCGGCTGGAAGGTGTACAGCGGCGCATCCTTCAGCAATTGCTCGGCGAGCAGGCTGCCCACCTTGGCAATCTGGTTGGCATATAACGGGTCGAGCCCATTGACGGCGAACTGTTCGACACGCGGCTCGGCCAGCACCAGCGCATTGCGCGCCGGATCAAAGCGCAATAGCCCGGACACCGCAAAGTTGCCATTCCAAGAACGGTTCATGAATGGCGGCGCCACGGACGCATCCATCGTCGTCACGATGCGATTGGTATCCGGCTGCAGCGCGACCCTGGGATTGGTGACGCGCACATCCAGCAGTTCGAGAAAGCGGTTATTGAAGGGGAACCGGTTGGCAATCGATTCCTGCAAACGTGCCAGCGGAATTTCCATCTCCCGCGACCCGAGCAAGGACGCGCAGGATGCGAGCAGGACCGCCATGAACAACATGACGAACGAGGCATATCGTCTTCTCATCGTTTCTCCTTACTGTGCCGAGGTCAGGGCGTCGAGGCGGGCCAGATACTGCAGGGCGTATTCCCGGTTGGAACCACACATCTCGGCCGACGCCTGCAGACTTTGACATACGACAGGGCGCTCTGGTTTGCCGAAGATCATGCACTGGTTCAAGTCATTTAACTGAATACAACGGACGCCGGCAGGTTTCCCATTCGGCATGCCGGGGATCGCGGACGAAATCGAGGGCGCGATGCAGCAGGCACCGCAATCAGGTCGGCAGGAAGGTTTTTTATTCATAACGCAAGGTCTGGCTTGGTAAGAGGGGCGCCGCTTAGCGCCGGGTAGAAATCAAAGGAGATGCGAGGCTGCCGCTACCAGCAACGTCATGATGCTCGGGGACTCTTCCTGAGCCTGCAAGCTGCCCCCACTTCTTTGATAAACGCATAACACCGGAAGAATAGGTGCGTACCCCGTCATTCTACTGGCGATGCCGAACGCAACTTTTTCCGTTTTTAGAGGACCCGCCGGAGCGCGTTTGCAACCCGCTGTTTCCTTGCTTGACGCTATGGATATAGGCGCTTATATTACTGACTCGTCAGTAAGTTATTTTCCATCCCTATGCCCATGAGCTGCCCCTTCAAGAAACCGCGCTGGGAAAGGCGCAAGGATGCGCGCCCGCAAGAATTGCTCGCCGCAGCCCTCGACCTGTTTGTCGAGCGCGGTTATGCAGCGACCCGCCTCGACGATGTAGCGGCGCGCGCAGGCGTTTCCAAGGGCACACTTTATCTCTATTTCACCAACAAGGAAGAACTGTTCAAGGCCGTCGTCCGCGAAAACATGGTGCCGTTGCTTGGCGAAGCGGAAGGCATCGTCGAAACCTTCGAAGGCTCGTCCATCGAACTCTTCCGCGAGATTCTCCTTGGCTGGTGGGAACGCATCGGCAACACAAAGCTGTCCGGCATCACCAAACTGATGGTGGCCGAGTCCTCCAACTTTCCGGAAGTGACACAGTTCTATCATGACGAGGTCATCGTGCGCGGTACGGCGATGATCAGGCGCATGCTCGAGCGCGGCATCGAGCGTGGTGAATTCCGCAATATCAACGTGCACGATACCGTCCAGTCCGTCTGCTCGCCGGTAATCATGCTGATGGTCTGGAAGCACACCTTCAACAGCTGCACCGCCGAGCCGGTGGACCCCGAACAATTCCTCAATACGTTTATTGACCTGTTCCTGCATGGCTTGCTGAACCACGACGCCACGGCGCAAAAAGGATAAGAACGCAATGCTCAAACGCCGATCTTTCTGGATCACTCTCACCATCGTCCTGCTGCTGGGGGCCATTGCAGGTGCCGTGCTGAAAAAACAAAATCAGCGCGCGGCGGCATCCATTGCAGCCGCACCGAAAGCACCGGTCGCGATGGAATTCCTGACAAGCGACGTGACGCTAGTAAAGGCACGCGATCTGCGCCAGTTGCTCCCCTTGTCCGGCTCGCTACGCGCGGTGAACCAGGCCAGCGTCAAGGCCAGGGTCGCAGGCGAAGTGCGCGAGGTGCTGGTCCGCGAAGGCGAAGCCGTCAAGGCCGGCCAGATCCTCATCCGCATGGATACCAGCGATTACCAGGCGCGCGTCGACCAGGCACAAGGCGCGCTGCTGGCGGCACGCGGCCAGCTCGACATCGCCACCAAGACACGCGACAACAACAAGGCATTGCTCGACAAGGGGTTCATCTCCAAGACCGCATTCGACAACGCGGAGAGCCAGTACAGCATCGCACGCGCGAACGTGGACTCTGCTCGCGGCGCACTCGATGTGGCGCAGAAGGCATTGGCGGACACGGTGATCCGCGCGCCGATATCTGGCCTGATCAGCAGCCGCAGCGTCCAGCCGGGCGAGAAGGTCTCGGTAGACAACCGGCTGCTCGATGTCGTCGACCTCAGCCAGATGGAAATGGAAGCCGCCGTGCCGGCAGCGGACATCATGCAGGTTGCGCTCGGCCAGGAGGTGCGCGTCAAAGTGGAAGGCATCCCGCAGCCGCTGACGGGCAAGGTCGTCCGCATCAATCCTGCCACCCAGGCGGGTTCGCGCTCGATCATGACCTATATCCAGATCGACAACCCGGAAGGCGTGCTGCGGGTCGGCATGTTCGGCGAAGCGCAACTGACGATGGCAAAAAAGGCTGGTGTGCTGACGGTGCCGCAAGCGGCGATCCGCACCGATGCCGGCAATACCTATGTCTACGCGATCGAGAACGGCAAGCTGGTGCAGAAGCAGGTGACGCTCGGCGTAGGCGGTGACGACGGCGAGGGTGGTGCCGTCGAGATCGTCCAGGGGCTGGACAACGGCGCCCAGATCGTACGCGCGAATCTCGGCACCCTGCGCGTCGGGACTGCAGTGAAGTTCGCGCAAACCGCCAATCCCGTCGCTGCAGGCGCGCCCAAGGCAATGCGCACCGCCGCCTCAGAATAACAACACCGTACCCGAGAGACATCCTCCATGTGGTTTACCCGCATCAGTATCGGCAACCCGGTCCTCGCCACCATGATGATGGTGGCGTTCGTCGTGCTCGGGCTGTTCTCCTACCAGCGCCTCCAGGTCGATCAGTTCCCGGACGTCACTTTCCCGGTGGTCGTGGTGCAAACCGATTATCCCGGCGCATCGCCCGAGACGGTGGAGTCCGACATCACGCGCAAGGTGGAGGAAGCGGTCAACACGATCAACGGCATCAAGAACCTGTTTTCCCGCTCGTACGAAGGCAGTTCAGTCGTCATCATCGAGTTCGACCTGACGATCGACCCGTCGCAGGCGGCACAGGATGTGCGCGAAAAAGTCGCGATGGTGAAAACCGTGTTCCGCAAGGAGGTCAAGGAACCGCGCGTCATGCGCTACGACCCAGCTGACCGCCCTATCCTTGCGATTTCCGTCACCAATGATGCAGGGACAAGGCAGCGTGATCTGCGTGAACTGACGACGATTGCCGATCAGGTCGTGAAGAAGCGCCTGGAGAATGTGCGCGGCGTGGGTTCCGTCACGCTGGTTGGCGGCGTCAAGCGCGAGGTGCAGATCTATGTGAAGCCGGGCGAAATGGAAGCCCTCGGGATCGGCATCGACCAGGTGATCAATGCACTGCGTAATGAGAACCAGGAACTGCCGACCGGCGCGATCCGTTCCTCCACCGATGAAAAGGTCGTGCAGATCCAGGGCAAGGTGAAGGACCCGCAGGATTTCGGCCGCATCATCGTTGCCCGCCGCGGCGGACAACCGGTATTCCTGTCGCAGATCGCCACCGTCGTCGACGGCCAGGAGGAACAGGAAAGCTTAGCGTTGTATAACGGCCAGCGCACCCTCGCGCTGGCGGTGCTGAAGGCACAGGGCCAGAACACGATCGACGTCGCAGACGGCATGAAGGAAGCGCTGAAGGAACTCGAGCCGCGCATGCAGTCGATGTATCCCGGCGTGAAAATCGACATCATCCAGGACAGCTCGCGACAGATCCGCACCGGCGTCGAGAATGTACGCCGTACGATGATCGAGGGCGCAATCCTGACGGTGCTGATCGTCTTCCTGTTCCTCAATTCCTGGCGCTCCACCGTCATCACCGGCCTGACGCTGCCGGTGGCGGTTATCGGCACCTTCCTGTTCATGTACATCTTCGGCTTCACGATCAACATGATCACGCTGATGGCGCTGTCGCTGTGCGTGGGCTTGCTGATCGATGATGCGATCGTGGTGCGCGAGAACATCGTACGGCACGCAGGAATGAAGGTGCATGGCGTCTTCAAAAGCCACAAGACAGCGGCACTGGAAGGCACGGCAGAAATTGGCCTTGCCGTGCTGGCCACCACCTTCTCGATCGTCGCGGTGTTCCTGCCGGTCGGCTTCATGGGCGGCATCATCGGCCGCTTCTTCCACCAGTTCGGGATCACCGTCACCGCAGCAGTGCTGATCTCGATGTTCGTGTCCTTCACACTGGACCCGATGCTGTCGTCGGTATGGCCGGATCCGGATACGCATGGCGAAAAAGGCACACACAAGAACTGGTACGACAAGACGATCGGCCGCGTGCTCGGGCAGTTCGACCGCATGGTGCAATGGATGTCGCGCACCTACCAGGTGCTTCTCGACTGGTCGCTCAGGCACCGGATGGCAACGCTCGCAATCGCCGCCGCAACCTTCTTCGGCGGCCTGGCCATCCCGGCGACCGGACTGATCGGATCCGAATTCGTGCCCCAGCCCGACTACTCCGAAACCGGCGTCACCTTCTACACGCCGGTCGGTTCCTCGCTCGAATTCACCGAAAGCAAGGCGCGCCAGGTCGAGGCAGTGCTGCGCGAGTTCCCGGAAGTGCGCGACACTTACACCACCGTCAACACCGGCTCTGCTCAAGGCAAGAACTATGCATCGATCTTCATTCGCCTTAGCCCGCGTGCCGAGCGCACGCGCAGCGTGGCGCAACTCGCCGCCCCAATGCGCGAGCGACTGGCGCAGGTTGCCGGCGTCACGGTGACACATATCGGTACGCTGGATGGTGTCGGTGGCGACAACAAGCAGCTGCGCCTGAGCTTGCAGGGCACCGACCTGAAGGAACTGGCCAAGCTCACTGAAGTGGCGATGAACAAGATGCGCGCAGTTCCCGGCGTGGTGGACCTGGACTCCAGCCTGAAGGCAGAGAAACCGACGATTGCCGTCGAACCCAAGCGCGACATTGGTGCGGACCTTGGCGTGGGTGTCGCGCAGATCGGTAACGCGCTGCGTCCCCTGCTTGCCGGCGAGGCGGCCACCACATGGCGCGCACCCGATGACGAGAACTACGATGTGAAGGTTCGTTTGGCGCCGTCGGACCGCAACAACGCCGACGACCTCGCGCGACTGATGCTGACCAGCTCGCAAACCAATGCGGACGGTACGCCGAGGATGGTGGCGCTGCGGCAGGTCGCGAACATCACGCCGTCCACCGGCGCCAACCAGATCAACCGGCGCGATCTGAACCGCGAGGTCGAGCTGTCGGCCAACGTCGTCGGCCGCTCCGCCGGTCAGGTAAGTGCCGATGTGAAGCAGGCCCTGGACACGATCGATTGGCAGCCCGGCTATCGCTACCAGCTCGGTGGCTCGACCAAGAACATGCAGGAATCGTTTGGCTACGCGCTGTCGGCGCTGGCACTGGCGATCATCTTCATCTACATGATCCTGGCGTCGCAGTTTGCGAGCTTCCTGCAGCCGGTTGCCATCATGTCGGCACTGCCGCTGACGCTGATCGGCGTATTCCTGGCACTGATGTTCTTCCGCTCCACGCTCAACCTGTTTTCGATCATCGGCTTCATCATGCTGATGGGCCTGGTGACCAAGAATGCCATCCTGCTGGTCGACTTTGCCAACCAGGCACGCAAGCACGGCATGGATCGTACTGCGGCGCTGCTGGAAGCCGCCCATGTCCGCCTGCGGCCGATCCTGATGACGACGCTGGCGATGGTGTTCGGCATGGTGCCACTGGCGTTCGGTTTCGGCGAAGGATCAGAACAGCGGGCACCGATGGGACAGGCGGTCATCGGTGGCATTATCACTTCGTCATTACTGACGCTTGTCGTGGTTCCGGTGATTTATACCTACCTGGATGATTTCGCGGCATGGGCACGTAGCAAATGGCGCAACACCCAACCTGAGCAGCATCAAGGCGCGCCTGCGATAGTAGTTCCACAAAGCAAAAACAGCGATCCCCTTTGATAAAATGCCGGGTTTGTCCCCCTAACCCATTGAGTGCCGAAATGAATATCGAAAAAGCCCGTTTCAACATGATCGAACAGCAGATCCGCCCGTGGGATGTGCTGGATACGGAGGTGCTGGACCTGCTGCTCGTGGTCAAGCGTGAAAACTTCGTACCGGAGGCGCACAAGAACCTGGCGTTCATGGACACCGAGATCCCGCTGCCGGGTGGCGAATGCATGTTCACCCCGAAGCTGGAAGCGCGCATCCTGCAGGACGTGGAACTGAAGAAGCATGAAAACGTGCTGGAAATCGGCGCGGGTTCCGGCTACATGGCGGCGCTGCTGGCTCATCGGGCGCGCCACGTGACGACGGTCGAGATCGACCCGACGCTCAAGGCCTTTGCAGAAAAGAACCTGACCGCCAATGGCGTCACCAATGTCGACGTCGTGCTGGGCAACGGTGCACAGGGCTGGGGCGGCGCGGAAGCGCAGTACGACGTGATCGTGATCTCGGGCTCGCTGCCGGTACTGCCGGACACCTTCCTGCAGCAACTGAAGGTGGGCGGTCGCATTTTCGCCATCATCGGCGAAGCGCCGGTGATGCAGGCACAAATCATCACACGCGTGTCCGATAGCGCCTTCAGCAAGGTCAATATTTTCGAAACCAACGTCAAGCCGCTGCACGCAGCACTGACGCCGTCTCAGTTCGTGTTCTAAGGATTAGCGATGCAAACAGTCACTGCACCGGAACTGGCGACCTGGCTTGCCGACGAGTCACGCGAAAAGCCGGTGCTGCTCGATGTGCGCGAACCCTGGGAATTCCAGACCTGCCATATCGAGGGCTCCGTGCCGATGCCAATGCAAAGCGTCCCGGCACGGATGCAGGAACTGGAGGAAGACGCCCCTATTGTGTGCATCTGCCATCACGGCGCACGCAGCATGTCCGTCGCAGCCTTCCTCGAACGCAACGGCTTTACGCAGGTGACGAACCTGACCGGCGGCGTCCATGCCTGGGCGCTGCAGGTCGACAATTCGATGCCAACCTACTAATCCTCTTCCTGACACCCGGAGAACCGAATGCGGAAACCTGTCCTTGCCACGCTGATCGCTGGTGCCTTCCTGTCGCTTAATGCGCATGCAATCAACTTGCTGCAGGTGTATCAGGAAGCGCTCGCCAACGATGCGCAATACGCAAGTGCGCGTGCGGCACTGACGGCAGGACAGGAGAGGACGACGCAGGGGCGGGCGGGTTTGCTGCCGGTGATCGGTGCAACGGGCACGCGCAGCAAGGCCGAGCCGCCGAATATCCCGACAAGCATCATGGCGACGACCTACGGCGTGTCGCTATCGCAGCCTCTGTTCCGCTGGGGTAACTGGGAACAGTATCAACAAAGCAAGCTGTCGGTCGCCGTGAGCGAAGCGCAATTTGCGCAGGCACAGCAAGACTTGATCGTGCGCGTCGCCCAGGCCTACTTCGACGTGCTTGCGTCGCAGGATGCACTTGCGTCGGTGCAGGCCCAAAAGACGGCCATCACCGAACAGCTGGCATCGGCCAAGCGCAACTTTGAAGTGGGCACGGCCACCATTACCGACACCCATGAAGCGCAAGCACGCTACGACCTCGTCGTCGCGCAGGAATTCGCTGCCCAAAGCGACCTCGACATCAAACGCACCGCGCTGCAGCAGATCATCGGCAAGCCGACCGGCGAACTCGCCATGCTGCGCCCTGGCGTGAAGCTGAGCACGCCCGAGCCCGCAGTCATCGACCAGTGGGTGCAAAGCGCGGAGCAGCAAAATTACGGCGTGCTAAGCCAGCAGCTTGCGCTGGAGATCGCCCAGCGCGAAATATCCCGCAATCGCGCCGGCCACTATCCGACCGTGGATCTGGAAGCAAGCCGCAGCTATAGCGATCGCACCACTGCCACAACGGCCAACGGCTATACCAATTCCGTGGGTGTACGCTGGACCGTCCCGCTTTTCTCCGGCTTTGCCGTCACCAGCCGCGTGCGCGAATCGATTGCCCTGGAAGACAAGGCACGTGCCGACCTGGAAAACACGCGCCGCGTCGCAGCGCAAGGCGCTCGCCAGGCCTTCCTCGGCGTGAATTCCGGCCTGGCGCAGGTAAAAGCGCTGGAGGCCGCCGAAGTATCGAGCCAGTCGGCGCTGGAATCCAACCGCCTCGGTTATCAGGTCGGCGTGCGCATCAATATCGACGTGCTCAATGCGCAGCAGCAGCTGTATTCGACCCGTCGCGACTTGGCAAAGGCGCGCTATGACACGATCGTGAACAGCCTGAAGCTGAAGTCTGCTGCCGGCACGCTCAAGGAAGAAGACCTGGTCCAGGTCAATTCGCTTCTGGTCGAGTAACCCTATTCCTGCCTACCTGCGGTGGTGCCCGCCACCGCAACTGCCCGCCCTTTCCGCACCCGCCGTGCCGCGTAGGATAAGTTCCGTCCACCGCAGCAGAACTCAAAACCATTAAGAAATTCGCAAAGCGCCACCGCACGGCGGGTTGATCCCAATCCCACAAGCGTAAAGTGGGCTCTCTAAGTTGGGAAATTCGTTACCGACAATAGGAAATACTCTTGCCGATATCGGGAAAGCCGCCGCTTGCTTGTCGCACATGTAAGACAAATACGCACACATAACATGGCATTCCGTATGGCGCATACTGCACTCTGCGCACCCATTTTGTTGGCTTGCTTATTGCTCAGTACGACGCCGCAGTAGCAGGACACATCCACCAACCCGCGAGCGGAACCACACAATGAGAACCAACATGCCGGTGACCGGCATTGAATACATCCTGCAGGACTCCGAGACGGTCGTATCGAAGACGGATCTGAAAGGGATCATCACTTACGTCAACCAGGACTTCATCACGATCAGCGGCTTTTCCGAACAGGAAGCGATCGGCGCTCCACAGAACATCGTGCGCCATCCGGACATGCCTGCCGAAGCCTTTGAAGATCTCTGGCGCACCCTCCGCAGCGGCAAAGCCTGGACCGGGCTGGTGAAAAACCGCTGCAAGAACGGCAATCACTACTGGGTCGAAGCCAATGCGGCGCCGATCATGGAGAACGGCCGCATCACCGGCTATACCTCGATTCGCATCAAGCCGGGCCGCGAACAGGTTGCCGCCGCCGAGCACGCCTACCGCGAGATCAGGGCCGGCAACAAGTCACTTGCGATACGCGAGGGCGCGGTCGTCCGCCGATCGCCCCTGGACGCGATGAACTTCCTGCAGAAGTTCTCGATCAGGGCGCGGATACGCCTTGCCTTCGGCACACTCGGCATGCTGTTCGCGGCAAATGCCGCCGCCGCAATCGGGGCGCAGCACGGCATTACTGCAGCGGTTGTCAGCGCCACGGGACTGCTGCTCGCAGGCCTGTCGTGCGCGCTGCTGAACCGGATCATCGCTTCTCCGCTGGAGCGCGCCCGGCATGACATCGCACGCATGAGCGCTGGCGACCTCAGCGGCAAGATCGCGTCGGATGGCGACCATGAAATCGCGAAGGTGCTGCAGGCCGTTCGCATCCTGCAGACCAACATCAAGCTGCTGGTTGGCCAGATTAAGGAAGCGACCGACCTTGTGAACAAGGGCGCGCAGGAAATCGCGGCCGGCAACTCTGACCTGTCCTCGCGCACCGAGTCGCAGGCCAGTTCGCTGCAGGAGACAGCATCCTCCATGGAGGAACTGACCGGCACCGTGAAGCAGAACGCCGACAACGCCGCGCAGGCCGATACAGTCGTGAGATCGGCATCGGCCATCGCCGTCAAGGGCGGCGAGGCAGTCAGCCAGGTAGTGGACACCATGGGCTCGATACGGAACAGCTCGCAGAAGATCGCCGAGATCATCGGCGTCATCGACGGCATCGCTTTCCAGACCAATATCCTTGCACTGAACGCCGCGGTTGAAGCTGCACGCGCCGGTGAACAGGGGCGCGGCTTTGCCGTGGTTGCCGGCGAGGTGCGCAGCCTCGCGCAACGCTCTGCTGCCGCTGCAAAGGAAATCAAGCTCCTGATCAACGATGCGGTCGAGAAGGTGGAGGCCGGGGACAGGCTGGTCGAACATGCAGGCAAGACGATGGACGAAGTCGTGTCATCCGTGCGCCAAGTGACAGCCATCATGAACGAGATCACCTCTGCCAGTCGCGAACAGAGCGCCGGGATCGAGCAGGTGAACCAGGCAATCACGCAGATGGACACGATCACCCAGCAGAATGCAGCTCTGGTGGAACAATCCGCAGCGGCGGCGGAAACCCTGCAGGAACAGGCGATGAAGCAATCCGAATTGGTCAGTGCCTTCCGCCTGACGGCGCCGGCTTCACGCTAACGTCTCTTTCCTAAGAGCGTCTTAGAGCCTGTTTGAAAACTTACTGCACAGCCCGATTTTGGCTCTGCGATGCTCGCCGTACCTCACGTACGACTGCGCTTCTCCAACCAAACTCGGACCGCTCGCTACAGTTTTCAAACAGGCTCTAACACAATGCTGATGGCAAGGCGCGCCGACGAAGACAGTACATGACGTACGGCGAGGAGGCGGACGGCCGCCCCACGCAACGCTGCAAGCGGCATTTTGTTAGACGCTCTAAGCTGCGCTGCGCCCCATGATGGCAAAGGCGACCACGCACAGCACCGTAAGTCGAAGCAGCGGAATGGGCGCCCTCATACAAAACGCCCGCTTCAACAAGGCTTCATTGCTCAGCGACATCGGCACACGTGGAACGATGTCTGGAAGCCGGCTTGCGCAGGGACGGCGCAAAGCGCACCGTGTCGATGCAGGCATCGGCCAGCCTTTCCGCGTTGCTGGCGAGATTGAAGCTGTCGGGCGAGAACAGCCAGTTATTGAGCAAGCCATCGATCTGCGCATGCATCGCGGTTGCCGCCAGGCGGACATCGAGGTCGGGCGGCAGTTGCCCTCTTGAAATGGCGTTGCGCAAGATACGTTCGAGATTCTTCGATCCTTTCGTGAACCATTCGCGCCGTCGAATCAGGATCGGGTCGTCCTCGCTGACGAACTCGCATTTGTGGAACATGATGTCGAACACCTTGCGCGAGTGCGGATTGCGGACGGTTTCCTTGAACAGGAACACGCAGGTCGCGCGCAGCTGTCCCAACGGATCCTGGCCGCCGGCTTCGCCATTGGCTTCGACCATCGATTCCATCGGTAATCGCACGCGTTCGCACATCGCATCGAACAGGTCCGTCTTGTTCTTGAAGTGCCAGTAAATCGCACCGCGCGTGACGTTCGCGGCGCTGGCGACATCGGCGAGAGATGCGCGGCTCACACCCTTCGCGTAAAAGACGTCTTCGGCCGCATCGAGGATGCGATTGCGCGTTTCCAGCGCTTCTTCTTTCGTGCTTCTGGCCATGTCAGAACGGGAGTTTGCGGTTGAGGGTATGATCAGCCAGCTGGCGCCGGCTTCGATACACTACGAAAAACATACATACATGCATGTATGTATAATACCCCGGGCGCGGCAGAATAAGAACCAGCGCACTCCTGTTGTGGTGCTTCGCATGACTGCGGTCAATTTCCACTCCGACACAGCGCCACAACGCAACCCGTATTTCAAGTGAGAACGTATGAACCCGCTACGTCATGTTCCGCGCGTTGCCGCGGCTGTGTGCATGTTTTCCCTGCTGGCCGGTTGCGGCGACAAGATCCCGAGCGCAAATGCCCAAGGTGCAGGCATGCCACCGCCCGAAGTGTCGATTGTTACCGTTGCGCCGGAACGTGTCGTGATGACCACGGAACTGCCCGGCCGCCTCGAAGCAACGCGCGTAGCCCAGGTGCGCGCCCGTGTGCCAGGCATCGTTCTCAAGCGCGTATTTCGTGAAGGCAGCGACGTTAAAGCGGGCCAGTTGCTCTTCCGCATTGATCCGGGACCGTATCAGGCTGCCTATAACAGCGCACAAGCCACCCTTTCAAAAGCCGAAGCGAACCTAGCCCAAGCCGACCTGAAGGTTAAGCGCTACAAGCCACTGGTGGAAACCACAGCCATCAGCAAACAGGAATTCGACGAAGCGCAGACGGCACAGAAACAGGCTACCGCCGATGTGGCCGCCGCCAGGGCTGCAGTCGAGACGGCGCGCCTGAACCTCGGTTATGCCACGGTTACCGCGCCGATTTCCGGCCGCATCGGCCGCGCGCAGGTCACCGAAGGGGCACTGGTTGGCCAGGGCGAAGCTACACCGCTCGCCACCATCCAGCAAATCGACCCGATCTATGTGAACCTGACGCAATCCGCTACTGAGGTGCTGCAACTGCAACGTGCAATGGCCAGCGGCCAGCTCCAGCGCGTCGGCCAGGGACAGGCCAAGGTGACGCTCGTTACCGAAGACGGTCGCCCCTATCCGCACGCAGGCAAGCTGCTGTTCTCCGACCTGACGGTCGACGAAAGCTCCGGCGCGGTCACCCTGCGCGCAGAATTCCCGAACCCGGACCGCATGCTGCTTCCCGGCCTTTATGTTCGCGCCCGCCTCGAACAGGCCGCTGCCGAGAATGCAATCCTGGTGCCGCAGCAGGCGGTGCAACGCTCGCCGTCCGGCGCTTCCGTCATGGTGGTCGATGCCGAAGGCAAGGTGGCCGCACAACCGGTAAAGACCGGCGCCGTGCAGGGCAATGCGTGGATCATCAATGAAGGCCTCAAGGCAGGTGACCGCGTCATCGTGGAAGGCATTCAGAAAGTGAAACCCGGCGCTCCTGTGAGCGCAGTGCCGTGGAAACAGGCAGATGCCGGCAAGTCGGCTCCTGCGCCTGCACAATCCGAGCAGAAAACCCCGGCCAAATAACGGAGTAGCGCATGCCCAAGTTTTTTATCGATCGCCCGGTATTTGCCTGGGTTATCGCCATCTTCATCCTGCTTGCCGGGGCGCTGTCGCTCACGCGACTGCCGATCGCGCAGTATCCGACCATTGCACCACCGGCGATTCAGGTCAATGCCACCTATCCGGGTGCGACCGCACAGACACTGGATGAAAGCGTCATCAGCCTGATTGAACAGGAGATGAACGGTGCCGAGGGCCTGCAATACATCGAGTCGCAGGCGCAAGCCAACGGTCAGGCACAGATCACCGTAACCTTCCTGCCGGGCACCAATCCCGACCTCGCCGCCGTCGATGTGCAAAACCGCATCAAGCGCGTGGAGGCCCGTCTGCCGCAGTCTGTGACGCAGCAAGGTGTGCAGGTGACGAAGGCGCGCAGCAACTTCCTGCTGGTAATTACGCTGTCGTCGGCCGACGGCCGCATGGATCCGGTGGCGCTGGGCGATTACCTGTCGCGCAACGTCCTCAACGAAGTCAAGCGCGTACCCGGCGTCGGCCAGGCGCAACTGTTCGGCACCGAGCGCGCAATGCGTATCTGGATCGATCCTGCCAAGCTCGTCGGCCTCAAGCTTGCACCTGCCGATGTCACCGCCGCCATCCGCGCGCAGAATGCGCAGGTCGCGTCCGGCAGCCTCGGTGAATTGCCCAACCCGAGCAACCTGCAGGTAACCGCGCCTATCGTCGTGAGCGGTCAGTTAACCTCGCCCGAGGAGTTCGGCAACATCATCCTGCGCGCCAATCGTGACGGTTCCACCGTCCGCCTGCGCGACGTTGCACGCATCGAAGTCGGCGGACAGCAGTACGGCACCTCCGCCCGCTTGAACGGCAAGCCGAACGCAGCGATCGGCGTGCAGCTTTCGCCAACGGCAAACGCACTCGCCACGGCAAAAGCAGTACGTGCCCGCATGGAGCAGCTGGAGAAGTATTTCCCGGCTGGCGTCAAATACGACATCCCGTACGACACCTCGCGCTTCGTCCAGATTTCCATTGAGGAAGTCGTGAAGACATTGCTGGAGGCGATCCTGCTGGTATTCCTCGTGATGTACCTGTTCCTGCAGAACATGCGCTACACGCTGATCCCGACCATCGTCGTGCCGGTTGCGTTGATGGGGACATTCGCCACCATGCTGCTGTTCGGTTTTTCGATCAACGTGCTGACCATGTTCGGCATGGTGCTGGCGATCGGCATCCTCGTTGACGATGCGATCGTGGTGGTGGAAAACGTCGAGCGCATAATGAGCGAAGAAGGGTTGTCGCCGCGTGAGGCAACCCGCAAGGCCATGGGCCAGATCACCGGCGCTATCATCGGCATCACGCTCGTGCTGATCGCCGTGTTCCTGCCGATGGCATTGTTCGGCGGCGCCGTCGGCGCGATCTATCGCCAGTTCTCGCTGTCGATGGTGGCCTCGATGGCTTTCTCCGCACTGATGGCGCTGACGCTGACGCCGGCTCTGTGTGCGACGCTGCTCAAGCCGGTCGAAGCAGGACACCATCATGCAAAGACCGGTTTCTTCGGCTGGTTCAATCGCGCCTTCCATCGCACCTCCGTCGGCTATCAGTCGATGGTCGGCCGCATGCTCGGCAAGACCACGCGTTACATGGTGCTGTACGGCCTGATCCTCGCCGTCGTCGCGCTGCTGTATGCACGCATGCCAACGTCATTCCTGCCGCAGGAAGACCAGGGCTTCCTGATCACCAACGTGCAATTGCCGCCCGGCGCCAGTGCCAACCGCACTTTCGAGGTGCTAGGCCAGATTGAGGATTACTACATGAAGCAACCGGCCGTCGCCAACGTCATCGCGATTGCCGGCTTCAGCTTCTCGGGTAGCGGCCAGAACGCCGGTCTCGTCTTTACACCGTTGAAGGACTGGGGCGAGCGCGGCAAGGACCAGAGCGCCGAAGCGATTGCGGGGCGTGCATTCGGCGCCTTCTCGCAGATCAAGGACGCGATCGTATTCCCGCTGAGCCCGCCGCCAATCATGGAACTCGGCAACGCAACGGGTTTCACGATGCGCCTTCAGGACCGCGGAGGCCTCGGTCATGACGCACTGCTTGCCGCACGCAATCAGTTGCTCGGCATGGCGGCACAGAGCAAGGTCGTGGCCGGCGTTCGTCCGGAAGGCCTGGAGGACACGCCGCAACTGCAGCTGAACATCGACCGCGACAAGGCCAATGCTCTTGGCGTGAGCTTCGTCGATATCAACAGCACCATGTCCACCGCGCTGGGCTCGTCATATGTGAACGACTTCCCGAGCCAGGGCCGGCAACAGCGCGTCATCGTGCAGGCGGATGCACAGAAGCGCATGCAACCAGAAGACTTGCAAAACCTGTACGTTCGCAATACCAAAGGCGATATGGTGCCGTTCTCCTCGTTCACGACATCGCAATGGATCGTCGCGCCTGTCCAGCTCTTCCGCTACAACGGCTATCCTGCAATGAAGGTCTCCGGTGCCGCCGCTCCGGGCCGCAGCACCGGCGAAGCGATGGAGGAAATGGAACAACTCGTGGCCAAACTGCCGGCGGGCATCGCGCTTGAATGGACCGGCCAGTCACTGGAAGAAAAAACGTCCGGTGCGCAAGCGCCTGCCTTGTTTGCATTGTCGATACTGGCGGTGTTCCTCGTGCTGGCTGCACTTTACGAAAGCACCACCATTCCGATCTCGGTGTTGCTGGTTGTGCCGCTCGGCATCCTCGGTGCGCTGCTCTTTGCGACCATGCGCGGCATGCCAAATGACGTGTACTTCAAGGTCGGCCTGATTGCGATCATCGGCCTGTCGGCGAAAAACGCCATCCTTATCGTCGAGTTTGCCAAGGACCTGCAGGCGCAGGGCATGAGCCTGTTCAATGCGACGCTGGAAGCAGTGCACCTACGCTTCCGTCCCATCATCATGACCTCGCTTGCCTTCATCCTCGGCGTGCTGCCGCTGGTGATTGCCTCCGGGGCGGGCTCGGCCAGCCAGCGCGCAATCGGCACCGGCGTGATGGGCGGGATGATCACTGCGACCGTGCTCGCCGTGCTGCTGGTGCCGGTGTTCTTCGTCGTCATCCGCAGCCGTTTCAAGGGAAGCGAGCGTCAGCGCCGCTTCTACATGGAACACATGCAGGCACAAGAGCAAGCACAAAAGGACGACAAGCAATGATGAAAAAACTTACCTTCTCCTTGGTGGTCGCCGGTGTCCTGTCCGGCTGCTCGCTTGCGCCGCGTTATGAACGCCCGGCCGCTCCGATTGCCGCAGTCTATCCTGCGGAAGCAGGGCAGACGGGTGAACACGCAGCAGCAACGGGCTGGCGCGAGTTCTTCCCGGATCCGAGGCTTCAGACGCTGATTGATACAGCACTCAACAACAATCGCGACCTGCGCATTGCGGCCCTCCGCATCGAGGAAGCCCGGGCGCAATACAACATCCAGTCTGCCGACCTGTGGCCAAACCTGAACGCGACTGCGAGCGGGTCACGAAGCCGAACACCGGCTGACCTCTCTGCGCGCGGCGTATCCGGCGTCGGAAGCAGCTATCAGGTAGGCCTGAGCCTCGCCTCCTTTGAACTGGATTTCTTCGGCCGTGTCCGCAGCCTGAACAACGCTGCACTCGCACAGTACCTGGCGACCGAAGAGGCTGCCCAGGCTGCCCGCATCACGCTGGTAGCAGAGGTCGCTAAAGCCTATCTCGCCGAGCGCGCGTTCGAGGAGCAATACGACCTTGCCCGTAAGACGCTCGATAGCCGCGAAAGCGCATACAAACTCGCCAAGCAGCGGTTTGAAGTAGGCGCATCCTCGGCACTCGACTTGCGCCAGAACGAAACACTTGTCCAGTCGGCGCGAGCATCCCTCGCGACGCTGACCAGGCAACGCGCACAAGCGAGCAATGCATTGAACCTGCTCGTCGGCACGACAGCTGCTAACCTGCCGGCGGCCCAACCACTGTCGGAGCAAAGCATCGTCACCGACATTCCCGCTGGATTGCCATCGGACCTGCTAACGCAACGTCCGGATATTCGCGCATCCGAACAACGCCTGAAAGCTACCAACGCCAATATCGGCGCGGCGCGAGCAGCCTTCTTCCCGCGCATCTCCCTGACCGCCGGCATCGGCACGGCGAGCAACGAATTGTCGGGCCTGTTTAACGCCGGCTCTCGCACCTGGTCGTTCGCACCGCAAATGGTATTGCCGATCTTCGATGCCGGACGCAATCGTGCCAATCTGAGCCTGTCAGAGACGCGCAAGAATATTGCCGTCGCCGAATACGAGAAAACGATTCAGACCGCCTTTCGCGAGGTTGCCGACGCATTGACGGCACGCGCGGCGCTGGAGGAACAAATCGAAGCGCAACGTGCTGTTCTGGAAGCGCAAACGGAACGCATGAAGCTGGCCGACCTGCGCTATAAGAGCGGCGTGGCAAGTTCGCTAGATGTGCTGGATGCGCAGCGCGAACTGTTTTCCGCGGAACAGGCACTGGTACAGGCGCGACTACTGCGTCTCACGAATGCAATTGACCTGTATCGTGCATTAGGTGGCGGTTTGAACGAAACGTCCGCAGCTCGGGCGCCGCAGTAATTGTTGTGATGAAGTTCTTGGCTCAGCCATTCGCGGGGCCTGACTGAGCGCCGGTTGCAAGGTGCGCTGCCGGAAAGCTTACCGCTCGTTGTAGCAACGAGGCGGACGGTCATCGCGCGGATGGCGCCCCACGCAACACTGCAATCGTTTTTTTACTCTCTAAAGAAGCTGCCTCAGCAAATCCATGGTTCGTGCAGTGGCACCGCGATGCTGCCGTGCGAATCCCTGTGCGTTGGCACCCATCTCCTGTCGTGCCTGATCCGTATGCAGCAAGCGCAGCGCTTCTCGAGTCATTTCCGATGCATCAGCTACACGCAAGGCAGCGCCCGCAGCAATCGCATCTTCCGTCGCAACGGCAAAATTGAAGGTGTGCGGACCGATCAGCACCGGTTTGCCTACCGCACAGGCCTCAATCAGATTCTGCCCGCCAAGGGGTAAAAGGCTGCCGCCAATAAAGGCCACGTCGCACGTAGCGTAATACGCAAACATCTCGCCCATCGTGTCTCCTAGCAGGACGTCGGCATCCTGAGGGGCGGGTGCATCCGCGATTGCGGAACGCCGACAGATCTTTAGTCCGCGCGATTCGATCAATTTCTGCACTTCGTCGAAGCGCTGCGGATGGCGCGGCACGATGGCCAGCAAGACGTCGCTCGATCTGGATGCCATCCATGCATCCAGAATCATTTGCTCCTCCCCTTCCCGCGTGCTTGCGCACAGCAGAACAGGCCGGCTGCCAAGCTGCCGCCGCAGTGCAGCGCCCCTCGCGAGCATTTCCTCCGGTGGAGTGACATCAAACTTGATGCTGCCAGTGACATGAACATTCGGCGTTCCAAGTTGCCGCAACCGATCTGCATCAGCCTCAGTTTGCGCCGCGACACATGACATCGCATGCGCGGCCTCGTCCATTAACGCGGACAAACGCTTCGCCCGCGCGAGCGAACGCTCCGACAAGCGCGCATTCACCAACGCAACAGGGACACGGCGGCGCACGCATTGCGCCATAACGTTCGGCCAGACTTCGGTCTCCATCAGGATGCAGATGCGCGGCGCAAAGCGGCGCAGAAAGCGGCCAACCATCCAGCCAATGTCATAGGGAAGGTAGCACTGCACGACGCGAGCGCCATGCTTCCCGAACAGCGAGCGTCCGGTTGCGCGGCCAGTCGGCGTCAAGTGCGTCAAGAGAATGGAATGATCGGGATACGCCGCTAGCAAGGCGTCAATCAGCGGTTCGGCCGCGCGCGTCTCGCCCACGGAGACAGCATGCACCCATAGCATGCACATGCGAGATTTTCCGGGCGTACTACGGCCATAAAAGCCGAAGCGCTCGCCGAGATGCTGGCGATAGCCCGGCTCCTTTCGGCCGCGCACCCAAAGCCTCAAGAGAACCAGAGGCAATGCAAGACACCAGGCGAGGGAATAAAGTGCGCGCATCAGCAAAATAACCCGCGCAGACGGAGCGGCCGATGACCAGAATCGGCGTTACAGCTCGTACCGAGGTTCAGTTGCATATATCTCGTCTCGCTCCACATACCAGGGCAGGCATGTCATGTGTGAAACGCACGAGTTTAACGTATGTGACTGCGTGAGACTGCCTCACCGGTGCAATCTGACAACATCATGCATGCTCAATGAGATGGTGCACCGCACCCCGCCCTGCAGAAAAAACGTTTCGCCGAATCGTCAGAACGGAAAGGCTGCGTCCGGTTTCACTGCAAGGATCGCCCGCTTAATGTCGGCCTGTATGCGCTGCAGTGCGTCCACCGATTCCGCCTCGAAGCGCATTACCACCACTGGCGTCGTGTTCGACGAGCGCGCCAGCCCGAAACCATCCGCATACTCGACCCGCACACCGTCGATCGTCACCACCTGCTGTGCTTCGGGAAACTTCGCTTCCTGCTGCAGCCTAGCAATCAACGCAAAGTTCTCGCCCTCTTCCAGCTTCAATTGCAATTCCGGCGTGCTCACCGATTGCGGCAATGCATTCAGCGTCGCCGACGGATCCGCCACGTGCGACAGCAACTCCAAGAGCCGTGCGCCGGCATACAAGCCATCGTCAAAGCCATACCAGCGGTCCTTGAAGAAGATGTGGCCGCTCATCTCGCCACCCAGCGGTGCGCCGGTCTCGCGCATCTTTGCCTTCACCAGCGAATGCCCGGTCTTCCACATCAGCGGCACGCCGCCATGCTGCCTGACCCACGGTGCGACGTGGCGCGTGCATTTGACGTCGTACAGGATTTCCTTTCCGGCATGGCGTGTCAGCACATCCTGTGCAAACAGCATCAGCTGCCGGTCCGGATAAATGATCTGGCCATCCTTCGTCACGACACCGAGGCGGTCGCCATCGCCATCGAATGCGAGGCCGATTTCAGCATCCGTTTCTTTCAGGCAGCGGATCAGGTCTTGCAGGTTTTCCGGATGGGCAGGATCGGGATGGTGGTTCGGGAATGTGCCGTCGACGTCGCAGAACAGTTCCTGCACTTCGCAGCCGAGCATGCGGTACAGGTCGCCGGCCACGGCACCGGCGACACCATTGCCGCAGTCGACTGCAATCTTCATTGGCCGCGCCAGCTTCACATCGCCGACGATGCGCTGCAGGTAGGCGTCGCGGATATCATGCGTGCGGTAGTCGCCATTGCCTTGCGCAAAGTCGCCCTTGACGATGGTCTGGTACAGCGCCTGGATCGCGTCGCCGTAAATCGCTTCGCCGGCCAGCACCATCTTGAAACCGTTGTAGTCGGGTGGGTTGTGGCTGCCGGTGACCATGATGCCGGACAGCGCATCGAGCACCTGCGTGGCGAAGTACAGCATCGGCGTGGCGACCACGCCGAGGTCGATCACATTGACGCCGGCGCGGCGCAGGCCGGACGCGAGTGCCTGCGACAGTTCGGGACCGGACAGGCGGCCGTCGCGGCCGATGACGACGGTGGTTTCTTCCTTGACACGCACGGCGGTGCCGAACGCCTGGCCGATCTGGCGGGCAATGCCGATGTCGAGCGTTTTGCCGACGATGCCGCGGATGTCGTAAGCCTTGAAGATGCTGGGAGAAAGAGTCAAGATAGCACGCACAATAGACCGTGACTACTTATTGAAATAGCTAAGTTTAATAGCTTTTCTGTTGCACCGTTTAGCATATCCCCCATATGAGAACGCATGTTTTTCAAACGGGAGATAGCGGGCGAATCGTTCCGGTCCAATTACGAGTGAAAACAAATAAAATTGAAAGCAGTAGTCCCATCACAAACCCCATTGCCAGCACGAGGCCTTTACGAACAGTTGAATGGTTTGGCAAAGTGGGACCTGCAATGAAGCGGCTTTTCTCCAGATATAGGTTTACTGCGTCCTGATTATCGACTGTGATCATATTGTAGACCTCTTTTACAATATCATCTTCCAAATTTTTGTCCTTAAAAACGGATGCTTTGATTCCTTCAAGGCTACGCAAGACCTTCTCACCCGATTTCGTTTCGTCGAGCCTTGCCTTGACACCATCATAATATTCAAGAAGTAGCCTGTATTGCATTTGCTCACGCTTCGCTTTAATGATTGCCTCGTTTGCCTCCACGGTCTGAACTTCAGTTGTCATCAGTAGTGTCGCCGGCGGAAGATATTTTGCGCTGTCCTCGGTAATTGTTACTACTTGTCGTGGAACGTCATTTCTTCCAATCGGGTTCCGGTCAATAATTTGCTTTAAGTACGCAACTCGACGGCGATACTCTTCAAGCTCTACCTTTTTAGTGATTATGACATTTTCCAGCTCAGTAATTCGCACCTGAATCTCATCATGCTTAAAACGAAGCATATCCGAGAAAATAAAGTAAATGATACTGTCCATGGCGTAATTACCGAGAACACCGACCATTTTTTGGGCGATTTCCGGAGATCTGGCTTGGTAATTTATTCGGAGACCGATTACATTATTGCTACTACCCTTCGGCTGCTCCATTAACTCTTTAGCGTCAAGTTTGGTAAAGGGATAAACAGGCTCTATATTTTGTGATATCCCTTGCCGTGAAGAGAAAACTCGAGATAAATCTTTGACACCCTCCATGTCGGCAAGATTCTTATCTTGCACGTAGTCTTCAAAACGCTCACTTGTCGTATATGCGGCGGCATATCGTTTAAAATCTGACAGAGAGATTCCTGGTGCCCGCTCCATATTTTTATTGTTTTCTTTATCTTTTTCTCTTTCCTTTTCCTTCTCCTTTCCCATTAACATCGGGATAGCACCACCAAACTGGATAAAGCCTTGGCTTTTGTATTCGGCCACTAGTAGAAAGGATACAAAAGTGATACTCATAATTACGCCAGTAACTATGCAAATTTCTTTTCGAGCAGCTAAAATGGGTGAAAGCACGTCACTCAACGTAATAAAATCTCTTGATGTTACATCTTTCGCATTCAAACCTGTGCCTACTTGCATAATATTTTTTATTAAAGTCAGTTACCTTAGGAGGAGCGCACAATACGCTTATCAACACCTAAGTCAACCGTTAAATTGCAAGAGCTATTTGGGTAACTCTTATGAGCTTCCTTGCTCTGCACACAATCACAAATATCGACGTTACATTTCAAAGCTGCCATTTACGTCAAACAACGATAATGATCAAAGCGTTTTTTCTTTTAAATTTTTAAATCCTTCAAGGTCTGACCAGATGCGAGCCAGTCTTTAATCCACTGAGGTTGGCGGCCTCGGCCGGTCCATTGCAACGCTCGGTCCGTTGGATGCCTGTATTGAATTGCAACCTTTTTTGCTTGATCTGCTTTTATGACACCCCGGCCACCAATCAACTCTTCTAAGGGAATCCCTACTTCTTGAGCAATTGCCAAGATTTGCGCCCGCGCTTTTGCGATTTCATCTTTTTCACGGATCTTGATCTCGTCTTCAACTTCGCCCAGCAACGCACGCAGCTCAGCTAATGATAAAGTAGATAATTTCATTATAACCTCAAAGAGAAAAACCAGTGTTACTGATTAAATTGTTGGGCTCGTATACCCTTGCAACGTTAATAAACAATATTTATTGCGATTTTCTACGATATCATTGGTTCTTTCTAGCAAGAGTCACCACATTTTCATGTGTTGTTCCTGTTTGATTTTGCCGTCGCCAAATAAGATCTTCAATGCCGCATTGAGGTGTATAGCCCGAAACGGATCGCAATAATAGCTCACGAACTTTTTCGAGGTTAAAATCGTTGCAGGCGCATTCTAGTTCGGCCAATAAAAGACGTAGAGTTTGCCATGGGATTTCGGCTTCTTTAGCGCACATGATCAGCGGGTGTTCTGTTCCCTCGACGTTATCACCAATTAGCAACTCCTCGAAAAGCTTTTCCCCAGGTCTTAATCCCACATGGCTTATTTCAATCGTGCCATCAGGATTAGCATCGCTCCGGACTTCTAAACCACTTAAATGCACCATCCGTGTTGCTAGGTCGACTATTTTGACTGGCTCTCCCATGTCCAAAACGAAAACCTCGCCCCCCACCCCCATCGCTCCCGCCTGCAAGACCAATTGAGCAGCCTCGGGAATAGTCATAAAGTAACGTGTAATTTCCGGATGTGTTACTGTAATTGGCCCCCCCTCTAAAATTTGCTTGCGAAACAGTGGCACAACAGAGCCCGAAGAACCAAGCACGTTCCCGAAACGCACCATGCAAAACCGTGTCTTGGTTTCTTGCCTTGAGAAAGCCTGCAAAACCAGCTCAGCTAAACGTTTCGTCGCTCCCATCACGTTCGTAGGCCGCACAGCCTTGTCTGTAGAAATGAGAACGAATGATGACACGCCTGTAGCAAGCGCGGCCTGAGCAATCGCCACTGTACCAAATACGTTATTACGTATGCCCTGAATTGGATTGTGTTCAACTAAGGGAACATGCTTATATGCAGCTGCGTGATAAATCGTCTCGACAGAAAAATGATGCAGAATTTTTTCGCACTTAACCTGCTCAAGGACGGAGCCTAAAAACGGAACCAGCTCAACGTCTATCTGGAGCTTATTCTGGAGTGCCCTTAATTCTTGCTCAATCGAGTAAAGTGCGAACTCGGAGAGGTCCAACATTATGAGGCGTCTAGGCCGCAATCTAATGATCTGGCGGCACAATTCCGAACCAATGGACCCGCCCGCCCCTGTAATCAGTACTGTCTTATTAGTAATGCACGCAGAAATCAATCGACTATCCGGCACGACTGGATCGCGCCCAAGCAAGTCCTCAATTTCTATTTCGCGTATATCTTGTACCCGTAACTCGCCATTAACTAGGTCCGCAATTGCAGGAGTGACTTTAATTTTTAGTTTAAGTGATTCTAATCGCTCAAGTATTCGCTTTTGCTGTGCTTGTTTTATGGACGGCATTGCCAACAAAATTTCCGCAATTCCTTTTTTGGCAACTAAATGTTCCAGAGTGATTGGCGAATATACTCTGATGCCGGCGATAAGCGTATCATGAAGCGCTTTATTGTCATCAATAAACGCAACTGGAATATACTCGTGTCCTGCACGTAGTGCACTTGCGAGCTGCATTCCTGCCCTGCCGGCGCCGTAAATTGCTATGGGCTTACCATTATACAAACCAGTTGTATGCAATAAATAACCACGCGCAATAAATCGACTTATTACGATATACGTTATTGCGCTTACCCAGTATATGCCAAAAACACCTCGCGATACTCCGGCCATTTGGGTTGTAAATGCTACGCCTGCAAACAGAACTAGAACGGCAAGAGTAACGCCGAGGACTACAACGTATATGATTTTCTGATCGATATAGCGGATAACTGCGCGGTATAGGCCAACACGAATAAAAATCGGGATAGCAACCAATGGTGCGGCTACAATAATCCAACCGTACTGTTTGAGAAGAGCAACATCGCTATAGTCATATCGCAAATAGACCGCCACACAAAACGTTAGCGGCAGGAAAAGCAGATCTACCCAAACGGCAATTAGCTGTTTATAGAAGCGCGGGAGTTCAACAAATGATTTCATTTGCGGCCACTACGAAAAATATATAGATATTGCATAAGTATTTCCGCACTGACAAATGCTTATTAGTTTGAAACATAGAATAACTGGCTCTGGAAAAAGAACCTTTTATTGGTCCAATTGTTTTGGCGGCCTATATGATTCGGCCTAGCCTTTCGTTTGCGCCATTTCAATAACGGATTCAATTGCCCTGCAAGTTTTAACTATTTCCGAATCTGTGAGCGTAGGGTGAACCAAGAACATCAGCGAGGTTTCACCCAATGTCTTCGCGACAGGCAATCGCTTCGCAGGACGCCACCCAGTGTTGTCGAATGCCTTTTCGAGGTAGACCTCAGAACAAGAACCCTGGTAACACGGCACCCCGAGTGCGTTGATAGCATCAATTATGCGGTCTCGCGACCAGTCATCCGCCAACCGTTCGGGCCTAACATATACGTAGCACTTATAGTGCGCATGTACGCACTCGCTGCACTCCATATGTGAACTACACTCGGAAGCCCTGTTACACCGAAAATTTGGCACGCGGAGTGCGCTGAATTTGCGGCAAGTATTCCAGATCGCTGCAGCATATTTCGTACGCAAGGCCGTCCACTCCGCCAGTCGACGCAACTGAATACGGCCGATCGCTGCCTGCATCTCCATCATGCGCCAGTTAGTACCAAAACTCTCATGTAGCCACCGAAAGCCTGGCGCATGCTGACGTTCATACACTGCCTCGTAACTTTTGCCATGATCCTTGAACGACCACATACGGCGCCAAAGAGCTTCATCGTTGGTAGTGACCATCCCCCCCTCACCACCTGTGGTCATGATCTTATCCTGGCAAAAGCTCCATGCACCAACATGACCAATAGCGCCCACGCTCCGACCCTTGTAACGAGCTCCATGCGCCTGCGCACAGTCCTCGATCACGTTGATATTATGGGTTTTAGCCAACGCCATGATGGGATCCATGTCACATGGCCAGCCTGCCAGATGTACGCAAATCACTGCTCGTGTACGCGACGTAAGCACTCTCTCAATGGTTGCGGCGGAAATGTTACCGCTATCAGGCTCTACGTCAGCAAATACGGGTATTGCTCCTGCGTTTACTACACATGAGATGCTGGCGATGAATGTGCGGGGCGTAACCACGACCTCGTCACCTGGACCAATTCCCAAAGCTTTCAATGCCACATCGAGTGCCAAAGTGCCGTTACTTAACGCTACGGCATACTGCGTGCCGCACCAATTGGCGAATTCCCTTTCGAACTCTCGGCATTCGCTACCGGTCCAATAATTAACCTTATTTGAAAGAAGCACTTGTGCGACGGCACATGCTTCTTCATCCGTAAAGTTTGGCCAAGGTGAAAATGCGATATTCAGCATAAGACTCTCAAGCAAGTATTATTTTGCACGTAGCTCCATTACCCGTGCGGGATTACCGACAACCGTAGTTCCTGCGGCAACGCTCTTGGTCACTACCGCCCCCATCCCTACTACTGCGCCACGACCAATCACCAACGGCTCGCCTGGCTTACCTTGCTTCAAGACGGCGCCAGTACCGATGTAAGCATGATCTTCCACGATCACATTACCGTTACAGCAGACGCTTGGTGCAAAGGTCACAAAATTGCCGATGACACAGTCATGCTCCACATAACTATAGAGATTTGCATGAAAGTGCTGGCCGATTCGAATATTGCTAGTAAGGGTAACAAAGGGACATAGCACAGCACCAGGGCCGATTTCCACTTCGTCCATCACGACAACATTCGGGGCTCTCACATCAAAAAACTCCACGCCATCGCCGCGGCAGCGGATCACAAGCTTCTCGCGTATTTTGCTATTCGCAATTGCAACACTTATGTGCCGCGATGCAGCTGGCTCCGCTAGCCACTCCAAATAAGTCAATACTCTATGTCCGTTAAGCTCTCGTCTGGGCGAGTTATCATCGACAAATACCAAGTCCCAAGGTTGGGATTCAACCTGTAGCTGTTGGCGAACCAAAGGCATGACACCACGCCCACAACCACTAGCACCAAAAACAGCGAATCGCTTCATCGCCTTCCTTTTTGATGTGAACCACTCGTATTTATATTGCCCGTAAATTTTGGCATTGTAGCGTCGCCCGCGGCACTGATGCCATCGCGCGCAATCACTCTGCGAACAGTTAGCCAAAGAATTTTGAGATCGAGCCAAAGTGACCTGTGGTCCACATACCAAACGTCAAGCTTAAACTTAGCTTCCCAACTTAGGGTATTGCGGCCGTTAACTTGTGCCCATCCTGTAATGCCGGGACGAACTTCATGACGGCGCGCCTGTTCTGGCGAATACAAGGGTAAATATTCCATAAGAAGTGGACGCGGTCCCACTAAACTCATGTCACCCTTTAAAACATTCCACAGCTCCGGCAACTCATCAAGGCTCGTCGCGCGCAAGAATCGACCAAAATCCGTTAGGCGATCCGAGTCTGGTAGCAACTGACCGTCGGCCCCATATGCATTCGTCATTGTCCGGAACTTGACCATCTGAAACGGCCTGCCATGCAGCCCCGGACGAATTTGGCTAAAAAATATTGGCCTACCGAGTTTTCGGCTCACCTGCCAGCTTAAAAGAAGAAGCGGCACGCCAAGCAGGAATAATCCTAAGCCGGCACATACCACATCAAAAACACGCTTCATATATCTCGCCTAACATCGTTCACATCCACTTCAATCCGCTTGCAATACCCTTGGGGATTGCGCAGTTGCCACCGCCATGCATCGAGCATCATTTCATCCAACCCACGTTCAGCTTTCCAACCCAGGTCCTTTGAAGCCTTTGTGCAATCGGCCCAGCACTCCGCTATATCTCCTGGACGGCGCGCAACGATTTGATATGGAACCAACTTACCACTAGCGCGTTCGAAAGCACGTATCATTTCCAGGACACTATAACCACGTCCCGTTCCCAAATTCCAGACCTCAAGGCCGGTCGTTCGCTCAAGAGCATCGAGAGCTTTGATATGCCCGCTGGCCAGATCGACGACATGAATATAGTCGCGCACCCCTGTACCGTCGTGTGTGGCGTAATCAGAGCCAAACACCGGCAGTGTCTCCAAGCGACCAATTGCTACCTGACTTATATACGGGAGAAGATTATTGGGGATACCATGCGGATCCTCCCCTATTAGCCCACTGTGATGGGCGCCGATCGGATTGAAGTAACGGAGTAACGCGATACGCCAACGTGAGTCAGATCGAGCCAAGTCTTGTAAGATTTCTTCCGCAATAAGTTTGGAACGACCATAAGGATTTGTGGGAACCCCGGTCGGCGCATCCTCGTTAATTGGTATCTTTGTCGGCTCTCCATATACCGTAGCCGACGAACTGAACACTAACCGATACACTTGGGCCTTAATCATTGCCCGACATAGCTCTATCGTACCAGTCACGTTATTGTGATAATAGTCTACTGGCCTTTGGACACTCTCACCCACCGCCTTCAGGCCGGCGAAGTGCAACACCGCTTCGACACGATGTTCGTCAAAAAGCTTATTCAGTAGCCCAGAATCGCGGATATCGCCTCGATAGAAGACCGGCGTTTTGCCGCATATTTGTGCAACGCGATGCAGTGACTCAGCTGTGCTATTGCAGAGATTATCCAAGACTAGTACCTGATATCCAGCCTCTAAAAGAGCAAGTACCGTATGCGAGCCAATGTAACCGGCTCCACCTGTTACAAGAATTTTCCTACTCATTTAGCGCCTAGAAGGTCTTGATAAAACGTAGCCAGACGATCCCAATGCTGCTGTCGTTCATAGCGTTGCTGTATACGTGATCTTGCCCGCTCTCCCATCTTACGAAGCCGGCTCGTTGGTGTTTGCATCGCTCGACGCATCGCCTCTTCCAGCGCTTGCGAGTTACGCGATGGCACTAGCCAGCCATTGTAACCAGCCTCAATTACCTCATTAGATCCATTGATATCCGTTGCGATGACAGGCAATTCCATAGCCCCCGCCTGCAATACAACGTTTGGGAAACCTTCGCGGTAGCTTGGCAAAACCAAGACATCGGCCGCTCGAAGAGCAGCACGAATATCATTTAAGAAACCCAAATGGTGAATACGGGGATGACATCCGATAGCCGCTAACGTAGTCGAGTCAACAGGCGCTGACTCATCGACACTCCCAACCAATATTAGTCGAGCAGTGGGCGGAAGTGCCATGAAGGCCGCGATTAATTCGGAAAGTCCCTTATCCCTGTTCAGGCGCCCAACGAAGCAAAATACGAACTCGTTAGCACCAACGCCAAGTTGCGCTTTTAACTTGGCGGCGTTCACACTAACTATCGACATGAAAGGTGAGAAATGATGCGTATCTACTCCGGCGATATTTCCGTAGCCGATTGTACGCAATGGCTTGCGTGTAATACAAAAACGCTCCAGATCTCTCTGCACACCCTTGCCTTCTGGGACAATATGAGTCGCGCAAGCGCAAATTAGCCTATCGATCCATATTAGCAACCTCTGGCGATGCCCCACGGCGGTCGGGAAAATGAGACCCGTAAAAGTATGCACTCTTACTGGGACACGGCAAAACCACGCGGCCAGCATCATCACTAATCCCGCCTTAGGCGTATACGAGTGCACCAACTCTGGCTTCACTTGCCGTAGCACCCATACCATCCGTACGAGAGACCCGAAGTCACTCAAGACATTAATACCACGCACCATTGGCACTACATGGACAGCAAGGTTCTCGCTCCGACTCATCCGCCTGAAACCTTTCCCTAAGCTTGTCACTAGCGCTACGTTAAAATATCGACTCAAGTAACGTGGCTGGTCTTTTAGTATGGTTGCAAACGTTTCAGGCACTGTTGTGCAAATGAGCACGCGCGGGGAAGTTGCTGCAGCAGCCTGATGCGTAACATTTGATGAATGGATTTTTCTCATTTGCGCAACGGTTTTCTTGTTACTAGAAGCTTTTAGTTAAAGTATTTACCCGATTTCATCGGTAACTAGCAGCGATTAACCGTAAGAGCTTAGCCATCCTCGCTCCGGTTTGCTGAATGCTGTACGTCTGCTCAACCATGGCGCGACCGGTCGATCCCAATCGACTGCGCAAACTTTTGTCGAGTAGTAATGCACCTAATGCCTCGCTCCAGTCAGTCGGGGTCTCGGCTAAGTACCCGTTCTTCCCCTGCTGTACGATTTCAGAGTTAGCACCCACATTAGACGCGACCACGGGCAGGCCACATGCGGCATATTGAATTAATTTATAACCACATTTACCCCGCTCCCAAAATGAATCAACTAGGGGCATCACACCAACATCACAAGCGTGTATCGACGCCACCTCACTGCTTTCTGTCCAACTAACCTCCTCAACCTGCACATTTCCCAAATCAGGCGCACTTGCGCCTACTACTCTGAATATGAAAGGGAGCCGTCCACTCAGGCTATTTAGTGGTTCGCGCAGCAACTCGAGGTATTGTGCCGTTGAGGGTGAGCCAATCCATACGATACGCGGAGGCTCACCAATATCCGACGCCTTTATACTGCTAGGATAGCGATTTAAGTCAATTACTGTTGGCACCACCTCGACGCATATTGCGCCGGCATCACGAGCGCGCTGCGCTAAGTAGTTGTTTCCAGCGACGACCAATGCGGCTTTTGCCATAAGTCGATCGAGACGTCGACCATAAAGCAGCCTAACTGCTAGAAAGCGATGTTGGTCGTATTGATGAAAAACCGCGTCATCATAATCCAACACATATGGAACGCCACGCAATAAGGTTTGCTCAAGCCATAAAGGCACCCAGGGCAAAGCCTCCTTTTCAATCCATATTAAGTTGAAAGCAGAACGCCGCCATAGCATTTGGAAGCGCTCTGCATATGCCCGGATTAGCGACTGAAGGTCATATCCACCATTTCTATAACGTTCCTGCAAGAGTTCGTCGGGAAGCAACGGGTGAGTGACAACCTCTATCCCCTCTTGCCGTAGCCATGGAATGTATTGCAAAAATCGCAAGCGCGAGGAAGAACCTAGGCGACCGTATTTCGTAAGTGCAAGTATCTTTAGCATTATTTTAAGTTTCTACTTCTCTCGGGATTAAACCCAAAATAGTCCTTCCATTTGACAAAACGATTTCCGCAAATCACTCAGTAAAACAAGAATGTCTGAAGATATGCGTAAAACTTAACTAATGTGGGAAACTTCACCACTTCATATCAGACAGCCCGTCGGGGATCTCATAAAAACGTCCGAAGCTAGCACTACTATAGACGCGAGCCGTTATTTTCTACCATAGAAGTGCTTAATATTGGCCGAAAAATTAGGAAGTGCACAACCGGGAATATGTACATCCACTGAAATGTAAAGCCCTCGATATACGGATTCGTATTTGATGCCAGCAACGCACAAATAAACCCGCCAAACATGAACACCTCCATTTCAGAGAGCTCATACCGCCACCATGCCGATACAACTTTATAAATATACAAAACAAACGGAATAATATAAATAATTCCTCCCAATATTCCGACGCGTAGAAGGGTGGCAAACCAAACTAATTCATATCTCCACGGAAACTCTTCGTTTCTGAGATAACTTACGCCAATTCCGTGCCCGTGCCCCATTCCGTAAGAGCTTAATATACCTTCCAAAAGGGCCGCAAATTGCTCGGCTCGCGCATCTCCTCCACCAGAGGACAATTTATCCAAAAAAACCCCGAATATTAAGCTTAAATCAATACCGCTCCAATGAATAAAAGAGAGTATCGCCACGAAACCAAAAATAATAAAAAGGAACAGATGAAGCCATCCGAGACCAAGGGTAAAATTCTCGACTTTTGTCGCTTTTTGCCGGGGATAAAATACCATACCAACCACAACGCCAACCGGAATCGCCAGAATCAGCGCAGAGCGTCCTGAAGTTAATGCAACGATGACAAGGCATGATAAAAGGCAAAATCTTAAAAATTTCCCCTTCACAATAGATGGTGATGTGAAAAGCCCCCCTGTGAAGAAGATTAAAGAGCCATACACATGCATTGTTGCGCCAACATATCCGCCATTCATATCAATGTTTGGCGACTGCTGAAATATAGAAACGGCACTTTCCCCAAAATTTATAAATAGATAAAAGAAAATTGCTACACTTAAAATAGCGAGAAAGGAGAATAATACTATCCACGATTTTGCCTTGTCATCACTCAAGCACTCGCTCAACGCCCCGCAAACAAGTATCCATAGCAAAGGGGAAACTATATATACGACTGAAGTTTGCGCAATTGCCTCGACCGTCGCCCCGCCGGATAGGCCAAGCAGCATATAAAAGACAGTTGTCAGCGCGCTCAGGCAATAAATGCAAAGAATCACAACTAATGATCGCGTCCACTTCATCAAAACAAGAGCAAATACTGAGCACACCACCAAAAACACAGCAGTAGCAAATTGCAATGAGTTAGGGATAATCGCCGCAAGAAAAAATAGGCAAATTGCAGAGAAATAAAAAAGGTTTTTCACAGCCGCCTTCTACCAAGGTTGAATATGAGACAACCTATTTAGCACACCGTTTGCTTACTATATTTTCCCCTCCACTGAATATAACCCCTGAAAGCAAATAGATAGCAAGCTGAACGAATCCCAAAAATAACATCATAAACTCGATATCGAGCATTAATGCCGCGACAAGAAAAGCAGCAGAAAAAATTATCGCGGTAAGCGCAGACTTGATTGTAATGTCAATCTTATTTGCCTTAAATAATATATACGTCATAAGATTTGCTGGCACAACCAAACAAGCTTGGAGAAAAAACGGCAAAAACCGATAGTCAAGATAGTTTTTTATTACAAATCCTGCCATCAAGGCAAAAACAAAAATCATTAAGCAGGCACAGGCATATACATACAATACGTTGGTCTTGAAAATAGCTTTAGCTCTTTTTAACGCTAAAGATCGCCCGGTAACAAGTGTTGGGTAAACTACAGCGGCAATTAAAAGTGTAGCAGCAGTGTAGAACTCGACGGCTTTAGCCCACACTAAACCGCCCCCAACAAATTCCGTCACACGTCCGCTCTTGTACAGCATGCCGATAAGAATTTGGTCGGAACGAAATATGACAAAATTCAAAGTCTGTTGGATCAACATCATTGAAAGTGGTGGTACATCGATAAAAAATGTAACCTTTGCTCCATGATGAAAAAATGCCTGAACAATTAGAAGGTAGCTCAATCTTCCAACGCTTCCCATTAAAATTACAAACGGTACCATTTCCTGGCGCCCCCCCATTAAAAATAGGAAGATGCACGAAATAGGCACATAGAACAGACTCGAAAACGAGGCAACTATGGGCTTTTGTTTTGCATTCAACTCAGATATTTTCAATACGGAGTATGTATCAACAGAAGCGGCCACCAAAAGAATTGAACCAAATACGAGTCCGTTTAAATAAACAATAACGAAAAACCCCGCAGCAACTATTATGGCAATTTTTCTAAAGTGAAGGCGATAGTTATACCCAACTTCCGGCTTGAGGCATTGCGACAAAATTATTGCGTCGCCTCCCAACTTAAATACTGTAACCATCATTAATGTAAGCTGAAGGCTCGTATTCAATTCCAGTGCTACACTTACATCGACTAATGGGATCGATCCCGATAAAAGCAACATTAGAACTACGACACTTATTAACCCATTAGCGCCTGTAATTAATATAAATAGAGCTTTACGCAATTTATGCTTTCGAAAACGACCTATATTCCTTGCGGAGCATGGCAAAGGATGTCGTTAACAGCTTCATGTTCAATGGTGCCCGCAACAAGGGGCATTTATACGAAAATCGGTTTGAGCTAAATACCGAAAAGAGCAGAAAAAAAATTCCCAGCGCAGAAATTGTGATTAGTTCCATTGCAAGAAAAAGTGCAACCCTTAATTCCTTTCAGCCAACAAAAAAAAGTTATTCTGATTCAGAACAGCAGGGAGAACTCAGAAAAAAGCCAAAAAAGCTATTCCTTCAACTCCATACAGACATTTAAAAACGGTTCCGAGATCTTCGTTTACACCGGGGAATCAGTCACATTTTCTCGGCATCATTTAATAAAAGAGCCTTCTTATCCTTTGCAGATAAAACAGGTTCACTCAACAAATTGGGCCATTCAATCGCAATAGCAGGATCGTTCCAAGCGATGCAGCGCTCAAATTCGGGAGCGTAGAACTCAGTCGTTTTATAAAGAAAATCTGCTTGGTCGGATATCACGAAAAACCCGTGAGCAAACCCTTCTGGAATCCATAATTGCTTTTTGTTTTCTTCGCTAAGTATTTCTCCAACCCACGCTCCAAATGTCGGCGACGATCTCCGAATATCGACTGCCACATCAAAGACTATGCCAGTAACTACACGAACTAACTTCCCTTGTGGTCGCCCAACTTGATAATGAAGTCCGCGCAGAACGTTTTTTGTAGAACGGGAATGATTGTCTTGCACGAAAGCCACTTTGCGACCGACCGCCTGCTCGAACTCGCGTTGATTGAAGCTTTCAAAGAAAAAACCGCGGTCATCGCCGAATACGCGCGGCTCGAACAAGATAACGTCGGGGATTGCAAGTGGACTCGCTTTCATTACTAGAACACTTTTTCGTTAAGTATTTGCAGCAGGTATCTTCCATACCCGTTCTTTGCGAGCGGACGCGCAAGTGCTTCCAGTTGCGCAGCATCGATCCATTTCTGCCGGTAGGATATTTCCTCTGGACACGCCACTTTGAGCCCTTGCCGTGCCTCGAGCGTCGAGATGAATTGGCTGGCATCAAGCAATGATTCATGCGTGCCCGTATCTAGCCAAGCGTAGCCGCGTCCCATAATCTCGACAGACAGGCTTCCTTGCTGCAGATAAAATCGGTTCAGGTCGGTGATTTCGAGCTCGCCGCGCGGGGAAGGCTTGAGGTCCTTAGCAATGCTGACGACCTGGCTGTCGTAAAAATAGAGGCCGGTCACTGCGTAGTTCGACTTTGGCACCTCAGGCTTTTCTTCCAGGCTGATTGCCTTGCCATCGTCATTGAACTCAACGACCCCATACCGTTCGGGGTCGTGCACGTGGTATGCAAAAACGGTCGCTCCCGAATCCCTTTGTTTCGCGTTTTCCAGCAGGCGCTGCAGATCATGACCATGAAAAATATTGTCGCCAAGGACGAGTGCGGACGGATCATTCCCGATGAAGTCCTTACCGATCAGGAAGGCCTGTGCCAGACCGTCCGGGGACGGCTGTACCGCATAGGAAAGGTTCATTCCCCACTGCGCGCCGCTGCCGAGAAGCCGCTCAAAACGCGGCGTGTCCTGTGGTGTCGAAATAATGAGCACGTCACGGATACCGGCCAGCATCAGAGTGCTGAGCGGGTAATAGATCATCGGCTTATCGAAAACTGGCAGCAGCTGCTTGGAGACTGCCATGGTCGCCGGGTACAGCCGAGTGCCGGATCCGCCGGCGAGAATAATTCCTTTGCGTTTCATAGTCCCCTCTATAGCGTGATTTCTGTCAACAGCCGCGCCACGTGATAGCGCCAGTCAGGCAGATCAACACCAAAAGTATTTGCCAGCTTTGCCGTGCTAAGCCGCGAATTTTTCGGGCGCTCCGCTGGAAGCGGATAAGCGCTCGAAGGAATAGGCTGTATGGCCGCAGGCGCCACCTTCAAGTGAGCACCTTTTGCCTGCGCCAACTCCAGCACGTAGTGTGCATATTGGTGCCAGGTCGTCTCACCGCTCGCGGCAAGATGATAGGTGCCGCTGAGCGAATCAGATTTGTCGCCACATGCATGGATGCGATACAGCGCGAGTGCGGTGACGTCGGCAATCAGCTCCGCGCTGGTTGGCGCGCCGTACTGGTCGGCGACGACCTTCAACTCCTCGCGTTCTTTAGCGAGCCTCAACATCGTCTTTGCGAAGTTGCTTCCACGAGCCGCATAGACCCAGCTCGTGCGGAAGATCAGATGTTTGGCTTGAGCACTACGAACAAGCTGCTCACCTTCGAGTTTCGTCCTGCCATAAGCAGATAGCGGATTCGTCGCGTCGTCTTCGGTATATAGCGAGTCTTTGGTGCCATCGAACACATAGTCCGTCGAATAGTGCACCAGCCAGGCGCCGAGCCGATGCACCTCTTCCGCGAGAACGCCGACCGACTCCGCGTTGACGCGGCGAGCCAGTTCGAGCTCGGATTCCGCCTTGTCCACCGCGGTGTATGCCGCGGCGTTGACGATCACGCTCGGCTGGATGTCTCTCACAAGAGCGCGCAGCGTGTCAGGGCGACTCAAGTCTGCCTGCTGCCGTCCCGCTGTCACTAGTTCACCGAGCGGGGCAAGCGAGCGCTGCAATTCCCAGCCAACTTGCCCATCCCGACCGAGGAGAAGAATCTTCATTTGCATTACCGTGCGTAGTTCTTGCTGATCCATTCGCGGTAGGCGCCCGACTGCACGTCGCTCACCCATTCGGCGTTGTCGAGATACCACTGCACTGTCTTGCGAATGCCTGTCTCAAACGTCTCTGCAGGTTTCCATCCGAGCTCCCGTTCGATTTTCGTGGCATCGATGGCGTATCGGCGATCATGTCCCGGCCTGTCCTTTACATAGGCAATTTGTTCGGAATAGCTCTTGGCGTCATGCCGTGGGCGTAACTCATCAAGGACTGCGCAAAGGGTGTTCACCACTTCAAGATTGGTTTTTTCGTTCCAGCCGCCGATGTTGTAGGTTTCGCCGACACGTCCCGCTTCGAGTACGCGCCGAATCCCGCTGCAATGATCCTTGACGTACAGCCAGTCACGTACTTGCTTGCCATCGCCATACACGGGCAGCGACTTCCCCGCGAGCGCATTCACGATCATCAGCGGGATAAGTTTTTCCGGGAAATGATAGGGCCCGTAGTTGTTGGAACAATTGGTGGTAAGTACCGGCAGGCCGTATGTGTGGTGATATGCGCGCACGAGATGGTCGCTCGCTGCCTTGCTTGCGGAATACGGGCTGTTCGGCGCATACGCGGTTGTTTCGGTAAAGGGTGGGTCGTTTGGCTCCAGGGAGCCGTACACCTCGTCTGTCGAAACATGCAGGAAGCGGAATGAGCTTTTTTCCGGCTCCTGCAGTGCGCTCCAGTATGCACGGGTCGCTTCGAGCAGGGAAAAGGTACCGTTGATATTCGTCCGGATGAACTCGGCAGGCCCAAGGATCGAGCGATCCACGTGGCTTTCGGCGGCAAAATGGACAACCGCACGCGGTTTATGTACGCGCAGCAGTGAGGAAAACTGCTCGGTATCGCAGATATCGCCTTGGACGAATTGATGACGGCTGTCGTCTTTTAGCGCGGCGAGGTTATTGACGTTGCCGGCGTATGTCAGGTTGTCGAGATTGACGACCGGCTCACCGACGACATTTATCCAATCAAGTACGAAGTTAGAGCCGATGAATCCGGCACCACCGGTTACTAGAATCATGAGAAGCCTCTGCAAATATGGCAACCCATGATTTTACCGCATGGACAAAATTTACTTATGCCGTTTTTCCTTCAACGGTCCAGTTTTTGGTCACATTATGTAAGGCTCGAGTAAGCCAGAGGGCTGTCAGTTAGGAAAGAAAACTGCCCTCCCTCCTCAGATGTCATTAGAGAAACGCATCTATTCATGATAATTAAATGCGTTATACCCATGCCGTTTGACGAGCTCATCCCGCTCAGCCGACTTCAAGTCCTCTCGGACCATTTCTGAAACAAGTTCCTCAAAAGTCGTCTTTGGTTGCCAGCCCAGTTTATTTTTCGCTTTCGAGGGATCGCCCAGCAATGTCTCCACTTCAGCAGGACGGAAATAACGCGGATCGACCGCGACGATGCACTTGCCGTTCGGGCCGTAGCCTTTCTCATTTACGCCCTCGCCGTCCCACTCGATCTCCATGCCGAGCTCAGTCGCGGCAGCATTCACAAAATCCCTTACGCTATATTGCACCCCGGTCGCAATCACAAAATCCTCCGGCTGATCCTGCTGCAGCATCAGCCACTGCATCTCGACATAATCGCGTGCATGTCCCCAGTCGCGCTTGGCGTTAAGGTTGCCAAGGTAAAGGCAATCCTGCAAGCCAAGCTTGATGCGTGCCAGTGCGCGCGTGATCTTACGCGTCACAAAGGTCTCGCCGCGATTTGGGCTTTCGTGATTGAAGAGGATGCCGTTGCAGGCGTACATGCCGTATGCCTCCCGGTAGTTCACGGTGATCCAGTACGCATACAGCTTCGCCACGGCATAGGGACTGCGCGGATAGAAAGGAGTCGTTTCCTTCTGCGGAATTTCCTGCACCAGGCCGTAGAGCTCTGAAGTGGATGCCTGGTAAAAGCGGGTCTTCTTCTCGAGGCCGAGGATTCGAATTGCTTCAAGAATACGCAGTGCACCAAGGGCATCGGAGTTCGCCGTGTATTCAGGTTCCTCGAACGAGACCGCTACGTGGCTTTGCGCGGCGAGGTTATAGATCTCGTCCGGTTGCACTGCCTGGATGATGCGAATCAGGCTGGTGGAGTCGGTCAGGTCGCCGTGGTGCAGTTTGAAGCGGACATCGGGCTCATGCGGATCCTGGTAGAGGTGGTCGATGCGATCGGTGTTGAACAAGGATGTGCGCCGTTTGATGCCATGGACTTCATATCCTTTTGCCAGGAGCAGTTCCGCCAGATATGCGCCGTCCTGCCCTGTCACTCCGGTGATCAGTGCAACCTTGTTCGTTTTTGTCTTCATAAGCATTCTCGACTTCCTCTTTTTCTGCTGGTGTATTCGTGAAAAAAACAGGCTGCCCCAAACGGGCATCATGTGCGTCCGTAGCAATCCGAGAACCGGACGATGTCGTCCTCGCCCAGATAACTTCCGCACTGGACTTCGATCAGGACAAGATCGACGATGCCGGGGTTTTCAAGCCGGTGGCGTGCGCCGATCGGGATGTAGGTGGACTGGTTCTGGCTCATCAGGACCGTCGTGTCGCCCACGGTAATGTTGGCGGTGCCGGAGACGACGACCCAGTGCTCGCTGCGGTGATGGTGCATCTGCAGCGACAGGGAGTGCTTCGGCTTGACCACCACGCGCTTGATCTTGAAGCCGGCCCCTTCGCCAAGCACTGTGTAAGTGCCCCACGGGCGAACGGCTGTGCGGTGAATCTTGTGTGCGTCGTGGCCGCTGGCTTTGAGCAGATTGACGACCTGACGCACTTCCTGACTCTTGGATTTGTCCGCCACGAGCAAGGCATCGGGGGTATCGACGACGAGTACGTTGTCGAGGCCGATGACGGCAACCAAACGGTCCTTGGAGTCGACGTAGGTGTTACGGCTGTCGATGAAAATGGGATTGCAGTTGTTGCTCGTATTGCCTTTTTCATCGGCAGGGATCATGTCTGCCACTGCATTCCATGCGCCGATATCGCTCCACCCGAATTCGCCGGGAACGACGGCAATGTTCTTTGCCTTCTCCATCACTGCGTAGTCTATGGAGATGTTCTCGAGCTGCTCGAAGCTCGGCGGCAGCTCTGTCTTGTCGCCCTCGGTTTTTGTCGTCTCCCAGACTTCCCGGGCGGCCTCAAGCAAGGAAGGGTTGTAGTCAGCAAGTGCGTCGAGCATGACGCTGGCCTTGAAGCAGAAGATGCCGCTGTTCCAGACGTAGTCTCCTTGCGCCAGATAGTTCATGGCAGTTGCGGCGTCGGGCTTTTCCACGAAACGTTCTACCGCATGCGCTTGCTGACTGACCCTGGCGGATAGCTGGATGTAGCCATAGCCCGTTTCGGGTGCTGTCGGGCGGATCCCGAAAAGCACCAGGAAGCCATCCCGTGCAAGCATCTCGGCGTGTTGCGCGGCACGCTGGAAAGCGACCGTATCGGTGATTAAGTGGTCGGCTGGCATGACCAGCAGGCAGGCGTCGCTTTTTTGCTGGACCGCCCACAGTGCAGCCAATGCAATCGCTGGTGCAGTGTTGCGGCCAGTTGGTTCCAGCAGGTAATGAGGCTTGATGTGCTGGCTGGCCAGCTCATCGTGCGAGCGCAGGTAGTATTCACGGTTCGTGACGATGAGCGGTGCGCTCTGCGGGGAAACTGCCTGTGCACGCTCGTAAGTCTGTACCAGCAGGCTCTTGCCGCCACCGATACGCATGAAAGGCTTCGGATGCGCCTCGCGCGATACCGGCCATAATCGCGTGCCGGCACCGCCAGAAAGAATGACGGGAATTAACATGGTATAAGTGAATGTGGTGAGGGCTTCGAAAGCCCGGTGGACACATTGACTTTATAGGCCACGCCCCATACGGCCTTATTGTTCTTCGACAAAAGGCGTGCTGCTTATTATCAAACAACAATTTTTGGGTATGACAACTTTTGCGATTGGCGATATTCAGGGCTGCCTGGACCGGTTGGATGAACTGCTTGAGAAGATATATAAAAAATGCACCAACCCCAGACTGATCTTCCTTGGCGACCTGGTGAACCGCGGTCCGCGATCCCTTGAAACGCTGCGTCGTATTCGTGCACTGGGAGATTTGGCAGAAGTCGTGCTTGGCAACCATGACTTGCATTTGCTCGCGGTCGCGAAAGGTATCCGGCCGCAGCATCGCACTGACACGCTCGGCGACATCCTGCGCGCACCGGATCGTGATGAACTACTTGACTGGCTGCGCCGGCGACCACTGGCGATTCTCGAGAACGATCACTTGTTCGTGCATGCCGGCGTGTTGCCGCAATGGACTGCCCAACAAACCATGGAGTTTGCCCGGGAAGTGGAAGCGGTCTTGCGCAGTCCTGACTGGGTGGAATTCCTGCGCAATATGTACGGCAATCAGCCTGCCAAATGGGACGATTCGCTACAGGGCGCTGACCGCATCCGTTGCATCGTCAATGCGTTGACGCGCATCCGTTTCTGCACTGCCGACGGAACGATGGAGTTAACTGCATCCAAGGGCATGGAAAGCGAAATCCCCGGCCACCTGCGCTGGTTCGAAGTTCCGGATCGCAAGACACAAGATGTGACCGTCGTTTTCGGCCATTGGTCAACATTGGGATTGATCGTACGGTCCGACATCATCAGCCTTGACACCGGATGCCTGTGGGGTGGGCAACTTAGCGCGATCTGCCTTGAAGACAAGGAAGTGCTGCAAGTCGACTGCCCGCAGTATCAGCGCCCGGGTTCGATTTGAGCGAGCGTTGGCCCAAGTTCGACATAGCCCAACGCAGCTGAAATTGCATGATGCGACGCATCGGCCAGTTCCCTGCGATGTGAGGCGCCGCTGGTGGGGATAGGTGATAGAAGAATCAAATGCGCAGTCATCGGCGCCGAACCAAGTATTTTCAGCATGCTCTGGGCAAAGCTCATCTCGCCGATAAAGTCGGCGGCAGGATGCAATTGCCCGTTCTTGTCGACATAACGCAGCGCATACGGTTGGACCGGCACCTCGGCCTCGATCGCCGCCTCGAACAGGTTCGCATGAAACGGCAGCAATTCGCCTTGTGCCGCAGTGGTGCCTTCCGGGAAAAATGCGACATGCTCGCCGGCGTGCAGGCTGGCGACCAGTCCTTGATAGATTCGTCGCACGTCACGCAGCTTGCCGCGAGAAATAAAGATGGTGCCAACCTTCTCACACAGCCAGCCAATCAACGGCCAGTCGCGGATGTCGGACTTCGCGACAAACCGGCACGGGTGCATCGTGTTGATGACGAAGATGTCGAGCCAGGAAACATGATTGGCGACGATGAGGGCGCGCGGCGCATCCGGCGCCCCGTGATCATGGACGATGCGCAGATCGACGCGGCAAATTGCAAGGAGTTTGGACGACCAGCGCTTGATATGCGCCCGGCGTCCCGCTGCATCAATCAGCGGAAACACCAGCGCACAAATCAGCAAGCCGCGAAACAGATGGAGGATGACTCGCAGTAAGCGAAAGAATGCCATGCGCAGGCGTCAGCGCTCGTACGCCACATGTCCGGCGACGATGGTTGACTTCACCTGCCCCGCCACCTCGTAGCCGAGGAAGGGCGTATGCTTGCCTTGGCTGGCCAGCGCTTTGGCATCGACTTTCCAGCGTGCTGCCGGATCAAACACGCAAATATCGGCAACACTTCCGACCGCCAGCTGGCCGGATGGAAGCCCGAGTACGCGTGCAGCGTCAATCGTCACCTTCCCGATTGCGCGCAGCAGCGGCTGTTGCGATTTGTCCAGGCACTCGTCAGCCCATTTCAGCGCGAGCGGCAACAGCAGCTCCAATCCGGTTGCGCCCGGCGAAGCCTCGCCAAACGGCAGCAGCTTTTCATCATCATCAACCGGCGTATGGTCGGAACAGATCACGTCGATCGTGCCATCAAGCAGTCCCTGGCGAATGGCTTCGCGATCACGCTGCGCACGGAACGGTGGGGTCATGCGCGCATTGGAATCGAAGAAACCTATATCGGCGTCAGTCATGTGCACATGATGTGCGCCGACATCGCATGTCACCGGCAGGCCTTCCTTCTTGGCTGCACGCACGAGTTCGAGGCCTGCAGCAGAGGACATCCGGCACAAATGGACCCGTGCACCTGTTGCCCGCATCAACTCGAAGATCGTGTGCAAGGCGACCGTTTCCGCCATCGCTGGTACGCCCGGCAGGCCCAATCGGGACGCAACCGGTCCGCTATGCGCAATGCCGCCTTTGCCAAGGTGAGGATCCTGCGGGCGCAGCCACACGGTATAACCGAAGGTCTGTGCATACTGCATCGCACGCAGCAGCACGGTGGTATCGAGGATCGGGACTTCCGCTTGCGAGAAGCCAATACAGCCTGCCTCTGTGAGCTCCGCCATTTCGGTGAGCGCCTCGCCTTTGAGGCCGGCAGTCAATGCACCTAGTGGGTACACATGCGCCTTGTTCAAGGTCTTGGCGCGATGCTTGAGCATTTCCACCAGCCCGGGCTCATCCAGTACAGGGTCGGTATCGGGTGGACAGACAAGGCTGGTGACGCCGCCCTGCATCGCGGCCTGCATTTCCGACTCGAGGGTTGCCTTGTACTCGTATCCGGGTTCGCGCAGGCGCGCGCTGAGATCCACCAGGCCGGGCGCAACAATCATTCCGCTTGCATCGATCACCTTCTCTGCTGCAAAGCCGTCCGGTGTCTTCCCTACAGCGGCAATCCTTCCTTCGGCAATATAAAGATCCTGTTGCGCGTCAATACCATTGGCCGGATCGATCAGGCGGCCATTCTTGATCTGGAGTTTCATCGTGTTTTAGTTTCCCGCCAAAATACTCATCACCGCCATACGCACCGCGATACCGAATGTCACCTGTGGCAGGATCACGGCCTGTGCGCCATCTGCCACCGATGAATCGATTTCGACACCACGGTTCATCGGCCCCGGATGCATCACGATGGCATCCGGCTTGGCCAGTGCAAGACGCTCGGGTGTCAGGCCATAGCTCTTGAAGAATTCCTGCGCGGACGGCAGCAACGCGCCCGTCATGCGCTCGTTCTGGAGGCGCAGCATGATGATGACGTCGACGCCCTTCAGTCCTTCATTCATGTCGGTGAACACCCGTACGCCCATCTGCTCCAGTCCGCCCGGTAGCAGCGTGCGCGGACCGATCGCGCGCACTTCCGGCACGCCCAGCGTCGTCAGCGCATGAATATCGGAGCGTGCAACGCGGCTGTGCAGGATGTCGCCGACAATGGCAACGGTTAGATTCGTAAAGTCCTTCTTGTAATGCCGGATGGTGTACATGTCCAGCAGCCCTTGCGTCGGGTGCGCATGACGTCCGTCTCCCGCGTTCACCACATGCACATGCGGCTGGTTGGTGTCGGTCAGGTGCTTGGCAATCAGATAGGGCGCGCCGGACTGGGCATGGCGCACGACGAACATGTCGGCATGCATGGCGGCGAGATTATCGATCGTATCGAGGAGCGATTCACCCTTGCTGGTGCTGGAAGCGGAAATATTCAGGTTGATCACGTCGGCCGACAGGCGCTTCGACGCGATCTCGAACGTGGTGCGGGTGCGTGTCGAGTTTTCGAAAAACAGGTTGAACACGCTCTTGCCGCGCATGAGCGGCACTTTTTTCACCTCGCGGTCGCCAATGCTGACGAAAGACGATGCGGTATCGAGGATATGGTTGATGACCGCTTTCGGCAGGCCTTCGATGGTGAGCAAATGTTGCAGCTCTCCGTTCTTGTTCAATTGCGGGTTATGCATGGTCCACCGTGAGGGAGAAGCGGCCGTCGTCGGCCCGTTTCAGCACGAGTTGCTGGTCGTCGGCGAGTGTCACCGTGTCGGCAATGAAGTCTGCTGCAATCGGCAGTTCACGCCCGCCGCGGTCCACCAGCGCAGCCAGCATGATCTTCGCCGGCCGGCCATAGTCAAAGAGCTCATTGATCGCAGCGCGGGTGGTACGGCCTGTGTACAGAACGTCGTCCACCAGCACAATGGTCGCGTTTTCGACTTCGAACGGAATGTGGGTCGGCTTGACTTCCGCGTGCAAACCCTTGGCCGCGTAATCGTCGCGATAGAAGGACACGTCGATGAAACCGAGCCGGTCATTGAGTTGAAGATCCGCCGCGAGCCTTTCAGCCAGCCATGCGCCACCGGAATAGATACCGACAATGGCGAGGTTCTTCGCTTGCGCAACACCGGTTTTGATGCGCTCTGCGAGCACCTTGTAGAGTGCTTCGGCATCGAAGTTAGGATTCGGCATAGTCATTGAAGTATTGTTGCAAAATTATTGCGGCGGCTTGTGCATCGATTGACTCACCGCGCTTTTGAGGAATTACTGCAGAAGAAAAACGTTCGTCCACCAGCACCGTGGCGACGCCATAACGGCCGTGAAGCTGATTGGCGAAGCGCCGGCAACGTACTGTCATTTCATGCTCGGTTCCATCCGGATGGCTTGGCAGGCCGACGATGCAACGCTTCGGCTGCCATTCCTGGATCAGTGCCGATATCTCGGCAAACTTGGCGTCGTTGGTTGGTGCATCGATCACGGCAAGCGGCTGGGCCTGCCTCAGCAAGGTATTGCCGACAGCGACGCCGATGCGTTTCAGCCCGAAATCGAAGCCCAGTACTGTTTCCACCAGACTCTCGTGTCAGGCGTGACCGGCTTGACCGGCCAGCATCATCGGGTCAATGCCCAAGAGCTTCATCGCTGCGGTGAAGCGTTCTTCAACCGGGGTGTCGAAAATAATGGACGGATCAGCGCGCACAGTCAGCCAGCCATTGCGACTGATCTCTTCTTCCAATTGCCCCGCACTCCAACCCGCACAGCCCAGGCTGACCAAAATACGACGCGGACCGTCACCAACCGCTACCGCCTCCAGCACGTCCTTGGAGGTGGTCAATGCGACTTCATCCGTCACGGGCATGGTTGATGAGTAGTTTCCGTGCAGGGAATGGAGGACGAATCCGCGCTCGACCTGCACCGGACCACCGAACATGACAGGCTGCTTGTCGATAGTTGGGCGCCCCGGCCCCGTTTCCAGGTTCAACTCGATACGCTCAAACAAGACATCCATCGTCATGTCTGTTGGCTTGTTGATAATGACACCCAAGGCGCCTTCCGTGTTGTGTTCACAGACATAGACGACCGTTCCGCCGAACATCGGGTCCAGCATCGATGGCATGGCAATCAGGAAATGATCTGCGAGATGCAATTCGGGAACAGGTGCGGCGTCGGCGGAAGAGGGAAAATCGGGAGCGTCCTGGGTACAGCCAGGCCTTGAGGAAAATGGGCGTGTCTTGCTATGTTTCACCATGGTGGCCATTTTAACAGTTTTGCTGTCTCCGCCCCTTTCGGACGACGCAAAATGAGGAAAACAACCTGGTGTCTTCCTTGATCCGCACGGCTTGAGCAGCGTGGCGTCGCGAAGACCGGGTTCGCAGAAAGAGATCCTCTCAAAATGGAAAAAGGCCCGCGTTTACCACGCGGGCCTTCTTTCCAACTTGCCTCCGCTTAGGATGCAGTGACTTCCTTCTTCACGAATCCGGCGATCAGGTTGAGCAACTGGTCTTCCTGGTAAGGCTTACCGAGATACTCATTCACCCCGAGTTCGAGTGCGTAATTGCGATGCTTGCTTGCGGTACGCGAAGTAATCATGATGATCGGAATGTGATTCGTCCGTGCATCACCACGAACGTTTCGAGTAAGGTCGAATCCGTCCATGCGCGGCATTTCAATATCAACCAACATGACATCCGGCGTGATGGATTGCAAATGTTCCAGAGCGTCCACACCATCCTTGGCAAGAACGACCTGGTAACCCTCGCGCACCAGCAGACGCTGCGTTACCCGGCGCACGGTCAACGAGTCGTCGACGACCATCACGATATTCTGCGTCCTCAGGCCTTGCACCGGTTCCGAGCTTGGCGTCGACGGCTGATGCGCTGCCATTTCCGCTACGGCCCCCATGGAAGATGGCGCATCGGATTGCGTCATTCGTGGCGCACGGATGTTTTCATGCGCGGCGCGCTGCGCCAACGGAACCGGATTCAGAATCAGGACGATGTCGCCTGAACCGAGCACAGTTGCACCGGCAATACCAATCAGACGTGCAAGCTGCGGGCCGATGTTCTTCACGACGACTTCGCGATTACCGATGATTTCGTCGATATGCACCGCTACACGGTCGGTACCACTCTTAAGGATCAGCAACGGTGAGTATTGCTGAGCAACCGGCGAAGCCTGGTGATCCCCAAGCAGTGCAGACATGAAGTACAGCGGCACACGCTGGCCTTGCCAGACGACGGCACCGTCGTTATAGGCGGCGGCGAGCGCGTTGGTCTTGAGCTGCTGCACCTGCTCCACGAGCACGGAGGGCACGGCGAAAGTCTTGCCACCGGTGGTGAGCAACACGACCTGAGTCACGGCCAGCGTCAACGGCAGGCGGATCGTGAACTGCGCCCCCTTGCCGGATTCAGACCAGGTCGAAACCCGTCCGCCGAGCGCAGCGGCTTCAGAACGAACCACGTCCATGCCGACACCGCGTCCGGCAAGCTCCGTAATCTCCTCAGCGGTCGAGAAACCCGGGTGGAAAATCAGGTCGCGCACTTCCTCGTCGGAGAGTTCGGTATCGTTGGTCAGCAGTCCCTGATGCACAGCCTTCGAACGAATACGCGCAAGATCAAGGCCGCGGCCGTCATCAGCGAACTGGATTACGACTTCATTGCCTTCCTGCCGGATCTCAATGCGCAGTTCGCCGGTTTCGTTCTTGCCAACAGCGCGGCGTTCATCACGTGATTCGATACCGTGAACGATCGCGTTACGCAGCAAATGCTCGAACGGGCCAGTCATCTTTTCCAGCACGCTACGATCCACCTCTACGGCGCTGCCGCGGATATCGAGGTTGACGCGCTTGTCCATCTCCTTGGCCGCCTGGCGAGTTACACGGAACAAGCGCTCGGAGATGCTGGCAAATTGCACCATGCGCACGCGCATCAGGTCCTGCTGCAGGTCACGCGTCAGCCGTGCCTGCGTCGACAGGTCGCCAACAGCGCTGTCAAGCGTGCGGCTCAGGTTATGGTGCACGGAACTGACGTCGTTGACGCTCTCCGCCATCATGCGTGTCAGCTCTTGCAAGCGCGTAAACCGGTCAAACTCCAGAGGGTCGAATTCGCGGTCCGCAGAATGGGCCATGCGCGACGTGATCTGCGTTTCGGCCTGCATCTCAATCTCGCGAAGCTGGTCACGCAAGCGGGTAACGTTCTCCGTGAGCTCGGTCAGCGACATCTTCAAGGTGCCGACCTCCGTTTCGATCTTCGAACGCGCGATGGAGACCTCACCAGCCTGGTTCACAAGGCGATCCAGAATGTCGGCACGTACGCGCACCAGCGGTACGGGGCCAGCCGGTGCTGCCACCCCGCGCGCTGCAGTCGGCATTGCCGGGGCAGGCTTGTTTGCCTCGAGCGGCACCAACGGCGAGAGTACGACCGCGTCCGGCCTTGCAGGCTCCGCGACCGAAGTGGCCTTGGCAGCTGGCGCAGGCTCTGCAGGCGCCGGACCTTGGACGGCCGCCTGTGGATTTTGCAGCTGCTCGAACATGGCCAAGCCTTGGTCGTAACGGATCAGCAGATCGTCGATCGCCAGTTCCGTCGGTGTACCGAGACGCATGATGTTCTCGGTACGCGTTTCCATATCATGCAGATGCTGGCCGAGCCGCATGGCGCCCGCCATACGGGCACTTCCCTTGAGCGTGTGCAGCAGACGCAGCATGGACTGCGGCAAGCTGAGATTACCTGGTTGCGCCTGCCATCCGCGCAACTCGGTCCCGAGCTGCGGCAACATGTCACGCCCTTCCTCCAGGAACACCGGCAACAGATCGGCATCCAGCTCATCCTTCAGGATCAGCGCAGGATCTGCCCCTGCATCGGTCGGGTTGGCGAATACCGGCTCCACAAAATCTGCGGCAGCGGCGCGATCCGATGGCGGCTCTGGAGTTTCTGCATTGACGTCATGGGCGAATCCGGTTTCCTGCTTGGGTTCCGGCATGACGACGTCGGCAGCGAGCGGCGAAACCAATTCTTCGCTCGCCGTGTCAGCGGAATCCGCGGCAGCAGGCAGCGACAAATCAACCGCAACGTGCTCCGGTTCTTCCAACCGGACTTCGATATCCTTGCGGATCTTGGCAAGCTGGCGCACGTATTCCGGCTCATGCGCCGGCATCTCGCCTAACGCGAACTTCTGCAGCATGAGCTTGAGGCGCTCGACGCTCTGTTCGACCGTATCGAATTCACTCGCCGTCAGCTTGACGGGGTTACGGGAGAGGAACTGCAACACCATCTCCAGCGCATGCGCCACTTCCTGCAAGGCCTTGAAGCCGACTGTGGCAGAACTGCCAGCGAGGGAATGCGTAGCATGTACTGACTGGATGCTGACCTCGCGGTGCGGCTCATGGCGCCACTCCGCCATATCCTGTGCCAGCACGCGAACGAGCTCATCGGTTTCTGCAATGTAGATGTTGTATAGCGGGAGGCTGATTTCCAGATCGCCGATGCGCTTGACATTATCGTCCGGCTTGGGCTGCGGCTCCTGCATGGTTGGGAACTCGATCACGTCTGCAATCGATACCGCAGGAGCAACCGGCTCCTCGAGTTCCTGTGCCGGGACGGGCACTGCTTCAGTCTCCGACAACGGCTTGGCAGCATTCTCAAACAACGCAAAGTCAGCGTCCGAAAGCTGAATTTCTTCAACCTGGGGCAGCACAGGAGAGTCTTCTCCAGGCATGTCCAGAGCCGCGTCTGACGGAGCAACGATATCGGCCAGCATCGGCTCTGCCAGCACCTCGTCAACATGCACTTCCGCCGCGATCTCCGTTACGCCTGACTGCTGAGTCAAGTCGATCGGCATTTCGGTCGCAGCGCCATCGGCTGCCGGGCCAGGTGCTTCGATGGATAACTCCGGCAAAGCCTCTGCCACTGCTTCGGTCGCCGCTTCTATAGCTGCAACCGAGCTCTCGACCAATGGCGCGGCAACTTCCTCTTCGTAGACAAAATGCCCACCCGCCTTGACCCGCTCAGCGGCGCTCACCAGCGCATCCGGCGTACGGTCGGCTCGGCCGAATTGCTTGAGGTCCTGGACCCAGGCCCCCAAGAGTTCAGCCGCCTTTTCCAGCAAGGCATAGAGATCCACGTCGCCTGCGCGCGATTCCGACAGACGGAGGTTAAGGACCTGTTCGATGCTCCATGCAGCTTCGCCAAAGGCCGTCAGGCCGACCATCCGGCCACTACCCTTGAGCGTGTGGAAGGAGCGACGCAGGGTCGTCAAATGCTCCTGGTTGTGCGGATGATTACGGGACTCAGGCAATGTTTGTGCGACTGCCTCAAGAACCTCCTCTGCCTCCGAAAGGAAAATCTCGAGCAGTTCTGCATCGATTGCCTCATCCGTCTCCGGTGCGACAACCGGCGGCAACAGCTCACCGGCCGGCGCAGCAGGAACGGTGGCGGTGATGATCTCCGCCAGTGCTTCCTTTGACGCGGAAAAATCCGGTCGCGCAAGAATATCGATTCCCGCGTTCGCGCGCTCCTTGATTTCAGGATCGTCAACCAGATCAGCATTCACGCTGATCTGCGTAAGCGATTCTTTGAGCTTCTCCTGCAAAGCCTGGTTGTCAGGCTCGACTGTTAATGATTTTGCGAGTTCTGCGGATTGTTGCTGGTGAAATGCGAGTTCGTCCTCAACCGTCGTTAAGGGACGAAAAGAGCGCTCCTGTGAAGGAAGCGCCTCCAGCTTCTCGACCGCCTCAATCACGGGGCCGCTGTTTTCCGGCGTATCAACGGGGGCAGGATTATGTTCGACGAGCTTCGCCTGGAACACCCCACGCTTCTCATCAAAGGTGAACCGCTTCGTGCCGCTTTCAGACGGGAGTTGCAGGGTTTCGATAAAGAAACTCAGCGCACCGACGTTCTGCGCCACATTCTGGAAATCCCGCTCGTTGGGTGCAGCATCGCCTTCCGCAGCGAGAAAGCGTTGAACGGCGGTACGCGTATGCTGGACGGTGCGCATTGCATCGTCCTGATCGAGAACCGCCAAAGCACCTTCGATCTGGTGCAGGACGGTATCAAGCTGCCCGAGCGATTCACGCTGTGCAGGATCGCGGAAATACTCGTCCAGCATTTTCTCAACCTGGCGCAAGCTGCTTTGCATCTCGCCTGCCAAAGTGATCATGGTCTGCCGCTGCTGCGCCTCCCGCGACATATCATCCAGCCACTCAGCACTCTGTGTCGGGGTTTCGCCAGAAACGACCGACAACAGGCGCGCCGTCAATGCATGCGCGCGTTCGTCAAAGTTTTCCGGCAAGCGACCAATATTGGCCAGCGCATTTTCGATAAATAGCAGGCTGGTCGCCATTTCCAGGCCCAGCGCATCGCCAGGCCTTGCATGAGCAGCATGCCGGGCGATACCTTTCAACTCGCGCAACAGTTTTGACAGCGGTGCAGAATTGAGTTTGGATCCCGCGTCTGCGAGCGCACGCATTTCATGCTCGAAGGTATCCGCGACGCTGGCGTCGCCGCCGGCAATCCGGTTCCACATGTTCTTGGCGTGCGACAGCCGTTCCTTCGCAGCCGCGAGTGCGTCCAGATTTACCTGTCCGTATCGTTTCTTGTCATAGTCGGATGGCACCAGGCCGTCCAACTGATAGGTTTTGCGAATTTGCTGCGCGCGGGACGACGGCTCTTTTGCCTTGGCAATGAAGAACAGCGCATCGCGCAGGAGCCGTTCGGCAATACTTGCCGACCCTTGGCTCAGGCGGCGGATCTGCAGGTTTATCCGGGCGAACAGTTGCTTGACATAAATTTCATTGTCGATCTGGCCGGCAGCAACGGTTTCAGCAAGACCATGCATCACCCACCAGAAGGCACGTGCCTGTTGGTTGCCTTGCACCCGCTCGATTTGCGCAATGATGTCACGCATTGCAGCGGCATTTGCCAGTTCTGATTTGCGGTCCGAGCTCTTCAGGAATGGAAGGAGCGCCCGCTCGAAGCGCTGGCGCAAGCTCACATACTGTGCCGGATCCACTGCGCCAATGGCCTCCGCCCCCGGAAACTGAGGACGAACGGCCAGATTCGGGAAGAACAAATCCGCCGGGTGGATGCGCTCTGCACCACGTGCTTCCAGCAGCGCACGATAGTAAGGAAAAAGCCGGACTGGTTGATGCGGCACGCCAGACAGCAGCTCGTCAAGATACTCGACAAGCGCCTGGTAACCGCTGTCGACAGTTTGCGCCAGTTCCTGCGTCAGCGGGAGCTGGCCCGCCTCAACGCGATCAAGCAGATCTTCAACAGTCTCGGTAATGATCGCCACGCCATCGACATCGACGATCTGCAATGCGCCATGGGCTTGGTGCAAGTAACTCTTCGCATGATGCAAAGATGTCGTGCGTGCCTCGGCATCCTGGGATACGGCCTCTGCAATCGCCGTCTTGGAACGATTGAGTGCTTCGCGGATTTCTCCCATCACCCAGGACAGCGGCCCGGTGTCAAAGTTATCCCGAGCACCCTGCGATGAGGTGGAGTTGGGGGTGGTCATGACTGCCTCGCGGGGTCAAAGGGCGATGCTCAGTGAGTGAGCATCGCCGAACATCACTAATGGGCCATCCGTTATGAACTGACTGTCTGGCAAACGTCAGGCAGCCACACGGAAACGCGATACCGAGTTCTTGAGCTCTTCGGCCAGCTTGGACAATTCGCGAATCGACTGTGCAGTCTGTTGCGTACCCTGCTGCGTCTGCTCGGTTACTGTCAGGATGTTCTGAATGTTTTGTGCAACGCCGTTGGCGGAAGTTGCCTGCTGCTCGGTTGCAGCGGAAATGCTTTGAATCAGGTCTGCAAGACGGTTCGAAACGCTTCGAATTTCCGACAGTGCAGCACCGGCCGCGTCGGACAGTTTTGCTCCCTCGACCACGCCCTGCGTGGATTTTTCCATAGCGGCAACCGCGTCGTGGGTATCGGTCTGAATCGTACGCACCAGCGCACCGATCTGCTTGGTCGCTTCACCTGAGCGTTCCGCCAGTCGCTGCACCTCTTCCGCAACCACCGAGAAGCCCCGGCCTGCTTCGCCTGCGGACGCCGCCTGGATCGCCGCATTCAGCGCCAGCACGTTGGTCTGTTCGGTAATGTCGGAAATCAGCTCGGTAATTTCACCAATTTCCTGCGACGATTCACCGAGACGCTTGATTCGTTTCGAGGTTTCCTGGATCTGCTCGCGAATTTCGTTCATGCCCTTGATGGCATCTTCCACCGCCTTTGCGCCCTGCTCAGCAGCGGACACCGACTGGCGCGCCACTTCGGCAGACTCGTTCGCGGATTTCGACACATCGGTAATCTGGACAGCCATTTCCAGCACGGCCTGACCGGTTTCCTGGATCTCGCGCGACTGCTTTTGCGACGCGACCATCAGTTCGTTCGAAATATCCTGCGCCTGGTTCGATGCGGCGGTAACCTGTTCAGCTGTCTTCGTCACGCGACCAACAAGGCCACGGAGCTCTTCCACCGTGTAGTTAACCGAGTCGGCAATTGCACCGGTAATGTCTTCCGACACCGTTGCCTGCACCGTCAAGTCACCGTCCGCCACTTCCTGCAATTCGTTCATCAGACGCAAAATTGCGGCCTGGTTCTGGTCGTTTGCGCGCTTGGCTTCCTCTTCCTGCTTCATCGCCTGAAGACGCTGATCTTCCGCTTCCTGGCGACGCTGGTCAGCTTCGGTGGCGCGGTTGCGACTGTCTTGCAGCAGCACGAGCGCAGTGCCCACCGAGGCGAACAGTGCTGCAATCGCACTGGCCACCATCATCCAGAACGACCAGTGTGCGGAGTCTTCCTCGGCACGGTATGCCTTCTGCAGCGTCGAGATGCGCTGTTTGAGAGTCTCGTTCTCGGCAAAGATCAACTGTTCCGCCTGCTTGGCGGCGATAAAATTCTGCAGGTTACCGAGAATCGTCGCGATCGACGCCTGGTACTCCGCGAACACCGTTTGCAGTTCGGTGAGTTTCTCGCGCGTATCCGGATCACTGGTTGCGCTCAGGCGCAGCACCTCGCTACCGTTCAGGAAGCCCTCGGTAATGTCGCGGAAGGTATTGGTATCCTTGCCGAGCAAGAACGCAGTTTCCGGGTTCACACCTTCCGAAGTCAGGAATTCGTTTGCACTTCGCCCCAAACGCTGGGTCAACATGACCAGCTGACCGGCGGCAGAGATTTCGCGCGGGGTTGCGCCACCTTGCGCCTTCAGGGTCGCGATCTGCTCGGTGAGTTCCAGCAGAACCGGGGAGAGTTCATTCAGCTTTTCAAGCGTTGCGCCAAAGCCGGTCAGCTCCTGTTTCAGCTTCAGGATCGTCTCCGCTGCCTTGTCGGACTCGCCCCACACCTTGCGGGTTTCGTTAAGGAGCACAGCCATGTCAGCGCTCGGTGCATCAATCTGACGGCCTTGATAATCACCGCCCTTGGACAGGACGTTAAGGTCGTTATTGAACTCCTTGCGGCTTTCCTCCAGCTGTTTGAACGCCTCAGGGTTGCCCTGAATCGCGTTCGGCGCCGCTTTACCGATACGCTGGGAGTGCATCAGCGCGTCACCGGCAATCTGCGTTTGCGTCGACGCGATGATGGATTGGTTGGAGTTGATCCACACAAAGACTGCGCCGAGCACAAGAGAGCCACCCAGCCCCATCAGCAATACGCGCATCTGCTGTTGCAGCGGCAGGTTGCCGATCACCGGCAGGCGAATATCACCGCCCTTCTGCAATGCGTCGCCGATAAACGTCGCGTTCAGGTTGCGAGTCTGAGGGCTGATGGTATCCGGAGCAACAGCTGCACCTTGCGCCAAAGCGTCGGATGCCGCTTCCTCAGCAAGCCCATCCTTGTTGCTCTTGGAAAAGAACGGTAGTTTAAACGCCATCACTGAGTCTCCTTGTTATTCTGCAAATGCTCAAACCCCGGCCAAGCAGCCTGGCTGCTTATAGACCGACATGCAGAAATTGGGGGTCTTGCACAATTAATGAAAGATTGAGTTCGGTCCAGACCTGCGATTCGCGGTCGAGATAATGTTGTCTCGCCCAAGGCGTCTCGCCGCTCTCGGAGAGCGTCTGTGGTTGCATATCTGCAACGTTACGGAGGCCAAGAACGCGCGACACCAGAAGTCCGCTATTGAAGGACAAAGCCGGCGCGAAGGCGATGATCCGGCTTTCCTTGTCGATGGGCGTCTGCGGCTGACCTCGAAAATTGGCGAGGTCGACCACACTGATCAAATTACCGCGGATATTGGTCAAACCCAGGAACCAATCCTGGGTCAACGGGACCTTGGTGATGGAACCGACGGACACAATCTCCCCAGCCTCCTGCAGGCTCAACAGCCAACGCGTCTGTCCGATCATTACCCCGAGCTGACTGGTATGAGGTTGCGTGCCGCTGCTCGCCGCTTGCATGCGCTCCACGAGCTGCGTCTGGAACTCCCGCAGGCGTGTGCGGCGCGAGCCGGTGTCCGGCTCTTTCATTGCGCCGCTTGACGCAAGCTCCGTAGTAGTTTGATGCATTTGCACTGTTTAACCGAGTGCCGCGATCTTCGACAGCAATTCTTGCGGATCGACTGGCTTGACAATGTAGTCGCGCGCACCCTGGCGCAGGCCCCAGATGCGGTCGGTTTCCTGATCCTTGCTGGTGCAGATGATGATCGGGACATCCTGGGTTTCAGGGTCACGCGCAATCGCACGGGTAATCTGGAAGCCGTTTTGGCCAGGCATCACCACGTCCATCAGGATCAATTGCGGCTTGTCGGCTTTTACTTTCGCCAATGCTTCTTCACCGTTTTCGGCGGTAGACACCGAAAAACCATTTTTGACCAGGATGTCGGTCAAGAAGTAGCGCTCTGTAGGCGAGTCATCCACCACAAGAATTTTTTGAATGGGCATGTTGCACCTTCTAATTCAGGAAATTATTTTCAAAGTTGCGCCGTATGCTCACGTACAGTCTTAAGCAGACTGTCCTTCGTAAACGGCTTGGTGAGATATGCGTCCGAGCCGACCATCGCACCACGCGCCCGGTCAAACAGCCCATCCTTGGAGGACAGCATGATGACCGGCGTGGAATGAAACTTGGCGCTTTTCTTGATAAGCGCGCAGGTCTGATAGCCGTCGAGACGAGGCATCAGGATGTCGCAAAATATCAGGGCAGGCCGGTGGTCATTCATCTTGGCAAGGGCATCGAACCCGTCATCGGCCAGAACCACTTGATAGCCAGCTTGTCCCAGGAAGATCTCGGCGGAACGACGAATAGTGCTGCTATCGTCAATGACCATGATCTTGAGACCGGATTTTTCCGAGGATGTTGTCATCAGGCAATCTCATTAAACGAGCTTTCAATATACGGCTCAATTGTGACAAAAAGCAAGATGCATTAGAACAAGCCCTCGACTTAACTTTTGGTCACCGTGGTTTTTCTGCGAAATTTAACGGATTTGCAACAGTGCCTGACCACGCTTGTGCGACTGTAGCGCGCCTTTAGATTGCCACCATCTCGAAGTCTTCCTTGCGCGCCCCGCACTCAGGACAAGTCCAGTTCATTGGCACGTCAGCCCAGCGCGTTCCGGGAGCGATCCCCTCTTCGGGCAAACCCGCTGCCTCATCGTAGACCCAGCCGCAAATCAGACACATCCAAGTCTTGAATTCCTGACTCGACGTTTCGTTATTACTCACAGTTACCAGCCCTTCAATCAAGTAAAATGCAAAGTCGAATATCTTAATCTACCGGCCGTGCAAAACCAAACCTCCCCCCTGATTCTGACTTTTGGTGCAGCCGACCCTGTCGGCGCAATCGGCATCCAGGCGGACCTCGCTTCGTTTGCCGCAATGGGATGCCATGGTTTGTCGGTGATTACCTCTATATTGATTAGCGATACGGCGCGGGTCGAAGACGTGCAGGTTGTGGACGCCGATTGGGTGGCAGATCAGGCGCGCGTCGTGCTGGAAGACATGCCGGTCGCGGCATTCAAGGTCGGTGCCCTCGGCAGCATCGAAAACGTCTCTGTGATCGCAGAAATCGCTTCGGACTACCCGGACGTGCCGCTGATCCTTGATCCCTTCATCAGCACCATGCCAGACCCGGGACAGGAAGGCGAAGACATGTTGCTTGCCATTCGCGAACTGTTGGTTCCGCAAGCCACCCTGCTTCTTGCGTCGGCTGTGGAAATCGCACGATTCGCTGAAACCTGGCGCGAACCGTCGTCAGATGATGCGCTTGCATTGGATGCGATGAAGATCATCGATATGGGCTGCGAGTATCTGTTCGTGACCGGCACGCCAAGTGACGTGCACGAGGTTGCCAATACGCTGTTCGACGAATCCGGGCTTGTTCGCCGGGATACCTGGCAAAGATTGCCGGGCTCTTTCAGCGGTGCGGGCAGCACGCTGTCCGCCACAATTGCGGCCATGCTGGCTAACGGCGTCGATGCGTCGGAAGCCGTGTTCGAAGCACAGGAATTCACGCATGCTGCGCTTGCCAATGCACATCGACTCGGGATGGGGAAACTGACCCCGGACCGTTACTTCTGGGCCAAGGATCCTGACCCAGCCTCCAATCCATAAACCTCTTCTTTGCTTCTTTGCGTATGACCTCCAAGAACGACACTCTCTTTGCCCGCGCACAAATCAGCACGCCGGGTGGCGTCAATTCGCCGGTACGCGCCTTCCGCTCGGTGGGCGGAACGCCGCGCTTCATCACCCGTGCCGAAGGCCCGTATTTCTGGGATGCGGACGACAAGCGCTATATCGATTACATCGGCTCTTGGGGCCCGGCGATTGTCGGCCATGCGCATCCGACCGTCATCAAGGCGGTACAAGAGGCCGCAGCACGCGGGCTGAGTTTTGGCGCACCGACCGAAGTCGAAATCGAAATGGCAGAGGAAATCTGCCGCCTGCTTCCCTCTGTCGAGCAGGTGCGCCTTGTGTCATCCGGCACCGAGGCGGCGATGAGCGCCTTGCGCCTGGCTCGGGGCGCCACCGGCCGCGACAAGATCATCAAGTTCGAGGGCTGCTATCACGGCCACGCGGACTCGATGCTGGTCAAGGCGGGCAGCGGCTTGCTCACTTTCGGCAATCCGACATCGGCCGGCGTCCCGGAAGATTTCGCCAAGCACACCCTGGTGCTGGACTACAACAATCCGCAGCAACTGGAAGACGTGTTCCAGAAGATGGGCGACCAGATTGCATGCGTGATCGTAGAACCGGTGGCCGGCAATATGAACCTGGTGCGCTCCACACCGGAGTTCCTGCAGACGATGCGCCGCCTATGCACGCAGCACGGTGCCGTACTGATTTTCGACGAAGTGATGTCAGGCTTTCGCGTCGCACTCGGTTGCGCACAGTCACTCTATGGCATCACGCCGGACCTCACGGTCCTGGGTAAAGTGATTGGCGGCGGCTTGCCGGTAGCGGCTTTTGGTGGACGCAAGGACTTGATGAAGCATCTCGCGCCGCTCGGTCCGGTGTACCAGGCAGGTACATTGTCCGGCAATCCCGTTGCTGTGGCAGCAGGCATGAGCACCCTCAAATTGATTCAGGCCCCTGGTTTCTATGAATCGCTTTCAGCACAGACGACGAAGCTGGCAACCGGGTTGACCGATGCGGCAAAGGCAGCTGGTCGTGCATTCTGCGCCGACTCGGTAGGCGGCATGTTCGGCCTCTACTTCGCGCAGCAGGTTCCGGGAACTTACGGAGAAATGATGGCTTGCGACAAGGACCAGTTCAATGCGTTCTTCCACGCGATGCTGGACCTTGGCGTATATCTGGCTCCCTCGGCATTCGAAGCCGGGTTCGTATCAGCGCAGCACGACGATGCTGTGATTAATGCGACTGTAGAAGCTGCACGCAAGGCGTTTGCCTCCCTGGCCTGATAACCAATAGTCTGGAACACTCCGGGCACCCGCTGGTGCCCGGACGTTGCAGCACTCTCGCCTACTTCAGCCAGCCACGGCGCCGGAAATACCAGAACGGCGCGACGGCGCTTCCCAGCATCAGTGCCAGTGCGAAAGGATAGCCGAAACTCCAGTTCAGTTCCGGCAGTATCCGGAAGTTCATTCCGTAAATGCTTGCGATGAGCGTCGGCGGAAGGAATGCGACCGAAGCCACCGAGAAGATCTTGATGATCTTGTTTTGGTTAATGTTGATGAAACCGACGGTCGCATCCATCAGGAAGTTGATCTTGTCGAACAGGAAGGCAGTGTGGCCGTCCAGCGATTCGATATCGCGCAGGATCTGGCGCGCCTCCTCGAATTGTTCGGCATTGAGCAGGCGACCGCGCATCAGGAAGCTCACGGCGCGACGGGTATCCATCATGTTGCGGCGGATGCGTCCGTTCAAATCTTCTTCCTGTGCGATCGCATTCAGCGCTTCGGCCGCATCCTGGTCCGTCAGCTCCTTCTGCAGGACGCGACGGCTGACCTCTTCCAGGCTCTGGTAGATGCCCTCAAGAGCATCTGCGGAATATTCGGCGTCGGTTGCATAGAGGTCGAGCAATACGTCCTTGTAGTCCGCAATCGATCCTGGGCGGGAGCGTGCACGCATGCGCACCAAGCGGAAGATTGGCAGATCGTGCATGTGCACCGAAAACAGCATATTCCGCGCAAGAATGAACGCGACTGTGACGGTTTGCGATGGCCCATCCTCCTCTTCCAGTAAGAAGTCGGTGCGCAGATGCAAGTCACCATTTTCCGCCTCGTAATAGCGAGCGGATGCTTCGATGTCCTTGACTTCGTCTTCGCCCGGCAGCGTTACGCCGTAGATGCTCTTTACCCAAGCGCGCTCGTCATCGTTCGGGTCGGTCAGGTCGACCCATACTGGCGCAACCCTTTCCAAGTCACTCTTCGACTCAATGTTGACCTGGTTCAGCCGCCCGTTCTGCAAGACGAATACATTAATCATGTGCTCTCCCGGCTGCACCTGGGTTGTAAAGCGCAGCCACCCTGCGGAGGGTTTCCGCAGGAAGATCAATTATTACAGGGAACGCGGCCATGAAAGTGGCCTGGACGCGCCCACGCTTTTGGCGAGAGGCGCTCTGGGGAGTCTGCCGTTATCTCGCCGGGCCACCGTTTACTGACGGCCGACAATCTGTACTGGGACTACCCAAGACGGGTCTCCGAAGACGAAAACAGCGCAAGTGTACTTATATCGATGGCAGCAGGCAAGCGAGATTCGAGGCGGCGCGGAATGCTGCGCTTCTGGGCAAACGCTGTGTACTACCTGCCAAGAGTTCTCTCGATGGCCTTGTCCTGCAGTGAGGGTTCCACCCCCGTTTGCGCAGCAGGATTTGGCGCCGGTTTGGGTGCCTCAAAGCCTTTCGTTTCTTGCAATACGACTTCGCGGCTCGTCGGGTTTGAGGCATTGCATTCGACATTGGAATAGATGATCTTGCCCGCCACGGTGCATTTGCGCACAACGGCGTTGCCGGATGCAATCGGCGCCTGCGCTGCCTGCAGCAGTTCCTGCTTCCCCCTGCTGGAAAGGTATTCCCATGCGTAGGTAAAATAGTTCCGCTCATGGCGCGCAGAGATCAGAGCCACCATCGCCATCAACGCGACGACGCCGACGAACACGGCGGCCCATAACAGACTGAGGGATCCACGTTGATTTTGAAGCCTCACCGCACTCTCCATTACAGGCTATTTCGGAAGTTCCGCCGCACTCATGCGGCGCATGATCAGGTCTGTCCTGTGTGCGAGATAACCCGAACGCCGGTTCTTGTCATAAAAGCGCGGCTTGGGGAGCATGACGGCGAGACGAGCGGCCTGAACAGAACTGAGGCTTGCCGCTGACACACGATAATAATGCTGGGCCGCCGCTTCGGCACCGAAGACGCCGACACCCCACTCGACCACGTTCAGGTATATCTCGAAGATGCGTTCCTTCTCCATCAGCATTTCAAGCATGTAGGTGATCACCACTTCCTGCGCTTTGCGCACATAGCTGCGCTCGCCGGACAAAAAGAGGTTCTTTGCCAGCTGCTGCGTGATGGTCGAACCGCCTGCGACTACCTTTCCCTTCTTGGTGTTCCGCTCGTAAGCCTTTTGCATGGCTTCCCAGTCGACACCTTCGTGGTCGGAAAAGTTGGAATCCTCGGCAGCGATGATGGCACGCTTGAGATGATTTGAAATACGGTTGTAGGGCACCCACTTGTGCTTGAGCTGAGCCTTGGGATTTTTTTCCTGGAGAATCGCAAGCTGCCGGTTCATGAAGGCAGTCGAGCTTGGATTGTGATCAACCCACCACCAGATCTGCACGAAGAAATACAACTGTATCGCCAGGACGATTGCGATTGGCGCGAGCAACAGCCAAAGCAGCAACTTGCGCAACTTCTTTTTCATTTCGCCTGAAGCCCGGCGCGCAGTTCCGCAAATACCGGCGCGGTATCGGGGTGTACTCCGCACCATACATAGAATGATTCTGCCGCCTGTTCGACGAGCATGCCTAGGCCGTCGCGCACCGTCGCGCCATGCTGTGAAGCGAATCGCATGAATACGGTCGGCTCTTTGCCATACATCATGTCGTAGGCCAGCGAGCCGGTTGCGAATACCTTCGATGAAACCGGTGGCAGGTCAGCACTAAGGCTCGCGGATGTTGCATTGATGACGACGTCGAATGAATCCTGCAACGCCTGGAAGGAGCAGGCACTGACCGCCCCATGCGTCGCGAAGTAGGTCGCGAGTTCTTGCGCTTTCTCGACAGTACGATTGGCAATCACCAGTTCAACCGGATGCCGCTCGAGGATCGGCAGGATGACGCCGCGCGCTGCGCCTCCCGCGCCAAGAAGCAAAACCCGCTTTCCGGCGATGGCAAAGCCTGCATTGCGCTCGATGTCTGTGACAAGTCCAACGCCATCGGTGTTGTCGCCCGCGATTTCACCCGCCTTGAAAGACAGGGTGTTGACGGCACCTGCCGCCTGGGCGCGAGGACTGAGTGAATCGGCAAGCGCAAATGCTTCCAGCTTGAAGGGGACGGTCACGTTTGCCCCCTTTCCGCCTTCACGCATCAGGTTGCGCACCGTCTGCTCGAAGCCATCGAGTGGCGCAAGCAACCGTTCATAGACGAGGTTCTGGCCGGTCTGCACGGCAAAGCGCGCATGAATGTCGGGGGACTTGCTATGCGCGATGGGATTGCCGATCACTACGTAGCGATCAGGTGCTCCGGTCAATTCGCACCTCCGTACAGTTGCGCCTCCAGCGCATCATCGCGTGTGAATTTGAACCGTGTCGTCATGACCCATACCTCGTCCTTGCCCGCAGTGCGCATGTTCTGCGCAAACGCGCCGAACGGAGCGGCACGACGCACGATCCTTCTCGCCGCCTCATCCAGCGCCGGATTGCCTGATGACCGCTCCACCATGATTCCATCGTCACGGTCCTTGGTATAGATGGAGCCGTCCTGGTAAATCGAGATCGACATGGTCAGCTCGCCGTAGAGCTTCTTCCCGTTTTTCTGCGGGAAGTTGAGCGTACCGATTTTCTCGATGCGCTGACGCACGCTGTCGAAGTACATTGCGTATCCGACCTCACGCGTGCTCGGCGAGATGAAGGTCTTTTTCGGACGCTTGTTTTCGTCCTCGATGCGTTTGTGGATTTCCGCCTCGCGGCGCAGGATCTCCCGCGTGCTTTCCGTGATGTCGCTGCCTTCCGATTGCGATTCCTTCGGCTTGACGTGGTCCCTGGTGGGCGATGCGAGCGGAGATTTCCTGGCGATCTGTGCAAGCATGCGCTGATGTTTTTCAAGTTCTTCGATGCGGCGCTGCATGGCCTTCAGGCCTTCGCCGTCCTCGCTGCGGCGCATGTCGGGCAGAGGCGACCTGGCACGTCCGGACTCGGCGTTCCCGCCACCGTCAAGGTTTGCTTGCGCAAGTGCCTCGGCTTTCAGCGGCTTCCGGTCGTGCTTGGCATTGACAAGGATGACTTCCAGTCCCGGATCCATCGGTTTGAACTGGAACGCATCAGGAGGCGCAAACCGCACTGCGAGCAGCGCGCCATGCACCAACAACGACGCCGCAACAGCGACGGACAGGATGCGGTTTTCAAGGATGAGCTTCACGCGCGGTAGCACTAGCGATTGCAGAAGATTTGAATTTTACGATAAAGCCTGTTCGGCTCATTCGAAGTTTTCACTCTTGTATCGATTCGGCATCGGACTCGCTGTCAGACGTTGGGATTTCGTCAGTCGTACCTACGGCAATATCCGCAACCGCTGTTGTCAACTCGATCAACCGCGCCTCCACGGTCAGATCCACCTCGTCCCAGCGGATCAGGTCCAGCTTGACTTGCGTCCCGCGCGGCGCGGCCGACATACCAGGCAGGCGAATGATTAACGGAATATCAACAAGACGCAGCACTTCTTCCTTCAGCACGACGGCTTCAACCTGCCGCGCCTGTTCCTGCGCGAGCCAGCGCAGGCACCAATAGCGCTCCATGTTCGACTGGAAGTCGGCGTAGGCCGTGTACGCGGCATCGAATGCGGATACGACGGCAAACAGGTCGGCGTCCTTCGGCTTGAACGGCGCAGCCAGAGGTGCTGTGACACCGTGCTCGACGCAGGCAAGGATCTGCCACTGGTTAACGAGGTCGGTATAGCGCCGCAGCGGCGATGTGCTCCACACATACTGATCTACCCCGAGCCCCTGGTGCGGTGCCGCGTGCGTGACCATACGCACCTGCATGCGAGCCGCCCAGCCACCGCCCGATGCACCCTGGCTGCGGTAGATGCCCGGCACGCCATGGTCGTGCAACAGCTTTCCCCATGTGCTATTAGCGAAGATCATCAGCTCGGCCACGATCTTGTCCAACGGCGCGCCCCGTTTACGGCGGAGAATCGTCACCACATCGTCTTCGACATAGAAATTGAAATCGACACGGTTGGTCTGCTCCGGCTTCAGTCCGAATGCCTCGCGCTTGGCCATGCGGCCTTTTTCGAGAGCCAGCGCCCACTGCCACAGCAGCTTGATGTCCGCCTTGTGTGCATAGTCGCCGGCGTCGGCGGCAAGGTTTTCCTCGGTGACGTGCGCATCCAGATCGTTGTGGCGCAGGTTGGCTGCGATCGGAACCGCCTCAGCCTTGGTTTCAGTGGCAACCAGCGACCAGTCGGCGGGGTCCAGCGTCGCGTACAAGGACAATGCGGGGCAGGTCCGGCCTTCGGCAAGCGTAAAGGCTTCGACCAGTTCGTCAGGCAACATCGTGATCTTGTCGCCGGGCATATAGACAGTGGATAGACGCTGGCGCGCAATCGCATCCAGCGCGTCGTTGCGTTTGATCCCGAGGCCCGGTGCCGCAATGTGGATTCCGACGCGCACCTTGCCGTCCGCCTGCATGACGACCGAAAACGCATCGTCGATCTCGGTAGTGGTTACATCATCGATCGAGAATGCCTGCACGTCCGCAACAGGGAGCGGGGTAACAGCCGGAATATCCACCTGTGGAAAACCGGTTCCTTTCGGGAAGTATTCGAACAGGAATTTGGACAGATGCAGCTGTTTGGGCGACGGGATGCCGCCGACGTCGAGCATCAGGCGTTGCGGCGTTGTTTGCAGTTCGCTGCAGGCAGCGTCAAGCGCCTTGTACTCGATGCTGTTCTTGTCGGGCTTGAACAACAGCTGCAATGCGATGGGCTTGAACGCTTCCGGCAGCTGATTCGCCTTCAGCTCCTCCACGTACTTCGCCTGGATCTGTGCCTGCTGCCGTTTTTTCTCAAGCCCGGCGAGCGCGGCCTTCAGCGATGCTTCCGGCGCAGCCTTGTAGCGCCCCTTGCCCTTCTTGTAGAAGTAGACCGGTGCGTTATGCAAGCGCAGCAGCAAGCCGGCAGCCTCATGCGGTTTTGGGTCATGACCGAAATACTCCGCGCCCAACTCTGCAAAGCCGAACTCTTCCTGCCCGGCGACTTCCCACAGGAAGTCGAGGTCAATGTCCTCGGCCACCGCCTGGGCATCTGCCAGCAATTGCACCGGCTCAGGAGAAGAAAACTGCAACAGCACGTCGCGCGCCTTGACCTTGGTCCGCTTACCGCTTTGCATTTCAACCTGGTAAGCCTCGCCTTGCTGGGACAACACTGCGCCGGCCTTGAAATCGCCGGACTCCTCGAAGAATAGATTCATTGAATGTTTTGCTTGTCAGCGTATGAGTACATTAGGCCCGGCCTGGAACCGGGAGGTCGGCAATCGCCGGCAGAAAGAGTTCAGTCACGAGCAATACACCCTTCTTGCGCCGATACAGGCAGCGGCGCGCAAAGAGCGGCGACTCGAAGCGGACGCCGCCAAGCGCGGCGCCCGCTCGCTGCACCAGCGGATGCTGCTGATGCAACCGCGCGTATTGCATCGAGCCGCGCTTCACGCGCGGGTCGCCAAACAAGGTCGTCCCCAGCGAGCGCTCGCCCAAAGTGCCGAAGAATGGCCAGTCGGAAGTCGTCGCGCTCAACGGGACGATGGTATGCGCAAAGACGACCGGCCGGCCGTCGCATTGCAGCAACACCTCGCGCTCTTGCACGCAGGCCCGTCGCGGCAGGTCAAGCAGGGCAAACTCATCGGCGAGGCAGCGGCCGTGATCCTGGCGCAGGCATCGCACCCGGAAGTGATTGCTGCGCGCAATCAGCTTCTTGGTCAGCGAAACCGTATCGGTAAGCCAACTGCGCATCTCGGGCGCCGCGTTCACGCCATTGACATGAGAGAACCAGCGCGCGCACGCCACCGCGTACGGCTTCACCCAGCCACCCCGGCAGAAACACCGCAGAAAGCGAGAACCTGGTCGAGGTACTGCTCAAACTCTGAAATGCCATGGTCGCTTCCCTCGATTACGCAGTGATGTGCACCGGCGTAATGGGCGACCATCTCCCGCCAGTCGAGCACTTCGTCGCCGGTTGCGGCAACCAGGAAGTAACGTTCAGGCTGAGAGATCCGGTCTACGGCAAGCGCCTTCAGCTCGTCTATGTATTCACGCTTGAATTCGAACGGCTCGTCCGAGTGAAACGCAGTCGTGACGCCGACGTATTTTTCCAGATCGCGTGGCGACTTCACTGCCGGATTGAGCAGCACTGCGCGGCATCCGAGCTCTTCCGCGAGATAGGTCGCGTAGTAACCACCAAGGGAGGATCCCACCAGCGTTAGCCCCTCGGGCGCCACTTGGGCAGCAATATTGCGCGCCAGCGCGATTGCTTCCCTGGGCGATGCCGGCAGCTGCGGACAGCAGTATTCGGCAGCCAGCCCAAGAGTCTGCATCCGCTGCGCGATCAGCCGTGCCTTGAACGATTGGGGAGAAGATCGGAACCCGTGCAGATAAAGAATCATTATGCGAGTGCATCCAGAATCTTTTGGTGCACGCCGCCAAAGCCACCGTTGCTCATCACCAGCACATGGTCGCCCGGACGAGCCGCCTGCGCGATCGCCTGCACCAGCGGCCCGAGATCGTCAAACGCGGCAGCTTTCTGTCCCAAGGGGGAAAGCGCTTCATCCAGATTCCACCCAAGTGCATCCTTGCCGGATTTGGCACCATAACCGAACACGAGGTCTGCATCGGTCAGGCTGCCAGGCAAGGCTTCCTTCATCGTGCCGAGCTTCATCGTATTCGAGCGGGGTTCGAGCACCGCAAGGATGCGCGCCGCGCCCACCTTCTTGCGCAGGCCGCCGACTGTCGTTGCGATGGCGGTCGGATGATGGGCGAAGTCATCGTAGACCGTAATGCCGTTGACGACGCCGCGTACTTCCATGCGCCGCTTCACGTTCTCGAATTTCGACAGCGATTCAATTGCCACGGCCGGTTGCACACCAACGTGCCGGGCAGCGGCAATTGATGCCAGTGCATTCAGCCGGTTGTGCTCGCCCGTCAGTTCCCAGCGCACCGTCCCCTGCTGCTCGCCGTTGAAGATCACGTCGAAGCTGCCATCCTCATGCTCCTTCAGTGCCCAGCCTTCGCCGCCGTCCACGCCGAACCACTCTTTTTCGCTCCAGCAGCCGCGCACGATCACGCGCCGCAGGGATTCTTCCCGGCCATTGACGATCAGGCGGCCGACACCGGGAACGGTTCGCACAAGGTGGTGGAACTGGGTTTCAATCGCTGCAAGATCCGGGAAAATGTCTGCGTGATCGTACTCGAGGTTGTTCAGGATCGCTGTTTTGGACCGGTAATGGACAAACTTGCTGCGCTTGTCGAAGAATGCCGTGTCGTACTCGTCGGCTTCGATGACGAAAAACGGGGAATCCGCATCTTTTCCAGCGAGGCGAGCGGAAATGCCGAAGTTCATCGGTACGCCCCCGATCAGGAAGCCGGGACTGTAACCCGCATCTTCCAGGATCCAAGCCAGCATCGATGACGTTGTCGTCTTGCCATGTGTACCGGCGACCGACAGCACCCAGCGGTCGCGCAGGATGTGTTCGCCGATCCATTGCGGCCCCGACACGTAGGGCAAACCGCGGTTCAGGATTTCTTCCATCAGCGGGTTGCCGCGGGAGACCACGTTACCGATCACAAACAGGTCGGGCTGCAGCTTCACCTGCTCCGGGCCGAATCCCTCGATCAGCTCGATGCCTTGCGCCTGCAACTGAGTGCTCATCGGCGGATAGACGTTTGCGTCGCAGCCGGTCACCTTATGACCGGCCTCCTTGGCCAGCACCGCGAGTCCGCCCATGAAGGTGCCGCAAATGCCGAGAATATGGATGTGCATGATGCCGTTCTAGAAAAAATAAAAATCTGACTGAACCATGCGTTGGAAGGTCCAAGGAGGAACATGTTTCAGCCGACCCGAGATTTTACCCGACCCACGTTTCCCCGCCTTACGAGTATCATCCTCGCCATGAACAATTACTCCTCCAGCACTGACATGCTGCGCGCGGAAATCGCAGCCGCTGCTGCCCGGCTCATCGCCGAAGACGGCGCCGACTATGCGACTGCGAAGAAGAAAGCCGCCAAGCAGATTCTCGGAAATGCCAAAGTTCGGGGGGAAATCATGCCGGACAATGCGCAAATTGAAGAAGAAGTGCGTATATATAACGAGCTTTTTCTGAGCGACTCCCAGCCGGCACGCTTATTACATTTAAGAAAACTGGCGATTCGGCTAATGAATGACCTGGCACAGTTTTCCCCTTACCTGACCGGCGCCGTGCTGAACGGCACAGCAGGCGAGCATTCAGATATTCATCTCCAGCTTTTTACCGAGAGCCCCAAGGACGTTGAAATTTTCCTGATTAACAAGAATGTTGACTTCGAGGTATCCGAAACCCCGCACTTCAAGGGGCGAGGCGAGCCGGTCGAGACGATCAGCTTTATGTGGAACAAAGAGGGTGTACACCTTTCCGTATACGAAACAGATGATTTGCGTGGCGCAACAAAAGCTGGCTCGGATGGGAGACCAGTGCGCGCCAACGCCGAAACGGTACATGCGTTGATCGAGGGAGCAGACCAGCCATGAAAAGGAATCTCGTTGTTTTTTCTGCGGTAGCCATGTTGTTTGCGGCACTTGGTGCTTTTTTTGGCATGCAACGACTCACCCCACAGGCACCGCAATCATCGGCAACGGCCTCGCTTTTCTCCCAAACATTTGCTGACGCCACCGGCAGCCAGCAGAAATTTGAACAATGGAAAGGGAAATTTCTGATTGTTAACTTTTGGGCAACTTGGTGCACTCCTTGCGTGGAAGAGATGCCCGAGCTGGTTGCATTGCAGGCGGAGATCGCTGCTCGAAACATGCAGATCATTGGAATCGGCATCGATTCTGCAGCGAACATCAAGCAATTTTCAGATAAGCATCACATTACCTATCCTTTATATATAGGCGGAATGGGTGGGACCGAGCTTTCGCGACAACTCGGAAATCAGGCTGGCGCATTACCTTTTACCGTGTTGATCGGAACAGAAGGACAAGTGAAAAAGACATACTTGGGTCGCCTCAAAATGGAGGAGTTGCGCCGCGACCTGCAAGCGATGTAGTCGCGATGTAGTGCCCGAAATATCTTTTCCTTGCCAGTGAACATCATTTGGCGGCAAAATGCGGCATCCTCGTCAAACGGAGCTATATCTCCATGGCAAAAAACATCCTTCTGGTCAACGGCCCGAATCTGAACATGCTGGGCACACGCGAACCGGAAGTGTACGGATCGACGAAGTTAGGCGACGTTGAGAGCGCGGCGGCCAAACAAGCGACTGCCGCTGGTGCGGTACTGGCCTGCTTCCAGAGCAACCACGAAGGCGCGCTCATCGACCGTATTCAGGAAGCGAAAGCCGAAGGCGTGGATGCGATCATCATTAACCCGGGTGGCCTGACGCATACCAGCGTTGCATTGCGCGATGCGTTGGCAGCGGTGGCAATTCCGTTTATCGAAGTACACATCTCCAATATCCACCAGCGCGAAACCTTCCGACATCACTCTTATCTGTCCGCAATAGCGATCGGTGTGATTTGCGGACTGGGCACCGAAGGATATCGGCTCGCAATCGATTTCGCGCTCAAAAAACTGTAACTTTCTCTATTTCGCCGCAGCCTCGTGTAAATTGCGGTGGTTCCAATTGCAACAAATACATAACTGAGGGATTTCATATGGATCTACGAAAACTCAAAACGCTGATTGACCTCGTCGCCGAATCAGATATCGCCGAACTGGAAGTCACCGAAGGCGAAAGCAAAGTCCGTATCGTCAAATCCTCCGGAGCGCCGCAAAACCAGGTTGTGATGATGCAGCCGCAGTCTGCGCCGCAAACCATGGCGGCCCCCGTTGCTGCTCCGGCGGCGCCACAGGCGGCAAGTGCACCGGTTGCTGCCGCTCCGGCGGAACCGGAAGGCCACGTCGTGAAGTCGCCGATGGTCGGCACCTTCTACCGCGCCTCCGCACCGGGCAATCCCCCGTTCGTCGAAGTGGGCTCCACCATCAAGGCGGGCGACACCCTGTGCATCATCGAAGCAATGAAGCTTCTCAATGAGATCGATGCCGACGTCGCTGGGGTCGTCAAGCAGATCCTCGTCGAGAACGGCCAGCCGGTGGAATTCGGCCAGCCGCTGTTTGTGATCGGTTAAGAGTCGTGCAGGGGCACATCTGTACACATCCATGTGCCTTGCATTCTCCAGAACGCTGACCCTTAACGCCTCACATATCCTCCGCCATGTTTGAAAAAATCCTTATTGCCAATCGCGGCGAAATTGCGCTGCGTATCCAGCGCGCATGCCGCGAAATGGGTATCAAGACCGTGGTCGTCCACTCGGAAGCGGACCGCGAAGCAAAATACGTAAAACTCGCGGATGAATCCGTTTGTATCGGCCCGGCGCCTTCGTCGCAGAGCTACCTCAACATGCCGGCGATCATCAGCGCAGCAGAGGTGACTGACGCCGAGGCCATCCATCCCGGCTATGGCTTCCTCTCCGAGAATGCCGACTTTGCGGAGCGCGTGGAGAAATCCGGCTTCGTCTTCATCGGTCCGCGTCCGGAATCGATCCGCCTGATGGGCGACAAGGTATCGGCCAAGCACGCGATGATCAAGGCCGGCGTACCCTGCGTGCCGGGATCCGAGGGTGCATTGCCGGAGGACCCGAAGGAAATCATCAAGATTGCCCGCAAGATCGGATACCCGGTCATCATCAAGGCGGCCGGCGGCGGCGGCGGACGGGGTATGCGCGTCGTTCATACCGAAGCCGCCCTGCTCAATGCAGTGACGATGACCAAAACGGAAGCCGGCGCAGCGTTCGGCAATCCCGAGGTCTATATGGAGAAGTACCTGGAAAATCCGCGCCACGTGGAAATCCAGGTTCTGGCAGATGAATTCAAGAATGCAGTCTGGCTGGGCGAACGCGACTGCTCGATGCAGCGCCGCCACCAGAAGGTGATCGAGGAAGCCCCGGCGCCGGGCATTCCGCGCAAACTGATCGAGCGGATTGGCGACCGCTGCGCGGAAGCCTGCCGCAAGATCGGCTACCGCGGTGCCGGCACCTTCGAGTTCCTCTATGAGAACGGCGAATTCTATTTCATCGAAATGAATACGCGTATCCAGGTGGAACATCCGGTGACGGAAATGATCACCGGCGTCGATCTGGTGCAGGAACAGATCCGCGTTGCCGCTGGCGAGAAGCTCCGCTTCCGCCAGCGTGACATCGTACTGGCAGGCCATGCGATCGAGTGCCGCATCAATGCGGAAGACCCGTTCAAGTTCACGCCGTCGCCTGGAAGGATCATTGCCTGGCACGCTCCGGGCGGCCCGGGCATCCGCGTCGACTCGCATGCCTACGCCGGCTACTTTGTGCCGCCGACTTATGATTCGATGGTAGGCAAGGTCATTTCGTATGGCGCGACGCGCGAACAGGCGATTCGCCGCATGCAAATTGCGTTGTCCGAAATGGTGGTCGAGGGTATCCTCACCAACATCCCGTTGCACCGCGAACTGATGGTCGACGGGCGCTTCATCGAAGGCGGCACCAATATCCATTACCTCGAGCAAAAGCTGGCTGACAAGCCAGACCTGCCGAAAAGCACCAAGAAGTCAGGCAAATAAGCTATGAGCTGGACCGAAATCGTCATCGAGGTCGCACGTGAGCATGCGGAGGCGCTGTCCGACGCATTGATGGACGCGGGCGCCCTGTCGGTGTCGGTGGAGGATGCAGACGAAGGCACCGAGGCGGAGCGCCCGCTGTTTGGCGAACCCGGCATGGAGCCCACGGAAGCGGCGTGGGAACGGAGCCGGGTCGTCGCACTGGCGGAGCAGGACGCCGACCATGCGGCATTGGTTGCAGAAGCCGCCGCCGCATGCGGCATCAGCAGCTCACCGCCCTATTCCTTGCGTCCGGTTGCCGAACAGGACTGGGTTCGCCTGACGCAGTCCCAGTTTGATCCCATTCATATCGGGAAGAACATCTGGGTCGTCCCTAGTTGGCATGATGCCCCGGATCCCAATGGGCTCGTACTGGAGCTGGACCCCGGCCTGGCTTTTGGCACCGGGAGCCATCCGACCACCCGGCTGTGCATGGAATGGCTCGAGGCGCACCCGCCCCAGGGACTCGCCGTACTGGACTATGGCTGCGGTTCCGGGATTCTTGCGATGGTGGCGAAGAAGCTCAATGCGGCTCATGTCTATGGCGTCGATATCGACCCGCAGGCAATTGAGTCGGCTCGCTACAACAGCGAGCGAAATCACTGCGAAATCGCGTACTTCCTGCCGGAAGAGTTTGCCACCGCATCCCATCCGCAGACGTTTGACGTCGTGGTCGCCAACATACTCTCCAGTCCGCTGAAGCTGATGGCACCGATGCTGTCGTCGCGCGTTGCACCGGGCGGCATGCTGGTATTGTCCGGCATCCTGAGCCGGCAGGCGGACGAAGTGGCCGCCGCCTACGCTCCATTCATCAAGATGTCAGTATGGGCCGAGCATGAAGGCTGGGTTGCGCTTGTCGGCCAGGCCGCCAGTGCACAATAACGGCAATGGCACTCGCTACCCAATGTCCTCATTGCCATACGACATTCAGGGTCGCCCATGACCAACTGAAGTTGCGCGCCGGACTGGTGCGCTGCGGCGCCTGCAAGCAGATCTTCAACGGCATTGAAAACCTGCTGCGCCCGGATGAACTGGAGAGTGCAGACAAGCCCACGCAGGCAGCTCCTCCGGAGCCGCCATCACCTCAACCCGTCTTTCGGTCGTCCGCACCGCCGGTGCCGGATTCTGCAGATGTGGTCACACGGCCTGTCGCACCTGAAATCAAGATGCCTGATCGGGAACCTGAGCCTCAATCACCCGAGCCAGAATCTCCGCCAACCGAACAAGAGAGCCCGTCACCGACGGAAACCGAATTTTCCGTTCCTGCTGAAGACATCGCTCAGCGCCCTTCGACGTTGAAACCCGACGACCCGTTGCTGCGCATGACACTGCTCGAGGTCGCGACAGAAAGGTATTCTGCCGCCCAACGCGGAGTACCGCTGACAGCAGAGAGCGCCGAGGCATCGGACCGACTGGAACAGACAATCGAAGACCTGCAGAGCAAGCCTTGGCGAACCAAGGAAGAGGCTGAAGCGGAAGCAGAAACAGAAGGCGACGCGCTGGACCGGGCAGAAGCGGCCGATTACGAAGAGCCTGCCTTCGTCAGGCAGGCTCGCCGCCGGCAAAGCATTGGCCGGGCGCTTCGCATCATAATGGGCACAGGCTCGGTGCTCCTGTTTTTCGGCCTCCTTGCACAATGCGCCTACATTTTCCGCGACGAGATCGCCGCGCGCTTCCCCGAAACGAGACCGACACTGGTTGAAGCTTGTAGCTACCTCGACTGCCAAGTGGGCCTCCCGGCTCAAATTGAGTCGGTCTCTATCGAGTCAAGCGAGCTGCAAACGGTTTCAACAAACGCCAATACGTTTTCGCTGACCGTACTGTTACGCAACCAGGGAGCTACCGAGCAGGCCTGGCCGCACATCGAACTCACCTTGAACGACGCCAACGAGAAACCGATCGCTCGCCGGGTTTTCGCCCCCCGCGAGTATCTGCCGCCACCCCCGGATCTGAGCCGCGGGTTGGCACCGGACTCCGAGCAACCCATCAAGATATTTTTTGAACTTTCGCAACTGAAGGCGTCGGGTTACCGCGTGTATCTGTTTTATCCTTGACGTTCAAAAATGCTGCGTCGCTTAGCCGGGTCGGCGACATGTGCGGAACAGTTTTTTCCTTTATCTGACGAGACTCCATGACTTCTCTCATTTGTGGTTCGCTCGCGTTCGACACGATCATGCTGTTTGGCGGACGCTTTTCCGAAGCATTGCTGGCCGACCAGCTGCATAAGATCAATGTCGCCTTTCTCGTGCCCGAGATTCGTCGTGAGTTCGGCGGGTGCGCCGGCAATATCGCCTACAACCTGAAGCTGCTGAACGGCGACCCGCTCATCATGGCGACGATTGGTAATGACGGAGGCCCCTATCTGGAGCGGCTCGACAAGTTGCAGATTTCCCGCCGCTGCATCCGCACCATCGACGCGTCATATACCGCGCAGGCATTCATCACGACGGATGCGAACAGCAACCAGATCACGGCGTTCCATCCTGGCGCGATGACCTTCTCCCATCAGAACCGCGTCGCCGATGCAGGCGCAGTGAAGCTCGCCATTGTCGCGCCGGACGGGCGTGACGGCATGCAGCAGCATGCACTGGACTGCCAGCGGCTCGGCATCCCCTTTATTTTTGATCCGGGGCAGGGTTTGCCCATGTTCAATGGTGCCGAGCTCGAGCATTTCATTGAACTGGCCACCTATGTGGCGGTCAATGATTACGAAGCGGAACTCCTGATGGAACGCACCGGCCTCTCCCTCGACAGCATCGCCAAACGTGTGTCGGCATTGATCGTGACGCGTGGCGAACAGGGCGCCGAAATTTTCACCGATGGAAAGCGCATTGACATTCCTTGCGTCGAGGCAGACAAGATCGTCGATCCGACTGGCTGCGGCGATGCATTCCGTGCCGGTCTGTTATATGGGCTCACCGCCGGGATGGATTGGGCCACGACCGGTCGCCTTGCAAGCCTCATGGGGGCTATCAAGATCGCCCATCAGGGTGGCCAAAACCATGCGCCGTCCCGCGATGAAATCGAAGAGCGCTTCCACAAAGCGTTCGGATATCGTTTCTAACTGATCGCCCTCGAGGCCGGAAACGCCATGGACAAGGCCGCTCGACTTTCGATTGGAATACTGACAGTTGCATTACTGGCGGGTTGCGCTTCCCGAGCACCCCAGCCCGCCATGTCAACGCAAGGGACGACGATCGTGCAAACCGGCCAGGTGGTCAACGTCCGTGACGTGACCGTACGCGGAGGACGTCCGTCCGGCCTCGGCGCATTCGCCGGTGCGGTATTGGGCGGCGTAGCGGGGAGCAGGATCGGCGCTGGCCATGGCAGCACGGTGGCTGGCATCGGCGGCGCACTGGCCGGCGGCATGGCCGGACAGCGTGTCGAGGAATCTGCCGCAAGCGACAGGAAGACGGAGGTGACGGTGCGCCTCGATAGCGGAGAGATGCAGACATTCAGCGTTGAGCCGGGCGCGGTTTTCCGTATCGGGGATACCGTCAAGGTCACGACCAGCGGCGGTGTAACAACCATCGCGGAGTAGCAGCGCACCGGAGTCCTGCTCACCAGTTCCAATGGACACGTAAACCCTTGGCGCGGTCGAACAACTACACTCGCAGGTTCACAAGCAGGCGCTTTGCGTCATCCACACTGAGACCGGGCGCTGTCACTTCAATGATCTTGCGTTTATTGGTATGGCCGTGCGTGATCGTGACGGCACTTTTCGGGACACCGAGCCTGTCCGCCAAATAGCGGATCAGGGCTTCGTTGGCCTTGCCTTCAATCGGCTGCGCCTGCAAACGAATCTTTAGCGCATCATCCAATACGCCGGTTATCTCACTCTTCTTGGCGTTTGGCGCAATCTGGGTGGTGATGCGAATGCCTTGTGGTGCAGCAGTGCACCAGTCCCTGGTCATACGATCGACGTGATCACCGTCGTGACCAGCATGAGCCCGATGCGCAACAGCACAAGGGCGACCAGTGGCGAGAGGTCGACATTACCGATCAGTGGCACCACACGTCGTAGCGGCCGCAGAAGCGGGTCGTTCAGCGCCCGAATGAACGGCGCCAGCGGGGCATGGGGATTTACCCAGCTGAAGATCGCTTCGAGAATGATCAGTCCCATGAAGCCATAAAACACCCATTCGGCGAAGCGCAACAGCGAGAACACCACCAGCAATTGAGGAGAGAACTGGGAGATCAGAGCAAGGTTGATTGCAACCGCGGCTATGATGACCAGGCATGCGCCGACCATGCTTGCCCAGTCGTACCCGCCGACACCCGGCAGCATCTTCCGCAGGGGACGTACCAGCCAATCGGTCAGCTGAAAAGTGAATTGGCCAATTGCCATTGGCGGCCTCACACGTACAACCTGCATCCAGAACCGCAACAGCAAGACGCCACCCAATACACCGGCAATGACATCAACAATCAACGTGAGAATGCTAGTCAGCACTATCTGATCTCCAAGTAAAAAGCCCGTCGGGCGACACGAGGTCACACAACGGGCATTGTGCCTGAACTTAATCAGGCGTCCAAGCGAGCTTGGCTATTACGGACGGGTGCCGGTCGGGAACGGCCAAGCCGCTGCCGGGTTCAATACCGTCTTCACAGCCGGTGCAGCTGCGGCAGCCGGAGCTGCTGCGGGTTTCGCTGCTGCCTTCTTCGGAGCTGCTGCCTTCTTTGGAGCTGCTGCCTTTTTCGGCGCTGCTGCTTTCTTGGCTGCAGGCTTAGCTGCTGCCTTCTTCGGAGCTGCAGCCTTCTTGGGAGCTGCTGCCTTTTTCGGCGCTGCGGCTTTCTTGGCTGCAGGCTTAGCTGCTGCCTTCTTCGGGGCGGCGGCTTTCTTGGGAGCTGCTGCCTTCTTCGGCGCTGCGGCTTTCTTTGCTACCGGCTTCTTGGCTGCTGCTTTCTTCGGCGCTGCTGCCTTCTTCGCTACCGGCTTCTTGGCGGCTGCTGCTTTCTTCGGCGCTGCGGCTTTCTTCGCGACCGGCTTCTTGGCAGCTGCGGCTTTCTTCGGAGCTGCGGCTTTCTTCGCTACCGGCTTCTTGGCAGCTGCGGCCTTCTTCGGTGCTGCGGCTTTCTTCGCTACCGGCTTCTTGGCAGCTGCGGCCTTCTTCGGTGCTGCGGCTTTCTTCGCTACCGGCTTCTTGGCAGCTGCGGCCTTCTTCGGTGCTGCGGCTTTCTTGGCTGCTGCCGGCTTCTTCGCCGGAGCTGCCTTCTTCGCTGCGGCCGGCTTCTTCGCCGGGGCTGCTTTCTTAGCAGCCGGTTTCTTTGCTGTTGCCATTTGTTTCTCCTTCACGTGATGAGAAAGTTCAAACTACGAGGTTGGAAACCCGTGTGTACCATCGCGATGATCCACGCGGATTATTCATCGGCACAAGCAAGCTTCTGCTTGCGCTAATGAATTCGGCACCAGCTGAACTGCTGCATCACCTCATTCATGCAGCACTTCAGCCTCATTTGGTCGCGCCTCTCTTCTTGCAATCACCGCCACGCGTCGGCAGTGAGGGAGGTGGTAGCCACGCGCTCAAGAGGCGCTGTGGCGGCCGCGATCAAAAAAAACGCCGGCAACAAAGCCGGCGTGGGAATACTGTTTCTCGAAAACCAACAGGTTTTTCAAAGAAAAAGCCGCCTTGCCCGACAGCGTCAGGGTCAGCGGCACATTCACAGAAGATCGATAGGTTCGTCTACTGTCCATCAATGTTGGCGTAGCCTTTCAATTTTGCAGTCACCTTGAGTATCTGTATTTTCACTTGCTGACTGCAGTCTCTCCAACCGCTTCGCTTCGTTGAGATGCGTCGCTAGCGGATCGCCGGCTCAGTCCCAACTCAGGGCACCGCCGGTCTGGTATTCGATCACACGAGTCTCGAAGAAGTTGCGTTCTTTTTTCAGATCGATCATCTCGCTCATCCAGGGGAACGGATTCTCTTCTTGCGGGAACATCGGATCGAGACCGATTTGCTGCGCACGACGATTTGCGATGAACCTCAAGTACCCTTTGAACATCGGCGCATTCAAACCTAGTACTCCACGCGGCATTGTATCCTCAGCGTAGCGATATTCCAACTCCACCGCGCTTAAAAACAACGATCTGAGCTCGTCGCGAAATGCAGCCGTCCACAAGTGCGGGTTCTCCAACTTGATTGTGTTGATGAGATCGATCCCGAAGTTGCAGTGCATCGACTCATCGCGGAGGATGTACTGATACTGCTCTGCCGCGCCCATCATCTTGTTCTGTCGGCCCAACGCAAGGATCTGCGTGAAACCGACATAGAAGAACAGACCTTCCATCAGGCATGCAAACACGATCAGCGAGCGCAGCAGCGTCTGATCTGCTTCGACAGTCCCCGTCTTGAATTCCGGGTTGGTCAGCACATCGATGAAGGGAATCAGGAACTCATCCTTGTCGCGGATCGACGGGACCTCGTGATACGCATTGAAGATTTCCCCTTCATCCAAGCCGAGCGACTCGACGATGTATTGGTAGGCGTGCGTGTGAATTGCTTCTTCGAATGCCTGGCGCAGCAGGTACTGGCGACACTCCGGCGCTGTGATATGACGGTAGGTTCCCAGCACGATGTTGTTCGCGGCGAGGGAATCGGCCGTTACGAAAAACCCGAGGTTGCGCTTGACGATGCGGCGCTCGTCTTCGGTCAGGCCGGTCGGATTCTTCCATAGCTCGATGTCGCGCTGCATGTTGATTTCCTGCGGCATCCAGTGGTTCGCACATCCCGCCAGGTATTTGTCCCATGCCCATTTGTATTTGAAGGGCACGAGCTGGTTCACATCGGTCTGGCCGTTGATGATGCGCTTGTCGGCGACGTTGACGCGACGAGCGTCTCCGCCGGGGATTTGTTCTGGCGGTCGCGCGGCGAGCGTCGCGTGATGTGCGCCATCGCTCGCCTGCGACGAACGCAGTGCAGACGGAGTAGCAAGACGCAGGTCCGGTTGCGGCACCGGGGCAGGTGTTGCGACGGGGGTTAGGTCATCATCCCAACTTAGCATGGCGAATTTTCCTTACGGGTATTGTTTTGTCGTTACGTGTTGTTCAAGCGGGTATGCAGAAGTTCGACCCGCGGGTGCATCTCGCAGTGCAGGTCGAGTCTCTGGCCTCCAAGCCGAGGCGCGGCTGCGCTAGCCGCACCCTCGCCTTCCAAAGTTACTGGCAGGCCTCGCACTCTTCAAAGCCAGGATCACCGGGACGCAGCATGCAGGCGGGGCCAGCAATGTCTTCCACCGGGGCAGCAGAGACAGCCGGACCTGCAGCGGCGGCGCTACCGGCTACGCTGGCTGTAGCCGAGACGGCATTCAACGCACCCGCCTTGGTGGTCGACTTCTCCGCGTGAGTCGCTCCCATCGTACGGAGGTAGTACGTGGTCTTGAGCCCGCGAACCCAGGCCAGCTTGTAGGTTTCATCCAGCTTCTTGCCCGATGCACCTGCCATGTAGATATTCAGGGATTGAGCTTGATCAATCCACTTCTGCCGACGTGAGGCAGCTTCGACCAGCCACTTCGGCTCAACCTCGAACGCAGTCGCATACAGCTCCCGCAAATCCTGCGGCACACGATCAATCTTCGCGAGGCTGCCGTCGAAATACTTCAGGTCGGCAACCATCACCTCGTCCCAGAGACCGCGCGACTTCAGGTCGCGCACGAGATGTTCATTGATCTCGGTAAACTCGCCAGACAGGTTGGACTTCACATACAGGTTCTGATACGTCGGCTCGATGCAGGCAGAGACATCGATGATGTTGGAGATCGTTGCCGTGGGTGCGATCGCCACGCAGTTCGAGTTGCGCATGCCATGGGTCCGGATCCGCTCGCGCAGCGCCGGCCAGTCCATGGTTTCGGAGATGTCGACCTCAAGGTAACCTCCACGCTCCTCCGCCAACAGCCTGAGCGAATCCTGCGGCAGGATGCCCCGATCCCAGAGCGAGCCGCGGTAGGAGCTGTAGCGCCCGCGCTCTTCCGCCAGCTCGGTCGAGGCCCAGTAAGCGTAGTAGCAGACCGCTTCCATCGACCGGTCGGCAAACTCCACCGCTTCCATCGACGCATACGGCACGCGCATCATATGCAGGCAATCCTGGAAACCCATGATGCCCAAGCCAACCGGACGGTGGCGCAGGTTTGAGTCACGCGCCTTCTTCACCGCGTAATAATTGATATCGATCACGTTATCCAGCATGCGCATCGCGGTGCGAATGGTCTTGCTCAGCTTTTCCTGATCCAGCTCACCGTCTTTCATATGCGCCGACAGATTGACGGAGCCAAGATTGCACACGGCGATCTCGGAATCGTTGGTGTTCAGCGTGATCTCGGTGCAGAGGTTGGAGCTGTGGACGACGCCAACATGCTGCTGTGGAGAACGAATATTGCATGGATCCTTGAAGGTGATCCACGGATGTCCGGTCTCGAACAGCATGGACAGCATCTTGCGCCACAGGTCCAGGGCATGGACTTTCTTGAACAGCTTGAGTTCGCCGCGCGCAGCCTTGGCCTCATAGGCGGTGTACGCCTCCTCGAAAGCACGGCCGAACTTGTCGTGCAGGTCGGGTACATCAGACGGCGAGAACAGCGTCCACTCTCCTTTTTCCATCACGCGCTTCATGAATAGATCGGGAATCCAGTTCGCCGTGTTCATGTCGTGGGTGCGGCGGCGGTCGTCGCCGGTGTTCTTGCGCAGGTCGAGGAATTCCTCGATATCGAGGTGCCAGGTTTCCAGATAAGCACAAACCGCGCCCTTGCGCTTGCCGCCCTGGTTCACCGCGACGGCGGTGTCGTTGACGACTTTCAGGAACGGGACGACACCCTGCGATTTGCCGTTGGTGCCCTTGATGTGGGCGCCGAGCGCACGCACCGGGGTCCAGTCATTGCCGAGACCGCCGGCAAACTTTGCCAGCAGCGCATTCTCCTTAATGGCCTCGTAAATGCCGTCAAGGTCGTCCGAGACCGTTGTCAGGTAGCAGGACGACAGCTGCGAACGCTGCGTGCCCGAGTTGAACAGCGTCGGCGTCGAGCTCATGAAGTCGAAGGATGACAGGAGGTTGTAGAACTCGATGGCGCGCGCTTCACGGTCGATCTCGTTCAGCGCCAGCCCCATCGCGACCCGCATGTAGAACGCTTGCGGCATCTCGATGCGCTTGCCGTCGATATGCAGGAAGTAGCGGTCGTAGAGTGTTTGCAGACCAAGATAGCCGAACTGGAGATCACGTTCCGGCTGCAGTGCGTCTGCCAGGAGTTTCAGGTCAAATTGAGCGAGTTTTGGATCGAGCAGGTCGGCCTGAATCCCCTTCTTGATGAACTTTGGGAAGTAATCAATATAGTGAATGCGCGCATCCGCCTGTGCGACCTCCTGGCCGAATACTTCCTTGCGGATGGTGTGCATCAGCAGGCGGGCGGTGACCTTGCTGTAGGCGGGATCCTTTTCCATCAGCGCGCGGGCGGCCAGGATGGCGGACTTGTGCAGCTCCTCGACCGGCACACCGTCGTACAGATTCTTTACCGTCTCGGCAAAAATGGCTTCGGCATCGATATGTTTATCCAGGCCGACGTAGGCAGAAGTAATCAGTTTGCGCACCTGTTCGAGGTCAAGCGGACGGCGCTGTCCGTCTTCGGTGACATGCAGCTGCGGAATGCTTACGTTAGCCGAGGTCCGCTGCTGCGCCCGCTCCTCCATGCGCTTGGCACGATAGAGCACATAGGCGCGCGCAACGTCATGTTCGCCGGAACGCATCAGCGCCAGTTCGACCTGGTCCTGGACGTCTTCAATATGGAAGGTGCCGCCGGCCGGCTGGCGGCGGACCAGTGCACTAACGACGGTGGAAGTCAGTTGCTCGACCAGTTCCCGCACACGGGCTGATGCAGCTCCCTGCCCACCATTGACGGCCAGGAAAGCCTTGGTCATGGCGATGGAAATCTTGGACGGGGCAAAGCCGACGACGGCGCCATTGCGGCGGATAATCTTGTAGTCGCCGAGACTGACCGGCAGATTTGCGACTGTGGCGCCCGTCACGGCCTGCACGCCGATCCCGAAATCGCTCGCTGATTGAATGGAAACTTCTTGAGTAGTATGCATCTTGCCTCCTTCGACTGTAACGCTGACAGCTATGCAGCTGCTTATGTTTATGAATGAGAACGCCCGTAGCGGGCGGCTTCGCGGATTGATGCAGACAACTACGAACGGCCCATGGAAGCGCGGCCGGACATCACTGCCGGACGTAGCACGTCTGAACGGGAGAGCTGTTCACGGCTCGCCCACGAACACCAACCTGTCTTGAGGAACCGCCTGAATAGCCCATGGAATGGGATATCGCACACCACTACATATAGTGGTGGTTGCTGCGACACGCACTAATTCTAGTGCCGCGTAGGCAAGGATGCAATATCTTTTTTTCTTGATCCAGGACAATTTTTTGTGGCGCTTTTTGATTGACTTTTTCACGCGTTCGTGAAAAAACGCAGCGCGTCGGGAGCCAGTGCCGCAAGTCTCTCTTGCTGAATCAAGGACTTGCGATAACGCTCCCAATCGAAGAAAGGACCGGGATCGGTCTTGCGGCCAGGCGCAATATGTTCGTGCCCAGCAACATCCGTCAGTGGATAACGGCTACGCAAGGCAGCCGTGACGGTCGCCAGGGCCTCATACTGGGCAGCGTCAAATGGTTCGAAATCGGAACCTTCGAGTTCGATGCCGACGGAAAAATCATTGCAGCGTTCGCGGCCTCGAAAATTCGATACGCCTGCATGCCAGGCGCGATCATTGACAGAGACGAACTGAATGACGTGCCCATCGCGGCGGATCAGGAAATGCGCCGAGACGCGCAATGTACGCAATTGGTCGAAGTAGGGATGGGCATCGCAATCGAGGCAGTTGGTGAACAAGTCTGCGATGAACGGGCCGCCGAACTGGTTCGGCGGGAGGCTGATGTTATGAATGACCAGCAGGTCGACCTGCGTACCCGCGGCCCGCGCGTCACAATTCGGCGACGGTACGCGCTGTACGCCGCTGCACCAGCCGTTCTCTCCAACCAGTATGGAATGCTTCATTCCGGCTCGTGAATAGACAAACGCTGCATCCGGTAGCGGAGCTGACGAAAGCTGATGCCAAGCAGCTCAGCCGCCTGCGTCCGGTTGAAGCGGGTCTTCGCCAGCGCGCGCAGGATGATCTCCCGCTCGACCTGATCGAGATGCTCGGGGAGTGAGCGGGGCAAATCCCCCCCGGCTCCATCTACAGAAGATTGTGATGGAACTGCAGCCTGGGGTGATGCAGTAACCGGCGGCGGAGCCGGGTTTGGATCCGCAGCCACAAGCGGCGCCGGATGCGCTCGCTCTTCACCCAACGGCAAGGGAGCGACCGGCTTGAGCGCAAGGTCCGCCACTTCGATGACCCCATCGTTCGCAAACGCCAGTGCCCGCTCGAGGATGTTTTCCAGCTCGCGCACATTGCCCGGGAAAGAATAGGAGCGCAAGGCGTCCAGCGCCTGGGGAGACAGCACCGCCGTGCTCCCCGACGGAGAAAGCCGTTCCAGGATCGATTCGGCAAGCATGCCGATGTCGTCCAGCCGCTCGCGCAGCGGCGGCAGGCGCAGTTCAATGACGTTCAAGCGGTAAAACAAATCCTGACGGAACTTCCCTTTTTCGACGCATTCGGCAAGATTCTGGTGAGTGGCGCTGATCAGCCGCACGTCCACGGGCTCCTCGACTGTCGCACCGACCTTGCGCACCCGGCGTTCCTGGATGGCGCGAAGCAGCTTTACCTGCATTGGCAAGGGCAGGTCGGCCACCTCGTCGAGCATCAACGTGCCGCCATTGGCAGCCTGAAAGAAGCCGTCGCGGTCGTCGCTGGCGCCGGTAAATGCGCCCTTGCGGTAGCCGAAGAACTCGGCTTCCATCAGCGCCTCCGGAATGGCGCCGCAGTTCACCGCAATGAAAGGTTTGTCCGCACGGGCACTGTGGGCGTGGATGTCGCGTGCGGCGAGTTCCTTGCCGCTGCCGGATTCGCCTGTGATGGCAACCGGTGCCATGCTGCGTGCAAGGCGGGCAATCTGGCCGCGCAGGTCCTGCATCGCAGCCGACTCGCCTTTCAGGCGCGACGCCGGCGTGCCCGACTGCGGATCGGAAGGCCGCGTGCCGCCCTCCTCTTTCTGCATGCGTAGCGCCGACTGGACCATCACGCGCAATTGGTCCAGCCCAACTGGTTTTGACAGGTAATCGAAGGCGCCCGCCTTGAGCGCGGCAACTGCGTTGTCGGCGCTGCCGAAAGCAGTGATGACCGCAATGGGCGTGTTCTTGCAGGTGCTGGCCACTTCGCGTACCAGGTCAATGCCCAACCCGTCAGGCAGCCGCATGTCTGTCAGCACCAGTGCATATTCGGTTTGGGAAAGCTGTGCGCGCGCCGCTGTCAGGGAGTCCACGCAGTCGACGTCGAGCCCCATCTTGACGAGCGTGATGTCGAGCAGCTCGCGCAAATCGGCTTCATCATCAACGACCAGGATACGAGGCGCAGTCATGGAACGGCTTTCAACAGAAATTCAAAAGGTGTAAGGCGTTGCACAGGTAATCACGAACCTGCCGCTGGGCTGGTCCCTGCCTGCGCCGGAAATATCCGTCCGGTATTCGTAGTCCAGCATGGCGCCGTTATTCAAACACAACTCCCGTGCCAGATAGAGGCCCAGTCCTGTGCCCTTGCTCGAAGTCGTGTAAAACGGCTCGAACAGGTGCGAACGCACTTCCTGGGAGATCGCGGGGCCGTCGTCCTGAACGTGCAGCTCAAGCCGATTCGCGCTCGTGGCAAGCGCGTGGATATGAATGCTCCCGTCACGCCCGCTTGCATAGCGCAGCGCATTCGACAAAAGGTTGACGATCACTTCCCGCAAATGCAGCGGATCGAACCAGACCTGATAGTTGTCGGTTCCCGTCAACGCGATCATGCCGGGCGCGATTGTATGCTGTTCCTTGAACTCGGCCAGGAGTTCATCGAGGAAGGGTGTCAGCCGCAACGGTTCGTTATGGGAGTGGGCTTTCCGGGACAGCTTGAGGATGTCCTCGATCATCCGGTTCAACCGCACCACGTTGTCGCCAATGATGTTCAACAGCCTTGACTGCGTCGGATCGCTGATGTCTTCCCGCAGGAGGGACGCCGCATGGGAAATTGCCGACAAGGGATTGCGCACCTCATGTGCGATGCTCGCTGTCAGCCTGCCCATCGAGGCCAGTTTCAATTGCTGTGCCTGGTTTTCGATTTCGGTCACGTCCTGCAAGAAAATCACTGTTCGCCCTTCCCTCAGGCCGGGCGTATGAACTGTCGCAAACCGGAGCTTCAGGTGCACGGCCAACTCGCGCCGGCTTTCACGCGAAATGGTCGTGGATCCCTGCAAGGGAGTGATATCGCTTCCCGGTTTTACCCGTACAAAGGTGGACCACGCCGTATTGGGAGCGCGCTCACGCTTGGTATTGGTTTGCCATGCAGAGTAAGCATCTGCAATCGGCGCCAGGGATGGCAGGTCGGCCAACCTGTAACGTGTATTCCCGTATGCAACGGCCAACCCAAGCATGCGTTCGACCGCCGGGTTGCCGGCAAATATCTCGCCGCCACGACCCACGACCAGGATGCCGTCTTCCATATCAGCAATCACGAGGCGATTGATCGCCTCCTGCAACTGCAACTCCCTGCCGCGTTGTACCGCGAGCCGCTCCTGTTTGATCAGCTTCGCCGCAAGGCGGTTGATCATGTAGATCGCCGCGAAGAAGGCCGCACCGTACAGGCCGGCTCGGGATATCGAGGCATCCTCCGCGGCATTCAGAAGCTGGAACCCGCTCTCCGTCAGCAGGATCAGGGTGACGATGGATACGAAGAAAAGCGCCATTATCATTGGCGCGAGAATCGCACATCCGGCAAGCGGGAACAGGTAGAGAATTGCCAGCCCGCTCCGCGCGCCGCCAGCCCCGATGTACAAAAGTGAAATTGCAATGACATCCACCGACAGCTGCAACAGCAGCTGCAGCATGAACTGCTTTTGCCAATACACGGAAAGCAGCGCGAAGCCCACTGCCAGGAAAACATAGACGATGGAAGTTTCCCAGTTTGCCAAGGCCTCGGAGGGCCCGAAACCTTTAGCGGTATTGAGCCCTAGATAACCGAGCAATACCACGGAAATGACGATCCGCGTCACGTCGAAAGTCTGAAGCGTCCGCCAAAGGGTGTCGCGTGTCTCTGTGGGAATGGCATGCGCCGTCGCCGCACCGGCCGCGCGAGGTGAAACTGAGCGCCTTTTATTTGTCATCGCCATGCCGGAGGCGGTGTTCCTGAGTGCAAAAAACAGCGCCCGACGAGGAAGTCACCGCTTCAGATGCAGGGAAATGAACACCGCAATGGGTGCATGGAAGCATCGGCTCGACTGCGCCGTCATCATCCGAGGTGCCGGCACTTGACGCATTACCGTTCGCCTCCCGGGTACCTTGCGAATCGGAGGAAATCTTTTTGGTGCGAAAGACCCACACCACGACCATCAATACCACTGCCGACCATAGCAGCAGCTTCATGCAAGCCCCCTGTGCAGCACAACCTCGATCACAAAACGGCTACCGACATACGCCAGCAGCAGGGTTGCAAAGCCGGTCAGCGTAAAGCGCAGTGCCGTCTTTCCACGCCAGCCGCGCCAGACCCGTCCGAGCAGGAGCGCGCCAAACAGGACCCAGGACAGCATCGTAAAAATGGTCTTGTGGTCCCACTTGAATGCCGTACCGAACAGTTGCTCCGAAAAGACGATGCCCGAGAGTACAGTGAGCGACAAGAGTCCGAACCCCAAACCAATCAGGCGGAACAGCAGGCGCTCCATGGTCAGCAAGGCAGGCAGACGGTCAATTGCCAGCGAGAGCCAACCTCCTCGTTCGCCCCCGGGATGGGTATGCAGACGGGATTCTTGCAGGGCCATCAGCACCGCGTGGAAAGCAGCGATCGTCAAAGTGCTGTAAGCGAGAATCGCGATGGCGACATGCCACGGGAATAACGCCGATTTGCCTTCCAGCGGAACCACACTGCCAGGGAATACCACCGGAAGAACAACCCCGACTGCAGCAATCGGCAACACCAGAACCCGCAGCCCGTCCAACGAAAAATTCCGGTTTTCCAGCCAATAGGCGCCCACCGAAATCCACAGTGTCGCCGACAGCATGAGGGCAAATCCGATACGCAGGGCACCCGGCGTGATCACGTCAGCCACCAATGCACCACCGTGAAGCAGCCAGCCGATGGCTGTTCCGGTCGAGATGGCGACGCGTTGCCTTGATGGCAAAAAGGCACAGACTATATAGAGCAGCGCCGCCAGGACAAAAGTGTATGTGTGCATCGCGCGAACGGGTAATAAGCAGACCCTGAGTTTACACCATGTCCGAGTGCAATCGCGCTACTTGGCCGGTGCACATGCAGGCCGTACGCGTGCCGGCAACAGCATGATTTTTCGTCAACCGGGGAGGGCACCAGACGCCGGATATTTGCGCCGCTCGCCCATGACCGTCGGGTGGCATCGGGTAAAATGGCCGCTTGTCCTCGATGCGCCTCATGGCGCATCGCCCAGCCCTACTTCCTGGTACATCGTCACCTATGCTCGACAATCTGACCCAACGACTGGCGAAAGTCGTCAAAACGATGCGCGGCGAAGCGCGCCTGACCGAATCCAATACCGCCGAAATGCTGCGAGAAGTTCGCCTTGCATTGCTCGAAGCCGACGTTGCGTTGCCGGCAGTGAAGGAATTCATCGCTCGGGTGAAGGAAAAAGCGCTTGGCGAAGAAGTCATCGGCTCCTTGACCCCCGGCCAGGCACTGGTTGGCGTCGTACAGCGCGAACTTGCCGCCATCATGGGCGCCGACCTCGGCCCCGAGGCCTCCCAGCTGAACTTTGCCACCCAGCCTCCAGCAATCATCCTTATGGCAGGCTTGCAGGGCGCCGGCAAAACGACGACCGTCGGCAAACTGGCCAAATACCTGAAGGAGCAGAAGAAGAAAAAGGTACTGACCGTCTCCACCGACGTCTACCGTCCTGCGGCAATCGGACAGTTGCAGACCGTTACAGGCCAGGTCGGCGCCGATTTCTTCCCCTCCAAGCCCACCGACAAGCCGGTCGATATCGCACTGGCGGCACTGGACTACGCAAAGAAGCATTACCACGACGTACTGATTGTCGATACGGCCGGCCGGCTCGGTATCGATGAAGCGATGATGCAGGAGATCGCCAGCCTGCATGCAGTGCTCAAGCCGATCGAGACTCTGTTCGTGGTCGACGCGATGCTGGGTCAGGATGCCATCAACACGGCCAAGGCGTTCAACGACGCGCTGCCCCTGACCGGCGTGGTACTGACCAAGCTCGATGGTGATTCCCGCGGCGGTGCAGCCTTGTCGGTGCGGCACGTAACCGGCAAACCGGTCAAGTTTGCCGGCGTTGCGGAAAAGCTGGATGGCCTGGAACCCTTCGACCCCCAGCGCATGGCCAACCGCATCCTGGGCATGGGCGACATCCTGGCACTGGTGGAAGAGGCAAAAAAAGGTGTCGATGTCGCTGCAGCCAAAGAGCTGGCCGACAAGATCAAGGTCGGCGGCAAGTTCGACCTTAACGACTTCAAGGCACAGCTATCGCAGATGAAAAAGATGGGTGGCTTGTCCGGCCTGATTGACAAGCTTCCGGCCCAGTTTCAGCAGGCAGCAGGCAATGCCGACATGGATCAGGCTGAGAAACAGGTACGCCGCATGGAAGGCATCATTAATTCCATGACGCCGCAGGAGCGCGCCAAGCCGGAATTGATCAAAGCATCCCGCAAACGCCGCATCGCGGCCGGTGCCGGTGTCCAGGTCCAGGAAGTCAACCGCATGCTGTCCCAGTTCGAACAGATGCAGTCGATGATGAAAAAGCTGAAGGGCGGAGGCATGATGAAGATGATGCGCGGCATGAAAGGTATGCTGCCAGGCATGCGCTAAAGTCGATAAGGGCACGTTCCCGACATCCGCCTACTCGGGTGTAGCGGGAACCATGTTCGCTGCAGGCGCAGCATCTGTGTTTGCGCGATAGGCTGCCCTTATTTTGCGCAGCTTGGCGCGAGCATCCTCTCCTCCTTCTCTTTCGTACCTCTCCCTCCCCTCATTCAAGTCACACCCCCTTTGCGGCAGAAGCCCAAATCACGCGGATCGACTCACTCTCATATCGTCGACAGCCCCTGCTTTTCCCCTATGAAGACCACGTCGCACGGCGCACACAAATTCGTGCCAAAACGTTCAAAAAACACTTGCATAGCTATAAAAACCGCACCACTATTAGCGTTGCGTAATCTGACGCAATTTCCCAACACATTTGTGAAGGAGGCTTGAAGATGGCAACAGCCAAAAAACCCGCGGCCAAGACAGCCGCCAAGAAGCCCGCTGCAAAGAAAGCCGCAGCAAAGAAAGCAGCTCCAGCCAAGAAAGCCGCTCCGGCAAAAAAAGCAGCCGCCAAGCCAGTAGCAAAGAAGGCCGCTGCAAAGCCGGCAGCAAAGAAAGCGGCACCGGCCAAGAAAGTCGCAGCCAAGAAGCCGGTCGCCAAGAAAGCCGCAGCAAAGCCAAAGACTCCCCGCAAGCCGAATGCAGCATTCATGAAGCCGCTGACACCGTCCGCCACCCTGGGCGCAGTCATTGGTGCCAATCCGCTGCCGCGCACCGAAGTCACCAAGAAAGTCTGGGACTACATCAAGAAGAACAAGCTGCAGGATGATGCCAACAAGCGCATGATCAATGCAGACGACAAACTCAAAGCTGTGTTTGGTGGAAAGAAGCAAGTGTCGATGTTCGAAATGACCAAGCTCATTTCCAATCACCTGCAATAATTCGTCTTTCCGAAGGCCAAACAAAAACGCCCGCATCGCGCGGGCGTTTTTGTTTATGGTGCAGAGCGGTGCCTCGGTATACCATCAGGATCGTCAGGGTTTGAACTCCCATCGCTTCCAGGCGGCCAGCACGGCATTGGGATACTCGGGCCGTCCCCGGCTTCCGTTATACCGTCCCAGTGCTAGAAACAGGTTCCCTCTTTCCATATCCAGATACAGGCGCAGGATCGAACAGCCATATCGCAGGTTGGTCTGCATGTGAAACAGCTTGCGGCGGTCTCCGTCACCAATCACCCTGGTCCAGAATGGCATCACCTGCATGTAGCCATGCGCTCCAACGTGTGAAACGGCGTACTTTCGAAAGGCCGACTCAACCTGGATCAAGCCGAGGACGAGGGCCGGTTCCAGACCCGCGCGTCTCGCCTCATACCAGACAGTCTCGAGGAATTCACGCCGCACATGCCGGTCGGGCAGTTTCTTTTTCAATCTCTCGGACATCTCGCCGAGCCAGTACAGGTACTTGATGCGTTCGTTGATATCCGAGAACTGCGGTTTGGGCGGGCGCGCATCCGTTATGGCGTTATGCAAGGCGATCCGGACTGAATCCGCGAGCGCTTCCTCCTTCTGGTTACCCGCCAAGGCTGGGAGGCAAGCCAGTAATACTGCGATGAAGGCCAGCCGCCCTGCATACTTCCCGATCACGGTGCGTCCGGTATCCTCAGGCTGCCAGACGTGCTTTGACAAAGTCGAGCATTTCCGCGAGCGGCACGGAAGTCGCCGCCGTATCACGGCGTCCCTGGTATTCCAGCTTGCCTTCCTTCAGTCCGCGATCACCGATCACGACACGGTGCGGCACGCCGATCAGCTCCCAGTCAGCAAACATGACGCCCGGGCGCTCGCCACGGTCGTCAATGATCACGTCGACCCCCGCTGACTCCAAGGCTGCATACAGCTTGTCGGTTTCGACCTTGACGGCTTCGCTGCGGTCATATCCCATCGGGCAGAGCACGACTTCAAACGGCGCGATGGCGGTCGGCCAGATAATGCCTTTGTCGTCGAAATTCTGCTCAATGGCGGCACCGAGAATGCGGGTCACGCCAATTCCGTAACAGCCCATCTGCATAAGTTGCGGCTTGCCGGTTTCGTCCAGATAGGTCGCCTTCATATCTTCCGAATAGCGCGTACCCAGCTGGAAAACGTGGCCGACTTCAATGCCGCGCTGAATCGCGAGCAAGCCCTTGCCATCCGGCGAAGGATCGCCAGCGACGACATTGCGCAGGTCGGCCACTTCAGGCTCTGGCAGGTCGCGCCCCCAGTTCGCGCCGGTATAGTGGAAATCGACCTCGTTGGCTCCGCAGACAAAGTTGCTCATGACGGCAACGCTACGGTCTGCGATCACCCTGACCGGTTTCCTGGTGCCGATCGGGCCGAGATATCCGGGCGGGGTACCAAACCACTCCACGATCTCCGCTTCGCTGGCGAAGCGATAGTTGGCCAGGCCCGGCACTTTGCTCGCCTTGACTTCGTTCAGGTCGTGGTCACCGCGCAGCAGGAGCAGCCAGATTTCCTTTTCGGCGGGCGACTCCTTGTCGACCGCCAGGACAATCGACTTGACCGTATGTTCAAGCGGAATTCCAAGCAATTGCGCGACGTCTTCGCACTTGGCCTTGCCCGGTGTCGGCGTCTTTGTGAGGGGCTGATGGGCTGCGCCATGTCCGGCTGCCGGCGCCACGGCCTCGGCCGCTTCGATATTCGCCGCGTAGTCGGAGTTCGGGCAATACACCAGCGCATCCTCGCCTGTATCGGCGATCACATGGAATTCATGCGAGCCGGAACCGCCGATAGCACCGTTATCCGCCGCCACCGCACGGAATTGCAGGCCAAAGCGATTGAAGATCCTGACATACGCGTCATACATGATCTGATACGACTTTTGCATGCCCGCCACATCGCGGTCGAAGGAGTATGCGTCCTTCATCGTGAATTCGCGCCCGCGCATCAGTCCGAAACGCGGACGACGCTCATCGCGGAACTTGGTCTGGATATGGTAGAAATTGATCGGCAGCTGGCGGTACGATTTAATGTCGGTCCGCACCACGTCAGTGATCACTTCCTCGGACGTCGGCTGAATCGCATAATCACGGCCATGACGATCCTTCACCCGCATCAGTTCTGGCCCCATTTTTTCCCAGCGCCCGGTTTCCTGCCATAGCTCGGCCGGCTGTACGACCGGCATCAGAAGTTCGATCGCGCCAGCGCGGTTCATTTCTTCGCGAATGATATTTTCCACTTTGCGGATGACACGCAGCCCCATGGGCATATAAGTGTAAATTCCGGAGCCGAGGCGTTTGATCATCCCGGCGCGCATCATGAGTTTGTGGCTGATGATCTCGGCGTCCGAGGGTGCTTCTTTTAGCGTAGAAATAAAAAATCTTGATGCACGCATGACGGTGAATTCTTTTTAAAAAGAGAGGGTTATAATCGACTCAATTTTAAAGGATTAGCTGGCTGATGCACCCATTCTTCATACAATTGATTCATGCCTGCGCCGTTTGCGAGCCGCCCGCCGTGGTGCTTGCAGGGGCGCGCGTGCAAAATATGTAAGGATCGGGGGCACCTGGCCGCAGAAAGTTTTGAGGTGCAATATGCTGGATCGTGAAGGCTTCCGCCCGAACGTCGGCATTATCCTGCTTAACGCCCATAACGAGGTGTGGTGGGGAAAACGGGTGCGCGAACATTCGTGGCAGTTTCCGCAAGGCGGGATCAAGTTCGGGGAAACACCCGAGCAGGCGATGTACAGGGAGCTGGAAGAGGAAGTCGGCCTGAAGGCGGAACACGTCAGGATCATCGGGCGTACCCGGGACTGGCTGCGCTACGAAGTGCCCGACCGATTCATCAAACGGGAAATTCGTGGCCACTACAAGGGCCAGAAACAGATATGGTTCCTGCTGCGCATGGTAGGCCGCGACTGTGACATCAACCTGCGTGGCACCGACCATCCAGAGTTTGACGCCTGGCGCTGGCATGATTACTGGGTACCGCTCGATGTTGTCATCGAATTCAAGCGCGAGGTATATCAAAAGGCGCTGCAGGAACTGTCACGCTTCCTTAGCCGCTCCCACCCGGGCAACACACATCGACACGGCGGCCGCTATCTCCGACATCATCACGCCGGAAAGGCTTCCGGCGAGCAGAGCCCACCGGCGGCAAAACCCAAGAATGAAGGCTAATCCTGAATAATGGCAAGTCCAACCCTCATCTGCCCGTTTTCCATTTCGCGGCCCAGACATCGGCCAGGCCCGGCTTTGGCGGTTGCACTCACGACTTCGCTGATGCTCTTTACCGGAGCGGCACTGGCGCAAACAACGGAAGAAGACGACGGTTCGGAACAACCGTGGAAAGAAGTGGCGCTAGAGCTTCCTGCAGCACCAAAGCAAGAGGATCTGCTCCCCTTCTATGTGAGCGCCACTGCGACGCAATCATTTGCGATTGACGCGCGTTCGGTCAGCGCGGGCAGCGACGGCGTCATTCGCTACACGCTCGTATCGACCAGCGACGCCGGCGCAAAGAATGTCAGCTACGAAGGAATCCGGTGCGAAACGTTCGAGAGGAAGCTCTATGCCTTCGGCCAACCGGACGGGTCATGGACCCGTGCGCGACGTGACGAGTGGCAGCGCATCAGCCACAATGCCGCGAACCGGCAGCATGCCGCCCTAGCCAAGGACTTTTTCTGCCTGGAGAAGACTGTTGCCGGAACAGCGAGCGACATGGTGCATCGACTCCGTTACCAACGAACGCTGACACCACAGTAGCGCAGCGCTTCTCAAAAGGAACGTAAAAAAACGGCGAGCTTTGGTTCGCCGTTTTTTTAGCTTCAACAGTCAAAGCAAAACCATGTTGTCGCGATGGATCAGCTCCGGCTCTTCCACGAATCCGAGAATGGCCTGAATTTCGGTGGATGGGCGGCGAATGATGCGACGTGCCTCTGAACTCGAATAATTGCTGATGCCCCGCGCCACTGCACGGCCGGACTCATTGGTGCAAGTGATGACATCGCCGCGCCCGAACTCTCCGGCCACCTCGATCACACCGATCGGCAGCAAGGACTTGCCCTCTGCGCTTACCTTTTGAACTGCGCCAGCATCCAGCACAACCTTTCCTGCAGTCTGCAGGTGATCTGCCATCCATTGCTTGCGAGCCGTGAGTTGCGCCGTTTGCGCAAGCAACTGCGTACCAATCGCTTCACCCGAGGCCAGGCGGGTCAACACCTGATCTTCTCGTCCCCAGGCGATCACGGTATGCGCACCGGAAGTCGCCGCGCGCTTGGCCGCGAGAATCTTCGTGAGCATCCCCCCGCGCCCGATGCCGGTGCCGGCTCCGCCGGCCATGGCTTCAAGCGCTGGATCGCCGGCCTTCGCCTCATGGACGAACTGCGCGTTCGAATCCTTGCGGGGATCTGCGGTATACAAGCCCTTCTGATCGGTGAGGATAATCAGCGCATCGCCTTCTATCAGGTTTGCGACCAGCGCACCCAACGTGTCATTGTCGCCAAATTTGATCTCATCGGTGACGACAGTGTCGTTCTCATTAATGATCGGCACGACACCCAGGCGAAGCAAAGTAAACAGCGTTGAACGCGCGTTCAGATAGCGCTCACGGTCTGCAAGGTCGGCATGGGTAAGCAAGACTTGTGCGGTTCGCAGGTGATGCTGGCGAAAACTGGTTTCGTAGATCTGCGCAAGCCCCATTTGCCCGACGGCGGCACATGCCTGCAACTCATGTACACCGGTCGGACGCTTATCAAAACCCAGCCTCTGCATTCCCTCGGCGATTGCCCCGGAGCTGACCAGGACAACCTGCTTGCCCAGCGTGCGCAACTGGGCGATTTGCTGTGCCCACTTTGCAATGGCAGCATGGTCGAGACCCTTTCCATCATTCGTGACCAGCGAGGATCCGACTTTGATGATAAGGCGTTTGGCGTTCTGTATGACGGAGTTCATGTCTTGTTCTATTCCGCCGCATCTGCGGCACATGCGCGAAACGCGGCACTTCGCATATCGGCCGCAGAAGGTGGTGCTTCCCGACTATTCGACCACTTTGAAACGAGGATCATCCGGATCGATGGATACGATGCCGCGCGCCTCCTCGACCATTTGCGTTTCTCCCGCACGATGCTCCTGCTCACGCTGCTCGGCGAGATAGTCGTAGATGGCCGTGATCAGGTCTTCACACCCATCCCGGGTCAACGCGGAGATCTCGAAAACAGGCCCCTTCCAGCCAAAGCGCTTGACGAAATCCTTGACCCGCTTCTTGCGCTCATCCTCCGGTACCACGTCAAGCTTATTCAGCACGAGCCAACGCGGCTTTTCATGGAGGGAAGCGTCGTACTTCTTCAGCTCCTTGATGATCGCCTTCGCTTCCTTGACCGGGTCGACCGCTTCATCGAAAGGGGCGAGATCAACAATGTGCAGCAGCAGGCGGGTGCGCTGCAAGTGCCTGAGAAATTGATGTCCCAAGCCGGCCCCTTCTGCCGCGCCCTCGATCAAACCAGGAATGTCTGCAATGACAAAGCTCTTTTCGTGGCTGACGCGCACTACACCGAGGTTTGGGTGCAGTGTAGTGAACGGATAGTCGGCGATTTTTGGCCGGGCGTTTGATACTGCGGTGATGAACGTCGATTTGCCGGCATTCGGCATGCCGAGCAGGCCGACGTCTGCCAACACTTTCAGCTCAAGCTTCAGTTCGCGCCGCTCGCCGGGTTTGCCGTCGGTCTTTTGCCTTGGTGCGCGGTTTGTGGATGACTTGAAATGGATGTTGCCCCAACCGCCTTCACCGCCCTTGGCAAGCAACGCGACCTGACCATGCTCCGTCAGGTCGGCAACGATTTCACCGGACTCGAAATCGGTAATCAGTGTACCGACCGGCATACGCAGCGTGACATCGTCTGCGCCCTTGCCGTAACAATCCGAGCCACGCCCATTTTCGCCATCACGCGCCTTATGCAGCTTGGAGTATCGGTAATCAACCAGCGTGTTGATATTGCGGTCCGCAACTGCCCAGATGCTGCCGCCCTTGCCACCGTCGCCGCCGTCAGGGCCGCCAAATGGCCGGAATTTCTCGCGGCAAAACGACGCGACGCCGTTGCCGCCGTCACCAGCAATTACCTCAATTTTTGCTTCGTCGATGAACTTCATATTTTTGCCGCTTATAAAACTAAAAAGGCCCTACCATCGGCAGAGCCTTTTGATGAAAGGCTTTCGCCTTATCCTGTTATGTCGAACCGTGCTTATGCTGGAACTACAGTCACAGTGTGACGCTGCAGTGCGCCCTTGGTAGTGAACTGTACTTTGCCATCGATCAGGGCAAACAAGGTGTGATCCTTGCCCATGCCGACGTTTTCACCCGGGTGAACACGGGTGCCGCGCTGACGAATGATGATGCCGCCGGCGTTAATGCTTTGGCCGCCGTAAACCTTGACGCCCAGTCGTTTCGACTCGGAATCGCGACCGTTGCGCGTAGTGCCGCCGCCTTTTTTATGTGCCATTTCAGACTCCTTGGTATCCGGTTAGCTCAATCAACAAATCAAGCGTTGATCGAGACGATTTGCAATTCGGTGTAATTTTGGCGATGGCCTTGGCGCTTCTGGTAGTGCTTGCGGCGGCGCATCTTGAAAATTTTGACCTTATCGTGGCGACCGTGCGCCACTACCGTAGCCTGGACCTTGGCACCTTCGACCAGGGGAGCACCAAATTTGATGGTGTCACCAGCGCCCACTGCGAGCACTTGATCGAGAGTGATTTCGGATCCAATGTCAGCCGGTATCTGTTCTACTTTGAGTTTTTCGCCAGCAGCAACTTTATATTGCTTGCCACCGGTTTTTATGACCGCGTACATGTGAAACCTCGTCGAATGTTAATTGAAAGTCTTCTTTTCCCAGCAGAGAATGCATGCCGAATCGGGAAAACCTCTAATTATACATAGACTTAGCTCAGCGGTCAAAATCAATCAAAGCATAGGGCGACCGCATTCCATGGCTCACCCCCCTTCATGACAAGCGGAGACAGATGACAGTTCGCCCACCTTGTCTCGTATAATTCTCGGAATTCATGACCTCGCAGGGTTTTATCTTGTCCGCAGCGCTTCAAACCACGTCACAAAACACAATAATCCAGCCCATTGCCACTGACATGGAGGCCGTCAATGCAACAATTCGACGGCAGCTGTATTCTGACGTCCCCCTAGTGAACCAGATTGCCGAATACATTATCAGCGCCGGGGGCAAACGTATCAGGCCAGTACTAGTGCTATTGGTTGCCAATGCACACGGCTACTGCGGCACTCACCACCATAGTCTTGCTGCCGTCGTCGAATTCATCCATACGGCAACACTACTTCATGACGACGTCGTGGACGAATCCTCCTTGCGCCGCGGAAGACAAACAGCAAACGCCCTTTTCGGCAATGCAGCCTCCGTCCTCGTGGGGGATTTCGTCTATTCTCGCGCCTTCCAGATGATGGTATTCGTAGGGAATATGCGCGTGATGCAGATTCTTGCGGATGCGACCAATGTGATTGCCGAAGGCGAAGTACTGCAACTGCTGAACATGCATGACCCGGACGTCACCGAAGAGCGTTACCTGCAGGTGATCAGATCGAAGACTGCGAAACTCTTTGAAGCGGCAGCCCAACTTGGCGCACTGATCGCAGGCGCCCCCGAGGATGCGATCGCCGCAGCGGCGGAGTATGGTCGCTCTCTCGGCACTGCATTCCAACTGATCGATGATGTTCTCGATTATTCGGGAAATGCTGCCGATATCGGCAAGAACGTCGGCGACGACTTGCGCGAAGGAAAGCCAACCCTTCCACTGATTTACTTGATGCAGCACGGAACGCCGAACCAGCGTCAACTCGTCCGCAGCTGCATCGAGAATGGAGATGAACAGCACTTCAGCGAAATCCTTGCTGCAATTACCTCGTCCGGAGCCTTGGAGTACACAAAGAATGAGGCAGAGAAGGCAGCCCAGCGCGCTGCCAATTCAATTTCGACACTCCCGAATAGCCAATTCAAGGATTCTTTGGTACAATTATGCGCTTTCGCAGTCGATCGCAATCATTGAGCAACTCCCGCACGCTCAAAAGCGACAGATCGCACACATCGGGGTGTAGCTTAGCCTGGTAGAGCGCTACGTTCGGGACGTAGAGGCCGGAGGTTCGAATCCTCTCACCCCGACCAATTCTCATTCTCCCTCAAATTCCTTCATCCGGGCTAGGCATAACGCTTTCTGAAAATCGTCGGAGAGCGGTGCTTTGCTCAAAACACATTCAAGACTCCCTTTCAGTCGTGCGTGATAAATCGCACGCGGTCGGCATCAACCCTCCTCCTATCCAGATGTCGTTTGTCGACGTCCCACATGGCGACAGCCTCCAATATTTACGCCTCCAAGGCGGGAAAACACGTCAATCCCTGTCAACACGAGTGAGTTCGCTTACAAAAAAAGTGTCGCCATCTTCTTATAGGAAACATTTTCCTAATGTAAGTACCGAGCACGACATAAAGCTTCGCAAGTAAATTTCTGTAAAGAAATGTTTCCGTTCGGATGTTGCTGCAACACCAGTGATGTCTGATTGTCACAATACCTTTACAAATCAGATGCCTATAGGCATTATCTAACGCAACTTGAACGATTTTGACCACCTTCTCACCTTAATTCATGGCCGCGGTTCTCCCCACTCAGGCTGCTAACGCAACGATGTCCGGCCTTGCACGTGCTTTGGTGCAGGCAGGAAAATTGTCTGCGCAACAGGCTGAAAACCTGAGTAAACAGGCTGCGAATGAAAAGGTGCCGTTTATCGATGTTTTGTTGGATAGCAAAACCATCGAAGCCAAAGCACTTGCAGCTTTCTGCTCGGAAACTTTTGGATACCCAATCCTCGATTTTTCCGTTTTCAACCTGAGTTACCTTCCCGATAACGTCATCGACCCAAAGTTGATGCAGAAGCAGCGCGTCATTGCGCTGGCAAAGCGGGGAAACAAGGTGTCGGTGGCAATTTCGGATCCGACCAATACGCATTCGCTCGATCAGATCAAGTTCCAAACCGAACTGATTGTTGAACCTGTCATCGTTGAACATCCGGTCCTGCTGCAACTCATCAACAAACTGGGTCAAAGTGCAGAGCAAAATCTCGATGAACTGATAGGCGACGATCTCGAGATCGATCTGAGCGAAGAAGCCATTACTGGCTCAGCACCGGCAGAGACGACAACTGCCGATATCGACGATGCACCAGTCGTCAAATTCCTGCAGAAAATCTTGATCGACGCGATCAATATGGGCGCGTCCGACTTGCATTTCGAGCCGTTCGAAAAGTTCTACCGTATCCGGTTCCGCGTAGATGGCGTGTTGCGGGAAATTGCGCAGCCTCCATTGGCCATCAAGGACAAACTGGCTTCACGCATCAAGGTCATTTCGAAACTCGACATTTCGGAAAAGCGCGTGCCGCAAGACGGTCGGATGAAACTCGTCCTGTCGAAGAACCGCGCAATCGACTTCCGCGTCAGTACGCTCCCCACGCTGTTTGGCGAAAAAATCGTGATGCGTATCCTGGATGCAACCCAGGCGCAGATGGGTATCGATGCATTGGGATACGACCCGGACCAAAAGGAACTGCTCATGAAAGCGATTGAGCGACCTTACGGCATGGTACTCGTGACGGGGCCGACCGGTTCCGGCAAGACGGTGTCGCTTTATACCTGTCTTAACATCCTGAACAAACCCGGCATCAATATTTCCACAGCAGAGGATCCGGCGGAAATCAACTTGCCCGGCGTAAACCAGGTCAACGTCAACGATCGGGCGGGACTGACCTTTGCTGCCGCGCTAAAAGCATTCCTGCGACAAGATCCCGACATCATCATGGTCGGCGAAATTCGTGACCTGGAGACCGCCGATATCGCGATCAAGGCGGCACAGACCGGCCACATGGTCTTTTCGACGCTGCACACGAATGATGCACCTTCGACCTTGACCCGTCTTATGAACATGGGCGTGGCGCCATTCAACATTGCATCGTCCGTCATCATGATCACGGCGCAGCGCCTGGCACGTCGCCTGTGCACCTGTAAGCAGACCGTCGCCATTCCCGATGAAGCACTGCTGGAAGCGGGCTTCAAGGAAGAGGACTTGGACGGTACGTGGCTACCGTATAAGCCGGTTGGATGCGATCGTTGCAATGGCAGCGGCTACAAGGGCCGGGTGGGTATCTATCAGATCATGCCGATTTCAGAAGAGATCGAGCGGATCATTCTGGCACATGGCACCGCACTGGAAATCGAGGAACAGGCCCGGCATGACGGGGTAAGAACGCTGCGCGAGTCGGGCTTGGTCAAAGTCAAGCAGGGACTGACGAGCCTCGAAGAAGTGTTGGGTTGCACCAATCAATAGTTAGGGGACATTATGGCAACTGCCGCCGGCAAAACCATTGGAGCAGGCGTTACAAAAGAGGCGGTCTTTGCATGGGAAGGCAAGGACCGCGCGGGCAAGATCGTCAAGGGTGAACTGCGTGCGGCCAGCGAAACCATTGTTAATGTGACCTTGCGCAGGCAGGGCATCCTGGTCACGAAGGTCAAGAAAAAGACCTATTCGACCGGAAAGAAGATCACCGACAAGGACATTACTCTCTTTACCCGTCAGTTGGCGACCATGATGAAAGCCGGTGTGCCGTTGCTGCAGTCTTTTGATATCGTCGGCAAAGGACATTCCAATCCCGCAGTATCCAAGCTCCTTCAGGATATCCGCGCCGACATCGAAACAGGCAGCAGTCTGAATCAGGCCTTCCGCAAGTATCCGCTGTATTTTGATGCGTTGTTCTGTAACCTCGTGGCCGCTGGTGAACAAGCGGGTATTTTGGAAGATCTTCTCGCGCGACTTGCAACCTACAAGGAAAAGACGCAAGCGATCAAGGGCAAGATCAAATCCGCCCTGTTCTATCCGATTTCAATTTTGGTCGTTGCATTCGTGGTGACATCCGTCATCATGATTTGGGTCGTGCCGGCCTTTAAAGAAGTGTTCACGAGTTTTGGCGCCGACTTGCCTGCTCCTACCTTGTTTGTTATGGCGATCTCGGACTTCTTCGTTGCAAATTGGTACATCATATTCGGCCTGCTGTTCGCGAGCTTGTATTTGTTCTTCGAGTCATGGAAACGCTCGGCCAAAGTACAACGCTTCATGGACAAAACATTGTTGCAAGCTCCGATTTTTGGTGCAGTTATTAGAAAGGCGACTATTGCACGCTGGACGCGAACGCTCGCAACGATGTTTGCGGCCGGCGTTCCACTCGTAGAATCCCTCGACTCGGTTGGTGGTGCATCGGGAAATGCGGTCTACGTTGATGCAACAAAGAAAATTCAAGCGGAAGTCAGTACCGGTACGAGCCTAACTGTTGCGATGCAAAGTTCCGGTGTTTTCCCCAACATGGTGACGCAAATGGTTGCAATTGGTGAGGAATCCGGCGCCCTAGATCAAATGCTGAGTAAAGTTGCCGACTTCTACGAGGGCGAAGTGGATGAAGCCGTCGAATCGCTTTCCAGCCTGATGGAACCCTTAATAATGGCAATCCTCGGCGTGTTAATTGGTGGCCTCGTCATCGCCATGTATCTACCTATCTTCAAGATGGGTCAGGTCGTATAAGGCACTTCCTCGGACTACCTCAGCCCCCGATCTGCCTGAACGGATCGAGGGCGAGGTCGATGAGCCGCCGCTCTCGCACCACTACTTCAGCAGTCGCGGTCATCCCGTAACGTAACGGATACCTGGTCTCGCCGACCAGGTAGTGATCCTGACTCAGCATCACGCGCCCTTCATATACCGGCTGCTTCGATTGCGGGGCCGGCTTAGTTGCGGGGGAAATGGTGTTGAGCGTGCCTTCGATAAGTCCGTAACGCTGGTACGGAAACGCATTGAACTTCAGCTTGACCGGGAGTCCCTCTTTCAGGAAAGCCCGGTCGTGTTCCGCAATGTCGACCTTCAGGACCGGCCTGGCATTCTTGGGCGCGATGCCGCCCAAGGGCGTATTGGCCTGTATCTTGTCGCCGGGTTGCGTAGAGGTCACGTCGGTGACCACGCCATCTGCGGGCGCGACAATCAGCAGGAAGTTATCCTTGTCGATATTCTCGAATTTGATCCGGGCAGCCGCATCCGCCACCAGACGCGCCGTCTGCACCTGAAGGCGGAGTTTTTCTTCCGTATTTGTGATTTCTTTCGTTGCGGCTTCGTACTGCAGTTGAAGCTTTGTAAGCTCCTGGCCGCTGGTTTCCAGTTGCGCCTTTGCCTGGTTGAATTCCAGGCTTTGCCTTGCGTTCAGCTCGCTGAGGCGCGATTGCGCCGCACGCAATGCGTTTTCCGCTGCTTCCAGCGCATTCTTCTTTCCCTCCACCTGGATCTGCGACACGCCGCCACCGCCGGGCAGCGCAAATAGCCGCGCATATTTTTCCGCTTCGAGTCGCGCCGCGTCCCGCGCGCGGCGTGCATCCTCCACACTGGTGCGCGCTTCTGCCAGTTGCGCCCGCTGCCCTTCGGCGAGCTTGGAAGTCCCTTCCGTCACACGCTTGGAATGCTGGTATTCCTCGACCTCCATGGCCTGCTTCAGGGCCGCGATCTTGCGCTCCATCAGCGCTTTCTTTTCCGGGAATTCCTTCCACTCGCGCTCGGCATCCTCTAGCTTCAGCTGCGCCTGCAACGCATTGGTCGCCGCTTCGATCGCACCTCGTGCATTCAACCGGGCGAGCACATCCCCTTTCGATACCGGCTGGCCCTCCGCCACATAGACATTGGCCAGCTCACCGTCGACGGGCGCGTAAAAGCGGCGCACCTCGGATTCCGGCTGTAACGTCCCTTGCGCGGTAACGATGACGTCGGCCCGGCCAAAGAACGACCAGACCAGCGCTGTCAGCACGAGCGCTACCATCGTTAAAACCACCGCCTGCGTGTAGCGCCACGGCTCCGATGTCAGGATCGCGATCCCTTCCGCGCTGTGATCAACCAGCGCCTCATTGAGTGGCTTCAGGCGCTCGGCGTTCGCCATCGCTGCTCCCTTCAGATGCGTCGAGTAATGACAGTTTTGCCCTCAGCACGCGCGGCTCAAGGACGTTTCGCAAGTCCTGCAATGCCATGCGCTGCGCTTCCATTTCCGCATTGATCTCTTCCTGCAACGTCGCTGATGGGACCGGGCCGGCCGCCCTGAGCTGGGCGTAGATCCGCATGCCTTGCCTCGCTTCGCGCTGCGACTCCGACAACAGGCTCGCCTGTGTCCGGAAACGCGGAGAAATGCTGCCTTCGAGGCGCTGCGCCGATTCAATCGCGCCGTTCCGGCGATATTGCGCCCACTTCGCCTGTGCACTGCCCAACAGTTCCTGGGCGCGATTGATTGCCGCGCCCTTGTATTGCGAAAGATCGGCCTCGGTCGCGCGGATGAAATGCGTGTCTTCCGCTGTATTGAGCGACCCGTAGAACGCCAGAAGCTGCTCACCGTAGCCTGCGCTGCCACGGGCCTTTTGCAATGCCGCATACTGCTCGGCGACAGTTTTCTTCCGCGCGATTTCTTTCGCCACCGCATCGCCCCACGCACCGCGGCTGATGCTTTCAAGGCCGGTGACGGCTTGCTGCGTGTTCCCTGCACGCCAGGCGTTCAGTGTCTGCTGATATTGCTGCCTGATGTCCGCAGGCGGAAAGCGCTCACCGGATACCAGCGCCTTGAATTTCGCCTGGAACGGCGGTGTCGCAAACCGAAGCCTCTCGGCAAGTGCAACCACGGCACCCAAGTCACGCCGCTGCAACGCAGCCTCCATGTCGATGTACTGGCGCAAATCCTGCCGAACACGATCCAGTCCGCCAATCCGCGGATACTTCTCCGCGTAATCCTTCAATACCGCATCCAGCGCCTGCGGCTGATCCCGTCCCAGCTCGCTGTCGATGGCTGCCTTCAGGCGCTCCATCGCCGGCAGGTACACGGCGTCGTCGCTCTGGAGCTTGCGTAGATGACTCAGTGCAAGCGCATAGGTATCCCTGAACTCCGGGACATGGGATGAGATTGTTGCGAACGCAGGCTGGTGCAATTGCGTGTCGCCCTCCCAGCGTTGCAGGAGCACCTTCACCTGCTGCTCATCGGCGTAAATCCGAATGGGCGCCTCTGGCCCGCCGCGCCCCATGACGAACTGCTCAATCTTCGTGACCGATTCGAGTTCGCGCACTAATGACTCCATGCCCGGGTGATGCCGGCCGAGCTCCCGCATATGGGAAAGAGTCAGCTCAGCACGCTTGAAATCGCGCACATTCAGTGCCGCGAGCCAGGCCGGCACGTTCGCCTTCAGGATCGCCTCAGTGCCCAGCGCCTGGAACTGCGTATTGTCCGGCTCCTTCTTCAGAAGCTCGCCGGCAGCCGTCGCGGCCCCCGCATATTCGCCGTCTGCCAGCATGTCCCGGACTTCGCGCTCCGACGCCCCTCCGACGTAAAACGCCAGCGCCAGCACCGCTGCCGCGGCGCCAAGCAGACCGGCCCAACGTACTGCTCGCCGCATGCCGCCGCGATCGTCGCCTGCAAAAGCCTGCGCCAGTTCCCCGGCAAACACCGCACGTTTGCCGCGCGGTTTCCTGTTCGCCGCTTTCTTGTTCGCCGGATTGCCGCCCTCCTCTTGCTTTGCCTCTTCGACGTTCACCTCATCTTCCTGCTGCGGATTCCGATCAACGCAGAAGATGTCGAGAAACGAGTCGGCGGCGGCAACGAAAGTGGTCTTGTCCGGATTGTGCAGTTCCTCCATCGAAGCCGCGGCTGCCGCCACGCTGGATGCCGCCGGTATGGCAGCAGTTCCTTTGGCGCTCCTGGCTTGCGGCGTCGCAGCCGCAATGGATGCGAGCCTGGTGACGGTGGGATCGACTTCCGTCTCTTCCATCTGCAGGCCGACCTTGTACACGAAATGATGGCCGCCGAACGCCAGCAGGTCGCCGTCTTTCAACGGCACCGCATGCTCGTCGAGCCGCTTGCCGGTGACGAAGGTGCCGTTGGTGCTGCCGAGATCCTCGACGAAGGGCGCACCGCTTTTGAGGAAGATATGCGCATGCCGGCGTGAGATGTAGTTGACCTGATGCGGATAGTCGTTCTTGTAGCGCGAGAACGTGTCGTCTGCCTTGCTGATCAGGAAGGGGAAGCGTGTAACGACAATCGGCTGCAGTCCCAGGTCATTGCGTTCCGGTGTCAGCGTCATGCTCCGCAACCTAGACAGGCGCTGCGTATTTTGCACACGTGCACCGAGCCTCACCCGGTAGGCCAAGGCTCCGCCGAAACCGATCTCGTCACCATCGCGCAGGCGAGTGATCTTTTGCTGTACATTGACGCCATTGACCGTCGTCCCGTTCTTGCTGTCGAGGTCGGCGATGTACACGGCACCGCGCTCGGTGAAGATCCGTGCATGCCGCCGCGACAGGTCGGCAACCATCTCCGGCGGATAAGCATCGAAAGGCGGCTCCGTCCTGCCGATCGCAAACAAGTTTTCTTCAATTCGGATCTCGCCGAGCTCCGGATGCGATAACGGCGCGAGCACGACATCAAACTCCGCGAACCCCGGCTCCGTACCCGGCATCGCCACGGTTCGTGCGTCGCCTGTTGCCGCATTCCGACGTAACATGGGCTCGCTCATCTGCTTGCCGCTCCGACGTCAACGGCCGGCCAGCCGCCACCGAGCGCCTTGTACAACGTCACCGTATCCGACAGGATCTGCTGGTGGTTTGCCAGCAGTGCGAGCTGCGCAGACAACAGCGAGCGTTCCGTTTCGAACACTTCCAGCTGCGAGACCAGCCCTTCCTTCAGCTGTGCCTCGATCTGTGCTGCGACAACAGTCAGGTGCTCAATCTGCTGCTGCAGTTCGGTTCGCTGCTTCTTGTGCGCGTCCAGGTTGACGAGCGCGTTTTCCACTTCCTCGAAAGCCGTAATGACGGTCTTCCGGTACTGCTCCTCGACCACCTTGCCTTGTGCCTCGCTGGTCTTCACACGCGCCTTGATGCTCGGGTCGAACAAGGGAATATTGATGCTCGGCAGGAGGCCGAAGGTGAACGACTTCAGCAGGTCCGTCAGCGCAAAACTCGATGTGCCGCCGCGCCCGGTCAGGCTGATGGACGGCAGTTGCGCCAGCTTTGCCTCGCCGACCAGGTCATATGCTTCCAGCACCCGGTATTCCGCTGCGACGACATCCGGCCGCCGCTTGAGCAGGTCAGCAGGCAGGCCCGCCGGTACTGTCGGCAGCTGGACCCGTTGCTGCAATTGGCCCTGCGGCACACGGAACTCGCCAGCAGGAACGCCCAACAACGTGGCGAGCGCATTCCCCGCGAGGTCGCGCGCACGCTGCAGTTCAAGCCGTTCGTTGGTCAGGCGGTTGATCTCGGCACGCTGCTGCAATACGCGGGTGTTCGGCAGCAGGCCATTCTTGTGCATCGCCTCATAGGTTTCGAGGATCTGCCTGTTCTTCTGCAAGGTCTTCTGCTGCTGCGCAATCTGCTCATCCAGCTGAAGAATCTGGAAGTAGGTCGTTGCCACGTCCGACACCAGGGTCAGGTAGCCGGCGCGCCAGTCCGCCTCCGTCGCACGAAATTCCGATGTCTGCGCCTGCACGCCTTTGGCTACACGCCCCCATACGTCGATGTCCCAACTGACCTGCGTGCCGAGGTTGAACTGCTTGGTGAATTTCTGCCCCGTGCTCTTTTCGAAGGTCGCACCTGCGCCGGCGTTCAGTGAAGGCAGCGCTCCTGCACGCGCCACGCCAATGTCCGCAGCGGCGACCTGGATACGGGACGCAAGAATCTTCATGTCGAAATTGCCGTGGATCGCCTTGTTCACAAGGCTGTCGAGGTAAGGATCGCGGAATTCCCTCCACCATTCCGGCACGATGGTTTGCTCGGCCGCTGCGCGTGCGGTCTGTTGCGACCACTCGGCTTTCATCGGAGCGTCCGGCCGCTGATAAGCCGGCATGCTGACATCCGCGCAGCCGGAGAGCACGAATGCGCCGACACCGGTGCAGAGCGCTTGTCTGGCGAGGGCCGGTATTCGCCCGCCATGTGCGGCAATGTGCCGACGCTTTGCTTGCAGCGCGCGCGCGTGAAGCGGAAAGAGCGAAAAGCGGCTGAACTGAGTGTTGTGCATTTCTCCACCGTGAAAAGACTTCGGAATTCCTCAGGCTTTGCAACTCCTTGCGTGCTGCAGGCTTATGCAGCCGACCAGACCTGCGCCCCGACAAACACGTCGAAGACTCGGCTGTCGATATGTCCTGCACGGCATTCGGCGGACATCAGGTCAAGCGCCTGCTCCAGCGGCAGTGCTTTCTTGTAAGGACGGTCGCCGGCAGTCAGCGCATCGAAGATGTCGCAGATTGTCAGGATCCGTGTCTGCATGCTGATCTGGTTGCCACGCAAACCCATCGGATAGCCGGAGCCGTCCAGCTTTTCGTGATGCCCGTGGGCGATGGCCGGCACGCGGGACAGGTCGCGCGTCCACGGAATCAGGATCAGGAAGGAATAGGAGTCGACCACATGCGATTCGATCTGCCGCCGCTCGTCCGGCGTCAGGCAGCCCTTGGACACGCTCAGCGCAGAGAACTCGCTGTCCTCCAGCAGTCGCAGCGGACTGCCATCAGCTTCGTGGCAGGCATAGTCGAGCACATCCTTCAGCGCCGCCTCGCCTTCCGTATGGGACACCGCAGGCTCATTGGCGCGTCGTATGGTGGCCAGGAACTTCTCCAGCCGCAGGAATTCTTCATGCAACGCCTCATCGATCTTGCGCTTCTCTTCGCGGAAGGCGGCGATGCTCAGTTCCTGTTGCGCGTGCATCTCTGCCAACTGCCGGTAAGCCTGCCGTTCAAGGCAGGCCTGTGCATATTTGAATCGCATTTCCAGCATCCGCATGTCCGCATGATGCAGTTTCTTTTCCTTGCGCAGCACATGCTCGCGCACACCGACCTTGCCAAAGTCGTGCAACAGTGCCGCATAGCGGATCTCGCGCAGCTGGTCATGCGAGAACAGCACATGCCGCAGGTCCGGGCCATCGGCCCTGTCGACGGCCATCGCGAGCTGCTCGGCATAGCCGGCCACGCGGAACGAATGGCCGGCCGTGACCGGGTCGCGTTCCTCGATGGCCTGCACCGATGCGCGGACGAAGCCGTCCAGCAGGCGCTCGATATCGGAATACAGCTGGAAGTTCTTCAGCGCGACCGCCGTTTCTGCGCACACCCCGGTCAGCATCTCCAGGTCCTGCTCCTTGAACGCATACGGGTCCGACGACGTGTCGACCTGGATCAGCCCGAGGCATTCGCCTTCGAGGATCAGCGGCACGCACATGACGCTACGGATCGCCTGCGCGATGATGGATTCCTGCGCGCCGAAGTGGCGGTCGGACAGTGTGTCGACGGACAGGATCGACTGCTTGCGGTTCATCACCTCGTCGATGATGGTGTGCGACATGCGCGCCTTCGCCGGGTCTTCCACCGTGCCGTCGCGTCGCCGCGCTGCGACCGGGCGCGGCGCTTCGTTTTCGCTCATCTTCAGCAGGATGAAGGCGCGCTCGGCCAACGGGAACAGATCGAAAATGAAATTCATGATCTTTTCGATCAGCGTGTCGCGGTCGGTCACCGCGCCCAGCGCAATGCTGACCTGCGCCATCGCATGCAGTTTCTGCACCGTGCGCTGCACATCTTCCGTTGATGCGGTAGGACCAGCATCGAAGGTCGTCATCAGCTCGTTGGCATCAACGATCTTGGTGATGATCGTCGGCATGGTGTCACGGTCTGGCACCACCAGGGAATGAAAAACGATCTGCGCCGACGACACGGTCAGTTCATCACCGTCATGCAGCGGCCGCCATGCGCCGGGTTGCAGGCGCTCGCCGAGGACACAGGTGCCGTTGAAGGAGTGCAGGTCTTCCACGTAATAGGTGTCGCCGCGGCGCTTGATGCGCGCATGCCTGCGGCTGACCGTCCCGAGGGGAATGCACAGGAAACGGTCCGATGCCAGCGAGTCTTGCGGATCACGTCCGATCACAACCTCGTCATGCAGCGGAAACACAGCATGCTCCACCGCATCATCGCCCGTGACTTCCAGATACGCCATGACCGGGCTGGACGCATCGGCAAAAGCGGAGGTATGTTCCATCTCGCAGCCCTTCGGCCCGCGCAGGATACGCGAGTCGCAACTATCCTCATTCGACCTTTCTCGTGGAACACCGGTTCCGGCTGGCGAAGCGACATTCCTGTTTGTCTGTCCTGCCTCAATGCTTTGCGGCAGGCAAGCATGCCCCCCCCCCGCGATAGCGGCTTACTTGACCGTGATGGTGATCTTCTTCGAATAGATCGGCGGGTTGTGCGGGACGTGCTTGTCATCGCCCATCAGCAGTTGCAGGGTGTGACGACCGGGCGGCAACTCGATCATCGTCTCGGTCTCGCCGGCACCGAAGTGCAGGTGGTTCCGGTCAGAAGGGATCTCCTGCCCTGCAGGCGGCAGTTCGGTGTCGATCAGCAGATGATGATGGCCGGTATTCGGGAAGTTCACATCTTTCGGCGCCACGCCCATATCGCGCAACCCGAACCAGACGCGAAACGGCTTTCCTGCTGCAATGACTTCCCCATTGTTCGGCCAGCCGATATACAGCACCGCATTGGGCGGTGCCGGCGTATTGCCCGCCATGGCGGCACCGTAGAAGAACAACCCCACTGCAAAGGTTGCAACGGCAAGCTGCATTTGCCGCAATATGTTCATTGCCGATCGCCTGGCCGGCGGGTTCGATGAAGCTGGCTGGATCATGATGCTCTCCTGGGCGAACTGCGGCGCGGTGCGGGCGCGTGCCTGCCTTAGCGAACGGTGATCGAAATCTTTTTCGAATACACCGGCGGGTCGTGCGGCACGTGATTGTGGTCACCTAACAGCAGTTGCAAAGTATGTTTTCCCGGTGGCAGCTCGATGCGGGCTTCGGTTTCGCCGGCACCGAAATGCAGGTGGTTCCTGTCGGAGGGAATAGGCTCACCCGCCGGCGGCAACTCGGTATCGACCAGCAGGTGATGGTGCCCGACATTCGGCAGTTCAACGCCCTTCGGCGCCACGCCCATGTTGCGCAGGCCCATGCGCAGCCAGAACTTTCCACCGTTGATGACTGCGCCGTTCTGCGGCCAGATGATGTAGACCGCGGCGTTCTCGGGAGCTGGCGTGCCAGCGGCAACAGCGAGTGGCATGCCAGTCAGTGGCCCGTACGCAACGACGAAGCTCGCTGCAAGGATCGTAGCGCGAACAATTGGTCTTGGCATAGTCGCCTCCTCCACGCTGTTCAAAGGGCGACCCACCTGCCTGTCCATGTGAAGTGGTGCAAGGTTTGCGTGAAGCCGCATGGCAGATCGCTGCCGGTACGGTTCATTTTGCGAAAAGTTGTGGCGCCACGTTTGTTTTTGCGCAAACCGCTTCTACTATGCTTCATGATGATATGGCAGAACGCACAGCCATCCCCGGCAGGCATTGCTGTCAGGGATAGTCATAGCGGTACGCAACTTCCAACGAAAAAGGGTTAACCGTGTGGCGACAGCTTTTGATCGTGTGCCTGTTTGGAGCCCTCTCCTGCCTGTCTGGCGCATCAGCGGCTTCTGCTAAAGAAGAGGCCGGCGGTCAGCCCTCATCGCAGCCACAACGCCCGCTTGCACTCGTCATCGGCAACGAAGCGTATCGCAGCGACCCGTTGCGCAATCCGGTTAATGACGCACGTGCAGTCAGTGAGATGCTGCGCGCATCCGGTTTCGCGGTCATTCACCACGAAAACGACACCGGATTGCAGATGAAAGAAGCAATCCGGGAATTTAGCGAGCGCCTGCAGAACGGCAGTGTCGGTCTGTTCTATTTCGCAGGACACGGCATACAGGTTGGCGCGCGGACGGTGCTGTTGCCCGTCGATGCAGACAGCAGCGTGCCGGCAAGCCTGCTGACCAAAGGCATCGATGTGCAACTCGTGCACCAGGGCATGTCCTCCCCTCGTCCGGACAAGCAAAACTTCGTGATCCTCGACACCTGCCTGAACAATCCCTTTGGCATGGAGGATGCCCCGGTTGGCAGCACTGCGCCGCCGGACACGATGGTCATCTCCGCCACGGCCCCCGGTACCGAGGCGTCGGACGGTACTGCACGCGAGGGGAACGGGCTGTTCGCAGCGCACTTATTGAAAGCATTGTCTGCACCGGTGCCAAGTGATGGCGATCTGTTCCGCAACGTTGCGGCCGCCGTGCGCGACGCCAGCAATGGAAAGCAAGTGCCTTTGATCGCCTCGTCGTCATACTCGCACACCAACTCTTTCGTGCGGCCAATGCCACCCTTCCTTATTTATGAACGATCAAGCTCTCCGCAATTGGCTGACATCGCAAGCGATGAGGGTGCACGCAGCCGTGCCATCCTGCCCAAGGACAGCGCCGAGCAATACGAACTCGCATTCTGGGACTCCATCAAGGACAGCAACCATGTCAGCGACTACGAGGCCTATTTGCAGGCCTATCCGAAAGGCCGCTTTACCGCGCTGGCAAAGGCGCGCATCGAACGTCTGAAGGCGGCGGAAAAGGCTGATGCGAAAGTGGAGAAGCCGGCGCCGCCAGCCAAACCTCCCGCCGAGCGACCGCGGCCTGCGCCGGCACAGAAGGCGCTGCCGGAACGCGAGCGCCCCGCCCCTCAGGAAGCAAAACCGAAGGACGCCCCTGCACCAGCCGAGCAGCCGGCACAAGGGAAGCTGCCACCGCCAACGGTCGGCATCAGCGAATTGAAAGACTGTCCGTCCTGCCCGACCATGATTGCGCTGCCGGCCGGTACCTTTACGATGGGCAGCAATTCCGGCGACCCGAGCGAAAAGCCCGCGCACCGCGTCACGATCGGCGCGCCGTTTGCCATCGGCAAATATGAAGTCACCGTGGAGCAGTGGAATGCCTGCGTGGAAGCGGGAAGCTGCTCGCGCATTACCAACGGCGGCGAGCGTGCGCCGAAATCGCCGGTTCGTGACGTGAGCTGGGACGATGCGCAGCAATACGTGAAATGGCTGAGCAAGAGCACCGGAAAAGCCTATCGCCTGCCCACCGAGGCAGAATGGGAATATGCGGCGCGCGGCGGTACCTCGACCAGGTTCTGGTGGGGCGAACGGATGCGCCAGGGCACGGCCAACTGCAAGGAATGCGGCGAGCCCTGGGATGCGGCCGATCCTGCCAACGTCGGCACCTTCGCCGCCAATCCGTTCGGCCTGCATGACATGAACGGCAGCGTCTGGGAATGGGTGAGCGACTGCTGGCACACCTCCTTCAAGGGTGCCCCGACGAATGGAAAAACCTGGGATACGCCCAATTGCCGCGAGCGGGCGATCCGCGGAGGATCGTGGCGCGACGGCGCGGCCTACATGCCGTCATCGACGCGATTCAAATATGCGGCAACCGTGCGCCACTCGCAGAATGGTTTCCGCGTTGCACGGGATATGCAATAGCGCCCGGTACGTTCGTGCTTCAAAGTGAGATGCATTTGAAGTGAGCATCAAGGTTTGCGCGCCTGCGTCGTGATCTGCACGAAATCGACCGCAATCTTGTCCCGTCCGTACTTGTTCGCCATCTGCGCCAGCTGCTTCTCCACCGCGCGCAAATAGCTTGTTGCAGATTCCGATTCCGGACGCAGTCCGTCGAACAGCGGCGCGGGTGTAATCAGCAATGCAATCAGGTCGGTACCGAAGGGCTTCGACACGACCCAGTTTCCTGCGCTGCCAATGGTAGCCGCATAATTCGGCGGCGCCTGGTTGCCGCTGATGCGCGGGCTCGGCACGAGGTGCACGACGCCGCCGTCGAAGGCGTAGTAGTCGACGTGGACATAGGAATCGAAACCCGGTGTCCTGACATCGAGCACAAGATAATCGCCCTCGGTCAGCGCCGCGCCGGGTTTCTTCGTCTGGATGCTGGCGGCGGCGCCTGCCTGCTGGTTCTGTATCCAATAGGGCCCGAGCAGTTTCAACGCTGCACATTTTTCTTCGCTGACCTCCTGCACATTCAGGTTGACGGCCCGCACTCCCGGCAGCTCCGCAATCATGGTTCTCAGTTGTGTGGCGTCGAAGCTCCTCGGCAGGTAGCCCTGCACCTGCACGATGTTGTTGCGAACTGTCGGCGACAGGGCCGAGCACGGAACGCGCGCAAGAATCGGCGTGACCATCGCGAGCGATACCGGAGTCTCCGGCGCCCTCCCGGCTTGCGGAGCCTTTGGCGCAGTTTGTGCCTCCTGCGCTGGCGGTGGTGGAGTGGCATCCTTCGTTTCCGCCGTCTCCGCCTCCTCGGCGGAGGAGCCTGACGTCATGGGCAGGCCGCCGGTATCCCGCGACTGGAAGTAATTGATGCCGACAGCCACCACTGCGGCAGCCACCAGGCCGCTTGCAGCCAGCGCGGCATATTTCGCCACGGGTTGCTCGTCGCTCATCTCCTGCAGGAAGCGCGCCACCGTCGGCGTCCTCGTCGCGCGGTCGAACGACAAGCCCGCCCGCAACGCACGCCATTGCCGGTGCCCTAGCTGTTGTGGCCGCTGCGGCTTCAGTCCGGCGCTGCGCGCCTGGCTGGCCGGCACCCGATCGAAGGGATGCCGCCCCGTCAGCAATTCATAGGTGATGCAGGCCAGCGCATAAATATCGTCGCGCGGGTCGGGCTCGCGGTGCTCCAGCATTTCCGGACTGGCATACGCCGGCGTCAGGCCGCCAAGGCTGCCGGGGTCGAACACGGTAGCTTCGGCGTCCGCCTCCGTTTTCTGGAAGACGCGGGCAATGCCGAAATCAATGACCTTCACGTCGCCGGAATCGGTGACGAAGATATTGGCTGGCTTCAAGTCGCAATGAACAAAGCCGCGCTGATGCGCATAGGACAAGGCATGCGCGACGCCGGTGACGATACGCATTGCGTCGTGAAACGGCATTCCCTTGAAGTCCGGCACACGCAACGCGCGGCTGAGCGGTTTGCCTGACAGGTATTCCATCGTCAGGTACACCATCGTGCCGTCGCGGTCGAAGTCATACACTGTCACGATGTTCGGATGCGCCAGCGTCTGCGCCTTCTTCGCCTCGCGTTGCAGCGCGATCAGCGATTTGGGGTGGCCGCGGAACTGCACGTTCAACACCTTGATCGCGATGTACGGATTGCGGTCTGACGCCTCCAGCTTGCGCAGGTCTAACGCCTTGTACACGGTGCCCATGCCGCCAAAGCCGATGCACTCCTCCAGCACGAAGCGTCCGTTTAGCGTGTCGCCGACGCCTTTCATGCGCTCCGGTTCCCGGTCGGCATCGCGATCGGAAACGCCGCGCGGCAATACCAGCTCCGGCGTCATGTGGTTGAAGCTGTGGGTTCTGGAATGCGTCTTGGGCAGCGTCGGTGCCCGCGTCTCGTCGTATGCGGCGCCGTGCCTGGCCTGGCCGGCCGGATTGCCCTGCGGCCTGCGCTCGGCACGCCGCTGCAGTTCCGCGTAGACGTCGGGGGGCAACTGGATGCGGGTGTATTCGTCGTCGAGGATTTCCTTCAGCCGGGTGGTGTTGTCCTCGTCTGACGCGAGCTCGCGGTCGACCTGCGCATAGAGCTCGTGATGCGACAAGCCGCCGTTCTGAAAGCTCTGGATCGCGTGCGCAAGGCTGGCCATAGGTGTTGACTTCCCTCTTCCGAGTGGTCTTCCGGTTGCTGTTTCACTACCTTCACTCGACACCCGGCGTCTTCCCAGGTTCAATACCGCGCGCCGGTATTGCCTGAACAAGCTGGTGATTCAATATAGTACAAATCCGCCCGGCGATATTGCGCAGGATGAAACGTGTTTCATGCTTGCGCCGCAGGGATCTGCGCTGATTTTCGCGTCCTGTTGCATCTGCTCGAACACTGCCCGCTGAAGTGTTGGCTGCGCCCCGTCATTCGCTTGCCCACCGCGTTTGCCATTTCGGCCACACGATCTTCATCGAATCCCGTTTTCCCCTGTGTTTTCAAGCACTTGCGCAGATTCTCCGGCGCCGTAACGCACGCTGGCACAGTCCTCGCAATATGTCTGGCGAGCCCAACCAAATGCTCGACCAAACCAACCAACCTCTGGGAGATTTATCCATGACTACCCTTCTGATCAAAGACCTGGCCCGTTCCGAAGAACTCGACCGCGCTTCCATGGCCAGCGTGCACGGCGGCACCGGCATGCACAAGGACCTGGCCGCCTACTGGCTGCCTTCCTACAGCGTCAGCAAGAGCGAGTTCTCGTTCGATGCGTCGCAGCTGATCGGCCAGACCCAGAACGTCGTCAACAACAACGGCAACAACGTCGCCTTCGCGCACGGCATCAGCTCCATCGTGAATCCGACGCAGACCGCTGACAACAGCATCCGCTTCTGATCCTGACTTTACTGAACTCGACACCTTTTATTCTTTTTGGAGAACTGCAATGACTACCCTTCTGATCAAAGACCTCGCCCGTTCCGAAGAACTCGACCGCGCTTCGATGGCCAGCGTGCATGGCGGCAGTGGCGGCGGCTACGGCGGCATGCCGAAAGACATGATGGCGTACTGGGGCCCGTCCTACAGCGTGGACAAGGATGTGTTTTCGTTCAACGCGTCGCAGGCGATCGGCCAGACCCAGAACGTGCTGAACAACAACGGCAACAACGTGGCCTTTGCCAGCGGCATCACCTCCACCGTGAACCCGACGCAGACCGCCAACAACAGCATCCAGTTCTAAGCATGCGCCCGGTGGAGGCAGCCGCCTCCACCAGGCCAACCACCTACAGGAGAACACCATGTCCAGCATTACCATCCGTGACCTCGACGCCAGCCGCGACCTCGACCGCAAGGCGATGGCGTCGGTGCGCGGCGGCAATTCCTTCCTCGCCGGCTTGGGGCCGGTGGCCAACATCGATATCGATGTGAACCAGAACATTGCGCAGTTGCAGAACATCGAGGTCAACGCATTGAACAACGTCGGCGTCATCGGCGCCGGTTTCGGCCCGCTCAAGCTCGACATCAACCCGATGCAGTTCGCCAGCGCACAGGCCGCGTTCTGATCCAACTGGCAAAGGAGACCGTGCGTCTCCCTTGCCGCTCAGTCGTCTCAGTCGTTAGCGCCATTTCGGCCGGCAATGGCCGTTTACATCAAAGGCAGCACACATCGCACGCAGCGCGCCGCATTCGCGGCCTATACTGCAAGGCAAAGATGTGCGCTGCGTTTTGCATTTTCGATATTCGAAAGAAGGAACATCCATGGCAATCATCGTCATCAAGGATTTGCAGGAAAGCGTAGAGCTGGATCGTCAGGCAATGACAGCAATCACCGGCGGCGCACGCTACCGCGCCCGGCAACCGCAGCCGGCACAGTCGATACTGCGCAGTACCCGCATCGTGAACTATCCGCCGGGCTTCCCGCGTTCTGCGGCAACTGGCAACCTGCCGCGCAAGTAAGCCCCGCCTCCACTGCTCAGGTCTCACCACGCGGCTTGACTGCACTTCAAGCCGCCCGTGTCACGGGCTGCTGCTAACGGGCAGCATTGCGCCCGTCCGTTTGCATCCTTCCCCACTCGTCGATTCTCGTCTCCCCCTCCCCCGCTGCGCCAGCGCACCAGACGTTGGCGGGCGGCGTCTCGTCCTCTCGTTATGCCACACATCGCTTCTCCGCTCGCCCTATTTGCGGGCGATGCCGATATGCCTGCTGGCGCGCCTATGCACCGATGTCGCACTGCGTCGAACACTGCCCCCCTAAAGTGTTGGCTGCGCCCCGTCATTCGATTCCCCGCCGTGTTTGCCATTTCGGCCACACCATCTTCCTCGAATCCCGTTTTCCCCTGTGTTTTCAGGCACTTGCGCAAATTCGCGTGACGCCTGCAGCACGCTGGCACAGTCCTCGCAATATGTCTGGCGAGCCCAACCAAATGCTCGACCAAACCAACCAACCTCTAGGAGATTTATCCATGACTACCCTTCTGATCAAAGACCTGGCCCGTTCCGAAGAACTCGATCGCGCTTCGATGGCCGGCGTGCACGGCGGCACCGGCATGCACAAGGACCTGTCCGCTTACTGGCTGCCTTCCTACAGCGTCAGCAAGAGCGAGTTCTCGTTCGATGCGTCGCAGCTGATCGGCCAGACCCAGAACGTCGTCAACAACAACGGCAACAACGTCGCCTTCGCGCACGGCATCAGCTCCACCGTGAATCCGACGCAGACCGCTGACAACAGCATCCGCTTCTGATCCTGACTTCACTGAACTCGACACCTTTTATTCTTTTTGGAGAACTGCAATGACTACCCTTCTGATCAAAGACCTCGCCCGTTCCGAAGAACTCGACCGCGCTTCCATGGCCAGCGTGCATGGCGGCAGTGGCGGCGGCTACGGCGGCATGCCGAAAGACATGATGGCGTACTGGGGGCCGTCCTACAGCGTGGACAAGGATGTGTTTTCGTTCAACGCGTCGCAGGCGATCGGCCAGACCCAGAACGTGCTGAACAACAACGGCAACAACGTGGCCTTTGCCAGCGGCATCACCTCCACCGTGAACCCGACGCAGACCGCCAACAACAGCATCCAGTTCTAAGCATGCGCCCGGTGGAGGCAGCCGCCTCCACCAGGCCAACCACCTACAGGAGAACACCATGTCCAGCATTACCATCCGTGACCTCGACGCCAGCCGCGACCTCGACCGCAAGGCGATGGCGTCGGTGCGCGGCGGCAATTCCTTCCTCGCCGGCTTGGGGCCGGTGGCCAACATCGATATCGATGTGAACCAGAACATTGCGCAGTTGCAGAACATCGAGGTCAACGCATTGAACAACGTCGGCGTCATCGGCGCCGGTTTCGGCCCGCTCAAGCTCGACATCAACCCGATGCAGTTCGCCAGCGCACAGGCCGCGTTCTGATCCAACTGGCAAAGGAGACCGTGCGTCTCCTATTCCGTCCGACACTGGCATGGCACTTGCAATACATAGGCATAACCCTCAGGCATAAGCCACTTCCACCAACCACCGCAATCCGGAGAAACACCATGGCTTCGCTCACCATCAAAGACCTTCGCACCGACCGCGTGCTCGACCGCAAGGCGATGTCGTCCATCAAGGGCGGGGGCGCACCCTGGGTCTTCGGCTGGATCCGGCCCTATACCTCGACGCCAGCAAGCTTCGGCACCGTGGTCAACTTCACCCAGATCAACAACTATGCCGACCAGATGACCAACCAGATCCAGATGGTGGATATCAACAACACCGGCGCGAATTCAAACATCAGTGTTGCGCTCGACGAGAACGCGTCGAACCTGAAGCGACTGTGATGCCGTGTTGATGCGGCCTGACCGTGGAATGAATGCTGCGCAAGCTCCCGTGGAATTCCCCTCGCCGCATCCGCAAAAATTACCTACACTTCGACAGTGCAGAAGGTGATGCCCCAACCGCAACCCCAAGAGGTATTCGTGCCGGAGACAAGCCAATTCCGTTGGACGTCCGCCTCCCGCTCCCATGTCGGCCTGGTCCGCAAGGTGAACGAAGACTCCTGCCTCGATCTGCCGGAGCAGCGGCTCTGGGCCGTGGCCGACGGCATGGGCGGCCATGCGCTCGGCGATTTCGCCAGCCAGGCCATCGTTGCCTCATTAAGCAAGATCCCGCATCACGACAGCCTTGGCGAGTTCATCGTCGACACCCGCGAGCGCCTGCAAGCCGTCAACCGCATGCTGCGTGAGGAAGCCGACATGCGCGGCGCACAAATCATCGGCAGCACCGTTGTCGCCCTGCTTGCGCATGAACGACGCTGCGCCTATCTGTGGGCCGGCGACAGCCGCATCTACCGCTACCGCAACGGGCTCCTGACGCAGCTGACCCGCGATCACAGCCAGATCGAGGAGCTGCGCGCCATTGGCAACCCTGCGCTCGAAGAAGCAATCAGCCCGATCGTGCGCAACATGATCACGCGCGCGGTCGGCGCTGCCGAAACGCTCGACATCGACGAGGAGATCATCGATGTCGAGGACGGCGATGTGTTCCTGCTATGCAGTGACGGCGTCAGCAACGAAGTCAGCGAAGAAGAAATGTGCAACGTGCTGGCGCCCGGCAATTGCCGGCATGCGGCAGAAACCCTGATTGATATCGCCCTCGAACGTGGCGGGCACGACAATATTTCCGCCGTTGTGGTGCGCGCCGACGATCTGGCCAGCACCGACAAGACGGTGTTGAATCCGGCCCTCTGACATTTCACGATGAGTGCATGCCGTGCGCCCACGTTGCAGCGCCTTACGCGCAGTGCAGCTGCATTGCCTGCCACACATTGACGACTTTCTCCCCGGCTGCATCGGATCTGTAACGGACGTGTGCATTCCACCACAGGCAATCAATGAAACTGCGATTCAGATCAAGCTCTTCTCGTGTGATGTGGGGATCATGATGAAAGCCTTGGCGTATGCGTCACAGCAAAACGCAGCGCCGAAGCAAATGAATTGGCTGGCTGGAGTTTTCGTGTCGTTACACATCCAACTACCGGGCGACGTTCAATACGAATGTGTTGGACTTTTCCCAACAGCACGTGCCGGATCGCTCCCACGTGCTTTGCGTGAAGGCCGATGGGCTATCGGTAAGGACTGCGACATTGCGCACAACATCATGCGCATAGTGCGGTGGATTGCCACGAGATCCCCCTACTTCGTGTCGACCGGCCGCCAAACCCGCAGATTTTTCCGCATCAGGACCGTGATTCGCTCCGCAGCGCACAAGCTGGCATTAAAGGTGCAAGGAATGCGACTTGCCGGCGCCGCCATTGCGGAATGCAGTGCTGCGGTGAACGTGGCAAATGTGGCGACAGCGCGGACCAACTTGAAGATGCAATAGATTTTTATGATGAACGAATACAACGAAAAAACCATGGTGCGCACGAGGAGAACGCCGTTCCGGCCCTCTCCGGAGAGCAGCACCGAGCACGGCCTGAATGTTCTACCGGTCGGCACGCACCTGGGTGAATTCGAAATCCTGGACCTGATCGGCGAAGGCGGATTCGGCATCGTCTACCTCGCGTACGACCACTCGCTGGAACGCCATGTCGCGCTGAAGGAATACATGCCCTCAGGACTGGCGACGCGCACCACGAAAATGGCGGTGACGGTGCGCTCCCAACACAACGCAGCGACGTTCACTGCCGGCCTGAAGAGTTTCATCAACGAAGCACGGATGCTGGCGCAGTTCGACTCGCCCTCGCTGGTGAAAGTGCATCGCTTCTGGGAAGGCAACGGCACCGCCTACATGGTGATGCCATTCTATGAAGGCGTCACACTCAAGCAAGCGTACAAGGAGCACCGCATCACACCGACCGAAGCATGGATCCGCGTATTGCTGGCCGACCTGTTCGATGCGATCGAAACCATCCACAACGCGCAATGCCTGCACCGCGACATCGCCCCGGACAACATCTTGCTACTGAAGGACGGCCGGCCGCTGCTGCTCGACTTCGGCGCGGCGCGACGTGTGATCGGCGACCTGACGCAATGCCTGACGGTGATCCTGAAGCCGGGCTTCGCACCAATCGAACAGTACGCGGATATCGCCGGGCTGCGCCAGGGCCCGTGGACCGACATCTACGCGCTGGCGGCGGTCGTGTATTACCTCATCTCCGGCAAAGCACCGCCACCCGCCGTTGCGCGCATGGTGCATGACGAAATGGTACCGGCGCGCGATGCCGGCAAGGGACGCTACAGCAGTCCGTTTCTTGGTGTACTGGACAAGGCGCTTTCAGTGAAGCCCGAGCAACGCTACAAGTCCATCGCGGAAATCCGCCGCGCACTCGACATCATGGAAGCCGTGCCGCGCACGCTGCCCCGGCCCGATTCCGACTGGGCGACCACCGTGGCACGCACTGCCCCGCTGGGAGAAGAAAGGCCTGCACCGAAGCCGGAATCCGCACACAGGGCCCCACCGCGCGCACAGCCCGAGCCACAGCCGCAGGAGACGACGCAGTGGATGCCACCGGGCAGCTGGCAGGTGCCGCCCGATCCCGCCAGATTGCAGGCCTATGGGCACAAACCGCGGAAACCCGCGTGGCTGGCGCTCGGGCTGCTCCTTGCCGCCGGCGTCGGTGCTGGCGTCTATCTCGGAACGAATGCGGACTGGAGCGAGAAGCTGTTCGCCGGCAATCAAGCCACACCTGCGGAGCCACCTGCTGCACCGCAGGTCGCGATGCGCGATACGACTGGGCCGCAGACCTCAGGAGCCAGCGAGATAACAGAAGAGTCGTCGCAAACACCTCCGAGAGCAATGCCGGAAGCAGTGCCGCAAGAGACACCAAAGGACACGCCGGAAGACCGGCCTGTCGCCTCCGTGGCGCCGCCGCAATCCCGCGCGGCGGCAATCGCGCCTGAGTCCACGCCGGCCACCGTTGCTCCTTCCAATGAACCACCCATTTCCGCGCAGGCGACGCCGCCGGCATCCGTAGCCCCCAAACCTCCCGCATCGAGCAATGTGATTGCCAAGGCATCCCCCGAGGCAGGCAGCCGCAGGCCGGCACGCATCCCGGCCACTGCACCCGCCCCCGAAGGCCCGACGGAGGAGGAGCTCTGGCGGCAAGCCAGCAAGACTGATACGTCGAGCGCCTACGAGAAGTACTTGGACAAGTACCCGAAGGGGCGCTATGCGACGGACGCGCGCCTGCGGCTCGAAAGCAAGCAGCCCAAGATCGTCATGTCGATCCCCGGTGCCACTTCACGCAGTGCATCCGCCTCCGCGCCGCGCCCTGGCAATGCGAGCAGTGGCGCAAGCAGTGGCGCAAACAGCGGCACCAGCGCCGCCTCGGGCACCGATGCCGCAATGCCTGCGGCGAACGATCCGTCGAGGGACGAACGGGAATTGTGGAAGGCTGCAACCGGCATCAACGAGCCGCCCGCGTACGAGGCTTACCTGAACCTGTATCCGGACGGCCGCTACGCTGCCATTGCGCGCGAACGGCTGGCGCAGACAAGACCGGCAGCACCGGCAGAGAATGCCGGACAGGCGGCGCCGTCTCCCGCCCCTGCGGATGGTCCGGCAACGCAGATGGCGGCCGCCAAACCGTCCTCTGCGCCGGCATCAAGCAGCAAACAGGACAGTGCGACACCTGCGGCACCTACCGTGCCAAAGTTGGATGACACACCCCAGTCCTCGGCCACCGAGTCCGCAGGCACGCCAACTGAGACAACGGCATCTTCCGGCGGCAAGAAGACCTTGAAGCTCGAAGACCAGACCATGATCGGCGACTTTTCTGCCGACCCGAAGACCGGCGTGGTGTCCGGCACAGGAAAAATCGTCTGGAAGAACGGCAACCAGTTCGAAGGAACGCTGGTGCGCGGCAGCAAGGAAGGAAAAGGAAAATTCATCTGGGCCAACGGCCAGCGCTACAGCGGCGACTGGGCGCGCGATATGCCGAACGGGAAAGGCACAATCGTCTTCGCCAACGGCAACCGCTACGAAGGCGATGTGCGGGACGGCGTGCCGCATGGCCAAGGCATCAACCGCTTCAAGGGTGGCGATGTCTATGCCGGCACCTGGGTCGGTGGCAAGACCCACGGACAGGGCCGCTATACCTGGGCCAATGGCAGCTACTGGGAAGGAGAGTTCAGGAATGACCAGCGCACCGCCAACGGCAAGATGGTGTTTGCGGATGAGGCGGCAGGCGCAACAGCAAGCTCAAGCGCAACCGCAAACGGCACTTCATCCGCAGCAGCGACTGCGCCGAATGGGCCAGGTGCGACGAATGTGCCAGGAGCGCCGGACGCGGCGATGAGCAGATAAGACCTTACACATCGCGCGGCTTTTCAGTGTGCATACAACACGCAGGCGCCATCCCGGCACCGCTGTCAGTCGAACACCTGCTCATCCACAATGCCCCTGCGCATAAGCAAGCAAGACAGTGTGCGCTCACGCTTTCCTCTTTGGTGCGCGTTGTTTGCTGTCGTTAAGCGTCGCGGGCACGCAGGTCGTGTACACGATTAGATTGTCACCATAGTTTCACGGGCATAGAATAGCGCCCATGTTTCTGACCAGAAAAATCCGGGTTGCATGGACATGGGCCGTACTGTTCGCGGTCCTACTCAATATTGCCTTGCCCGCCGCAGCCGCAATCCGCGGTGACGGGCAGCCGGGTCCATTCGCAGAAATCTGTACCACCTACGGCATCAAGCAGATCGCCCTGCAGGACGCCGGCAGCGGACAGGAGGATAAGCGTCCCTCCCTGCTGCACGACGGACACTGCAACCTCTGCGTGATCCATCTTGCCGCTTGCCTGCTTACCCGAGAAGCTGCAGTCCTGCCGGTCCAGGCACGACAAGGGTACGTGCTTCATGCCCTGCCGCAGCCCATCCCTGCGGAGCACTTCAGCTTCCGCACGCCGCCCTCACAGGCACCACCGTCTCTCTCCTGATCTCCCTCACCGTGTAAGCAGCATCGCCGTGGCGTAGCGCCGGTACAGCCGTCGCTCAGGCACTCGGGCGCGCAGACAACGGGCGACTCGCGCCCAGCCAGTCCGGCAAAGGACTGCATCACATGTCCTAGTAGATCGTCTGTCGCACGCTCATGCGCGCCTCGTGATCGCACGTGATCGCACGCTATCGCGCCGTCACAGGCTCCTGCATTGCACAGGCCTGCAGTGTTTGCTGCGCCTGTGCCACCTATGCCGTCCGTGCCGCCCGTGCCCTTACACGCAGCAACGTGCCCGACATGCACCGCAGCAGCCTGCGCGTGCTGTCGCTTAACGCCCGTACATCGAGACATATCGAGAACGATCGAGAAAGACAGCCTCAAATGAATCTGAACAGAACACTGCTTGCCGCTGCGCTGGCGAGCCTCTTTACGCCGGCCGCCTTCGCGCAGTCCAACAGCGAGCCCGTACAAACGCTGCGCCAGGTGACCGTCACCGGCTCCACCATCGATGACCGTTTTGGCGACGGTGCGCGCGAGCCTGCCAGCACCGTCAACATCTCCGGACGCCAGGTCGAGGCTCAACATGTCGACAACCTGGTTCAGGTGCTCAAGGCCATCCCCGGCGTTACCGTCGACATCTCGAGCGGCGATGAGCTGAAGATGAAGTTCCGCGGCGTGGAGAATCAACGCTACATGGGCGAAAAGCCCGGCGTGGCGGTCGTCATCGACGGCGTGCCGGTATTCGAGCGCACCGGCAAGGTCAACGTCGACCTCGACAACATCGAAAGCATCAAGGTCATCAAGGGCGGCGCGTCCTATCTGTTCGGCGAGGATGCGCTGTCGGGCGCGGTCATCATCACCACCAAGCGCGGCGCGACCAACAAGGGCGCATCGGTCGAAACCGATGTCGGCTCCTACGGCTACTGGCGGCATCTGGCGCGCATCGGCACTGCGAATGACTCCTGGTCGGGCCACCTCCAGGTGTCGCAACGCAAATCGGACGACTATCACTTCCAGTCCGACTACAAGTCCGATGCGATCACCGGCAACGTGCGCTGGCTGCTCAATGCCCATTCCGACCTGACGCTGGGCATCGAGCATGCGGACCGCTTCCGTGACAAGCACGGCACCGTCACCGGCGTCACGCAGGCGCAGGAGGATCCGGAAGGCGTGCTGGGGCGCGACTACGCGCGCCACTTCGATGTCGCGCTGCAGCGCCTGAACCTGACGTACTCCAACGATCTTTCCGACAAGACCAACCTGCTGGCGCTCGCCTACCAGTACACCGACCATACCAAGTTCTGGTCTGCGCCGCAGCGCTTCTCCGCCACTGGCGCACCGGTCAGCAGCTCCGACGCCTACACGATGCTCAACGATTACCACCAGACGCAGCGCGGCATCAAGAGCGAACTGCGCACGAGCACCGGCCCCTTCGGCCTGATGGGCGGCGTCGAACTCAAGCGCAATGAATACCTCAACGAGACGACCGCAAAAACCAGTTTCCGCAACAGCCCGTTCAGCCCCGTTACGCCGGAAGGCATGGTCTTTGGCGACGACGATACCGATGAATCGGTGCAGGCGCTATATGGCGAAGTGAAGTGGAGTCCGGTGACCGACTGGGCGTTTACCGGCAATGTCCGCCACGACCGCATCGAGCTCGACTACCGCGCCAAGCCGGTTGCGGGCAACGGCAATACGGCAATCAGCGAAACGAAGACCTTCAATGCCAAGAGCTGGCGGCTGGGCGTTGCCTGGACCGGCATCAAGGATGCCACGGTATTCGGCAATGTTTCCACCGGCTTTCGCACGCCGACCGCCGAGCAGCTGTACCGCGGCAGCCAGAGCCCGACGTCCAATGTCGCCAACAACCCCGACCTGAAACCGGAACGCGCCGTCACCTTCGAGCTCGGCATGCGCAAGGCTTTCGCGCTGATGGGGCGCGACGCGCAGGTGGAGGCGACACTGTTCCAGATCGACCGCGACGATTTCATCCTCGACACCAACGGCCAGTACGCCAACAGCAATGCGGACAACATCGCGCGCTATGAGAACATCGGCGGCGCACGCTCACGCGGCTTCGAACTGGCGCTGCAGTCGTCGGTATCGAATACGGTGAGCTGGGACCTGGCCTACACCTATCTCGACTCCTACTTCACGCAGTACGACACCTTCCTGCAGGCGCTCGGCAATCCGCGCGGCACGCCGGTCGGCACCGGCGCATGCAACGTGCCGTCACCCAACTGGAACAACTGCTACACGCTGGTGCGTCACAACAATACCGGCAACAAGGTGCCCCGCGTGCCGCGCCATATGCTCAACCTGCGCACCGCATGGAAGCTGGCGCAACACTGGAAGGTTACCGGCGAGATGGATTACCGCGCCGAGTCCTGGGCCGACGAGATCAACCAGGAGAAATGGCCGAGCCGCACGCTGTTCAACCTCGCCGTCGATTACGGCCGCAAGATGCCATGGCTCGGAGGCTCGACCCTGTCGGCCTTTGTCCGCGTCGACAACCTGTTCGACAAGGATTACTACACCATCGCGCGCGGAACGAACGATGCGCAAAGCTACGCCACCAACTTCCGCTATGACGGCCGGTACAACGCGGAAGACCTTTCCCTCACTGTCGATCCCGGCCGCATATGGCGCGCCGGCGTCGCACTGCGTTTCTAAAGGAGATTGCAATGCAAGGATTACGTCCCATGGTTGAGTTTGCGGTATTCGCGATTCTGCTCGCGCTGAGCACGGCCGCAGTCGCCATCGCGCTTGAACGGGTCAGGTTTTACCGCCGCATCGATGCCCGGTCCTACACCAGCCGGGCCCGCCTGGAAAGCGACCTGACGCGCCGCCTCAACCTGATCAGCACGGTGGCCTCCAACTCGCCCTACATCGGCCTGCTGGGCACCGTGCTCGGCATCATGCTCACCTTCGAAACCCTCGGTGCGACCGGCGAGATGGATGTGAAGTCGATCATGACCGGGCTGGCGCTGGCGCTGAAGGCAACGGCGGCCGGCATCACCGTCGCCATTCCCTGCGTGGCGATGAACAACGTGCTGCGGCGCCGCGTGCGCGAGCGGCTCACCGACTTCGATGAGGCGCATGGTGGCTAACGACGCGATGGAGGAAATCGACGAGATCAACGTCATCCCGCTGGTCGACGTGATGCTGGTGCTGCTCACCATCGTGCTGACCACGGCCACCTTCGTCGTGACGGGCCGCATCCCGGTCGACCTTGCGACGTCGACATCCGCGCCACCGGCAGAGGTGGCGCCACTGGTGCTCACGATGACGCAGGAGCGCGCACTGTTCCTGAACGACCAGCCGCTGGAGAACCTGGAAGAGGCGCTCGGCAAGCATCCCCGCAGCATGCAGGTCATTGTGCGCGCCGACGGCCGGCTGGAACTCAGCTCCTTCGTCGGACTCGTGGACAGGGTGAAGGCAACCGGCTTCAGCAAGGTCAGCCTGGAGGTCAAGCGGCAATGACGAACGATCTTTGCGGAACGGCACGCGTGCGGATGAAGGATTGGGCAGTTTCCGCCGGCCTGCATCTCGTGCTCGTGGCCGGTGCCGGTTGGGGGCTGTCAAAAAGCGTGGAAGAACTGCCGGCTTACAAGCCGCTGGATCTGTCGGTAGGCTGGCAAGCGGAAGCTGCACCTGTGCAGGAGCAGGCAGAACCGGTAACGCCACCTCCCCCGCTGCCGAAACCCGCGCCGGCGCCCGTACAAAAGCCCGCGCCACGCAGCACGCCAACCCCACCGCAGCAGGCCACCGTACCCGCGGCGCAGCCCGAGCCTGCAGTGCCGGCAGCTCCCGATGTGGTGGCACCTGTCGCCGCCCCGCCTGCAACCGCCGAGGCGGTTTCCGCACAGCGGGAGGCACCCGCTACGGTCGAAGCGGCTGAAGCAAGACCATCCGCGAGCAGGGCATCGGAGCAGCCACGCTGGCAGGGCCAGCTGGAGTCCATGCTGGCCAAGTACAAGCACTACCCGCGTGTGGGCCAACGGATGCGCCAGGAAGGTGTAGTCACGGTAGAGGCGCATTTCTCCGCGACCGGTGAAATTGTGCACTGCGTGGTGGTTGGCACCTCCGGCTTCAAGGCGCTGGACGAGGCGGCATTGCAGCTGGTGCAGCAAGCGGCAAACATTGCGCGCTCGCGTCACCAGCCCGGACGCGCGACCGAGTTGCGCATTCCGATTGTTTACGAACTGAAGGAATCCTGACATGAAACGATGTCTGGTGTACCTGTTGCTGGCCCTGGCCAGTTTTCATGCCGCTGCCGCAGACAAGGTCGCGATCCTGTCCACCAAGTTTGTACTGGAACGCAAGTTCAGGCTGATGGAAGCCGTAGCGAAGGAGCAAGGCATCACACTCGCGTGGACGCAGGTCGACGCCGAAGGCGAATCCGGCGTCAAGCGTGTGCTCGACGGCGCCCGGCTCGTGCTCATCGATGCGCCGCGCAACGAGGACCAGGCGCAGGTGGAGCGCGCGGCCGGCAAGCGCCTGCGCGAGCTCGCCCTGCCCACGGCCAGCATCAACGTGATGAGTCCGCCGATCCGCCTGCGCGCAACCGGCATGGAGCGCGAACACGCGCAACGCGTGTTCGACTACTACGTCGGCGGCACACGCATGAACCATGAACGCCTGTTCCAGTACCTGCAGGCGCTCATTCGCGGCAACGATGTATCCGCGATTGCCCCGCCGATCGCGCTGCCCAATGGCGGCATCTACCACCCCGGTTACGACAAGCTGGTATTCGACAACCTGCCGCAGTACCTGGAATGGTGGCAAGGCAGCACGAACCGCAAGTGGGAAGGATCGCCGGTGATCGGCATGGAAATCTCCTCCAGCTACATCTCGGACGGGCAGTCGCGCATGCTTGACGACACCGTGCGCGCATTGGAGAACGCGGGCGCTGTGCCGCTGCTGTTCTATCGCGGATCGCGCGTTGCCCGCGCTCGTAGTGACGCAGCGGCAAGCAGGGGCGGCCCGACCGCCCCTCCCGCCAACATCCATCAGGACGGTTTCCCCAATCCGAAAGAATCCCGCGTGGTTCCAGTGGACGAGCCGCTGGTCACGCTAAACGGCAAGCCGATCCTGAACGTCCTGATGGTCAACACCTTCCTCGGCACCGATCCGGAGGGACGCAAGGCCTGGCATCAGGCACTCGGCATCCCGGCCATCAACGTGCTCGCCTACCGCAACGGCACGCGCGCCGACTACCTAAAGGACACGGCCGGCGTCAGCAGCTTCTATCTGCCCTTCACGCTGACCAACGCCGAATACATCGGCCTGCAGGACCCAGTCGTGCTGACTGCCAACGAAGGCGGCGAGCTGGTGCCAATGCCGGAACAGATGCACCTGCTGGTCGGCAAAGCGTTCAACCTCGCCCGCCTGCAGACGATGCCGAATGCGCAAAAGCAGGTGGCGCTGTTCTTTTGGAACCATCCGCCCGGCGAGAAAAACCAGGGCGCGTCCAATCTCAACGTACCGCGCTCCATCACCCATCTCGTCGACCGGCTCAAGGCGGAAGGCTACGCCTTTGATGCGACCTCGGAAGAAGCGCTGATCGCCGCTGTCGCAGACATGCTGCGCCCGGCATACCGTCCCGACTCGCTGGGCGAGCTGATGAAAACCCGGCACTGGGACTTCCTGCCATTAAGCGATTACAAACGCTGGTATGTGACGCTGCCCGCCTCCGTGCGCGACAGTGTGCAGAAATTCTGGGGTACACCGGAAACCAGTTACTGGATCACCAAGAAAGACGGCGTGGCCGGTTTTGCCATCCCGCGCATGAAGCTCGGCAAGCTGCTCGTGCTGCCGCAGCCGATGCGTAGCGAAAGCGCCGGCCACCATGACGAGAAGCGGATGTTCCACGACACCAAGCTGCCGCTGAACCACTTTTACATGGCGACCTACCTGTGGGTGCGCGAGCACTACAAGGCCGATGCAATCGTCCACTTCGGCACGCACGGCAGCCAGGAATGGACGCCCGGCAAGGAGCGCGGGCTGTGGGCATATGACGATCCCAATCTCCTGGTCGGGAATACGCCGATTGTCTATCCGTACATCGTCGACAACATCGGCGAGGCCATCCATGTGAAGCGGCGCGGGCGCGGCGTCATCGTCAGCCACCAGACGCCGGCATTTGCGCCGGCCGGCCTGTCGGAAGACTTCGTCGCCATCAACGACCTGATCCGCGACTACCAGTCGCTCGACGAGGGACTGGTGAAGGAAAACAGTCGCAAGCTCATCATCGAGAAAGCGGTGAAGATGAACCTCCACAAGGACATGCAGTGGAAGGTCGCCGACCTCGAACGAGAGTTCGACAAATTCCTGCGTGACATCCAGGATTACCTGGAAGACCTCGGTGCCGCCATGCAACCGCTCGGCCTGCATACGCTGGGCAAGGACGCGGAGCGCGCGCACCTGATCAGCAATGTGATGCAGATGCTCGGCCAGCCGCTGTATGAACGGCTCGGAATCAAAAGCGCCCGCGCCGCGTTCGCCGGCGATTACAAGCAGCTGCAGCAAACCCGCCCCTATCGCTTCGTCGAGGACTATGTCGTTGCCGAAAAACCGCTGGAGGAACTGGATGATCCGCAGCTGCGCGCACTGGCACAACGCGGCCGCAAGTTCCTGGTCGACCTGCGCGCCGATTGGGAGATTGAAGGCGTCAGCAAAGGCCTGTCCGCGCGCTGGATCGATCCGTCCTATGGCGGCGACCCGATCCGCAATCCGGATGCGCTGCATACCGGGCGCAACATGTACGGCTTTGACCCATCGCGCGTGCCGACCCGTGCCGCCTATGAAGCCGGCAAGCAGGCGCTGCAGGAACTGATCACGACTTACCAGGCGACGCTCGGCAAGTTCCCGGAAAAACTCGCCTTTAGCATGTGGAGCACCGAGACGATGCGCCACATGGGCATGCTCGAAGCGCAAGTGCTGTATGCGATGGGCGTGAAGCCGCAATGGGACGAAGGCGGGCGTGTGACCGGCATGGAGCCGATACCGCTTTCCGAGCTGGGACGGCCGCGCATCGACGCCGTGATTTCGCTCACCGGCCTGTACCGCGACCAGTTCCCGAACGTGATGGAACGCTTCAACGAAGCGGTCGTGATGCTTGCCGCGCTGGATGAGAATGGCAAGGATAACTACATCCGGGCCAATACCGAGCGCATCCGAGGGGCGTTGCTCAAGCAGGGCGTGAAGGAAGAGGACGCTGCCGAATTCGCGCTGACCCGTGTCTTCGGCAATGAAAGCGGCGACTACAGCACCAAGCTGACCGATGCGACGCTCGCCTCCGATCACTGGGAGCAAGGCGACGGCAAGCTGGAGAAGCTCTACCTGTCACGCATGTCCTGGGCGTACGGGCCGAATACGGCGAACTGGAGCCGCAAGCTGACCGACAACAGCGGACGCGAGATCAACACTTATGCGGAGCATCTGCGTGGCACCAGCGCTGCGGTGTTTTCGCGCTCCTCCAACCTGCGCGGCTTGCTCGACAACGACCATCCGTTCGAATACCTCGGCGGCATCTCGATGGCGGTGAAGCATCTCGACGGCAAGAACCCGCAGCTCTACATCTCCAACATGCGCGACCCGGGCCGGGCGAAGCTGCAGACGGCGGAAAAGTTCATGGCAACAGAGCTGCGTTCCGTCTACCAGCATCCGAACTGGATGAAGGAAATGCAGAAGGAAGGCTATGCCGGCACGCTGCAGGTGCTCAACGCCGTCAACAACTTCTGGGGCTGGCAGGTGATGGACAGGAACGTCGTGCGCGACGACCAGTGGCAGGAATTCCATGAAACCTATGTGAAAGACCGCCACCAGATCGGCATGCGCGAATGGTTCGAGAAAGCCAACCCGACCGCGCTGGCGCAGGTAGCGGAGCGCATGCTGGAAGCGATCCGCAAGGACTACTGGAAGGCGGACGAGAAAACCAAGCGCGAACTGGTCGAGGTGTATCGCGAGGTGGCCGACAAGCATGACGTGTTTACCGCCAATGAAACCTTCAAGGCTTATGTGGACGAACTCGCTGCCGGCTTTGGCCTGGATGGGCCGGCACCAACCACCGCGCCGGCGAAGGCACGCGCCATGCCGCAGCCAAAGCTGCAAGCAGCGGTTCCGCCACCACCGCCATCGCCAACACCAGCGCCACCCGATGTCGTGCGCGGACAGGAGCTGCGCAAAGTGAAAAAAGAGCAAGTGCTGGAGCAGCTGATCTGGATCTACGGCTGGCTCATCGCGCTGATTGTGCTCGGCGGCGTGGCCTACCAGGCCTGGCGCACGCGGCGCGAATCACTGGCACGGACAACATCCCTTTGAACGCTTTGAACCCTTGAACGAGACCCCCGATCATGAACAGTATTGAAACCTCCCTGTACGAAATATCGAAGTTCTTCCTTACGCCGGTGCTTGTCCTGCTGTGCATCATGTTCGTCTATGCGCTGTTTTGCCTCGGCATGATGCTGTTCGACCTCGCGCTGCGCACGGCACGCGGACAGGGACGGCAGCCGATCCTGCAGTTCCTGCGCAACAAGCCCAACGCCTCGCAGGAAGACCTGGAACTGTATGTGCTCAAGCAGATCGAGGTGCAGCGCATCACCAGCCGCATTGCACCGATGCTGGGACTGGTTGCCACCATGATCCCGATGGGGCCGGCGCTGATTGCGGTGTCGTCCGGTAATGCGCAGGGCATGGCGCAAAACCTCGTCGTCGCCTTCTCCGCCGTCGTCGTCGCGCTGCTGTCGGCGGCGATGACCTATGTGGTGCAGTCGGTGCGCAAACGCTGGTTGCTGGAAGAACTGAGCCAGGTGCTGGATCACCGCGAGCGTGTGCAACAGCATGCCGGCGGCGCTACGGTGCATCTCGCGGGAGCGCTCCATGGCTGACCCAACCATCATGACTCCGCCGCCAACAAGCCGGCGTCCGATGAGCATCAATATCCTGGACGATGACGACGGCGACGATCCCATCCTCAGCGTCGTCAACATCGTCGACGTCTTCCTCGTCATCATCGCGGTGCTGCTGATCGCGGTGATCGAGAACCCGCTGAATCCCTTTGCCTCGCAGGATGCCATCGTGATCAAGAATCCCGGCAAGCCGGACATGGCAATGGTCATCAAGGAAGGCAATGAGCTGAAGGAATACAAATCGTCCGGCCAGATCGGCGAAGGCCAGGGCATGAAGGCAGGCACCGCCTATCGTCTGAAGAACGGGTCGATGGTATACGTGCCGGAGGAAGGGAAGCCGCCGGCGAAATAGCAAAACCGTTCAACGCGGACGCGCCGGCAGAAAACCGGGAATTATATGCGCTTGTCCGGTGCGCTGTGCGTCGCAGGCGGCGGCTTGCGGAAATCCTTCGAGTGGATGCCGTGTTTTTTTAACAGCATCTGCAGGTGCGAGCGGTTCATGTCGCAGCGGCGCGCCAGTTCCGCGACCGTACCGCCGACTTCGCGCAGGCCGCGCTCGAGGAATGCGCGCTCCGCTTCGTCGCTGGCGGCGCGCTTGGCATCGCTGAGTGTCGCATGCAGCGCTGCGGCATTGGCGTTCTCTTCGCGGAGGACCGATACCGGCAATTTTGGCCGGATGTCTTCCGGAAGATGGTCGATGTCCGCTCGCTCGCCCGCGAGGCAGGACAGCCGGTAGATCAAGTTCCGCAGCTCACGGATATTGCCGGGATACGCGTAGTTAAGCATGAAGTCACGCAGGCGCGGTGTCATCTTGATTGGCGGCCGCTTCAGCGCCTCCGCCGCCTCGTCGCCGAAATAGGAAAACAGCAAGGGAATTTCGTCCTTGCGCTCCCTCAGCGCCGGCAAGGTCAGGTGGATCACGCTGAGCCGGTAGAACAAGTCTTCGCGGAACGTGCCCTGCTCGATGAGCTTGCGCAGGTTCTTGTTGGTCGCGGCAACGATGCGCGTATCGACGGAAATCGTCTCGTCGGATCCGACGCGTTGGATCTCGTGCGACTGCAGCACGCGCAGCAGTTTCACCTGCCCCGGCAACGGCAGCTCGCCGATCTCGTCGAGGAAGATCGTGCCCTTGTGCGCGCTTTCGAACTTGCCCTTGCGGTCATTGGTCGCGCCGGTGAAGGCACCCTTCTTGTGCCCGAACAATTCCGATTCCAGCAGGTTGTCTGGAATGGCGCCGCAGTTGACCGAGATATACGGCTTGTCCGCGCGTGATCCGTTCGCGTGGATGACCTTTGCCATCAGTTCCTTGCCGGTGCCGCTTTCACCGTCGATCAGCACCGGCAGGTCGGTGGGCGCAGCCTTCTCGGCAATCTCCAGCGCTTCCAGCAATTTCGGGTTGTCGCCAAAGGTGCCTTCGAACACGAAGCTGCGGTCGAGTAAAGCCTGTTTTCGTTCGCCGGGCGTCTGCTGCACCGGCGGCAGTTCCGCGCTGGCCGCCTGCACGAAACGTTCCTTGTGCGACAACTGCATCACCTCGTCGCGCAGCGCATTCGCTTGCCGCAACAACTTCTCGATCTCCGGCCGGTCCAGTTTCGATGCCCAGCGCAGCGCCGAACGCAGGATTTCGATTTTCTCGATCAGCCCTGCATAGGACATCGAGGAGCTTTGCGTACCGGTGGGGTTGTATAGTTTCATGCCGCGCTCAGCTGTTTCTGCACCAGTTCGTAATACATGCCGCGCCGGGCCACCAGCTCATCGTGCCGCCCCTGTTCGACGACGGCGCCTTCGTAGAGTACGAGGATCTTGTCTGCGCGCATGATGGTGCTGAGGCGGTGCGCGATGATGACGGCGGTGCGGCCTTTCAGGATTTCGTTCATGTTGCCGATGATGTTGCTCTCCGACTGCGTATCCAGCGCCGACGTCGCCTCGTCGAACACCAGCAGCCGCGGATCGTGATACAACGCGCGCGCAATGCATAGCCGCTGGATCTGACCGCCGGACAGGCCGACGCCGCGCTCGCCGACGATTTGCTCATAGCCCAACGGCATCTTGCTGATGAACGCATGCGCGTCCGCCATCTTCGCGACTTCCTCGATGCGTCGTCTGTCCGGGCTTTCGTCGCCGCTGGCAATATTCTCGGCAATCGTGCCGGAGAACAGCAGGTTGCTTTGCATGACATAGCCGACCTGTGCGCGGTAATACTCCTTGTCGATCACGCTCACGTCGTAGCCGTCAACAATGATTTTTCCATCGGAAGGCGGATAGAAACCGACCAACAGTTTTGCCAACGTCGTCTTGCCGGAGCCGCTGCGCCCGACGATCGCGATCAGCTCGCCCGGCTTGATGTCGAGGCTGATGTTTTCGAGCACGTATGGCGTTTCGTTGCCGCCGTAGCGGAAATACACGCCGTCCAGTTTGATCTCGCCCTGCAGATCCGGCAGCACGACACGCGATGGCAAGTCCTGCGGCTTTTGCTCGGGTTCCATGTCCAGCACGTCGCCGAGCCGTTCCATCGCCACTGCGGCATCATTCAGGCGGCTCCATAAACCGACCAGCCCCATCAATGGCGCCAGCACGCTGCCCATCAGGGCATTGAAGGCAATTAACTGGCCGATCGTCAGCTCACGTGCCAGCACCAGATTCGCCCCCACCCACAGGATTGCAATCGTGGTGGCGGCATTCAGTACCTGGCTGGCCAGAGACACCCAGATGTTGAAGGTCTGCGCGCGGTATTGCACATCGAGCGACTTCGCGTACTTCCGTTCCCACTTCAGCCGCATCGGCCGCTCGATGCCCATGCCCTTGACTGTCTCGACCCCGCCGAGCGTTTCCATCAGAAATGCCTGCGCATCGGTTCCGGTCGCAAATGCATCGCGCGCATAGGTCTTGATCCTCGGCGTGACGACCACAGTCAGCACCATGATCGGGATGACGAAAGCAATCAGCACCAGCGTCAGTTTCACGTTGTACAGGAACATGATGCTGAAATAGATGAACACCATCATCAGGTTCAGCATCGTGGTGACCGTCGACTCGGTCAGGAAGGCGCGTATCGTCTGGTTCTCCTGGAAGCGCGCGAGGATGTCGCCGGTCTTGCGCTTGGCAAAGAAGGAGAACGGTAGCGACATCGTGTGCTTGAAGAACTGGGACATCATCGCAAAGTCCATGTTACGCACCATGAAGTTCGCGAGGAAGGACCGGACGGTGGTCATTATCTGCGTGAACACATTCGCGATCACGAGGCCGACGATGAGCAGGTGTAATAGGCTGACGTTGTGGTGCACGATCACGCCATCGAGGATGTTCTGAATGATCATCGGCGGCACGATGCCGAGCACTTGGATCACGAAGGTCGCGAGGAACAGGTTCAGCAGGATCTTCTTGTAGGGTTTCAGATAGGCGACGAAGCGGATCCATGGCGAACGCGCCGCCGCCAGCTGCACCATGTTTTGTCCCGGCGTGAAGACAAGGCAGGTGCCGCTCCAGCCGCGCTCGAATTCCTCCACGCTCATCTTGCGGAAACCGATCGCCGGATCCGCCACCCACACCTGCCGCTTCGATACCCCGTACACGACGACGTAGTGGTAGCCTTCCCAATGCACGATGAAGGGCAGCTCGAAGCCGAGCAGCGCTTCGTATGTGCATTGCACGCCGCGCGTGGTGAAACCGAGCGACTCCCCTGCGCGCGCCAGGCTATCGAGCGTTGCGCCTTCCGTCGTCACATTTGCCAGCTCGCGCAGTTTGCCTAAAGTCATCGGGATGCCGTAATGCTTGCACAGCATCGCGAGGCACGCGGCGCCACAATCCATTTCCTCCGCCTGTTCCACCCAGGCGAAGCGCTTGATGACTTTTTCGCCGAACTCCGGTTTGGATTGCAGGTCGAGGATGACCGGGCTCTTGCGCCGCTCCGCGAGTTTTTGCTGGCGGTGCAATTCCCGCTCGACAATCCGGATGCGGTCTTCCAGTACTTCGCGCAGCTTGGGATTGCGCGCGAGGATCATGTGGATCGTCTTTTCGGGGATGACCAGCAGCGTGGTATCGGCCGTCGCGGTGACCGATGCCATTTGCTCCTGGCGCATCAGGCAGGCCTTCTCGCCAAAGATTTCACCCTGGCGCAGTGTCGCCAGCGTATATTCGTCCGTCCCTTCCTTGCGCACCACCCGCACTTCGCCATGTCGCACTACATACAGGCGGCGATCTTCGCGCCCGTCCTGCTTCAGGATTTCCTTGCCTGCGGTAACGCGCTTGACGCCGACACTGCGCACGAATTCTTCCAGCTCTTCCTTGTTGACCTTGCCGCGCAGGTCGAACAGGCGCGTGACGAAGCCGCCGGCGGAATTGATCGCGACAAAACTGGTGACGAAACTTTGCGCGGCGCGGTTGCGGGAAATGACCGGCTCGATCGCCTTGCGCGGGATGAACAGCAATTCCGTCTTGGCCGATGCCCGCACCGACGATTCATGCCAGTGGTCGCGCAGCATGGCGATATCGGCAAACACTTCGCGCGCCTTGCGCACGCCCATGCTGATTTCCTTGCCGTGCTCTTCCGTAAACAGGCGCACGGTGCCGGACTTGATCACGAACAGGCCGTCGGCCGGCTCGCCTGCATTGCAGACGGTGTCGCCGAAGGAATAGAAGCGCGATTCCGCGTGTTGCGCGAGCTGTTCGATTTCTTCGCGCGAGAATGGCGACAGGATTTCCACCGATGCAAGGAAGTCAGCGAGGGGCTGCGCCGGCGGCGCATCCTGCTTGTTCGGCGATGCTTCCATGGCTGTCTGGCGCCGGGATCAGCGCGCCTCGATCACATGTTCCTGCGCGCGGGCCATCAGCCATTCTTCGCGCAGCAGGCGCCGCACTTCCGCCGCGGTTTCCTCGTCCAGCGATGCGGGATGCTTGGCATTGACCGTGAAGATTTCAAAGAAGGAACGGTCCGGCGCGGGGAACGGGCCGAGCAGGTCACCGACTTCGGCATTGAAGACTTTCGCCTCGATATCGGTCTTCAGCGAGCCGCGCAGCACCTTGCCGATCACGCCGCCGCGCTCGCGCGTGTCGGCCATCGAATGCTCGCGCGCCATGTCGGCGAAGCTTTCCGGATCGTCGGCGAGCACCGACATCATTTCCTTGGCCTTGCCTTCCGTGTCGAGCACGATGTGGCTGACCTCGATGCTGTCGAACTTGGGCGAGTTCAGCTTGAAGTAGCCTTCCACCGCCTTGTCGCTGCACACCTCGGCCATCATCTTTTCCTGGTACAGGCCGTCGGTAATGAAGACCTCGAATTCGTCGAGGCTCACGCCGAGCGCATCGAGGTAGTTGTTCATGTCGGCCGCGCGGTGCAGCCCCTGGATGCGGCGGAACTGGTCCGCCCTTTCCTGGATCTCTTCCACCGACACCGGAATGCCGCGCTTCTTCGCAGCGCGCACCGTCAGCTTGTCGCGCACCATCTGCTCGATGAGGCTTTCGAACTGTCCGGTCAACTTCAATACCTTGACGAAATCCTCGACGTTGATCACCTCGTCATCAATTCGCACGATCGCTGACATCACGCACTCCTTTACCTCGGGCCAGCATGGCATCCTCAAGCTTGATTAGAGATGGTGCCAAAGCGTGTGGTTCGGCCGCGTTCTGCATGCAATTGGAGATGGCGCAAGCCTTGCGATGATCGCTGCGCGGCGGGCGCGCCATGGCGTGACGAAGCGTAGAATGCTGCAACGCAAGGAGAAAGCCGGCGGGCATAGGCTGTCATACAATCCGCGAGAACATTGGACGAAGAAAGCACGCGCTGAAGTGTCGCATCCTGGTCGCACCGGGCGTTTGCAGGTTTGCATTGCCGAATGTTGCCCTATATCATGTTTTCGCGTCCGGATAGGCCTTCTACCGCGATTTCAACGTTCCGGCACTTCCGTTTTTCCGGCTTCATTAACATGCCCGCCTCGGGCAGAAGACAAAGCAAACCATGATGAATTCAAGCACTGCGACGAATGCGCTCTGCAGGCCGCGTGACACCACTTCCCTCTTCCCGCATGGCGGACTGAACTGATATGGCATCCGACCTGCTCCTGTTTGCACCGCCCGCCACCCTGGCCCCGACCATCTTCGCCGCCGTACTCGGGTTGATGATCGGCAGCTTCCTGAACGTCGTGATTCATCGCATGCCGAAGATGATGCAGCGCGAATCCGACAACTACGTCGCCCATGAAAGCGGCAAACCCCTGCCGCATACCGACCGCTACAACCTGATGGTGCCGCGCTCGGCCTGCCCGCATTGCGGCCACCAGATCACGGCGATCGAGAATATTCCCGTCATCAGCTACCTTGTCCTGCGCGGCAAGTGCATCCAGTGCAAGGCGCCGATTTCCATCCGCTATCCGATCGTCGAACTGTTGACCGGCGTGCTGTCGGCCGCATTGATCTGGCAATTCGGCAGCGGTCTGGCAGGATTGGCAACATTGCTCTTTGCCTGGCTGCTGATCGCGATGACCTTCATCGATGCGGATACCCAATTGCTGCCGGACGACCTGACGCTGCCGCTGCTGTGGGTCGGCTTGCTGGTGAACATCAATGGCACCTTCGTGCCGCTGGACGATGCGGTGATCGGCGCGGTTGCCGGCTACCTCAGCCTGTGGAGCATTTACTGGATCTTCAAGCTGGCGACGGGCAAGGAAGGTATGGGCTACGGCGACTTCAAGCTGCTCGCTGCGCTGGGTGCATGGCTGGGATGGAAGATGCTGCCCGTTATCATCCTGCTGTCGTCCGTCGTGGGCGCGGCCGTTGGCATCAGCCTGATCCTGTTCGCCCAGCACGGCCGCAACAACCCCATCCCGTTTGGCCCCTACCTTGCGGCAGCAGGCGTCATCGCGCTGTTGTACGGCAAACCACTGGCACAGGCCTACCTCGGCTTCCCGATCTGAGCACCATGTCGGATACCGCTTCCACCGCGCGCAGGTTTTCCGTCGGACTGACCGGCGGTATCGGCAGTGGCAAGACCACGGTAGCCGACATGTTCGCGGCCCGCGGCGCGTCCGTCATCGACACCGATGTCATTGCGCACCAGATGACCGCACCGGGCGGAGCGGCGATTCCCCAGATTCGCGCCCAGTTCGGCGATGCTTTCCTGACGCCGGAGGGCGCGATGGATCGCGCAAGGATGCGTGCTTATGTATTTGACGAACCAAGTGCGAAAACACGCCTCGAAGCAATTCTGCATCCGCTGATCCGCGCCGAAACCGAACGTGCGGCGCAGCAGGCGCAGGGCACATACCTTGTCTTCGTCGTGCCGCTGCTGGTGGAATCCGGCGGCTGGCGGCAGCGGGTGAACCGCGTGCTGGTCGTCGATTGTCCGGAATCCACGCAGGTACGCCGCGTGATCAGCCGCAGCGCCCTGCCCGAGCAGCAGGTGCGTGCGATCATGGCGGCGCAGGCGACGCGCGACCAGCGCCTCGCTACGGCCGATGATGTGATTGACAACGATGGCGATGCGCTCGCCCTGGTGCCGCAGGTCGACCGCCTGCATGCGCTCTATTCATCGCTCGCGGCACAGTAAGCAGCAGATAAGCATCACATAAGCCGCAGGCAAGTCGTTACGTTGAGTTACGATAACTTTACCTGCAGTATTTGTAATTTTTCATAGCTTCGTTCAGAATCCTATAATTATTTCCAGCCCAACGTTTTCTGTTAAGGGATGCCACCTTGATCATCTACGAATACCCTTTCAATGAGCGTATTCGCACGCTGCTGCGGCTGGAAGATCTTTACGAAAAGTTCATCTTTTTCCTACGGCAGGAAGACGCGCTGCAGCACCATATCGCGCTGGCAACCATCTTCGAAATGCTGGAAGTCGCTGGTCGCGCAGACCTGAAGTCCGACTTACTGCAGGAGTTGGAACGGCAGCGCCAGACGCTGATCGGCTTCAAATCCAATCCCAATGTCTCGTCGGCACGTCTCGACGAAGTGCTGTCCGACGTCGACCGCAGCAGCGCCGCGCTGGTGGCCGCGCAAGGCAAGACCGGACAGAACATCCGCGAGAACGAATGGCTGATGAGCATTCGCGGACGCACCATCATCCCCGGTGGCGCCTGCGAATTCGACCTGCCGTCCTACTACGCCTGGCAGCATCGCACAGCGGAACAGCGTTATAACGACATCTCCGGCTGGTTTGCGCCGCTGGCACCGCTGTTTGATGCCATCAGCGTCGTGCTGCGCCTGCTGCGTGAATCCGGCCGCTACGCACAAGTCGTCGCGCAAAGCGGCAGCTACCAGCAGATGTTGCAAGGCAAGGTCTACCAGATGCTGCGCCTGTCGATCGACGAAAAACTGGGCGTAATTCCGGAAATCTCTGCCAACAAATACATGCTGTGGGTGCGCTTCACCTTGCAGGACGGCGACATGAAACCGAAGCCGTACGAGAACGATGTCCCGTTCGAGCTGACCCTGTGTAACTTTTGAGAAATCGTATGACGACCGTTGTTGACTGCCCCACCTGCGGCAAAAAGGTCGAGTGGAAAGAAGAAAACAAGTACCGCCCCTTCTGCTCCGAACGCTGCAAGAAAATCGATCTGGGCGCCTGGGCTGAAGAAAAGTACACCATCCCTGCCGTCAACCCGCCCAAAGAGCTGGACGACGACCTTCCGCAATAAGCGCCTGCCGCTTCAACATTCCTTGCCGACCACCTCTCAGCGCGCCGGTCCCGGGATACGGTACTTCCGCAACTTGTTTGCGATCATCGAGTGTGAGGTCTTTAGCCGTGACGCCAGTTTTCGGCTCGATGGGTACTGCGGATAAAGACGCTCCAGCAGCGCGCGCTCGTATGACGCGACCGACGTTTCCCAGTCTTCCAGCTCCTGCAGTTGTACCGGCTGCCCGGTTGCACTGCGCCCTTCCGCAAGATCGAAATCGGCAGCATCCAGCGTGCGCTGGTCTGTCATCGTAATTGCACGAAAGACCACATTCTGCAGTTGCCGCACGTTGCCCGGCCAGCTATGGGCGACCAGCGCTGCACACGCTTGCGCATTGAGCCGGCAGATGGGTTTTTGCGCCTGCGCGCACGCACGCTCGATGAAATGGCGTGCCAGCAAAAGAATGTCGTCCGGCCGCTCGCGCAGTGAGGGCACTTCCAGCTGCAGCACATTGAGGCGGTAGAACAGGTCTTCACGGAAGGTCCCATCCGCCACCATTTTGCGCAGGTTGCGGTGCGTTGCGCTGATGATGCGCACATTGACCTTGATTTCCCGGTCGCTGCCGATGCGACGGAACTTGCCGTCATTCAGGAAGCGCAGCAGCTTGGCCTGCAGGTACAGCGACATCTCGCCGATCTCGTCAAGGAACACGGTGCCGCCTTCGGCCATCTCGATCAGTCCCGGCTTGCCGCCGCGCTGCGCACCGCTGAATGCGCCCGGCATATAGCCGAACAGCTCGCTCTCGGCCAGGCTCTCCGGCAGCGCCGCGCAGTTCAATGCGAGGAAAGGTGCACTGCCGCGCGAGCTGGCTGCATGGCAGGCCTGCGCCACCAGCTCCTTGCCGGTGCCGGTTTCGCCTGCGATCAAGAGCGGGGCGTCGACGACCGCCACACGCGCTGCACGCGCCTTGAGTGCGCGGATCGGCTCCGACTCGCCGATGATGGCGCCAAAGCCGCCGCCGGCATTCTGCAGCGCGTGGATGCGACCTCCCAGGCGGCGCGGCGCATGCAGTGTGATTACGCCGCCCACGGTCTGTCCCAGCGCGGAATCCAGCGGCTCGGAAACCGGCGTCACTTCGAGAAGGAAAGGCTGCCCATGCAACCGCACTTCGCGCGAGGGCGCTTTGAAACTGCTGTCGACCAGTTCCGCCTGCAAACCCGCTTCACCGAACAGGTCCTGCAAGGCTTTTCCCTGCAGCTCGCGTTCGTCCATGTCGGCGACGATGGCGGCAGCAGCATTCGCTGCAACAATGCGCCCACCGGCATCAACCGCCATTACCGGATCGGCCATCGCCGCCATCAGCGTGTCGAGGTGCAGGCGTCGGCGTGCTCCCGGCAGCACATCGACCACGACCACATCCTTCACGCCTGCCACGCAGATGAAATCCTCGCGCAGCGAAGGCAGCAGGGATGCAGTGAGTTCCGGGATATCGATGAAGACGTCGGAAGAGTCGACCTCGACTGCGACGACGTTCATGTTGCGGCGCGCCAGTACGGCCAGGATTTCATGAGCAATGCCGACCCGGTCGGCAAACTGGACATCGATCCGCATGGTGTGTTTTTCAGGTCCGGTAGGCGAATGGAGCGAATCGCTCCATTCTTGGCGATGTCCGCCACTTTACCTGCGCACCGCCACAGCCACAATAGCGCGGCACAACGCATGACGCGGGCACGAAGTACGGCATGAAGCGCGAAGACCACCGTTCACTTGCCACCTTTACAGCAGCAAGCGACCGCTAGCCATTTTCAGGCGCGCACTTCCTGCGGCACCACGGTGGGCCGGTTCGACCTGCCATATCGATCCATAAACAGTCCCTCGGTATCGATCTCGGGGCGCCTGCCCGATACGAGGTCGGCCAGCACACGACCTGAGCCGCAAGCCATGGTCCATCCCAGCGTGCCGTGGCCGGTGTTCAGGAACAGGTTGCTGTAAGGCGTCGGTCCCACCACGGGCGTGCCGTCCGGGGTCATCGGACGCAAGCCGGTCCAGAATTCCGCACGGGCGACATCGCCGCCTTTCGGGAACAGATCGACCACCGAATGCTCCAGCGTTTCGCGCCGCGCATTGCGCAAGGCAAGGTCATAACCCGCGATTTCCGCAGTGCCGCCGACGCGGATGCGATCCCCAAGGCGGGTGATCGCGACTTTGTAGGTTTCGTCCATCACGGTGGACTCGGGCGCAAAGGCAGCATCGTGGATTGGCACCGTGATCGAATAACCTTTGATCGGATACACCGGGATGCGGATGCCAAGTTCGCGCAGCAACAACGGCGAGTAGCTGCCGAGCGCCAGCACATAACCATCGGCCTTGAGGTCGCCTTCCGATGTCTTTACTGCCGTGATCTTCCTACCGTCGCTGGCAAGCCGCTGGATGGTGACGCCGTACCTGAACTTCACGCCGGCCCGCTCCGCCATTGCCGCCAGCTGTTGCGTAAACTTGAAGCAGTCTCCGGTCTCGTCATTCGGCAGGCGCAGCGCGCCGACGAATTTGCCACGCACATGTTGCAGCGCGGGTTCAACGCGCGTGCAACCCGTCACGTCGAGCAGTTCGTAAGGCACGCCATTCCGCTCCAGCACGGCGATATCCTGCCCCGCTGCATCCAGCTGCTTCTGTGTGCGGAACAGCTGCAACGTTCCCTGCGTACGCTCGTCGTAGCTGATGCCGGTATCGTTGCGCAGCGCGATCAGGCAGTCGCGGCTGTACTCCGCCAGCCGTACCATGCGCCCCTTGTTGGTTTCATAGCGCGCGGCAGTACAGTTCAGCAGCATCTGGAAGACCCAGCGCCACATGTCAGGATCAGTGCCTGGCCGGATCACGAGCGGACTGTGCCGCATCAGCATCCACTTCAATGCCTTGACGGGAATGCCGGGGGCTGCCCAAGGGGCGGAATAACCCGGTGAGACTTCGCCCGCATTGGCAAAGCTCGTTTCCAGCCCGGCCCCATCCTGGCGGTCCACCACGGTCACTTCATGCCCGGCCTGCGCCAGGTAGTATGCCGATGCGGTTCCGATGACGCCGCTTCCCAACACAACGATTTTCACAAACAACCCCTTTCAGTGGCCAGGTCGGCCGTGACGATTGACCGGCCCGCTTTCCGCACCGAGGAATCAGGGCCGTACCGCCTCGGCACGACGAATGCAGTCGATTGATGTGACAGTTAGCAACCGCTGTGCCAACACTCATTTACCTGAGAAATCAATGACTTATAAAGAGTGCTGTGAAAATGGAAAACGAAGTGTCCATAAATGTAGACACTTCGATAGTAAAGAGAAGGGTTGTTGGCTAAAAATCCGGCTGGGAGCTCGGCCGGCGCCGGCTTGAGCAAAAATGTATTAAATTCGTTACAGCGTAATGAATCCAATACACTTCAGGCCGTCGGATATGAAAGAAGTGAAGAGGCATCTCAGTATCCGGCACAGATGACTCTTGGGGCAAAGCCCCTCAGAAAAGGCTCACCTGCAATTTGTCACCATACCGAAGCCTGTCGAGCCACTCCAGCAGAGGAACCGTAGCAGGCAGCAAGGGCTCGACGGCAACGCTGCCCTGCCAAGCAAACGCCTGCCCCTCCAGGCTCTGCGGCTCACCTTGCCAGTCACGACTGATATAGAAGTGCAGGCGGACGTGTGCGTGCGGATAGACATACTCGACGCCGCACCAGGGTTCAGCCGACAAGACCTGCATGCCGAGTTCTTCGAGAAATTCGCGCTTGAGCGCATCGAGGATGGCTTCTCCCGGCTCCACCTTCCCACCAGGAAATTCCCAGTAGCCGGCATACGGCTTGCCCTCGGGGCGCTGGCCGAGGAGGACGTCGCCATTGGGCTTCATCAGGATGCCAACGGCAACGTCAATCGGTGGAGCAGAAGAATTGGACATGAATAATACGAAAAGGCGCGCCTAGCTGCTGATCCGGCCCGCATGGTCTTTGGCGAACTGCCATGCGACCCGGCCGGAGCGCGACCCGCGCTGCAGCGCCCATCGCAATGCATCGGCGCGCGCCTCTTCAATCTGCTGCACGCTGCATCCGAAGTGGCGCAGCCAGTAGGCGACGATGTCGAGGTAATCGTCCTGCTTGAACGGATAGAACGACACCCACAGGCCAAAACGCTCCGACAGTGAAATCTTCTCCTCCACCGTTTCGCCCGGATGCAGGTCGCCATCCTCGGTATGGACGTAGGTCGCGTTATCGGACATGCGCTCGGGCATCAGGTGCCGGCGGTTCGACGTTGCATAGATCAGCACATTGTCGGACTGCGCCGTCATGCCGCCGTCGAGCGCAACTTTCAGCGCCTTGTAGCCGCTTTCACCTTCCTCGAAGGACAGGTCGTCGCAAAAGATGATGAAGCGTTCCGGCCGTCCGGCGACAAGGTCGACGATGTCCGGCAAGTCGGACAGGTCGTCCTTGTCCACTTCGATCAGGCGCAGGCCGTTTGGTGCGTGTTCGTTCAGGCAGGCCTTGATCAGCGAGGACTTGCCGGTGCCGCGCGCGCCGGTCAGCAGCACGTTGTTTGCCGGGCGTCCTTCGACGAACTGCTTCGTGTTCTGCATGATCTGCTGCTTTTGCGGCTCGATGTTGTGCAGGTCCGAAAACCCGATGCGGGCGATATGCGCAACCGGGTGCAGCGAACCGCGTCCGCCGGCCTTGCGCCAGCGGAAAGCGGTTGCAGCATTCCAGTCGGGCTCGCGGCCCGCATGCGGCAGCATCAGCTCAAGCCGGTCCAGCAGCAGTTCGGCCTTGGCGAGAAAGCGGTCGAGTTCGCTCATGTCCGAAACCGCAATCAGGAACGGTAGTCCGCGTTGATGCTCACGTAGTCGTGCGACAGGTCGCAAGTCCAGATCGTCGCGGTTGCGTCACCACGCGCGAGCCTGACGCGGATCGTGATCTCGCTCTGCTTCATCACGCGCTGCCCGTCCTCTTCCTTGTAATCCGGATTGCGGCCGCCGTTCTTGGCGACCCACACATCATCCAGGTACAGGTTCAGCTTGCTGACATCGAGGTCGTCGACGCCGGCATAACCGATCGCAGCGAGGATACGGCCGAGATTGGGATCCGAAGCGTAGAACGCCGTCTTCACCAACGGCGAATGGCCGATCGCGTAGGCGATCTTGCGGCACTCCTCGACGCTCCTGCCCTCTTCAATCGTGACGGTCATGAATTTGGTTGCGCCCTCGCCATCGCGAACGATCATCTGCGACAGTTGCTGCGACAGGTCGGTCACCGCCGCCGCGAGCGCCACGTACTCCGCAGAACCGATCTCGCTCACTTCCAGTTGGCCGGCGCCGGTCGCAATCAGCATGAAGGAGTCGTTGGTCGAGGTATCACCGTCGATGGTGATGCAGTTGAAGGATTTGTCCGCCACTTCCTTGACCATGTGCTCCAGCGCCGGCTGCGCCACTTTTGCGTCCATCGCCAGATAACCGAGCATGGTGGCCATGTTCGGCTTGATCATGCCGGCGCCCTTGCTAATGCCTGTCATCGTCACAGTCTTGCCGCCGATCATGACCGTGCGCGACGCCGCCTTCGGCTGTGTGTCAGTGGTCATGATCGCTTCGGCGGCGTTGTACCAGTTGTCCGCCTTGAGGTTCGCCAGTGCCTGCGGCAAACCAGCCTTGATGCGATCGACCGGCAGCTGCTCGAGGATCACGCCTGTCGAGAACGGCAGGATCTGCGACGGTTCGCATTCGAGCAGGTCTGCCAGTGCCGTACACGTGGCATTGGCGTTGGCGAGACCGGTTTCACCCGTGCCTGCATTGGCGTTGCCGGTATTGATGACGAGGGCCCGAATCGGCACCCCGGACATCCGGAGTCCCTCGAGGTGCGCCTTGCACACCTGCACAGGCGCTGCGCAAAAACGGTTCGTCGTGAACACCCCGGCCACGGTTGCCGTTGGCGCCAGCTTCATCACCAGCAAATCCTTGCGGTTCGCTTTACGCACGCCTGCTTCGGCGTGACCGAGTTCAATGCCTGCGACGGGTTTCAGGTTAGCAGCGACAGGGAGGGGAAGATTGACGGCCATAGGAGTTGGTTACATAAAAGGTGGGCGATGAAAAACGAAAGCTCGGGATAAATAGGAACGCTATTTTAAACGCATCAAACGCAGCTGAGAGGCCGCTTTTGCAGAAGGATTCATGCCGGGGCACCCGCCCTGCAAACGCATGCAAACAAGAAAGGGCAGGATGACCTGCCCTTCCCCTTGCCCTTTGCTTTTTCCCGTCACCGGCGCACACCGGCTGCGGGACCTCAATGCATCACGCGAGCCTGCCGTGGCACTGCTTGTACTTCTTGCCGCTACCGCACGGGCATGGATCGTTTCGTCCGACCTTCGGCATGGAATTGACCATCGGTTGCTGGCGCTGCTCGTCCGCGTCCTCGGTCGGCGCCAGCAATTCTTCCGGCGCAGCGTTAGGGTTGAAGTCGGCATGCTGGTAATGCACGTTCTCGACGTGCGGCTGCGCCATCTGCGCTTCGGCTGCATCGATCTCTTCACGCGACTGGATACGAACCGTCATCACGATACGTACCACTTCGTTCTTGATCAGGTCAAGCATCTGACCGAATAGTTCGAATGCCTCGCGCTTGTATTCCTGCTTCGGATTCTTCTGTGCATAGCCACGCAGGTGGATACCTTGGCGCAGGTGATCCAATGCAGCCAGGTGTTCGCGCCAGTGGGTATCAATGCTCTGCAGCATGACGCTGCGCTCAAAGCCCGCGAACGCCTCCTTGCCGATGATGTTGACCTTGGCGGCATAGCTCTCGCCTGACGCTTTCAGCACGCGCTCAAGCAGGTCATCATCCGCAAGGTTCGGCTCCGCCTCCAGCATGTGGGACAGCGGCACATCCAGCTGCCATTCATTCGCCAGAACCGATTCCAGTCCTTTGATATCCCACTGTTCTTCCATCGACTCGGCCGGGACATAAGTGCGGAACAGTTCGGTGAATACGCCGGTACGCAGCGAGGCAATCATGTCGGAGACATCCTGCGCTTCCAGCAGTTCGTTGCGCTGCTGGTAAATCACCTTGCGCTGGTCGTTGGCAACGTCGTCATACTCCAGCAATTGCTTCCGGATATCGAAGTTGCGAGCCTCGACCTTGCGCTGGGCCGACTCGATGGAACGGCTCACGATGCCCGCCTCGATCGGCTCGCCCTCCGGCATCTTCAAGCGATCCATGATCGCGCGCACGCGGTCACCAGCAAAAATGCGGAGGAGCGGATCGTCCAGCGACAGATAGAATCGCGACGAACCCGGGTCACCCTGGCGACCGGAGCGGCCGCGCAATTGGTTGTCGACACGACGAGATTCATGACGCTCGGTACCGATGATGTGCAGGCCACCGACGGACACGACATGGTCGTGCAGCGACTGCCACTCATCGCGCAGCTTCTGCGCCTGCGTCTGCTTTTCGTCGTCGGACAGCTTGTCATCCGCTTCGATGAACTGGATTTGCTTCTCGACGTTGCCGCCCAAAACGATGTCCGTACCGCGGCCAGCCATGTTGGTCGCAATCGTAATCATCTTCGGCCGGCCTGCTTGCGCGATGATCTCCGCTTCGCGCGCATGCTGCTTTGCATTCAGCACGTTGTGCGGCAGATTATTCTTGGTAAGGATTTTCGACAGCAGTTCGGAATTCTCGATCGAGGTTGTGCCGACCAGCACCGGCTGACCGCGCTCGTAGCAGTCCTTGATGTCGATGAGCATCGCGTTGTACTTCTCTTGCGCGCTCTTGTACACCTGGTCCTGACGGTCCTTGCGCTGGCTCGGCCGGTTTGGCGGAATCACGACCGTTTCGAGACCGTAGATTTCCTGGAATTCGTACGCTTCCGTATCCGCCGTACCGGTCATGCCCGCCAGCTTGCCGTACATGCGGAAGTAGTTCTGAAACGTGATGGATGCCAGCGTCTGGTTCTCGTTCTGGATCTTTACACGCTCCTTGGCTTCGACTGCCTGGTGCAGGCCGTCGGACCAGCGGCGGCCGGTCATCAGGCGGCCGGTAAATTCATCGACGATCACCACTTCGCCATTCTGCACCACGTAATGCTGGTCTTTGTGGAACAGCGTATGTGCACGAAGGGCGGCATACAGGTGATGGATCAGGGTGATATTGGCCGGGTCGTACAGCGATGCGCCTTCCGGCAACAGGCCCATGCGGGTGAGTATCTGCTCGGCCTTTTCATGGCCCGCTTCAGTCAGCAGGACCTGGTGTGACTTTTCATCCTTGGTGTAGTCGCCGGGCACTTCGACCTTGCCTTTGCCATCGGGAGTTTCTTCGCCCACCTGCAGCGTCAGCAACGGCGGGACCTCATTCATCTTGACGTACAGGTCGGTGTGGTCTTCTGCCTGGCCGGAGATGATCAGCGGCGTTCTCGCTTCGTCGATCAGGATCGAGTCCACCTCGTCGACGATGGCAAAATTCAATCCGCGCTGCACACGGTCACCTGCATCATAGACCATGTTGTCCCGCAGGTAGTCAAACCCGAATTCGTTGTTGGTGCCGTAGGTAATATCGGACGAATAGGCGCGCTGCTTGTCGTCATGCGCCATCTGCGACAGGTTGATGCCGGTCGTCAGGCCAAGCCATCCATACAGTCTCCCCATCCACTCGGCGTCACGTTGCGCCAGATAGTCGTTCACCGTCACGACATGCACACCCTTCCCGGACAGCGCATTCAGGTACGCAGCAAGCGTCGCCATCAGCGTCTTGCCTTCGCCGGTGCCCATCTCGGCAATCTTGCCGTAATGAAGGACCATGCCGCCGATCAGCTGGACATCGAAGTGGCGCATTTTCAGAACCCGCTTGCTGGCCTCGCGGCACACTGCAAACGCTTCCGGAAGAAGCTGGTCAAGCGTGGCGCCTTTGGCGATACGCTCCTTGAATTCCTGCGTCTTCGCCTGCAATTCGGCATCGGACAGCTTCTCCATCGCCGGCTCCAGCGCATTGATTTCGCGGACGGTTTTTTGATATTGCTTGATCAGTCGTTGATTGCGACTGCCGAAAATCTGGGTCAGTAATGACATGCTTGAATTCTTAAAATGGCGCCGCGAAATCGCATTTGTCGCTCTCACATCTTCGCGGAGGCCGGACTTTTGGCTAAATTGCAGATTTTATCATGCAGTGCCGTGGGTGCCGCCCGATCTGGAATTGGAAGGATAAAAGATTGCGCATGGGAAGCAAACACCCGGACCGGATGCCTTCGACATGCGTCACTGCAGGGGAAGATGAGGATTGACGTTAATAAAACAACCCGGCCCCGTCGGATTTTCCGGAGGCCGCAGGGTGGTGATTATTTGTTGAGTGCCAAAACTGCCAGTTTTGACTGGTCGGAGCCTGCGGCTAGGAACTTCTGCGGATTCTGCTGCACACCCTTCACCAAGACCTCGAAATGCAAGTGCGCTCCTGTGGAACGTCCCGTAGAACCGATATCTGCTACATGCTGGCCGCGCCTGACGATGTCGCCCACTTTGGATAATAGGCGCGACGCGTGGGCATAGCGGCTTACAATGCTGTTGCCGTGATCGATCTCGAGCATGTTGCCGTACTGCGGATGATATTCAGCGGTGATTACAACGCCACCGGCTGCCGCAACGATTGGCGTGCCGGTCGGAGCGGCAAAATCAATGCCTTCGTGAAATGCCTGACGCCCGGTAAACGGATCATGTCTCCAACCGAAGCTGGAGGCGTTATAACCGACATTGACTGGCTGAATGGTAGGCAGGAGCCTCGATTGAATCTTGTGATTCATCAGAGCTGACTCAACCACGTTCATGTAGTCGGCACGATGTTCTACATTGACTGCCATTGCATCGAGCAACTCCTTGAACTCGTGCATGCTCATCGGCTCGCTCTTCTCGGCTGGCCGCTCAATGCCGCCGCGCCCGGGCAACTCCTTGAAATTGAACTCCTGCGGCTTGACACCAGCCAAACCCTGCACACGCTCCCCCAGCGCATCCAGTCGCATCAGTTGCGCCTGCATTTCGCCGAGTTTCATTGCCATTGCGGCGAGGTTTTCTTTTACGTAGCGATCCTTCTTATTGACGTCATCCCTGGTAGCAGAGGCAACAACTTCACGTACCAGCGGGAGATCAAGGTCGGCAGCGTGGCGAAACGTCAGGTAGTACAGTAACGACGCAGCCATGATGACGGAGACAACGAACACTACTGCCATCAACATCAAATGCCAGCGCGTCAGTGTGAGCGTCTTGGCATTGAAGCGAGGATGCAACAGAATGATTTGCATTACAACTCCTCCGATTCGTCCATCTTGGATGAGGTGTGATAAGGTTCGAGCATGAGTCGCCCCTCCTCATTTCTTTCCTTTCAGCAACGCCTCCAGTCTACACGTGCCCCACGGAAAATCGGAGGCGGTGTTACAGCTGTTACAGGTGTTACAGAGTTTCTACGCTCGCATGACAGACTTGCTGCACTGTTACCGGCCGTTGCGCGAATTGCAAATTTGCAGAGAGAGTGCGCTGCAATTCTCCCCATGTTATTTGATGCATGTTCTGTAATGCAGTTCGAAGCAGGGAACTTGGTGCTTTCCACTCCAAATGCAGCTCTTGCGGCAAAATTGAAACAGCAGTTGCCAAAGTTGCAAGAAAATTTGCTTAAACGGGGCTGGCAGGTTAACGCAATACGAATCAAAGTGCAAGTTGGAAAGATTGCCGAAAGGAAAACACCGCAGAAGCAGCTTGTCCTGCCTGATCAGGCACTTACGGCTCTAAGCGACCTCAACAATTCCCTGCACGATTCGCCACAGAACCAGGCGCTGAAGAACGCTGTCGCCGCAATGATCCAGCGACATTGCAAGGAGCGCTAAACGAAACACGCTCCGGGAAAGTCGGGGAAAAGGCTTGGTGCCTTTTCAGATTTATCCGGCGTCAAGCAAACGCCCATTCCTGCCCCGCTTGGCGCACATAAGCGCCCGGTGCAGTATCAATTGAATCGAATGTAACAATCTCATAGGCATCCGGTTGCGCGAGCAAGGCGCGGAGCAACTGATTATTGAGCCCATGGCCGGACTTGTGTGCAACATAGCTTGCGAGCAGGGGATGGCCGACCAGGTACAAGTCGCCAATCGCATCCAGAATCTTGTGGCGGACGAACTCGTTGTCATAACGCAACCCGTCTGGATTCAGGATCCGGTACTCATCCATTACGATCGCATTTTCCAGCGAACCGCCGCGGGCCAATCCCATGCCGCGCAAGGTTTCCACGTCTTGCATGAAACCGAACGTCCGGGCACGCGCGATCTCGCGGATGTAGGACTCGGAACCGAAATCGACTTCGGCCGTCTGGCCGGTACCATCGACTGCCGGGTGATTGAATTCGATGAAGAATTTCAGCTTGAAGCCATTGTAGGGCTCGAGTCGAGCCCACTTCTCTTGGGCGCCCTGCCCCTCACGCACCTCGACCGGCTTTTTGACGCGAATAAACTTCTTCGGTGCGTTTTGCTCCTGCAGTCCAGCCTGCTGCAGCAGGAAGACGAAGGTGGAGGCCGAGCCATCCATGATCGGGATTTCTTCAGCGGTCAGGTCAACATAAAGGTTGTCGATCCCAAGTCCGGCACAAGCAGACATCAAGTGTTCAACCGTTGAAACCTTGGCGCCGTCTTTGTTTAGTGTGGATGCCATGCGGGTATCCCCGACGCCATTGGCAGAGGCGGGCAAGTCTACCGGTGGATTGAGATCCACGCGACGAAAGACGATACCGGTATCCGGCGCAGCCGGGCGAAGGGTCAACTCCACCTTGGTCCCGGAATGCAATCCGACGCCGGTGGTCTTGACAAGTTCTTTGACAGTGCGTTGCTTGAGCATTGTGGGAGTATAGCAACTAACCCGCGAGTCATTTGCACGGATGACTCCGCTGTTGGGCATACACCACGTAAAAGCCTCAATTAAGCATCACTTACAAACCGAAGCTTGTCATTCCAACCACTGCTGCGCTCGCTGTACGGCACGTCTCCACGTGGTGAGGCGTTCCGACCTTTCGTCGACTGACATGGACGGCTCGAAGCGCTTTTGTACCTGCCACTGCGCCGAAATTTCCTGCTCGGAGCTCCAGAAACTGATCGCAAGACCCGCGAGGTACGCCGCACCAAGCGCGGTGGTTTCCGTCACGACTGGCCGTACGACGGGCACCCCAAGCACATCTGCCTGGAACTGCATCAACAAGTCGTTACGCGCGGCCCCTCCATCCACCCGCAGCTCGCTCAAGGCGATGCCGGCATCCTTCTGCATCGCGTCCAGCACATCTGCGCTCTGGTAAGCGATGCTCGCCAGCGTCGCTCGCGCAATATGCGCCTTGGTGGTGCCGCGGCTGATGCCGACAATGGTGCCGCGCGCGTAGGCATCCCAGTATGGCGCGCCAAGTCCGGCGAATGCCGGCACGACGAATACGCCTCCGGTATCCGGCACGCTGGAAGCGAGCGCCTCTACCTGGGCAGAACTTTGAATGATGCCCAGTCCATCACGCAACCATTGCACAGCGGCACCGGCGTTGAACACGCTGCCTTCGAGCATGTAGGCCGATTGCCCGCCAACTGTCCAGCCTACCGTTGTCAGCAGGTTATTTCGGGAAGCGATTGCCTGTGAACCGGTATTCATCAGCATGAAGCATCCGGTGCCATAGGTATTCTTTGCCATGCCGGGCTGATGGCACGCCTGCCCGAAGGTGGCCGCCTGCTGGTCGCCTGCGATGCCCGCGATCGGAATTGGAGCGCCAAACAATTCGGCCGACGTGTGGCCGACAACCCCGCTGCTTGCCACCACTTCCGGCAGCAGGCTTCGCGGGACATTCAACAGAGACAACAGTTCGTCGTCCCACTGCATCGTATGAATGTCGAACATCAGCGTGCGTGATGCGTTGCTCGTATCGGTGGCGTGCACGCCGCACAGCTTGTAGATCAGCCAGGAATCAATCGTGCCGAAGGCCAGTTCGCCGCGCTCGGCGCGTTCTCGTGCGCCAGGCACGTTGTCGAGCAGCCATTTGACCTTGGTGCCTGAAAAATACGCGTCGAGCACAAGGCCGGTTTTTTGCTGAAAAAGCGCCTCCCGCCCCTCTTCACGCAGCGCATCGCACAACCCGGCGGTACGGTGATCCTGCCAGACGATTGCGTTGGCAATCGGTTCGCCGGTGCGGCGGTCCCAGATCAACGTAGTCTCCCGCTGATTAGTGATGCCGATGGCAACAATGTCGGCAGGCCGCGTGTCAGTCTGACGCAGGACCTGCCGTGCGACAGCAAGCTGCGAGGACCAGATCTCGTTCGCGTCATGCTCGACCCAGCCGGAATGCGGGAAGATCTGCCGAAACTCCTGCTGCGCGATGCCGCGCAACTGGCCGGCGTGGTCGAACAGGATGGCACGGGAACTGGTCGTTCCCTGGTCGAGGGCAAGGATGTACTTGGTCATGGTGCGCAGGATCTCGGTAACGTGGTCTTGCAGTAATCTGAATGGTCAACGATGCAGTGCTAACCTGTAAAAAGGGCGCGGCACACGCCGCGCCCGCCTGTGGCTGGGGGTGATATTACTTCACGCGCCCTTCCTTCCATGCCTGAAGGAGCTTGTCATAGGCAATCGTCTCGCCTTTCGGTTTCTCGTTCGCCAGTTTCTTCCATGGCGCGCCGTTGTCCGACAAGTACTTGCCCGGATCTGCCTTCGCATTGAGCTTCGGTGCGCAGTTCTTCATGCCGGCCCGCTCCAGGCGTGCCATCACCTGGTCCATTTCATCGGCCAACGAGTCCATCGCCGCCTGTGGCGTCTTCTCGCCGGTCACAGCGGTGGCAACGTTCTTCCACCACAACTGCGCGAGCTTCGGATAATCGGGCACATTGGTTCCCGTCGGCGTCCAGGCGACGCGCGCCGGGCTGCGATAGAACTCGATCAGGCCGCCATACTTTGCTGCATTCTTGGTGAAGTACTCGTGGCGGATATCAGAGTCACGCACAAAAGTCAGGCCAACGATCGATTTTTTCAGCGATGTTGTCTTCGCATTCACGAACTGCGCATACAGCCACGCGGCTGCCTTGCGGTCGTCCGGCGTGGATTTGAAGAACGTCCATGAGCCGACATCCTGGTAGCCGTTCTGCATGCCCTCCTTCCAGTACGGGCCATGCGGTCCCGGCGCCATGCGCCATTTCGGCGTGCCATCCTGATTGATGACCGCCGATGCCTTGGTCATCGGCGCAGTGAATGCGGTGTACCAGAAAATCTGCTGCGCAATCTCGCCTTGTCCCGGCACCGGACCTGCTTCCGAGAACGTCATACCGTTTGCTTGCGGCGGCGCGTATTTCTTCATCCAGTCGACATACTTGGTGAGTGCATACACGGCGGCGGGCGAGTTGGTTGCGCCACCGCGAGCAACGGATGCGCCGACCGGAGTGCACTTGTCGGCCGCCACACGGATTCCCCACTCGTCCACCGCGAGACCGTTCGGAATGCCTTTGTCCGCAGTACCCGCCATCGACAGCCACGCGTCGGTGAAACGCCAGCCCAGTGACGGATCCTTCTTGCCGTAGTCCATGTGACCATACACTTTCTTGCCGTCGATTTCCTTCACATCGTTAGTGAAGAAATTGGCGATATCTTCATACGCAGACCAGTTCACCGGGACGCCAAGCTCATAGCCATACTTGGCCTTGAATTTTTCCTTCAGGTCCTTGCGCTCGAACCAGTCCGCGCGGAACCAGTACAGGTTGGCGAATTGCTGGTCGGGCAGCTGGTACAGCTTGCCATCGGGGGCGGTAGTGAAGCTGGTGCCGATAAAATCCTTGAGGTCCAGATTGGGATTGGTGAATTCCTTGCCTTTGCCCGCCATGTAATCCGACAGCGGTTCGATTGCACCGTAGCGGTAGTGGGTGCCGATCAGGTCGGAGTCGGAAATCCAGCCGTCATAGATGCTCTTGCCGGACTGCATGGAAGTCTGTAGTTTTTCGACGACATCGCCTTCCTGAATCAAGTCGTGCCGAACCTTGATACCGGTGATTTCCTCGAAGGCCTTGGCCATCGTTTTCGATTCGTAGACATGGGTATCGATCGTTTCAGATACCACATTGATTTCCTTGACGCCCTTGGCCTTCAGTTTTTGGGCTGCGTCGATGAACCATTTCATCTCGTCGAGCTGCTGCTGCTTGCTCAGCGTCGACGGCTGGAATTCCTGTGTTATCCACTTCTCCGCTGCCTTCATGTCGGCCCAGCTCGCGCCGGAGGCGAGCATGGCGGCAGCGGCCAATGCTGTTAGTCGTAGTCTCATATCTCCACCTTCTTGTTGTTTTCCTTCCCATAGAATCGAACACGCGACGGAGGGAAGGTTAACCGCCGGGCGCTGCGACATCAGTCACCCCCAACGCATCACAATCAGCAACACTACAAATCCAACTGCCGCACCGATCCACTGATCCAAATCAGTAAGGCCGGCCCACGCAAGGTTTACATAGGCCGCCGTCAGTAGGCCTATGAAAAGACGGTCGCCGCGCGTCGTGTGGATCGGCAGGAAGCCCTTGCGCTCAAGGCTTGGCGACTTCATCTGCCAGATCGTCATTCCTGCCAGCATCGCTGCAATTGCAGTGAAGAAGATGGCCACCGGCGGCGTCCACGCCATCCATGAAAACGTTTCTTCCATGTCAAACCCTCCCCATGGCAAATCCCTTGGCGATGTAGTGCCGCACGAACCAGATCACCAGTGCGCCAGGCACGATGGTCAGCACGCCGGCAGCGGCCAGTACTCCCCAGTCCATGCCGGCGGCGGACACGGTGCGCGTCATGGTGGCAGAGATCGGTTTGGCACTGACGGAGGTGAGCGTGCGTGCGAGCAGTAACTCGACCCAGCTGAACATGAAGCAGAAGAACGCGGTGACACCAATGCCGGACTTGATCATTGGCAGGAAAATCTTCACGAAGAATTTCGGGAAGCTATAACCGTCAATATAGGCGGTTTCGTCAATCTCCTTCGGGATGCCGGACATGAAGCCCTCGAGAATCCATACCGCCAGCGGCACGTTGAACACCATGTGCGCGAGTGCGACTGCGAGGTGCGTGTCCATCAACCCGACCGTGGAGTACAGCTGAAAGAACGGCAGAAGGAACACGGCCGGCGGCGTCATGCGGTTGGTCAGCAACCAGAAGAACAGGTGCTTGTCGCCGAGGAAGGAATAACGCGAGAACGCATAGGCGGCCGGAAGCGCCACCGCTACCGACAACACCATGTTGATCAGCACATAGATGATCGAGTTAATGTAGCCGTCGTACCAGGACGCATCGGTGAAGATCGTCTTGAAGTTGTCAAACGTGAGGTTGGCCGGCCACATCGTCAGCGCGCCAACGATTTCTTCGTTGGTCTTCAACGACATGTTGAGCATCCAGTAGATCGGCAGCAGAGACAGCAGCAGGTACAGCGCCAGTACCGGCCGCGTAAGGAATTTGCTCATCATTTCTTGTCTCCCGTGCCGACACGCTGCATCCAGTTGTACAGCACGAAGCAGAACAGCAGGATGATCAGAAAGTAAATCAATGAAAACGCTGCCGCCGGCCCGAGGTCGAACTGTCCGACCGCTTTCTGCGTCAGGTACTGCGACAGGAATGTGGTCGCATTGCCCGGCCCACCGCCGGTAAGTACAAACGGCTCGGTATAGATCATGAAGCTGTCCATGAAGCGCAACAGCACGGCGATCATCAGCACATTGCGCAGCTTGGGCAACTGGATGAAGCGGAACACTGCCCAGCGTGATGCGCCGTCGATACGCGCAGCCTGATAGTAGGCATCGGGGATCGCGCGCAGGCCGGCGTAGCACAAGAGCACGACGAGCGGCGTCCAGTGCCAGATGTCCATCACCAGAACCGTCAGCCAGGCGTCCAGAGAATCGCCGGTGTAGTTATAGGAGAAGCCCATTCCGTTGACCGCATAACCGAGCAGGCCGATATCCCCGCGGCCGAAAATCTGCCAGATGGTGCCGACGACATTCCATGGAATCAGCAGCGGCAGTGCAATCAGCACCAGCGCCATCGACGCGCGCCATCCCTGCGCCGGCAGGGTCAACGCTATCAGAATGCCAAGCGGAATTTCGATGGCGAGCACGGACAGCGAAAACAGCAATTGCCGGTACAGTGCGCCATGCAATTCGCTGTCGCGCATGACGAGCTTGAACCATTCGGTGCCGACGAATACATGCTGCGTTGGACTGAGAATGTCCTGAACCGAGTAGTTGACGATTGTCATCAGCGGCAGGATCGCCGAAAACGCGACGCAGGCAATGACGGGAAGGATCAGGAACCATGCACGGTTGTTGTAGGTTTTCATCTCACGCCACCCGCTTGTCGTTGACGTAATACAGCGTGCGCTCCGGTGGCAGTCGCAGCCAGACCTGTTCACCGGGGTCGGCATGGAGTTGCCGCAGCTTCCCGGCGATCGTGTGGTTGCCTAGCTTGAATTCCGCCAGGCAGTGCGTGCCGAGATTGCGCACGGAGAGCAAGGTTGCTGCGGTGGTGTCTTCGCCCTCCTCGAACGCGCACTCGACAAACTCGGGCCGGATTCCCATTTTTACGTTTCCATTGGCACCGTTCAGTGCGGCACGCGCCGTACCGGAAAGCGGAATGCTGGCGCCCTCGAGCGCCGCCACTTCGCCGTCGATCGCGCAGGGAAGAAGATTCATACCGGGATTGCCGATAAAGTAACCGACGAAGGTATGCTCCGGAGTCTCGAACAACTGCTGCGCCGTTCCGGCCTGCACGACCTCGCCCTGCGTCATCACCACGACCTTGTCGGCAAAGGTGAGCGCCTCGACCTGGTCGTGCGTCACATAGATCAGCGACAGTTTCAATTCGCGATGGATTTCCTTGAGCTTGCGCCGCAGTAGCCACTTCAAATGCGGATCGATGACGGTCAACGGTTCATCAAACAGCACCGCCGCCACGTCTGGGCGCACCAGCCCTCGACCGAGGGAGATCTTTTGCTTTGCGTCCGCAGACAGGCCGCTGGCGCGATGCTTGAGCACGCTGCCAAGATCGAGCAGCTCCGCCACTTGTTCGACCCTGCGGTTGATGTCGGCGGATTTCCAACGCCGGTTACGTAATGGGAAAGCGAGATTGTCGAAGACTGTCATCGTGTCGTAGATGACAGGGAACTGGAATACCTGCGCAATATTGCGCGCTTCAGGAGGCAGGCTCGTGACGTCCTTGCCGTCAAACAGCACCCTGCCATGCGAAGGTCGCACCAGGCCGGAAATGATGTTCAGCAAAGTCGTCTTGCCGCAGCCGGACGGGCCGAGCAATGCATAGGCGCCACCATCTTCCCATTGCATAGACATCGGACGCAGTGCATAGTCGGCCGGGCCGGCAGGGTTTGGCTTGTATGCGTGCGCCAGTTCGACGAGATCGATGCGAGCCATGCCTAGTTTCCTTTCATGGACTGTTCTGGCGCATGCAGCAATGCGCCATCTTCCGAAAAGAGAAGGAATTCATCCGGTCGGCAGTACAGGCTGCACAACGAGCCCAATTCGGGGTCGTACACCCCCGAAAGCTGCGCAACCAGGGCGATGCCGTCACGATGTGCGTGCACGAAGGTCTCCGATCCGCTGATCTCGGCGAGGTCCACCTCCGCATCGATAGCGATTTCATCGGGATGGCGACGCATCAGGTGCAGGCTGTGTGCGCGCAGGCCAAGGACAATATGCCGGTGATGCGACGCAGCTCGCCGTTGCGCAGCATTCAGTGGAATGCTTAGTCCTCCTCCGGCATGGGCATGGGCAATGCCGTCACCGTCAATCTCCGCTTTGACCAGATTGATCGGCGGGTCGCTGAACGTGCGTGCGACCTGGATCGAATTTGGCGCATTGAAAACGTCGATCGTCCTGCCCTGCTGCAGCAGGCGTCCCTCATGCAGCACAGTGACATGACCTCCGAGCTGAAGTGCCTCCAGCGGTTCCGTGGTCGCATAAACGACGGTTGTGCTTCCGTCGGCGAAGAGGTCGGTCAGTTCGCGCCTGAGCTCTTCACGCAGCTTGTAATCCAGATTCACCAACGGCTCATCAAGCAGCAGCAAGCCGGCGCCCTTGATCAAGGCCCGTGCCAGTGCAGTGCGCTGCTGCTGGCCGCCGGACAGTTCCGCCGGCGAGCGTTGCAGATAGGGTGTGATGTGCAGGCGCTCCGCCATGTCATTCACGCGCTTTCGCACTTCTGCTTCGGGAACGCGCTGAATGCGGAGCGGAGAGGCGATGTTGTCGTAAACGGTCAACGACGGATAATTGATGAACTGCTGGTACACCATGGCGAGATCGCGCTCGCGCACGGACACGCCGGTCACATCTTGTCCCTCGGCGAGAACTCTTCCGCTCGTGGGGCGGTCCAGGCCGGCCATTAAGCGCATCAATGTCGTTTTGCCTGCGAGCGTCGTACCAAGCAGAACATTAATCGCGCCCGGCACCAGCGCCATCGAGAGCGGGTAAATATGGTCGTCCGCACCATATTTTTTTCCGACATTTTCTAATGCCAGGTGCACTGTGCCTTCCTCCTATATTTTTTATGTGCGCCGGGCTAGGTTTGCTGGCACATTCGCTGGTATGGCTGGTCCGTCCGGTGGGAGCGTATCCATGCGTCGAGCCTAGCGTCGGTGCCCTGCGGCAAGTGGAGACCCAGTTTGGAGCGTCTCCATAGTATGTCCGCTGCCGTGCTGGCCCATTCGAGTTGCATCAAATAATCGATTTCCGCTTCGTACAAACCGGGCGCGATTTCGTCACCCATGTCGGCGATTTCCGTTCGGCCTGCGAGCAGCATGCCGGTTCGCGTGCCATAGGCGCGCGCATAGCGCGCAACGAGCGCCCGCGGAAGCCAGGAATACTTCTCCTGTAGGCCGTGCACATAACGGTCAAATTCCAGGACCGAGCGGTTATTGGGCCGCATGCCGTACAGGTCACCGCCGGGGAGGCAGGCATGCTCGGTCCATGGACCGGATCGTGCCGACACCAGGTCGGCGATCATGTCGACGGCCTCTTCCGCCAGTTTGCGGAATGTCGTGATTTTCCCTCCGAACACGGACAGCAAAGGTGCGCCACTCTTTCTATCAAGCTGCAACCGATAATCACGCGTAACGGCGGAGGCGCTGGAGGCCTCGTCCTCTACCAGTGGCCGCACGCCGGAATAGGACCAGACGACATCGGACGGGGTGATCTGCGCACGGAAATAGCGACCGGCGAGGTCGCAAAGATAGCTGATCTCGTCCTGATTGATGGCCACGGAATTGACGTCGCCCTGATAATCGAGATCGGTCGTGCCGATCAGCGTGAAATTCTGTTCGTAAGGGATGGCAAAGACGATGCGCCCATCCGGATGCTGGAAGATATAGGCATTAGGATGATCAAACAGGCGCGGCACAACGATATGACTGCCTTTGATGAGCCGCAGCGACTTTTCGGATGGCCGCTGCAACGCAGTTTGCAGGAAGTGCGCGGCCCACGGGCCAGCGGCATTGACGAGGCAGCGCGCCCGCACTGTCATGCTGCGGCGACCATCGGGACGCAGCTCTGCGATCCATTGCTCCCCTTCGCGGCGGGCGGAAATGCAGCGCGTATGGGTGAAAACGCGCGCGCCGCGGTCGGCGGCATCCACAGCGTTCAGCACGACCAATCGAGCATCATCGACCCAGCAGTCCGAATAGACGAAGCCGCGCGAAAACTCGGGTTTGAGCGGCCTGCCGGCGTCATGTTGGCGCAAATCGAGCCCGCGTGAGCCCGGCAATAGCTCGCGCCGTGCAAGACTGTCATACAGGAAGAGGCCGGCTCGCAGCATCCATGCAGGCCGCTGGCCTTTATCGAACGGCATTACGAAACGCATCGGCCACATGATGTGCGGCGCTGACCGCAACAGTACTTCGCGTTCGATCAAGGCCTTGCGCACGAGCCCGAATTCATAATGCTCGAGATAGCGCAAGCCGCCGTGAATCAGCTTGGACGATGCCGAGGAGGTGTGCGACGCAAGATCGTCCTTCTCGCACAGCACCACCGACAGGCCACGTCCCGCGGCATCCCGCGCGATACCTGCACCGTTGATGCCACCGCCGACGACCAGCAGATCGCAGTCGATGTTGTCCTGCCTTTGCTCCATCTTGTTCTCGCAGCGCTCAGGGAATAGTTGTAACATGAGAAACGCTACAATACGTCATAAATAGAAATAAAAGCAACAAATTTTATCACCGCATTTGTTCGTTTCTTTTCGTTTTTAATTATATTGAGAATGTTCAGATGGCTGAAGGGAGAAATGGAATGACGCTTAATCCACGTCAACGTCGCTTGCTGGATGTCGTCAGGCAACACATGACCATGTCAGTGGAAGAGCTCGCGCAACAGCTGGACGTGACGCCTCAGACCGTGCGCCGCGACGTGAAGCTGATGGAAGAAGCGAAGCTCCTGGCCCGCTATCATGGTGGGGTTGGACTGCCGTCCTCGGTGGAGAACATCGATTACAGCCAGCGCCAGGTCCTGAACATCGATGCCAAGCGGCGCATTGCCCGGGCCGTCGCCAAACAGGTGCCGGCCGGTTGTTCCCTGCTGATCAACATCGGCACCACCACCGAGGAGGTTGCGCGTGCACTGGCGCACCACCAAGGGTTGCACGTGGTGACCAACAACCTCAACGTTGCGGCAACGCTTGCGGACAATCCGAAATGTGAAGTCATCATCGCCGGCGGCGTGGTGCGCGGGCGCGACCGTGGCATCGTCGGCGAGGCCACCATCGACTTCATCCGCCAGTTCAAGGTCGACATCGGGATCATCGGCATTTCCAGCATCGAACCTGACGGAACGCTGCGTGACTTCGACCCGCGCGAAGTGAAAGTGGCTCAGGCGATCATCGAACAGTCGCGCGAAGTCTGGCTGGTGGCGGATTGCGACAAATTCGGGAGACAGGCGCTGGTGCGCATGGCGCATGTATCGCAAATCGACATGCTGTTTACCAACGCACGTCCGCCGGAAGAACTGGCAAAAGTATTGAAGGAAGCGCAGGTAAAAGTGGTGATCGCTCCCTGAAGAAAAAACGGCGCATCACGCGCCGCTCTTGTTTTTGCTGTACGACCTCCGCGTCTCAGCCAAGCTGGGCAAGCAGGGTTTCCGCGTTCGACACCTCAAATTTACCCGGCTGCTCGATGTTGAGCTGTTTGACGACACCGTCCTCGACGAGCATCGAATAGCGCTGCGAGCGAATCCCCATGCCTTTGGCGGTCAGGTCGAACTCCAAGCCGAGCAACTTGGTAAAGGCGGCGCTGCCATCAGCCATCATGCGGACGATGCCGGTTGCTTTCTGGTCGCGCCCCCAGGCGCCCATGACGAATGCATCATTGACCGAAATGCACCATATCTCGTCGACACCCTTCGCCTTCAGCTTTTCGGCGTTCGCAACATAGCCAGGCACATGCTGCGCGGAGCAGGTGGGGGTGTATGCACCGGGCAAACCGAAAATGGCAATCTTCTTGCCCTTCGTCAGGTCGCTGACCTTGAAGGTATTCGGGCCGAGAGAACATCCCTCCGTAGCGACTTCGATGTATTCCGACAGTGTTCCTTCGGGCAGGCGATCACCGATCTGGATAGTCATATTGGACTCCTCTTCTCTGATGTTGTAGGCATGTTGCCGGCAGCTCTAGCAAAGCGCCCTCGGTTTCCGTCATGGAGCATTTCGCAGGCGCCAAAAAAAACGCCGCACTACCTGGGTGCGGCGTACAGCATGCAGTATGCCCTTATCTTGCTTTTTTTGCAGGAGACGGCATTCCCGCTGCCGTAACAGCGGGAAGCGATCAGTCCGCCTGCTTGCGCAGGAATGCCGGAATGTCGTAGGTTTCCATGCCATTCTTCTCGAGCGCGCGCACCGTTTCCGATGCGGACTCGCGGCGCCATACGGCCGGCTTGCTGAGGCCCTCGAAGGAAGGTGCCGATTGACCAGCACCCTGGTGGCCAAGACTGCCCTGGGCAATCGGTTCATTGTGCGTGCCGGTGCGCAGTACCGGGGTCTGCACCAACTGCACATTCTTGCGGCCGCGGCCGAGGCCAGTGGCAACCACCGTTACGCGGATGTCGTCGCCCATGGCATCGTCGTAGGCGATGCCTTGTGCAATCGATGCATCCGGCGCAGCGAAGGCGCGCACGGTCGCCATGACTTCCTTGATTTCCTTGCCCTTGAGGTTGCGGCTTGCGGTAACGTTGACGAGCACGCCCCGCGCACCGGACAGGTCGATGCCGTCGAGCAGCGGCGATGCCACTGCCTGCTCCGCCGCGATGCGCGCACGGTCGACGCCGGAGGCGGTCGCCGTCCCCATCATGGCCTTGCCCTGCTCACCCATGATGGTCTTGACGTCGTTGAAGTCGACGTTGATGTGGCCCGGCACGTTGATGATCTCGGCAATGCCGGCCACCGCGTTGTTGAGCACGTCGTCGGCATGCTGCAGCCATTCGATCATGCTGTCGTCTTCATAGATCTCTTCCAGCTTCTCGTTGAGAATCACGATCAGTGAATCGACGTGCTGCGACAATGCATCGAGGCCTTCGTCGGCGATTTCCATGCACTTCGCGCCTTCGTACGAGAACGGCTTGGACACGACGGCGACGGTCAGCGCACCCTGCTCTTTGGCCACTTGCGCGACGATAGGCGCAGCGCCGGTCCCGGTGCCGCCACCCATGCCAGCAGCGATGAACACCATGTGTGCACCGCGCAGTGCGTCTTCGATACGCGCGCGGGACTCTTCCGCCAGCTTGCGGCCGACCTCGGGCTTCATGCCGGCGCCGAGGCCGGTTTCGCCGATCTGGATGACGTTGTGGGCTTTCGATTGCGCCAGTGCCTGCGCATCGGTGTTGGCAGCGATGAATTCGACGCCGGACACGCCCTTGTTGATCATGTGCTGCACTGCATTTCCGCCTGCGCCGCCAACGCCCACCACCTTGATCACGGTGCCGAGGTTTGCGTTATCGATCATATCGATTTCCATGCTAACTCCCTTAGATGATGCAGTTTTCAGTCGTTAATCACCACGCGGTGTGGCGACTAGCAACTGCAAACTGCGGTACTGCGTTTAACAATTATTGACTTTAAAAATTACCTAAAAACCACTCTTTCATGCGCTGCCACACCGCCTTCACCGAGCCGTCCTGACGCGTGACGATGTGGCCTCGCAGGTACTGCTTCTTCGCCTCCAGCAACAGACCCAATACGGTCGAGTAACGCGGACTGCGCACAACATCGGCGAGCTGACCGCTGTACTCCGGAACGCCAAGGCGCGCCGGCTTCAAGAAGATGTCTTCCGCGAGCTCGACCATGCCCGGCATCATTGCCGAGCCGCCGGTCAGCACGACACCGGACGACAGCACCTCTTCATAGCCCGATTCGCGCACCACCTGGTGCACCAGCGCAAACAGTTCTTCCACCCGCGGCTCGATCACGGCTGCCAGCGCCTGGCGCGACAGCGTGCGCGGACCACGGTCGCCCAGCCCCGGCACTTCGATCGCCTCGCCCGGATCAGCAAGCACCTGCTTGGCGACGCCGAAGCGCAGCTTGATTTCTTCGGCTTCCGCCGTCGGCGTGCGCAACGCCATCGCAATGTCGTTGGTGATCTGGTCGCCGGCAATCGGAATGACGGCGGTATGGCGGATCGCACCTTCCGTGAAGATCGCAACATCAGTGGTTCCGCCGCCGATGTCGATCAGCACCACGCCCAGCTCCTTTTCGTCCGGTGTCAGCACGGAATCGGCTGAAGCCATCGGCTGCAGGATCAAGTCCGACACTTCCAGACCGCAGCGACGCACGCACTTGACGATGTTCTGCACCGCGGATACCGCGCCGGTGACGATGTGCACTTTTACTTCAAGGCGGATGCCGCTCATGCCGATCGGCTCGCGAACGTCTTCCTGGTTGTCGACGATGAATTCCTGCGGTACCGTGTGAAGCAATTGCTGGTCGGTCGGGATGTTGACCGCCTTAGCGGTTTCGATGACGCGCGCAACGTCGGTCGCCGTCACTTCCTTGTCCTTGATCGCGACCATGCCGCTGGAGTTGAAGCTGCGGATGTGGCTGCCGGCGATCCCCGTGTAGACGTTCTTGATCTTGCAGTCGGCCATCAGCTCGGCCTCTTCCAGCGCGCGCTGGATCGACTCGACCGTCGCTTCGATATTGACGACAACGCCCTTCTTCAATCCCTTCGATTCGTGCTGGCCGAGCCCGATAACCTCATGCCTCCCATTCGGCATTACCTCGGCGACGACGGCCACTACTTTCGATGTGCCGATGTCGAGTCCGACGATCAGGTTTTTTGCGTCTTTTGTCATGATGTCCCGCTTACTTTTTCTTTCCGTCCAGCCCCAATGACAGGCCCTGCGCCTTGAGCGCCAAGCCATTCGGGTACCGCATATCGATACTTTCAATTCTGTCCTGCAAGCGCGACACCAGCTGCGGATAGACCCCGATCAGCCGCTCGACGCGCTCCTTCAATGTCGCCTCGCTCTGCGCACGTCCGAGCTCGACCTTCATTCCGTTATCGAGCGTTACCGTCCATGCGTAGCGGTGCGACAGCTGGACCGATGCCGGCGCCAGCTTGATCGGCTTGAACCATTCGTGCAGTTCACGAAAACGCGCGACCACTTCCTTCTCGCTTCCGTCCGGCCCCGAGAACGCCGCAAGCTCATGATCCTCTTCCGCTTCCGCAAGGTTCGCCGTGAAGACATCGCCCTTGGTCGACACCAGCCGTCCGTCGTCACCCCAGGTTCCCAGCGGCTCGTGCTCTTCCAGCGTCACGATCAGCTTGTTCGGCCATTCGCGACGCACCGATGCCTTGCGCACCCAGGGCACCGCTTCGAAAGCGAGGCGCGCCGCGTCCAGGTTGGCGGAAAAGAAATTGCCCCTGATTCGCGGCAGCGCCGTGGTACGCACCGTCGACGTATTGACATGCTGCAGCGGCATGCCGTCGGCACCCTCGAGACGAATCACCTTGAGCGTAAACATCGGCCGCTGCGATACCCACCAGATGCCAGACGCGAGCAGGCTCAACACCAGCACGCCAAGCAGGGCGCTAGTGGTTGCGTTGAGCATTCTGATGTCGTGCCACATGGTCGATACGTATTCCGCTTGTCCTCTTATTGCACTTTCCAGTCCGGCGAAGGCTTCAGGTCGAGATCTGCCGACCGCAGAATTTCGACGCACAAGTCTTCATAGCTGACACCCGCCGCTTTGGCCGACATCGGCACCAGCGAGTGGCCCGTCATTCCCGGCGATGTATTGATCTCCAGGAGGAACGGCTCGTTATCCGTTGCACGCAGCATGAAGTCCACGCGCGCCCAGCCGGCGCAGCCTAAGGCATTAAAGGCGCGCACCGCAATCGATTGGATCTTCCGGGTCAATGCTTCGTCCATCGGCGCCGGGCACAAGTACTTCGTGTCGTCGCTGAAGTACTTGTTCTGGTAATCGTAGTTACCTTGCGGCGCGACGATTTCGACGACGGGCAATGCACGCGCACTGCTGCCTGCGCCAAGTACCGGCACCGTCAATTCGCGCCCGGTGACGAACTCTTCAGCGAGCACCGCCTCGTCATACTTCGCGCACAGGTCGAACCCGGCCTGCACTTCGGCCGCAGAAGTCACCTTGGCGATGCCGATGGTGGATCCTTCATGCGGCGCCTTCAGCATCAGCGGCAGGCCCAGTTCATCGGGCAGCTTGCGCAACGCCTCGGCAGTCGCATTCTTCGCATCGAGCACAACAAATCGGGGCGTCGGCAAATCGTGGCTCAGCCAGATACGCTTGGTCATCACCTTGTCCATGCCGATCGACGACGCCATCACGCCGGAGCCGGTATATGGAATGCCGAGTTGCTCCAGCACGCCCTGCAGCGTTCCATCCTCGCCGTAGCGTCCATGCAGGGCGATAAACACGCGATCGAATTTTTCGGCGGCGAGTTCCGCGATGCTGCGTTCGGCCGGATCAAACCCGTGCGCGTCGACACCCTTGTTTTGCAGGGCTTTCAGCACGCCGCTGCCTGACATCAGCGACACCTCGCGCTCGGCGGAACGTCCACCGAACAGCACACCGACTTTGCCAAACTCTGTTTTCAACTCTGTTGCACTCATGATTAAACCTGCACTCATAGTCAGCGCGTTTGGGCCAACTTGCCCGGCACGGCACTGATCGAACCGGCGCCCATGGTGATGACCACATCACCATCCTTTGCCATGTTCATGATTGTGGCCGGCATCTCTGTGATGTCTTCCACGAAGATTGGCTCTACTTTGCCCAGCACGCGCAATGCATGCGCCAGGGCGCGACCGTCTGCGGCAACAATCGGTTGCTCGCCCGCCGAATAGACTTCCGCCAGGACCAGCGCGTCCACCGAGGACATGACTTTCACGAAGTCCTCGAACAGGTCGCGGGTACGCGTAAAGCGATGCGGCTGGAAGGCAAGGACGATGCGCCGGCCGGGATAGGCGCCGCGCGCAGCTGCCAGCGTCGCCGCCATTTCCACCGGATGGTGTCCGTAGTCGTCCACCAGCGCGAAGCTGCCACCATTCGGCAGTTTGATGTCGCCATAGCGCGTAAAGCGACGTCCGACACCATTGAACTCGTGCAGCGCCTTTTGTGTTGCCTTGTCGTCTACGCCGAGTTCACGCGCAATGGCGATGGCGGCACAGGCGTTCTGTACGTTGTGCATGCCTGGCTGATTCAGGCGCACAGTCAGCGGCGGATACTCGTCCTGGATGACCGTGAATTCCATGTGCGTATCGACCGCTCTTGCATCCACTGCCCGCACCTGCGCTTCCGGATGGAAGCCATAGGTCAGGATCGGCTTGGAAATGAACGGCATGATTTCGCGCACGCTCGGGTCATCGATGCACAACATGACCACACCGTAGAACGGCAGGCGCTGGGTGAATTCGACAAACGCCTGCTTCAACTTGGCGAAGCTGTGGTCGTAGGTCTCCATGTGGTCGGCATCGATGTTGGTAATTACCTCGATGCACGGCGAGAGATTCAGGAAGGAAGCATCCGATTCGTCGGCTTCTGCGACGATGAAGTCGCCCGCACCCAGCTTCGCATTCGCGCCTGCACTGTTCAGGCGCCCGCCGATGACAAAGGTCGGATCCAGGCCGCCTTCCGCCAGCACACTGGCGACCAGGCTGGTAGTCGTGGTCTTGCCGTGGGTGCCGGCAATGGCGATGCCCTGCTTCAGGCGCATCAGTTCAGCCAGCATGATGGCGCGCGGTACGATGGGAATATGCTTGGCGCGCGCCGCAATTACTTCCGGGTTGTCGCCCTTGACTGCGGTGGACGTGACAATCGCGTCCGCATTCTGAATGTTTTCCGCTGCATGCCCGATCGTGATCTTCGCACCGCGCTCGATCAGGCGTTGCGTGGCCGCATTGCTACTAAGATCCGACCCGGTGATGGTATAGCCCAGGTTCAGGAGCACCTCTGCAATGCCGCTCATGCCGCTGCCGCCGATGCCGACGAAGTGGATATTCTTTACTTTATGCTTCATTTTTAGTCGCTAATTCTTCTAATACACTCGCGATTGCTTCATTCGCCTGGCGCCTTCCGATGTCATGCGCCGCCTCTGCCATCACCCTGCAATCCTCCCGGCTCAGCGATTGCAGCAACTCTGCAAGACGTTCCGGGTTCAGCTCACTCTGCGGCAGATGCACCGCTGTCTTCTGCTTCGCCATCCACTGCGCGTTGTCGCGCTGATGGGATGTGGTTGAGGCCACCAGTGGTACCAGCACACTCGCCACACCTGCTGCCGTCAGTTCCGACACGGTGATCGCACCTGCACGACAGATTACGAGGTCGGCCTGCGCGTAGCGCCGCGGCATGTCGTCGATGAAATCGACCACCTCGGCCTGAACCTCCGCCTTCCTATAGGCGTTGCGCAATGCCTCGATGTGCTGCTTCCCTGACTGATGCGTCACTACCGGGCGCACCTCCTCGGGAATGCGTGCCAATGCAACCGGCAGTGTTTCATTCAATACCTTCGCCCCGAGGCTTCCCCCAACTACCAGCAATCGTAACGGCCCGGTGCGCTCCGCATAGCGTTGAACAGGTGGGGGAACATCAATGATTTCCTGACGTACGGGATTACCTGTCACCAGCGCCTTGGTCGCCGCATTGCCGAAATCGGCCGGAAATCCAAACAACACGCGCTGCGCCAGCGGCGCCAGCGTCTTGTTGGACAACAACAGGGCCGCATCCGCATTCACCAAAGCCAGGGGCACGCCACGAAGCCTGGCCATGACGCCGCCCGGCACCGTCACGTAGCCGCCCATGCCAAGCACTACGTCCGGCTTGCGGCGGCCGATGATGCTGAAGCAGGACGCAAATGCCGCGCCCATCTTGAAGACGCCGCGCACCGTGTGCATCAGGCCTTTTCCGCGCATGCCGGCAAAGTCGATTGAATCAATGTCGACGCCATGCTTCGGCACGATGTCGCGCTCCATGCCGTGCGTGGTGCCCAGCCAGGTCACCTGCCATCCGCGCGCGCGCATCGTCTGTGCGATCGCGAGGCCCGGGAAGATATGCCCGCCAGTGCCGGCCGCCATGATCAGAAGACGCTTCATATGCGGCCTCCACGCATGAGAATGCGATTTTGGCTATGGCCAGTCGCTGGGGCGCCTTTAACTTTGCTGCGCAAAGTTAGCCTCCGCCGAAATAGTGTGCTCAGGTTAAGAATGCTCATATGCGACCTCCTCGCATGAGCACTCTGTTTTCATAGTCAATGCGCAGCAGGATCGCCAGCCCGACACAGTTGATCAGCACTCCGGAGCCGCCGTAGCTCATCAGTGGCAACGTCAGCCCTTTGGTCGGCAACAGCCCAAGATTCACTCCCATGTTGATGAAGGCCTGCACGCCGATCCAGATGCCAATGCCTTTTGCGGCCAGCCCCGCGAAGGTTTGGTCCATGGCGATGGCTTGGCGGCCGATCTCGAACGAGCGTTTGACGATCCAGTAGAACATCGCGACCACCACCAGGACGCCGGCAAACCCAAGTTCCTCGCCGATCACTGCCAGCAGGAAGTCGGTATGCGCCTCAGGCAGGTAATGCAGCTTCTCGACGCTGCCGCCAAGCCCGACGCCGAACAGTTCGCCACGGCCGAAGGCAATCAGCGAATGCGACAGCTGGTACGCCTTGCCGAGCGCGTTGCTCTCTTCCCAAGGATTCAGGTACGCGAAGATCCGTTCACGCCGCCACGGCGACAGCAGGATCACCATGCTGAAGATGCCGACCAGGGTCGCGCCAATGCCGCCAAACCAGATGCCGTTGATACCGCCGAGGAACAGGATGCCCATCGCAATGCACACAATGACGCCGAAGGCGCCGAGGTCCGGTTCCAGCAGGAGCAGGAGACCGACGACGCCGATCGCAATCGTCATTGGCATGAAACCCTTGGTCAGCTTGTGCATCACCTGCTGCTTGCGCACGGTATAGTCGGCCGCGTACAGGACGACGAAGAGTTTCATCAGCTCCGACGGCTGCAGGTTGAACACCTTGAACGACAGCCAGCGCCGCGCACCGTTGACGCCCTTGCCTATACCGGGGATCAGAACCAATACGAGCAGTACTAGCGTCGCGACGAAGAGATACGGTGCCAGCCGCTGCCAGGTTTCGATACGCACGCGGAAGGCAAGCAGGCCCGCGATCAGCGCCGCGCCGATAAAGGTGGCCTGCCGGACCAGGAAATGCGAATTCTTGTAGTTCGCATACTTCGGCGAATCGGGCAGCGAAATCGAGGCCGAGTACACCATTACCATTCCGAACAGCATCAGCAGCACGACCACCCACACCAGGGGCTGGTCGTACTCCATCATCTTCGAGCGCTGGATACTGCCTGGCAGCGGTGCCTGCGCAGAAGACGAGCCGAAGGATGGCAACACGAATCTCATGCGATCACCTCACCGCGTGCCAGTGCAATTTCACGCACCGCGTCCACAAAGACTTCCGCACGATGTGCGTAATTGCGGAACATGTCCAGGCTCGCGCAGGCCGGCGAAAGCAGCACACCGTCTCCCGGCTGGGCGAGCTCCGCGGCTTTTTGCACCGCGGATTCCAGCGTCGGGCAGGCGACCAACTCGACACCCGTCGATTCCAGCGCGGTGCGGATTGCCGGCGCATCTTTGCCAATCAAGAGAACGGCGCGGGTGTATTTCGCAACCGGTTCGGCCAATGGCGCGAAATCCTGTCCCTTGCCGTCACCGCCGGCAATCAGCACAAGACGGCTCAAACCGCCCTGCATCGCACCAAGGCCATTGAGAGCGGCGACCGTGGCACCAACGTTGGTGCCCTTGCTGTCGTCGTAGTAATCCACGCCGCCGACATTGGCAACGAGTTCCACGCGGTGCGGTTCGCCACGGTATTCGCGCAGGCCGTGCAGCAACGGCGCGAGCGGCAGGCCGATTGCACGGCACAATGCCAGCGCAGCAAGTGCATTGGCCGCGTTGTGCTGTCCGCGGATTTGCAGCGCATCGGCCGGCATCAGGCGACTGATTGTGACGGGTACTTCAATGTGGTCTTTTTTGCGGCGCGGCCTCTCGTCAGGCTCGCCGGCGACTGCGGTCGACAGCCACTGCATGCCGTTGTCCAGCACGAGGCCGAAGCAGTCCGGCCGGTCCGGTTCGTTCGAGCCGAAGCTGATATTCGTTGCGAGCGGCGCCGCCATCTGCATCACGCGGGCATCATCGCGATTCAGTACGCGAATGGTCTTTTCGCCAAAGATGCGCGCCTTGTCTGCTGCGTACGCGTCCATGTCACCGTGCCAGTCGAGGTGGTCCTGCGTCACATTCAGCACGGTTGCGACATCGGCCTGAAGCGAATATGTCGCATGGAGCTGGAAGCTGGACAGCTCCAGTACCCAGACCTGCGGCAGGTCGTCGCCATCGAGCGCAGCGCGCAGTACGTCGAGTGCGGCGGGGCTGATGTTTCCGGCAACCAGGGTCGTCAGCCCGGCCCGACGGCATAGCAATCCCGTCAAGCTCGTCACGGTGGTCTTGCCGTTGGTGCCGGTGATCGCGATCACTTTCGGCGTGTAGCTGCGCTCAGTGCGCAATGCAGCAAGCGCCTGTGCGAACAGTTCGATTTCACTCCACAGCGGAATGTTCTTTTCCTGTGCCGCAGGGATGATGTCTGCCAGCTCGCGATTTGGCGCCAATCCGGGACTCACAGCGACGAAATCAACGCCGTCGAGCAGCGATGCCGTGAGCGGGCCGCCGACGAACTCGATCGTCGGCACCGCTTCGCGCAGCGCCGGAAGGCGATCCGGTTCGCTGCGCGTGTCGGCCACGCGCAGCGTCGCGCCGCAGCGTGCCAGCCACAGCGACATCGCCAGGCCGGTTTCACCCAGCCCGAGAACGAGAACGTGTTTGCCCTGGTAGTCCATTAGCGCAGCTTCAAGGTTGACAATCCGAACAGCACCAGCATCATCGTGATGATCCAGAAGCGCACGACGACCTTCGTCTCTTTCCAGCCCTTTTGTTCAAAGTGGTGATGCAGCGGTGCCATCAGCAGGATGCGACGACCAACGCCGAAGCGCTTCTTCGTGTACTTGAAGTAGCCGACCTGCAGCATCACCGACAGCGTCTCGACGACGAAGATGCCGCCCATGATGAACAACACGATTTCCTGTCGCACGATGACTGCGATCGTGCCGAGCGCGCCACCGAGTGCGAGTGCACCGACGTCACCCATGAACACCTGTGCCGGATGTGCGTTAAACCACAGGAACGCGAGCCCTGCGCCAGCCATCGCGCCGCAGAAGATCAGCAACTCCCCGGAGCCAGGGATATGCGGAATGAACAGGTACTTTGCATACACGGCGCTGCCGGTGAGATAAGCAATCAGTCCAAGCGCCGACCCCACCATCACGGTCGGCATGATCGCCAGGCCGTCGAGTCCGTCGGTCAGGTTGACGGCATTGCTCGTGCCGACGATGACGAAGTAAGTCAGCGCGATGAAGCCCCATACGCCCAGCGGATAGCTGATCGTCTTGAAGAACGGAACGATCAGGTCGGCCTTCGGCGGCAAAGCGAGATTGAAGCCGGACTGCACCCATTCCAGGAAAAGCTGCCAGACCTGGGTATTGGTGGGCGCAGACACCGAAAAGGCAAGATAAACAGCAGCGACGATGCCAATTAGCGATTGCCAGAAGTACTTCTCGCGCGAAGACATGCCCTCGGGGTTTTTGTAGACCACCTTGCGATAATCGTCGACCCAGCCGATCGCACCGTAACCGAGCGTTACGACCAGCACTACCCAGATGAAGCGGTTGCTCCAATCCGACCACAGCAGCGTGGAAATGCCGATTGCCAGCAGAATCAGCGCGCCGCCCATGGTTGGCGTGCCCGATTTGATCAGGTGTGTTTGCGGGCCGTCAGTACGTACGGCCTGTCCGACCTTCAGGCGGGTGAGCATGCGGATCATCGCCGGACCTGCAAGCAGGCCGATCGCCAGTGCGGTCAGCGTCGCAAAAACGGCACGGAACGTGATGAAGTTAAAAACCCGAAGCGGCCCGAGTTCTTGTTGAAAGGTTTGTGCCAGCCAGAGCAGCATGTCAGTGGGATTCCTATCCTTGATCTTTTGTTGGATTGACGAGGTGCTGGACGACGCGCTCCATCTTCATGAAACGCGAGCCCTTCACCAGCGCCGTCGTGCCGGCGGAAACAAGTGCCTCGGCGGCCTGGTTGATCGATTCGACATTGTCGAAATGCTGCGCCCTCGGGCCGAACGCAGTACTTGCGTGCTGCGCGAGTTCGCCCAGCGTCAGCAAATGTTCAATGCCCTTGTCACGTGCATACGTGCCAATCTCGACATGGAACTGCGGGCCTTCATCGCCCACTTCGCCCATGTCGCCCAACACCAGGACCCGGGGTGCTGCAGCATGCGACAGAACGTCGATCGCAGCACGCACCGAATCCGGATTGGCGTTGTAGGTATCGTCGATCACCAGTGCACCGCTCTTTGCCGTCTTGCGCTGCAGGCGGCCACTGACCGGGGCGAATGCCTCGAGGCCGCGAACAATCGCATCCTCGGTCACACCGATCGCCAGCGCGCATGCAGTTGCAGCCAATGCGTTACGCACGTTATGCACGCCCGCTGCAGAGAGCTTCACCTGGAAATGTTTCCCGCCGGCAGTAATGGACAGGTCACTGCCGAAATCGTTCACCACATATGTGCATGTCACGTCAGCGTCTTGCGACAAACCGAATGTCATGGTCTTGCGCTGGCCCGCGTACGCACGCCAGAGCGAGGTATAAGTGTCATCAGACGGGAATACCGCGACGCCGTCCGCCGGCAAACCTTGGATTACGCCACCGTTTTCCTTGGCGACAGCCTCCACGCTTTCCATGAATTCCTGGTGCTCGCGTTGTGCGTTATTCACCAGTCCGACGGTAGGCTGTGCGATCGCAGTAATCGCCGCGATTTCCCCCGGATGATTCATGCCGAGTTCCACGACCGCGGCCTTGTAAGAGGCGTTGAGCCGGAAGACGGTAAGCGGTACGCCGATATCGTTGTTGAGATTGCCACGGGTAGCAAGGTAGTTATCCGCCCCAAAGGCTGCAGACAGGATCGAGGCGACCATTTCCTTCACGGTCGTCTTGCCGTTGCTGCCGGTGACGCCGATCACCGGCAGCGAAAACTGGCGACGCCAGAACGTGCCGATTTCACCCAAAGCGATGCGCGTGTCCGGCACGACCAAGGCCGGCAACGTAAATCCGTCAGGCACGCGTTCAACGACGACTGCGGCAACACCTTTGCCGGCCACATCGCCCAGGAAGTCGTGCGCATCGAAACGTTCGCCGCGCAATGCAACGAACAAACTGCCAGCAGGCGCCTGACGGCTGTCCGTCGTGACGCCATCAAATGCCGCCTCTGCAGTCGTATTTACAACGACCGCATCCGAAATCCATGGCTGCAATTCAGCCAATGATGATTTCATCAAATCATCCCCTTCATTGTTACCCTTGCAGCCAGCGCCAACGCGGCATGGTCTGCATCCAGAAACGGCATTTTTTTGCCTTTGATCTCTTGATACGATTCATGGCCCTTCCCTGCCAACAAAACCACATCGTTCTTGCCCGCATGCCGCACTGCCCACAGGATCGCAGCGGCACGGTCTTCCACCACATGCAGCGCATCCTGTCCGATACGTTCGGTATCGATACCCTTGACGATCTGCGCCAGGATTTCCGACGGCTCTTCGCTGCGCGGGTTGTCGCTCGTGACAATGATGTGATCCGCCAGTTGCGAGACCGCTCCCATCTGCGGACGCTTGCCCGGATCGCGGTCGCCGCCGCAGCCGAATACGCACCACAACTCTCCGCTTCGCTGTTGCGATACCTGCCGCAAGGTCGTCAGCGTTTTTTCAAGCGCATCCGGTGTGTGTGCGTAATCGATCACGACCAGCGGCGCGTCCTGGCCACCCAGCTGCTCCATCCGGCCGGGGACCGCGGTCAGCGTTTCCACGGCCTCGACCGCCGCCTTCAGCTCCGCGCCATTCGCCATCAGGACGCCAAGGATGCCGAGCACATTGCTCACATTGAACTGCCCGACAAGCTGCGTCTTGATGACAGCCGATCCCGAATGCAGCGCATTGCGTGACTCAAGACGGAACGTCGTGCCGCCATGGGTCGTGCGAATGTCGCACGCGTCGAGGATTGCGATGCCCGGTACGGCTTTCGCTCCCACCGTGTACCCGGTAATAGGCAAGGAGGGACGCTGCTGCTTCAAATGGGTAATCAGGCGCATTCCCATGTCGTCGTCAAGATTGATCACGGCATGGCGCAGACCGGGCCAGTCAAAGAGCATTCTCTTGCTGGCTTCATACGACTGCATGTCGCCGTGGTAATCCAGGTGGTCGCGCGTGAAATTGGTAAACAACGCAACATCAAAGTGCATGCCATTCAGGCGCCCCTGATCAAGACCGATCGACGAGGCTTCGATTGCGAGTGCCTGCGCCCCGGCATGGCGCATCTGAGACAACTTGCGCTGCAGCAGCACCGCGTCCGGCGTTGTATAGCCGGTTGAATTGAATCCGGCATGTGCCCCGCCTTGGTACATGCCCACACCCAGCGTGCCGATGACTGCGGTCGGTTGGCCGAGGTGCGACATCGCCTTGCCCAGCCACTGGGAACAGGAGGTCTTGCCGTTCGTTCCAGTAATGGCGACGGTAAACATCGCGCTATCAGGACGACCATAGAAGGCGCCGGCGACCGGACCTGCAATCTGCTTCAATCCTTGGACTGCGAGGTGCGGAACGTTCCAGGCGCCGCTCCAGGCGAAGTCGGCGGCCTCGTACACAATCGCCTTTGCGCCGCGCTCGATGGCGCTGGCGATGTAGGTGCGTCCGTCGGCGGCGTCGCCCGGGTAGGCAAAGAAGACGTCGCCGGCGTTTATCGCACGGGAGTCGGAAGACAGTTGCGCAAGCGGTGCACTGGCCTTCAGCCAGGCCAGTACATCGGTTATATCCGGCGTTACGGGAGTTGCGCTCATCACATACTCTCCTCAACGGGATTTTGCGGGACGATGATGTCGGTCACGGTCGAATCGGGCGAGACGTTCAACGCACGCAAGGCGTTGGCTGTCACAGCCGAGAACACGGGCGCCGCAACCTGGCCACCATAATGGAAACCGTTGGACGGCTCATCGACCATGACCGCGACAATGATGCGCGGGTCCGATACGGGCGCGAAGCCGACGAAGGACGATACGTACTTGTTTGCGTACTGCCCATTGACCAGCTTGTGTGCTGTGCCCGTCTTGCCTGCCACGCGGTAGCCTGGCACCTGTGCCTGCGGCGCCGTCCCCTCCGGTCCGGCTGCCATTTCAAGCATGCGCCGCACATCGCGCGCAGTCTTTTCGGAGATCACGCGCTGGCTGATCGGGCGATCGCTCGCCTTCTGCAGGGTCAGCGGAATCATGTCGCCATCACGTGCAAACACCATATAAGAGTGCGCAACCTGGATTAGCGATGTGGAAATACCGTGACCATAGCTCATCGTCGCCTGCTCGATCGGTTTCCATGACTTGTAGGGACGAACGCGGCCGGCGACGGCCCCAGGAAAGCCGAGCTTGGGCTGCTGGCCGAACCCGACGGTGGTAAACATGTCCCACATCTGTTGCGGCTCAAGCTGCAGTGCTAGCTTGGTGGTACCGACGTTGGACGATTTCTCAAGCACCTGTGCCACGGTCAGCAAGCCGTGCGGATGCGCGTCGCCGATCGTCGCGCGCCCGATCGTCAGGCGGCCTGGCGCCGTCTGGATCATCGTATTCGGAGTGACGTGCCTGTTTTCCAGCGCCAGCGCAACGGTAAACGGTTTCAGGGTCGAGCCCGGTTCAAACGTATCCGTCATCACGCGGTTGCGCAACTGTGCGCCAGTCAGACGTGCGCGGTCGTTCGGGTTGTAGGTTGGAAGGTTGACCAGTGCTAGCACCTCGCCGGTCTTCACATCAAGCACCACGATCGCGGCTGCCTTGGCCTTGTGTTTTGCCACCGCTTCCTTCAGATGGGAGTAAGCGATGTACTGGATCTTGCGGTCAATCGACAGCGCCAGGTCCTTGCCGTCGAGCGGCTCACGCTTGGCACCGATGTCTTCGACGATGTTACCGAGCCTATCCTTGATCACCCGACGACTTCCGCCGGTACCCGCAAGGCTCTTCTGAAACGCGAGCTCCATGCCCTCCTGGCCGACATCCTCGACGTTGGTGAAGCCGACAACATGCGCCATCACATCACCGTCGGGGTAATAACGCTTGTACTCGCGGCGGGTACCGATTCCCGGCACGTTCAGCTTGGCGATCTTGTCGATGATGTCCAGCTCGACCTGGCGTTTCAAGTAGACGAAGGTGCGGTCGGAATCGAGCTTCTTGCGCAGGTCCTGCTCGTTCATGTCGAGCAGCTTTGCCAGCGCGCGGATTTTCTCGGCCGGCGCTTCCAGAACGTCTTCCGGTATCGCCCACACGGACTTGACCGGTAATGAGGACGCCAGCACCTGGCCGTTACGGTCGGTGATTTTGCCTCGCGTTGCAGGCAGCTCGAGTGTCCGCGCGTAGCGGGACGCGCCTTGTTTCTGCAGGAATTCAGTGGACAGTCCCTGCAACCAGAGCGCGCGACCAGCCAGTGCTGCAAAGCCGGCGAACAGTGCAAACAACACGAAGCGGGAGCGCCATACCGGCAGCTTCACCGCGAGCACCGGACTCGCGCTGAACTGCACTCCCTTTCCGGCCGCGGTGCGAGACGCGCTGCGCATCAGTTCGCCCCCGTCGTCAGGTACTGGGTACGCGCCGGCGTCACAGGGACCATGTTGAGGTCTTTGCGCGCATTCGCTTCGATGCGGGCATGTTTCGCCAATGTGGACTGATCAAGCTGCAATTGCGCCCAGTCGATTTCGAGCTGTCTGGCCGCGGCTTGCGCGCGCTCGAGTTCGATGAACAGACGTCGTGCCTGGTATTGAGAGTTGACGACGGAAAGTGCGCACAGCACCAGCGCGACCGTCAGGACCAGGTTGACGCGTCCGCTCATTGCGCACCTCCGTTGACGAGAGTGCGTTCAGCAACGCGCAGGATGGCCGAACGGGCGCGCGGGTTGGCGGCCACTTCAGCGTCGGTCGGCTTTAACTTTGCCAACAGCTTGAGTTCCGGCTTCGGCAGCTCCGCTGCACGAATCGGCAGGCGACGGTCCGGCTGCGGCGCGTTGGCTTTGGACGCCATGAAGCGCTTGACGATGCGATCTTCCAATGAATGAAAGCTGATCACAGCCAATCTCCCGTGCGGGGCCAGTTTTCCGAATGCGGCGGCTAGTCCTATTTCGAGTTCTTCAAGCTCTTTATTGATGAAAATCCGGATAGCCTGAAAGGTACGAGTGGCCGGATCTTTGCCCTTCTCGCGGGTTTTGACGGCGTGTGCCACGATCTCGGCAAGCTGTCGTGTGCTTGAAATTGGGTGCTCTGCCCGGCGAGCAACAATCGCCTTTGCAATCTGAAAAGCAAACCGTTCTTCCCCATAATCTCTAATAACCTTTCCAATCGTCTGTTCTGACTCGGTCGCGAGCCACTCCGCCGCCGACATCCCGCGCGTCGTGTCCATGCGCATGTCCAGCGGTCCGTCCAGTCGAAAGCTGAAACCCCGCGCCGCCTCATCCACCTGCGGCGACGAGATTCCCAAATCCAGCAACACTCCATCCACCTGCGCGATCCCGCGCAGTGCCAATGCCTCGCCCATCGTGGCGAAACTGTCATGCACGATCTCAAAACGCTTGTCCGCGACCGTGCGCGCAGTGGCAATCGCCTGCAGATCCTTGTCGAACGCGATCAGGCGCCCCTGCGCGCCGAGGCGCTCAAGAATCCGGAGGCTATGCCCGCCACGGCCAAAGGTACCGTCGACGTACACGCCATTGGCGCGTGTGCCGTCGATGGCCAGCGCTTCAACCGCTTCCTGCAGCAGCACCGTACGGTGCTGCAAGTCCGGCACCGCTTTGTCAGTCATTACGGGCCGTTAAAACGAAAAGTTACTAAGCACATCGGGCATGCCGTTGGCGACCGCCTCCGCCTCGCTTTCGGCGAGCTTTGCGGCATCCCAGATCTCGAAATGGCTACCCATGCCGAGCAACATCACGTCACGCGTGAGGCCAACTGCGGCACGCAGCTCGGGCGCAATCAGGATGCGGCCGGCGGTATCCATTTCGACATCGGATGCATTGCCAAGGAAAATGCGCTGCCATGCGCGTGCGGACATCGGCCACGCGGCGATCTGTTCACGGTGGTTTTCCCAGACCGGGCGCGGGAAGAAAAGGAGACAACCATGCGGATGCTTGGTCAGCGTCACACGACCTTCGCATTGCAGGGTCAGGGCGTCACGATGCTTGGCCGGAATCGTCATCCGCCCTTTCGCATCGAGATTCAGTGCTGACGCGCCTTGGAACACCCTGATTACCCTCGTGGTTGTCGTTTTTTGATTGCTTTTGTGAAACGTTTTGCGGGATCGCTTTGGCGTTTCGCCCCACAAAAATACACTTTTTCACACTGCTGCCCACTTTAGAGGATGCTTTATTTGCGGTCAAGTAATATTCAGAGGCAAAAATGTGATTTTTCCCAATGAAGTCAAGGACTTAGCGCGTTTCGCTCAAGCAACTTGAAGGATGAATCCCTAAAATAATGAAGGACTTATCGTGGACTCTGAAGGTAATGTCTAAGATATATACATGTGTAACCTTGGAAACCGCATGGCACCGCCGTTTTCGTCGGTGAGGCGTAAACGCTGCAGTCGCCCACCTATTGTTTGCAGGCATTGGAAGCAGCTCAGGGCTTTTAGTTCACGCTGGAAAGAGCTCAAGCCGCTTGTTCAGCGTTCCGCGGTGACAACATTGACGACCTGCCAATGAGCGTTATCTAGATGCAGCGTGCGCGCGGTGGTAGGCGACGTCCTGCACCACGACGAGCAGCACGTCTACTTCGTGAGGTAAGGGCGCAGCATCCGTTCCATGCTTGATAACGAGCTTTGCTCCCTCGCACGCCTAATGAAAGAGTGGCCAAAAAGCCTGCCTGGTGCCGACGTACGCCTGACCGACGAAGTGTCCACCGACAAGGAATGCGCAACACGAAATTGGCCGCCGATCGCATCGTAAAAAACGTCGCACCGTATTGGCGCACAACGAGGCAGATCGGGCGAGGCGGCCATATTGAAGGAGTCCCGTCGCGGAGAAAAAGTGCCGCGCGCAGCGGACCGTACAAGGATTCGAGCTACAAAGCCGGAGTGATCAAAATTGTAGCGGGATGAGGTGGGGAATCGATGAAGGCAACGCAGCAACTGCTACCAACCTGGGCTGAGCGTGGAATGCGTCAACGCGATGCAGGAAGCCGCCAGCATGGACATGAAAGGAGCGGAAAGGGTAGAGCCGGTTGGTCGTGGGATGAAATCTTGGAAGCGGGAAGGCGATTACGGACGCACCCTTCGGGTGCAACACAGGACGACTAGCGGCCGCTATTCTTGTGCATCCGGCCTCGCGATCCTCCACTATTCACTGTTGTCCATCCCACGGCCAACAGGCTCTGGAAGCTCAACTTTATCGAATGCCGTCCTGGGTACGTTGAGTTCGCTCAAGTTGCAAAGTGCGTGCGCTGCACCATTGTTCAGCTTAAAAAATCCTCAACGCCGGAAAGAAATTGAAGCAAGCCGATAGGCCGGATTCTGTTACGACAGGTTGCCCTGTTATGACAGCCATTCGTCTAGGCCGTGAATTACTTCACGGCTCAAGCTTCCTACCCGCACGCTCCGCGAGCAGCATCAATGCGTGCCTATTTGGAATTGCTCCGAGTGGAGGTTACCGCGTTTCACCCTTTGTGACGCCAAGAGCGGCTTGCGCCGCCACGTCCCAAAGACTCGTCTCTGTGGCCCTGTTCCTCGCCTTATACGCATCCGGCTTACGCCGGCAACGCTTTCGGCGGACGGTCGTTAACCGTCACCCCGCTCTGTGGAGTCCGGACCTTCCTCCCGCCATCTTGCGATAGCCGGCGGCTGTCTGGCTTGCTTCGGGCGCCATTGTATCGCAACGAGGTATGACGCATTCTTTTCGATGACTATTTCGCTCGAATATGCGCATTGGACGTTATGTGCGGCAATTCGGCATCCCGCACTGCGCGGCTTTGCAGCCCAATGGCCGCGCCGCCCGCCATGCCAAGCTTCTCGCTCACCTTGCTCACATCACCCTCCCGGGTGAATACGCGCGTTTCTGCTTGTTCTTCCCTGCCCCGCTGCTGGCAAGAGGAGAGATGCAGGCATTGCCAACCGTCATTTATTTTCAGCACACGCTTCGTGCGGCCTCGTGCCGGATTCGCGGCAAGAATTTTTTCGCCCCAAGATTGTCAAGTACTACACGCCGTGCCGCGGTTTAAACAGGGCTCTTCATTTGGCCGGTGGCGCACCGTTGTCTCAACGATTCCAGAATAATTCCGAACAGGAAATTTATTAGCATATGGCGCTCGTCTCCATTACCGAAGCGGCAAAGCTCGTTCGAAGGAATAGATCTACTCTCTACCGTGACATCGAGCGGGGCCGTTTGAGCAAGACCGTGACACCGGAGGGCGAAACCCAGATCGAAACCTCCGAACTGCTGCGCACATATGGGCAGTTGCATGCCTCGGACGATGACGAGGGTGATGGCCAAACTCGTACCCAGGTCAAACTTGCCATATTGGAAGAGAGGAATCGCTCGCTGGAGCGAGCACTCGCCTTGGAGGCAGAACTGCGCAAGGTGAAAGATCAGGTCACGAATGAACTGCGCGCCCGACTCGCCGACAAGGACAACGTGATCAAGACGCTGGAAAGCAAGGTGCTATTCCTCGAGTACGACAAGCAGGTGGAGTCCTTGCATGCCGAAGGATCCGGCCAGAAGCCCACGCACGTGGACAAGCCGGGCACTCCCGAAAAACCGCCCATGCGGTGGAAGCGGTGGTGGCAAAGGCTGACGAAGACAGGTTGATCTCCTTGAGGAGCAGACCTGCCTTCTGCGCAAGTAGAGTGCACTCCTTGCCACTTTCCTTGCGTCATTCAATCTAGCGGGGACACATGGTGCGCGGGCGTACCATGTTCGTATGGAGCCTCGCGGCCTCAGGAAAACTTGCTGAAGTCCGGTTTGCGCTTCTCGAAGAACGCTGTGAATGCCTCTTTCGCCTCCTTTGACACCAGCATTTCGCCGAAGTGACGATTCTCTTCCATCATGCGCGACTGTACCGCCTCCGTCTGTGCGGACTTCATCAGGCGCTTGGTGATCCTCAGCGAGGACGCCGGCAATGCAGCGAGTTTCGCAGCTTGCGCATGTGCGAACTCCATCAGTTCGCCCACCGGCAATACCTGGCTGACCAGCCCCATGTCATAAGCCTCTTTCGCGAGAAAGGCTTCGCCGAGCATCAGCTTTTCCGCCGCACGGGGGTAGCCAACGATCTGCGGGAACAACATGCTGGACGAAAATTCCGGGCAAAGCCCAAGCTGGGTGAAGGGCATGGCGAATTTCGCATTATCTGCCGCATACACAAGATCACAGTGCATCAGCATGGTGGTGCCAATTCCCACGGCATTGCCTGCAACCGCCGCAACCACCGGCTTGGTTGCCGTACTCAGCGCGCGCATGAATTGCGCCACCGGCCGGTCGCCCACTTCCGTGGAAGAATTTTTCAGGAAATCCTCAAGGTCATTACCGGCGGTGAAGATTTCCGGCTTGCCCTGGATGACGATTGCTCGAACTGCGGCATCGCCTTCCGCATCCTTGATCGCATCCGCCATCATTTGGTACATGGCCGATGTAATTGCATTCTTCTTTTCCGGACGATTGAACTCAATCGTCAAGATTCCGTTGGACTTGGTGGTCAGAATATCCATGTAGTCTCCGATGAAATCGGCGTTCTTGTGCCGATGAATATGCAGGCTGCTGGAGCCTGAAAAATTATTCCTTACGTCCCTGCGTATCTGTGCCGCTCAACTTACCATCAAGTGAAGGTTACGGCACCAGATCTTTGCGCCATTAAAAAAGCCGCACAGCTTTCGACTGTACGGCTTTTGACGGCACGCGGGACGATGTTACACGCGTTCGAAAATACCTGCGGCGCCCATACCTGTACCGACGCACATGGTCACCATGCCGTACTTCAGGTTCTTGCGACGCATTGCGTGAATCACGGTTGCGGAACGGATTGCGCCAGTCGCGCCCAGCGGGTGGCCCAGAGCAATTGCTCCGCCCATCGGGTTGACCTTGGCCGGATCGAGGCCGAGATCCTGGACCACTGCCAGCGACTGCGCAGCGAACGCTTCGTTCAGCTCGAACCAGTCGATCTGGTCCTGGGTGATGCCGGCGGCACGGCACGCAGCAGGAATCGCTTCCTTCGGACCAATACCCATGATTTCCGGCGGCACACCGCGCACTGCAAACGACGAGAATTTAGCCAGCGGGGTCAGGTTGAACTGCTTCAGGATCCGTTCGCTGACCAGGATCAGTGCGCCTGCGCCGTCGGACGTTTGCGAGCTGTTGCCGGCGGTAACCGAGCCCTTCGCAGCAAACACTGGCTTCAGGCGAGCCAGGCCCTCCATGCTGGTATCCGGGCGTGCGCCTTCGTCCATGTTAACGGTGCGGGTCTTGATCTCGATCTGGCCGGTTACCAGGTTCGGAATGCGCTCGATGATTTCGACCGGAGTCATTTCATCGTTGAACTCGCCGGCTTGTTGCGCAGCGATAGCGCGACGATGAGATTCCACAGCGAAAGCGTCCTGGGCTTCGCGCGACACCTTCCACTGCTGAGCCACCTTCTCGGCAGTAAGACCCATACCGTAGGCCATGCCGATGTTTTCATCCTTGAAGGTGTTCATGTTGATCGAAGGATGATGGCCCATCATCGGCACCATCGACATCGATTCGGCACCCGCCGCGATCATCACGTCGGCCTGGCCGACCTTGATGCGATCTGCAGCCATGGCGACGGCAGTGATACCGGATGCGCAGTAGCGGTTGATGGTGACGCCACCGATGGTGTTCGGCAAGCCGGCCAGCAGGATGGCGTTACGCGCCATGTTCATGCCTTGCTCAGCTTCCGGGAACGAGCAGCCGACGATCGCGTCTTCGATCAGTTTCGGATCGAGGCCCGGCACTTGTGCCACGGCGGACTGGATTGCGCGCACCAGAAGGTCATCCGGGCGCACGTTCTTGAACATGCCGCGCGGTGCCTTGCCGATCGGCGTGCGAGTTGCAGCTACAACGTATGCTTCTTGAAGTTGTTTAGTCATTTTGTATGCTCCGTATCCGAGTAAATGCGCGATTAGTTACGCACGGGTTTGCCGGTCTGCATCATTCCCATGATGCGCTCTTGCGTCTTCGGATTGTTCAGCAATTCAACAAAGGCCTTGCGCTCGAGGTCGAGCAGCCACTGCTCGCTTACCAGGCTGCCCTGGTTGATGTCGCCACCGGAAACGATCTCGGCGATCATCGAGCCCAGCTTGAAGTCGTGTGCGGAGATAAAGCCACCGTCACGCATATTGACCAGCTGCGCCATGATGGTGCCCATACCGTAGCGGCCGGTAACCGGAACCAGTTTCTGAGCCGGTGCACGATACCCTGCTTCGAACATGGCGCGTGCCTCGATCTTCGCCACGTGCAGCAGCTCGTAGGCGTTGAACACGATGGTGTCAGTCGACTTCAGGTAACCCATCTGCTGTGCTTCCAGTGCGGACTTCGACACGTTCGCAGTTGCTGCGTTGGTGAAGTACACCTTCAGGAACTGCAGGAGGTCGTTGCCCTTCGCATCAGCAGCAGCGCGCATTGCAGCTTCCTTCAGGCCGCCGCCTGCCGGAACCAGGCCTACGCCTACTTCAACGAGACCGATATAGGACTCGATCGATGCCACGCGCTTGGCAGCATGCAGCATCAATTCGCAACCGCCGCCCAGTGCCAGACCTGCGACTGCCGCCACGACCGGGACGTTTGCGTATTTCAGGCGCATGAATGCGTTCTGCAACTTGGATACTTCCGGATCGATCGCCTTCGCGCCGCCAGCCATGAATGCCGGCAACATCGATTGCAAGTCGGCACCGGCGGAGAATGCTCCGCCTTCGGCCGCATCTGCGTTCCAGAGCACCAGGCCCTTGAAATTCCTCTCGGCTTCGTCAACCGCCTTGTTAATGCCAGCGACAACACCCGGCCCGATCACGTGCATCTTGGTCTTGGTCGACAGGATCAGCATGTCGTCGTTCTGATGCCAGAGGCGAACGGAGTCGTCTTCGAAAACGGTGGTGCCAGCAGTAGCACCGTCTGCTGCGCCTTCACCCAGGACCGGCGCGCGGAACGCCTGACGCTGGTAGACCGGCAGATCGGAGCGCGGCACGTAGGCCTTCTTGGCCGGCGACCAGGAACCTTCAGCGGTATGCACACCATTACGACCGTCAAACACCCACTGCGGCAGCGGTGCATTGCAGATTGCCTTGCCAGCGTCGATGTCTTCCTTGACCCACTGGGCGATCTGTTGCCATCCGGCAGCCTGCCAATTCTCGAACGGACCGGTTTTCCAGCCGAAGCCCCAGCGCAATGCGAAGTCGACGTCGCGTGCGTTATCGGCGATCGATTCGAGGTGGATCGCGATGTAGTGGAACGCGTCGCGGAAGATCGCCCACAGGAACTGGCCTTGCGGGCTGGTCGACTCGCGCAGCGCCTTCATCTTCTTGGCCGGATCCTTTTCCTTCAGGATGCGTGCGATGACGTCATCAGCCTTGGCGCCGCCCGGCACGTAATCGTTCTTGGCGGAGTCATAGCGCAGGATGTCCTTGCCGACCTTCTTGTAGAAACCGGCGCCGCTCTTCTGGCCCAGCGCACCTGCGCCGATCAGCTTGGCAACCACATCCGGCGTCTTGTACAGCGAGGAGAACGGATCGCTCTTCAGGTTGTCTTCCATGGTCTTGATGACATGGCCCATGGTGTCCAGGCCGACCACGTCAGCGGTACGGAAGGTGCCCGACTTTGCACGGCCCAGCTTGGACCCGGTCAGGTCATCGACGACATCGCAAGATAAGCCGAACTTCTCGGCTTCGTGAATGGTGGCCAGCATGCCGAAGATACCGACACGGTTTGCAACGAAGTTCGGGGTATCGAAGCAGCGCACAACGCCCTTGCCGAGCGTGGACGCCAGGAAGCCTTCGAGCTGATCGAGGATCTCGGGGCGGGTGGCAACGGTCGGGATCAACTCGACCAGGTGCATGTAGCGCGGCGGGTTGAAGAAGTGCACGCCGCAAAAGCGGGATTTCAGGTCCGCTTCGAAACCCTCGGACAGCGCCGTAATCGACAGGCCGGAAGTGTTGGAAGCGAAGATGGCGTTCGGAGCGATGTGCGGAGCGACTTTCTTGTACAGGTCATGCTTCCAGTCCATGCGCTCGGCGATCGCTTCGATGATCAGGTCGCAGCCCTTGAGCACGTCGAGGTTGTCTTCGTAGTTGGCGACTTCGATCAGCGCTGCATCTTCCTTGTTGCCCAGCGGTGCGGGGCTGAGCTTTTTCAGGTTTTCGATTGCGCGCAGCACGATGCCGTTCTTCGGGCCTTCCTTGGCCGGCAGGTCGAACAGAACGACGGGCACTTTTGCATTGACGCAGTGGGCGGCAATCTGCGCGCCCATCACGCCTGCGCCGAGCACGGCGACTTTTTTGACGATGAAATTAGACATGGAGTCAATCCTATAAACGTTGGATGCGCTGCGCGCACCATTCAGAACGTGGTTGTTGACACTGGTTGGTGCGCGGAACGCACCGCGAAACCCTTCGGGGCCGGCTGCGGGTTGGGCAGGACAGCTTAAAACCCAACCCGCTGCAGAGGCAATGACTTAGAACAGGTCTGCGTCAAGTGCCATCAGGTTTGCAGAGCCGGAGCGAGCTTGACGGATCAGCATTGCGGTTTCCGGCTGCAGGCGGGCGAAGTAGAAACGTGCGGTTGCCAGCTTCGCCTTGTAGAAGTTGTCGCCCGAGTCCTGCTTTTCCAGAGCGATCTTCGCCATCTGCGCGAAGAAGTACGAAAACACCATGTGGCCGACTACGCGTAGGTAAGGTACTGCTGCTGCGCCAACTTCATCTTGGTTCTGGAACGCCTTCATGCCGATTTCCATCGTCAGCTTAGTGACCTTGTCGCCGAGGTCTGCCAGCGGAGTGACGAATTCGGACATGGCTTCATTGGTGCCGTTCGCTTCGACAAAGGCCTGCACCTTCGCACCGAACTTGCGCAGCTTCGCACCGTTGTCCATCAGGATCTTGCGGCCGAGCAGGTCGAGCGACTGGATCGTGTTAGTGCCTTCGTAAATCATATTGATGCGTGCGTCGCGGACGTACTGCTCCATGCCCCACTCGGAAATGTAGCCGTGGCCGCCGAACACTTGCATTGCTTCCGACGTCGCGATCCAGCCGTTGTCCGTGAGGAACGCCTTGATGATCGGGGTCAGCAGCGCAACTTCATCGGCGCAGTCCTTGCGAACTTGCTCGTCCGGGTGGTTCAGTTCCTTGTCGATCTGCAGTGCGACATAGGAAGTGAATGCACGGCCGGCTTCCGCATAGGCCTTGGCAGTCAACAGCATGCGACGCACGTCCGGATGCACGATGATCGGATCAGCGGCCTTGTCTGGAGCCTTGACGCCAGACAGGCTGCGCATCTGGATACGGTCTTTCGCGTAGATCAGTGCGTTTTGGTAGGCAACTTCGGTCAGGCCGAGGGATTGCATGCCGACGCCGAGGCGCGCTGCATTCATCATCACGAACATGGCGTTCAAGCCCTTGTTCGGCTCGCCGATCAGCCAGCCGGTTGCGCCGTCCATGTTCATCTGGCAGGTGGAATTGCCATGGATGCCCATCTTTTCTTCGATTGCGCCGCAGAAGATGTTATTGCGTGCACCGAGGGAGCCGTCAGCATTCGGAATGTACTTCGGCACGATGAAGAGGGAAATACCCTTGGTGCCTGACGGTGCGTCCGGCAGGCGTGCCAGAACGAGGTGAACGATATTGGCGGACATTTCATGTTCGCCGGCGGAAATGAAGATCTTGCCGCCCGAAATCTTGTAGGAGCCGTCAGCTTGCGGCTCGGCCTTGGAACGCAACATGCCGAGGTCGGTGCCGCAATGCGGCTCGGTCAGGCACATGGTGCCGGTCCACTCGCCAGAGACCAGCTTGGTCAGGTACATTGCCTTCTGTTCCGGAGTGCCGTGCTCATGGATGCACTCATATGCGCCGTGCGACAGGCCGGGGTACATCGTCCATGCCTGGTTGGAGGAATTCAGCATCTCGTAGAACGAGTTGTTGATCGTAACCGGCAGGCCCTGGCCGCCGTATTCCGGATCGCAGGACAGCGCAGGCCAGCCGGCTTCAACGTACTGCTGGTAGGCTTCCTTGAAACCCTTCGGCGTATGCACGACATGGGTTTCCTTGTCGAGGCGGCAGCCTTCGCGGTCGCCGGAGTGGTTCAGCGGGAACAGCACCTGCGAGGTGAACTTGCCACCCTCTTCCAGCACCTGATTGATGATGTCCTTGTCAATCTCTGCGTGGGCAGGCAACTGCTTGAACTCATCTTCCACCTTCAGCAATTCGTGAAGCACGAACTGCATGTCACGCAATGGTGCGACGTATTGACCCATGTTATTTCTCCTGACGGCTAAAACGGATTAGGCTGTTTTCTTTACAGCGGATTTGGGGTTCGTTTTTGCAGCCGGCTTTGCTTTTTCAGCAGGCTGCGGATCCTGATAACTCTTGATCAGACGTTCAAACCCGACTTCGGCGCGATTCACGCTGCCGGGCAACTTCAGGAAACGTGCATCGTGGTGCAAGGCCAGGATCAGGCCGTACATTTCAAACACGAGCTGATCCGGATCGGTCTGGGACGACAAATGCCCGATCTCGATGGTTTGCACCGCGCAACGACGCAATGCATCCTTCCATGCGCGCACCATGCCGGCCAGCTCTTCACGAATTGCGCCGGGGCGGTCGTCATATTCCACGGCGCCGCTGATGTAGATGCAGCCGGATGCGATTTCGACCGACACACGCTTGACCCAGCGCGCAAACATTGCTTGCAGGCGGGGCAGACCTCGCGGCTCCTTCATGCTTGGATAGAACACTTCCTGTTCGAAATGGTGGTGGTACAGCTTCACCACTTCGATCTGCAGATCTTCGCGTGAACCGAAATGCGCGAACACGCCGGATTTGCTCATGTTCATTTTGTCTGCGAGCAAACCGATCGTCAGCCCCTCCAACCCGTCACGACTGGCAAGATCAAGTGCCACATCGAGAATTGCAGCGCGAGTCAGTTCCCCTTTGCGCATGAATTTGGTTGTCGAGTCAGTCATGTTGGTTGCCACGGGAATGCCCTATCACAAAATCAAAAAACGGTGCGGTCTAACTGAAGCGAACGCTCGTACTATTATCTACCGCAGTATAAATGTCAAACGGGAACTTAGAGGGACGATTCTAGTAGCTCCATAGAGGGAAAAACCAAATATCCCTCTCCTTCCAGCACCCCTGAACATAGGGGTAAGACGGATCAAAACTTGTCCAGTTGCCGCCGGTCACGCTTGGTCGGGCGCCCCTTGATGGAGTCGCTCGGCTCGCGAAAAAGCTTGCGCTGTTCTGCCTTTTTTTGCCGTTCCGCGATGCTTTGCTCTGTTTCCACGTAGAGTGTCTGCGCGATGGCTGCTGAGCCTCGCTTTTCCGCAAGTCCCTCGACGACGATTTCCCACTCGGTGGAACCATTGTCGATGTCGAGCGTGTCGCCGATCTTGACGCTGCGCGCGGGCTTGACGCGATCGCCGTTGAGTCGAACCTTGCCGCCATCGACGGCATCAGTGGCTAATGAACGTGTCTTGAAGAAACGCGCGGCCCAAAGCCACTTATCGATACGGACGGAATCAGACACGGAGTATCAAGGCTTTATTCAGATAGTCAGGAATGCATCTGTATTTTATAGTCTGACCGTGCTTTTTCCAGACGATGGAGAAGAAAAAGGTACGTCAACGCCCACATGATGGATTCCCTCCTCTGGAATACGCGGGCATTTGAGCAGAATTGCCAAAATGCCACTCACTCTGCTGCAAGCCGGCTCAAAAAAACTGGCTAAGCGCCAGATAGGAGCCGAGCGAAAGCAGACCCAGGAGGAAGAAAAAGCGAAAAGCCTCGGTACGAATCCGACCTCTCGCCCACTGACCAAGCAGCATTCCACCTGCGGCAGGCAGTAATGCGGCGAGCGATGCGCCGGCAACCGAAAGGTGGAAGTCGCCCTGCATTGTCAGAACAGCAGCCAACGCGACGGTAGAAACCGTAAAGGAAAGACCGAGCGCCTGCACAAGCTCATCCTTGTCCAAGTCCAGCGCCTGCAGGTAAGGCACCGCGGGGATGACGAACACACCGGTGGCTGCTGCAATCACGCCAGTGACTGTTCCAACCAAGGGAGACATCCAGCGCTCAGCATTTCCAGGAATCGCAAAGCGTTTTGCTCGTAGCCCGTAAACCGCATATATCATCAATGCCAATCCGAGCAGCGTTGTGGCAGCACCGCCTGTAGCCGCGCCAAACATGGCCGCGCCGCCCCATGTGCCGATGCAAAAGCCAATGAGCATCGAACCAAACCTTCGCACCAGCGGGATGAGCGCCGGGCCGGCGAAGAGCTGCCAGAGATTCGTGACCAATGAGGGGATCACGAGCAGCGACACTGCCTGGGCAGGGGGCATCATGATCCCGAGCAGGCCAATGGCGACAGTCGGCAGGCCGAGGCCGATCAATCCCTTCACGAATCCGGCGATCAGAAAGATGAAGCCTCCTGTCGCCATCATGAAAATGAGTGTCTGGTCCATCATCCTGTCACCAGCTCAGTCATTGGCCGGTGTGAGAGATCGCTGGCTGTTGGACTGCGCGGCTGGCGCAGCTCCCGCCTGGCGTGGCTTGAGGCGCGTCACCCCGAACATCACGAGCGCAAGCCCCGCGAGCTGCAATAGCGACAACGGTTCGTCCAAAAGCACCCACGCGGCAAACACGGTCAATACCGGCCCCAGTGTGCCAATCGCCGCCGCCTGTCCCGCCCCCATGCGTTGAATCGCCAGGGAAAGCCACCAGACCGGCAATACCGTGGAAAGCACTGCCATCAAAAACGCATGGCCCCATACCGCCAGTGGAAGATCAGAAAGAGATTGCGGCTGGCCGAACAGCACAAAATGCAGAAGGACCAGCATGCACGATGCGCTGCCCGCCAGGCCGGCCAGCCGCGTGGAGCCGATGCGATTGACCATGCGGCCGGTTCCGGCGTAATACATCGCATAAGTGACGGCACTGGCAAATACCCAGGCCGCACCGGTAAGGACGTGGGCGCCCTGCCCGGTCTGGTGCAAATCATGCGCAAATGCGACCGCCAGCCCGGCATAGCAGATCGCCATTGCCTGCCAAACACGCGCCGAGGGGCGCTGCCGTGTCAAGGCTGCTTGCAGCAACAGCACCAGCGTCGGATAGAGATAAAGGATCATGCGCTCCAATCCGGCGCTGATGTAGGCAAGGCCGTAAAAATCGAACAGGCTGGACAGGTAATAGCCGACGCAGCCCAGCATGCAGATACGCAGCATGTCGCCCGGCCCGAGGCGGTGCGCTGCCGGACCGCTTCCGGAGTTGATCAGCCACAGGAACAGCGGCAACGCAAAGCCCATGCGCATGGCGAGAAGCGTTAGCGGCTCAACCGGTCCGGCTGCATAGGCGAGCTTGACGAATACGGCTTTCAGCGAAAAGCCGGCGGCTGCCAGGACGGCATACAAGCGGCCATCCTGCGACCAACGTGCGGCGTGCTCTGCCAGCGTATTACGCATCGTTTTCTCATTAGGGATAAAAGCGACCAGCCTTATTCTCTCGCGGAGGACAACCCTCTAGAATGCTTATTTTGCGCACCGACCCTTCGCAAACGGAGAAGCCTTGCACTTTGATCTCACTGACCTGCGCCTTCTGGTAGCCATCGCCGAAGCGGGCAGCCTGAGCCGGGCGGCGGCGGCCTTCCCTATCGCCCTCTCTGCGGCCAGCAATCGTCTGCGCCTGCTGGAAGAGCGACTTGGCATGCCGCTCTTCACCCGCTCTGCAGGCGGCATGCAGCCAACACCTGCGGGACGGATTGCCCTCGACCATGCGAGACGCGTATTAGACGAGGCCAGGCAACTGAAGGAGGCGCTCGACGGGCTGACCGGCAGGCAGCGCATCAGCGTACGACTAGCTGCCAACACTGTCGCCAACAGCACTTTCCTGCCGCCGGCGCTTGGACCTTTTCTTGCGGATTATCCGGAAGTCGATTTGCAGGTCGAGGAGCGATCCAGCCAGGAAATCCTGCGCACGCTGCAGGCAGGCGATATCGACATCGGGGTACTTGACGGGAATCTGCCGCTGGAAGGCGTCGTGTCGCTGCCTTTTCGCCATGACCGGCTGGTGCTGCTCGTGCCGGCTGATCATCCGCTGGCTGCACGCGGTCATTGCTTGTTCCGGGAAGCCTTGGGGTTTCCTTTTATCGGTATGCCGGGAGAACGCGCGATCCAGCGCTTTGTGGAGGAAATGGCCACCCTGCTCGGCAAGCCGCTAACGGTGCGTGTACGCGCACCCGGCTTCTTCGCGATTGCGCAACTCGTGGCGCAGCGTGTGGGACTGGCTGTGCTGCCGGAAGCGGCGGCACAGCGGCATAGCGAAACGCTGCCAGTACGTAGCGTTTCGCTGGACGATGCATGGGCAACGCGCGAGCTCAGGCTCTGCGTGCGCAGCCTGGATGACCTGTCGGCGCAGGCAAGACAGCTCGTTGCGTACCTTAGTGGGGCGCAGGACGCGCTCTGACGTCCAGCGCCCCAGGAGCACAATGCAGATCAGCGCAGGTCAGTGCAATTGGGAAGGATTGGCATCCCCGATGTCATCCACCATCGCACCACTGGAGATCGGCTCCCCGAGGGTTGCCTCTTCGAACCACCTCTGCACCTGCTGCAGATGCACACGCTCCTCATTGAGCGCAACGGTGAAGTCGCTGATCAGTGCATTCTGCTTCTGGTCCTCGGCAAGAGCGATAAGCAGCTCCCATCCGGCATTGTCAGTCATCTCCGCCACCAGAATCGCATGCAGCGACTGCGCAATGGTCGTGCGCGGATCGGCGACGACTTGCATCAGGCCCATCGACTCCACGCCGACAAGGTCGGCACACGGCGTCTGCGAGGTCGGGTCGCCGCCCACGCTTTGAATCGCCTCGGCGATGATGGCGAAGTGCCGCGCCTCGTCCTGCCGAATCTGCTGCAGGTCGGCCAAGGTCATGCTGGTGGAACTGTCCTGCAGCGCCTCGAACTTGGTGATCAGCGCATCGTACAGGCGCGTTCCCGTGCGCTCGAACGCAAGCCGCTCGCCGAGCTTGTCCAGCAATAGCTGCGGCTCCGAGCCGGTCAGCATCGACGCGCCCGTACTGATCGCACCCTTCACGGTCCCCGGGAGCGGCACCGATCCAACCGGGTCGGCCTCTGTGATGTAACTGGCACGTGCCTCGGCCAGCGCGCTGTCGTCACCCGGCGTGGCGGGCGTCATCGAAGCCGGCATGCCGGACTGCATGTCGCTGGAATCGAACGGGGACATCTGCATACCGGTGCGGTTCATCCCCATGTGGGTTTGCTCTTTCATTGCTGCTCCTTAAGTAAATGGCTTACACCGCGACGGCGACCTTGCGGTTGAGTTCCGTGCCGGGCGACCAGATGTACCCTGCCGCGACGGTTTCGCTTGGCGATCCGTCGGAATTGATGTGGTCGCGGTAGTCGATGGATGCCTGGCTGTCCTGCGACTTGTCCACGAACTGCGTGCCCTTGGCGCGCAAGTCGACTTCCTGCTTGAGCACCTGGCGAACGAAGTCGCGCTGGCTGGCAAACTGGATCGGCTCCGGCAGCTTGTCGGGGAATAGCTCTGCGGGGTCGCGCTTCTCGTGCTGCTTGAACAGTTCCGCGACACGATGGAAATGCCCCAGTTCATAGTCGAGGAAACGCTCCCAGATCGCCTTCACGCGGGGGTTGGTTTCCTGTTGCACGCAGCTGTAGTAGTTGTACACCTCGGTCGCTTCATGCAACAGCCATTGCTCCAGCACGGATTCTTCGGGATTGATCAGGGAGCCGTACTGCGTGACGTGCTGCTCCTCAATCGAAGCAATCTCCGCGTATAGCTGCCGCGCGACCGGATCGGCAAACAGCGGGCCGATGTTCATGTAGTAGTCGTGTGTCTGGAACTCGGCGGCAGTGATGGTCAGAGCATGGAGCTTGGTCAGCGGCGCTGCAGTCGCACGGTCGTAGGGCTCTCGTACATCATCAAGCGGCGAGCGATGCTCAACGATGGTCGGCCGCCCCGGCAGGATGTCGGTATAGCTTTGCAGGATGTTGTTCGCATCCTTGCCTTCCAGCCGGTCGAGCAATGCCGAGTACCGGTACATGTGATCGAAGTCTTCCAGCATGCCGAAGCGGTATGCCTGTGCACAGTACTCATCCGGCTCGCGCTGCGCCACTGCCGCAGTGACTTCGATCGCCACCTGTTCATAGGCAATCGTTGTTTCCAGTGGCGAATGGTCGGCGCCAAGCAGCCAGTTGACCATCGTTGCCTGGTGTTGCTCCGTGCGGCGAATCTGCGCAAGCGGCAGCCGCAGTTCACGACTCAGCCGGGCCGCCATGTGTTGGAAGCGCAATGCCTCATTTTCGATGCCATTCATCAGGATGACGCGCACGCGCGTAAACGCATCGTCGTCGAGCTTGCTGATCGGCTTGCCGACCATGTCGCGCCAGGTAAAGCGCTGCTGCTCTATGGGATAACCTTTCGAGCTGAATAAATCGAGTGCCATGCTACTTCTCCTTTCAGGGACCGGTCCGCGTAGTAACCCGAGCCAATAGTTTGGGCGCCATGCAATGTGCAGCGGGATGAGGTTGGATAGACCCCGCCGCCAAAGTTTCGCTTCGGCGCGAATAAAGCAAAGTCGGGAAGCAGCGCAAATTCCATACCACCCGCCAATGGCTGGGAAGAGCGGGGGGAACAGGAGAACGAACCAGTGTTGGCGGAACAGGAGATCGGCCGTTTTTTACACGACGGGCAGTAAGGGTTACAGCAGTGGTGCACGCTCCATCGGTATGTGGGCCGGTTCAGGGGTGAGCATATTGGCGTCGCGCACGATGAGCCAGCGGCCATCGGCTTGCTTGCGGAGAATGGTGAGCGTATTTCCTGAACGCCGCACCTCGAGCCCTTGCTGGTGCGGCGTCACGGTCACCGATAGATGCATCCAGCAATACGCAAGGTCATCGACCGCATATAAATCCACCACCTCGCTGCGCGACTCCAGGCGGAAGTGTTTCAATCCTTCCTGGAAGGCATCGAGGAATGCTTTCCTGCCGCACATGGGCGGCTGCCCGGGAGCGAGGAAAACCACGTCGTCGGCCATGAGCTCCTTCAATCGCTCCGCATCCCCGTCCGCAGACGCGCAATGCCAGTCACTGACCAGCGCGCGAATCGCCTGTTCGTCTTCCTGCTGCATTTTTTCTCCACAGTAAACGCGGGGAAAGCAGGCACCCGGCAGGAAGTTTCCGCTTTCCTTACGCAATAGGCCATGCCGCAGCCAGCAGTGCAGGCATCACCTCCCCTGCTTTGCCGCGCAAGACATACTGCGCAATCTCATCATGACTGGTGGGTTCGGGATTGATTTGAATCACAGGGCATCCGTTCAGGCGCGCCTCGCGTGGCAGGCTTGCTGCAGGCTCAACCAGGCTCGAGGTGCCGATGCAGAAAAACAGGTCGGTGCTTTTCAGCAAATCGTAGGCCCTGTTCCATGCCGCCGCCGGCAATGCCTCCCCGAACCATACAACTCCGGGCCGGATCATGCCGCCACAATGGGGGCAACGCGGCGGAACGTCTTGTGAGTGACTCACGTCCGCAGGACGTCTGCAGTCGAAACAGAAATTCGACCAGATATTGCCGTGCAGTTCGATGACATCCGTGCTGCCCGCTCGCGCGTGCAAACCGTCGACGTTCTGCGTCACGACAGTAACGTGCTCGACCATTTGCTCAAGACGTGCAATCGCAATATGCGCCGGGTTAGGTGCAAGCTTGCGCATCAGCTCACGACGCCATGCGTACCAGTTCCATACCATGACCGGGTTACGGAGAAACGCCTCGGGCGTGGCGAGGTCTTCCGCACGGTATTTCGCCCAGAGCCCGGTCTGCGCATCACGGAAAGTGGGAACGCCGCTTTCCGCGGAAACGCCTGCGCCGGTGAAGACGAGGATGTGTTTGGCGTTGCGCAGGGCAGCCAAGAGCTCGGGAGTGAAATTCATGGGCGGAAGGGGTGAACGACAATTGAAAGGCCTTGCCGTGAATGAGATTGCCCGAAACTGGCGACATGGACAAGCCTGTTGTTTGCCTGGTCACCGAGCACCCTATCGCTCATTTCTGCCGCTCGCTGTGCGCACGGCGCTTGCCTTGCCCTACGCCCGTGCTTGATCCCGCCTGCCATCAACAACCAGCGGAGAACGCGGACGCAGCGACAGCATCACCACCGCGGCAAGCACCATCGTCCCACCCACGAGCTGCCCTGCGTTGACGGTTTCGCCGAGCAGCGCGACACCAAGGCAAAGCGTGATGACGGGCTCCAGCGTTGAAATGATCGATGCCCTCGCCGGTCCGATGTATTTGATGCCGATGAGGAAGCTGGCAATCGCAAGCACAGTCGAGAACAACGCAATGGCACCGATCGCGAGCCAAGCCGTGAAGCCCGAGGGCAAGTAAGCGCCGCCGGCCAGCGCAAGCGATCCGTTACCGACGGCTGCCGCCGCCATGACGACCAGCGTCGCCGCGAGCGGATCAGTGTCCTGCGTAAGGCGGCTGCCGACGACGATATAGATTGCGTAGACAGCTGCGGCAAGCAGCCCCAGCGCGATGCCGAGCGGCTGTCCCTGCAGGTTGTCACCTAGAGTAATCGCCATGCCGACGACCGCAAGGGCTAGCAGCTGCACGGTGCGGCGATCCAGCTTTTCCCAGCCGAAGGCCACTGCCATCAGCGTGACGAGAATCGGATACACGTACAACAGCAAGCCCACCAATCCGCTGCTTGCATACATCAATGCAGTGAAATAGCCCTGGGATTGCGCGGTGTACAGCGCGCCCATCAGCACAAATCCCGCAAGCACCCGCCCGCGCGGCAATGGCAACCGCCGCAACCAGACAACCGGTGCGAGGATCGCGACGGCGAACGCGAATCGCAGCGTGAGCAACATGGCCGGAGTGATGCCCGACGCGTAGGCGATCTTGGCAAAAATGGCCATGCTCCCGAAACCAAGGGCAGAAAGCAGGACAAGCGCAATGGCGTAGTGTTGCGGCATAAGGTCGAGGGCAAATGAAATTGAGGGTATTAGAGACATCCATCCGAATGGCAGCAGTCTATTGGGTTGCCGCATCCGCAACAAACCAATATTCTTGACGGTCAGCCCCAAAATGATTGAGCCAAATCCCATATATGAACCGCCGCCTGCCTCCCCTGCCCGCCATTCGCGCATTTGAAGCGGCCGCCCGGCATGGCGGTTTCCAGCGCGCCGCCGAGGAGCTGCACGTCTCTGCCGGGGCGGTGGCGCACCAGGTCAAGCAACTGGAAGAATGGCTGGGGGTCGCGCTCTTTCAACGATTGCCGCGCGGGGTGGTGCTGACGGTGGCTGGCCAGCAATACGCGCAGGCGCTGCGTCCCTTGCTGGACGGACTCGTCGATGCGTCGGAAGCGGTACGCCGCCGCGGCGATGAACGGGTCGTGACGGTGACCTCAGTGCCGTCGCTGGTCGCACGCTGGCTGATGCCGCGTCTCGGACGGCTGCGCGAACAGCATCCGGAGATCGACATGCGGGTGCTCGCATCACTGCATCCGGCGGACTTTGTGCGCGAAGGCGTGGATGTCGCAATTCGCCTGGGGCGCGGTCCCTACCCCGGCCTCAAGGCGGAAGTGCTGATGGAAGAATGGTTTTCCGCCGTATGCAGCCCCGCGTTCAAAGCGGCGGCTCCCGACTTGCGCGAACCGGCGGACCTGCCGCGCTATCCGCTGCTGCATGACGAACTCGAAATGCGCATTCCCGACGAAGTCAATTGGGCACGCTGGCTGGCTGCGTTCGGCATTACCTACACCGGCGGTACGCGCCCCAGTTTCTCGCATACCTACCTGACGCTGGAAGCGGCGGCCAACAACCAGGGGATTGCCGTCGCCGCGGAACCCTTCATTGCGGAGGATCTGCGTAACGGCAAGCTCGTTCGCCTCTTTCCGCAGCGCGTGCTCGGCCCCTATCGCTTTCACCTGCTGAGATTGCCCGACGCAGAGAACCGCCCTGCGGTAAAGACGTTCTGCGACTGGATCCGGCGCGAAGCCGAGATGGAACAGCTGCCTCCGTAACAACGGCCTGCGTTATTCCCTGGTTTATTCCGTATACCTGCCGAGCGTAATAATCCGCAGGATCCCCTTGTACAGCAGGTAGGCCGCGCCATACCACGCGCGCTCATACCAGGGAATGTTCACATAGTCTTCCATCCGCACCGGCACGCCTTCTGCGATGGCTTGCTCGATCCTACCCCGCAGTGATTGTGCGAAGTGATGTTCCTTCACGACGACGTTCGCCTCATGATTGACGAACAAGCTCAGACCGTCCCAGTTGCTGGATCCGACGGTAGCCCAGCTATCGTCGACGACGGCGACCTTGCCGTGCAACTGTGTCTTGCGGTACTCGACCACCTTGACGCCACTCTTGAGAAGCTTGGGATAGAAGGAATGCGCCACCGCATCCTGCATGCGAAACTGGCCGACCCCGATCAGGAGCGTGACCTCGACGCCGCGCGCGGCTGCGGATGCCAGCCCGTCGCGCAGTTTTCTCCCGGGCGCAAAGTACGGATTCGCCAACAAAGCCACCTTGCGTGCGCCGCCAAGCGCTTTCAGATACGCCTGCTGAATCGTGCGGCGGTTGCGCAGGTTGTCGCGCAACACCAGCGCAGCAAGCGCCGGCCCTTCCTCCGTTTCTCCGCCGGTCAGGCGGCGCTCGCGGAACAGCTCCCAGCGATAGCGCAGATGCAGGCCGCCAAGCAGCTGCCACTGTGACTGCATGTCGCGATGGATGGTGGCAACCAGCGGCCCCGTGATCTTGACGCCAATGTCCCAGCGGGGCGCAGGCAACGGCACGCCGAAACCGTCATCGGAGATGTAGTCGTCGTTGATGTTCAGCCCGCCAAGAAAGGCCACCTGGCGATCAACCACGCACATCTTGCGGTGCGTGCGGGCGACGCCGCGCCGAAAAAAAGGATTGAACACGTGGTGATTCACGCCGCCGGCGCTCAACTGCTCATTCAGGATCACCGATTCGCGATGGCCGCTGCCAAGCCAGTCAGTTACCACATTGACCGTCACACCGCGCCGCGCGGCGCGTATCAGCGCATCGCGAATTTCTACTCCGGTGCGATCCAGCGTGAAGATATACGTCTCGAGATAGATGTCGAAGCGCGCCGCATCGAATGCGGCAATCAGCGCGGGGAAGTACTCGCCACCGCAGTACAGAAGCGTGATGTTGTTGCGAGCGGAAAATTCAACCTGGCGCATAAGGCAGGCATGGCTCCAATGGCTACGATGTTGGCAAGCATTCTACATCGATGCAGTTGCAGCAATTATTGCAATGCGAGAGATGCAACAATCGGTGCGTGGTCGGACAGCTTCGCCCACAGGGCGCCATGCATTACCTGTGCAGATTCGATCCGGAAGCCGCGCACATAGATGCGATCGAGCCGCAGCCAGGGCAGCGCGGCCGGGAAAGTGCGCGCAGGTACCGCTTTCGGCCCGCGTCCGCTCAAGGTACGCAGGTAGGTACCGAAGCCGCGCGTATGCAAGCCCTCGTCGAACACTTCGGTGACGCCGAGGCGATTGCGCAAGGTGTCGCTCAACTGGTTGGTCCAGTCGTTGAAGTCACCCGCGATGATCAATGGCGCATCGGAGGGAGATGAACTTTCGACTGCCTCGATCAGCGCTTCCGTCTGGCGCCGGCGGCTACGGGCAAACAGCCCGAGATGCACGACGTAGCAATGGATATCGTCCTTGGGCGCCTGAACCACGCAATGCAGGATGCCCCTATGCTCGAATGCATGGTCCGACACGTCACGGTTATTGGCGGAGAGAACCGGGAAACGGCTCAGCAATGCATTGCCATGGTGTCCATGGTCGTACACGGCATTCATTCCGTACACAGCTTGGTGTGAGTCGCCTGCCAGGAATTGATGCTGCGCCTCCTCTGGCCAAAGGGCGGCGTGGCGCATGGCATGCTTGTCGTGCCGCCCCTGCACTTCTTGCAAGAAAAGCACATCGGCTTCCATTGATGCGAGAGCCTGCTTCAGCGCATGAATGCGCGGCATGCTGCGTAGTGTGCTGACGCCCTTGTGAATGTTGTACGTCGCAATCCGGAGTTTCATGAAAGTATTCTAGACCTTGTGCCAACCAAGAGAAGCAAGCCGGCACGGGGATGAAAACTGTTTTCGACAAACTTATCCCAGAACAAGTTTTATCAGCCCGAAGCATAAGTCGACAATTGCAGGATGGCTTCCGCGTTGGAGGGCGAAAAACACTTGTCCGCGGCTTCCCGATACGGCAGCCAGATGTGGTTGAGGTGCTCGCGTGGTGCAAGCGTAATAGGAATATTTCGCGGCACCATGAGCCCGAAGACGTGTTCCGTATTCATCATGACACCTGGCGCATACCGATGGCGCCACACGGGGTAAATTTCGAACACGTTGGATAAGTGCCAATCCACCAGATTGCAGGCAGGGACGACGTTCAGTTCTGGCTGCCCATCCGGTATGGCGTCCTCGATCCGGATGCCGGTCTCTTCAAACACTTCACGCCGCGCGGTCAGCGCCAGCGGTTCATCTTCCGCATCCTTCGACCCGGTGACCGATTGCCAATATCCGGGTCTATCCGCGCGCTCGATCAGCAAGACCTCGCGCGCGGCGGTATGAATGACAACGAGTACGGATTCAGGGATTTTGTAGGGTTTGGGCATTTAACTGCTGAGTGCAGGAAGGGACATCCGTTTAGCTTTACAGGGTACAGCGCCGACTGCATGCGCAATGATGCGTAGGTCAAAGCCAAGGCGATGCACAAAACAAAAAGGCGCCGAACTTTGCGCCTTTTTGTCTTCCATTCACCGCTATCCTTACGCCTTCACTGCCGGCTCGACAGTGCGCAAACGGATATGCAGTTCGCGCAGCTGCTTCTCGTCGACCTCGGACGGTGCCTGGGTCAGCAAGCACTGCGCACGCTGGGTCTTCGGGAATGCGATCACGTCGCGGATCGATTCGGCGCCGGTCATCATCGTCACGATGCGGTCGAGGCCGAACGCCAGGCCACCGTGCGGAGGCGCACCGTACTGCAGCGCGTCGAGCAGGAAGCCGAACTTGAGCTGCGCCTCTTCTGCATCGATCTTGAGTGCGCGGAACACCTTGCTCTGCACGTCAGCACGGTGGATACGCACCGAGCCGCCACCCAGCTCCCAGCCGTTCAGCACCATGTCGTAGGCCTTGGCGAGTGCCTTGCCCGGATTGGTTTCGAGCAGGTCCTCGTGACCGTCCTTCGGCGACGTAAACGGATGGTGCGCAGCGGCGTAACGCTGGCTTTCCTCGTCGTACTCGAACATCGGGAAGTCGATCACCCACAGCGGCTTCCATGCATCCTCGAACAGGCCGCTCTTCTTGCCGAATTCGCTGTGGCCGATCTTCACGCGCAATGCACCGATGGCGTCATTGACTACCTTGGCCTTGTCGGCGCCGAAGAAGATCAGGTCGCCGTCCTGCGCGCCAGTCTTCTCGATAATCGCGTTCAGCGCGGCATCATGGATGTTCTTGACGATCGGCGACTGCAGGCCGTCACGGCCCTTGGCCTTCTCGTTGACCTTGATGTAGGCCAGCCCCTTGGCGCCGTAGATCGCGACGAACTGGGTGTAGGCGTCGATCTCGGAACGCGGCATTGTGCCGCCACCCGGAACGCGCAGGCCGACCACGCGGCCGCCGTCCATGTTGGCCGCAGCCGAGAAGACCTTGAATTCGACGTCCTTCATCACGTCGGTCAAATCGGTGAACTCCAGCTTCACGCGCATGTCCGGCTTGTCCGAGCCATACAGGCCCATCGCGGTCGCATAGTCCATAACCGGGAACGGATTCGGCAGGTCGATGTCGAGCACGTTCTTGAACACGCCGCGGATCATGCCTTCGAACATGTCGCGGATTTCCTGCTCGTTCATGAACGAGGTCTCGCAGTCGATCTGCGTGAATTCCGGCTGGCGGTCGGCGCGCAGGTCTTCGTCGCGGAAGCACTTGGTGATCTGGTAGTAGCGGTCGAAGTTGGCGACCATCAGCAGCTGCTTGAACAGCTGCGGCGACTGCGGCAGCGCGAAGAAGTTGCCGGCGTTGACGCGCGACGGCACGAGATAGTCACGCGCGCCTTCCGGCGTCGACTTGGTCAGCATCGGCGTTTCGATGTCGATGAAGCCGTTGGCGTCCAGGAACTTGCGCACTTCCATCGTCACCTTGTAGCGCAGGCGCAGGTTGTTTTGCATTTGCGGGCGGCGCAGGTCGAGCACGCGGTGCGTCAGGCGGGTGGTTTCCGACAGGTTGTCGTCATCGAGCTGGAACGGCGGCGTAACCGACGCGTTCAGCACTTCGAACTGCTGGCACAGCACTTCGATCTTGCCCGACTTGAGGTTGGCGTTGGTCGTGCCTTCCGGGCGGCTGCGCACCAGGCCGGTGATGCGCACGCAGAATTCGTTGCGCACTGCTTCCGCCGTCTTGAACACGTCGGCACGGTCCGGGTCGCACACCACTTGCACCAAACCCTCGCGGTCGCGCAGGTCGATAAAGATCACGCCACCATGGTCGCGCCGGCGATGCACCCAGCCGCACAGGCTGACGGTTTGGCCGAGGAGCTCCTCAGTGACGAGGCCGCAGTAATGAGTTCGCATAGACATAGTCAGTTTCCAGTTTCAGATTCTTTGTAATGGATCCCGTCGCGGCATGCCGGCCGCACGGGGTCTGGATTAATTGGCCACTTGTTTCAGATCGGTGGTGGGACAGCCTTCAGATTTTTCGAGGCAGCGACGACATATTCAGGTGCAACCACGCCCATCGATACGATGTACTTCAACGCTTCATCGACCGTCATGTCCAGCTCGATTGCGTCCGCCCTCGGCATCATCAGGAAGAAGCCGGAGGTCGGGTTCGGTGTGGTCGGCACATAGACGCTGATGTAGTCGCCGGTCAGGTGATTCTTCACGTCCCCGCCTGGCGTGCCGGTCAGGAAGGCGATCGTCCAGGAACCTTCGCGCGGATATTGCACGAGCATCGCCTTGCGGAACGCATTGCCGGACGAGGAGAACAAGGTGTCCGATACCTGCTTCACGCTGGAGTAGATCGAGCTGACGATAGGAATGCGCGTCAGCAAACGCTCCCACAGGTGCACCACCTGCTTGCCGATGAAGTTGCGCGTCAGCAGGCCTGTCACAAAAACGAACAGCAGTGTCAGGATGGTGCCCAGTCCGGGAATGTTGATCCCGAACAGGGCCGCCGGCCGCCAGCGCTCCGGCAACAGCAGCAAGGACTGGTCCATGGTGCTGACAATCAGGTTCAGCACCCACAGCGTGATCGCCAGGGGAACCAGTACCAGCAGGCCGGTGACAAAATATTTACGCATGGTCCTTATGGTGCCGGGCAAGCGCCCCGCACCTTTTGATTATCAGGCTGCTGGCGCAGCCGAAGCGCCGCACGCCACGCCGCAGGATTCAGAGGCCGGGCAAGCACTTTCCGCTTCCTTGGCTTTTGTTGCCGGGGCAGAAGCTCCTCCGCTGCCATTGCGGAAGTCGGTTGCGTACCAGCCGGTGCCTTTCAATTGGAATCCGGCAGCGGTCAATTGCTTCTTGAAAGCGTTTTTTTCACACGATGGGCATACCGTCAGCGGCGCGTCAGACACTTTTTGCAGCACATCCTTGGTGAAACCGCACGTTTCGCAGCGATAAGCGTAAATCGGCATGAGGGTACCTCTCGAAAATCGTCCAAAACCCTGAATTATAAAGATTTTCGGGCTACCTTTGCGTCAATCCATGATGGTCGCCACCGAGAAAAGCTGGCGAGACTGTTCGCCGAGCGCCGGCCAGCCATTAATTTACAGCCGACGCCAAACAGAATTGCCAACTCACCAATGGAAATTACTGCTTCAGGCACTTGCCTCGCGTGCAGAATGCCTTGGCTCGTGGCGGTTCTTCAGCACTTGCGGAAGTAGCGATCCGAGAATCATGCCCGCAAATGCAGCGATGAGGCCGGCGAGCTGCCCGGGGAATTGCTCTCCCAGGCTGGTGATCTGGGGGAAAAACAGAATCCAGGTGCCGATACCGGCCGCGAGCGAAACAATGGCGCCTTGTGTCGTGGCTCGCTGCCAATACAGCCCCATGACCAGCGGCACAAAGGCACCGACCAGAGTCACTTGGTAGGCCGTCGATACCAGGTCATAGATCGAGGTACCGTTCATAGCGATAGCGTAGGCCAATACCAGTGCGGCAAAAACCACGATCGTGCAGCGCATCGCGAATAGTTGCTGCCGGTCGCTCATGCCCGGACGCAGGTTTTTGAGGATGTTCTCGACAAAGCTGGTGGACGGTGCGAGCAGGGTAGCCGAGGAAGTGCTCTTGATGGCGGACACCAGCGCACCGAAGAAGAAGATCTGCATCACCAGCGGCATCTTGGTCATGATGAAGGTCGGAAGCAGGCGCTGATAGTCGTTCTTGGCCAAGTCAAGCGCGCCCTCCCCCATGACCACGACAGCGCTCGCGACAATGAACATCGGGACGAAGGCGAAGAGGATATAACTCGCGCCGCCGATGATGGCACCGGTGCGGGCGGTGGGTGCATCCTTTGCCGACATCACACGCTGGAATACGTCCTGTTGCGGAATGCTGCCCAGCATCATCGTCACCGCAGCGCCGATGAAGAAGGCGATGTCCGTGAACGTGGCCGGCGGCAGGAAATTCCAGAGATTAGTGTCGCTCGCCAGTGCGAAGACCTTGTCGGAGCCGCCGGCCAAGTCAGCCGAAAAGAAGGCAATGGCGCTCAGGCCGAGCACGAGCACAATCATCTGAATGAAATCGGTCCAGGCGACAGCGAGAAAGCCGCCGATCACCACATAGATCAACACCGCGAGCGTGCCGATGATCATGCCGGTGGTCTCCGACATGGCACCGTTGGTCAGGACCGAGAATACCAGGCCAAGTGCCGTGATCTGGGCCGCCACCCAGCCGAGGTAGCTCAGGATGATCGCGACGGAACAGAATACCTCGATGCCCTTTCCGTACCGGTTGCGATAGAAGTCACCGATGGTCAGCAGGTTCTGCTTGTAGAGCTTGGTGGCGAAAAACATGCCGACCAATATCAGGCAGGTACCGGCGCCAAAAGGATCTTCCACAATGGCATTTAATCCACCCTGTACGAACTTGGCCGGAATGCCCATCACCGTTTCAGCGCCAAACCAGGTCGCAAACGTCGTCGTGACCACCATGATCAACGGCAAGCTGCGACCGGCGACGGCGAAGTCGCTGGTGCTCTTGATGCGTGTCCCGGCCCAGACGCCCAAGGCAAGCGTGCCGAGCAGATACAGCACGACAAAAGAGATGAGTGTGTAGTTCATGGATGTTTGCCCCGCACGAAGAATCCGGAATAATCACCGAGCAGCTGCCATTCCGCTCCCGGCATCAGAGAAAACAGGGTGCGTCTGCTACCGCTTATAGCCCTGTGGCAAATTTTCGCGATTATAGCGGCAGAAACCAGTCACATAGGTCGAAAAAAGAAATTGCGGCAGGCCGGATAGATCAGGTTGGTCGACGCCGCCACACCTGCCAGCGCTCCTTGCCGGCAAAAACCGGGAGCGAGTCGGGCACGGCTTCGTCCGCGACGCATTCGAATGCCGATGTCAGCATGGCATCCAGCTCTTCTCGGGAGATGCCAAACGGCGGACCTTTCGGCCCCTCACTGAAGAAAAAATACCCTGCGAGCAGTGCGCCGGGCGGGAGCAGCTGCGCCCAGCGTGCCACGACATCCGGCCGCATGCGCGGTGGAAGCGCGCAGAAGAAGGCGCGTTCATAGATCAGCTCGACCGGATGTTCGGGTGCAAAGTGAAAGAAATCCGCCTGCCTGACGCGGGACGCCAGTGGACCGAGGACCTTGCGTGCAGCGTCCACGGCGGCTTCGGAAAAATCGATTGCGGTCACATCCCAACCGGCCTCCGCCAGGCAGGCCACTTCGTAGCCTGTGCCGCAGCCCGGGATCAGGGTTGCATACTTGCGTGGCGATTCTGCGACAAACCTCTGCAGTTGCTGCGGCACGCTGCCCCGATCCCAAGGCTTGAAATCCTGCTCAAACCGTTCAGACCAGAAGGCGGACTGGGAAGGATCGCGGGATTCGAAAGTCGGCATGGTGTGAGTGGTTACCAGTGAAAGAACGGATACCAGCGCAACATCAGCTGCGCGACGATGATGCCGCCGATCAGACCGCCGCCAAAATACACGGCGAAGCCAAGCAGCAGGTTGGTGCGCCTTTGTTCGGCAATCAGCTGCTTCAGGAGTTCTGCATTGTGCTTCGGGGGTTCCTCGACCCTTGCCGACAGCACCTGATGCACCAGCCGCGGCAATTGCGGAATCATGTTGTTGTAATGCGGGATCTCTTCCTTGAAGCGTGCAATCAGGCCACGCAGGCCGATCTGGTCTTCCATCCAGCGCTCGAGGTAAGGCTTTGCGGTTTTCCAGAGATCGAGATCCGGGTCGAGCTGCCGGCCAAGTCCTTCGATGTTGAGCAAGGTCTTTTGCAGCAGCACCAGTTGCGGCTGCACTTCGACATTGAAGCGCCGCGATGTCTGGAAAAGCCTCAACAGTACTTGGCCAAATGATATGTCGCGCAACGGCTTGTCGAAAATCGGCTCGCAGCAGGCGCGGACCGCCGACTCCAGCTCATCGACCCGTGTTTCTTTCGGTGCCCAGCCTGATTCGATGTGCGCCTGTGCGACGCGCTTGTAGTCGCGACGGAAGAAGGCCAGGAAGTTCTGCGACAGGTAATCCTTGTCGTAGTCCGTCAAGGTGCCGACGATACCGAAATCGAGTGCGATGTACCGGCCAAAGGTTGCCGGTTCCAGCGACACCAGGATGTTCCCGGGATGCATGTCTGCATGAAAAAAACCGTCACGGAATACCTGTGTGAAGAAGATCTCGACACCATCGCGGGAAAGCTTTTTCAGATCCACGCCTTCGGCCACCAGCCGGTCGATCTGCGAGATCGGGACGCCTTTCATGCGCTCCATCACAATCACCGACGTCGAACAGTAGTCCCAGTACATCTCTGGCACGATCAGCAGGTCGGAATTCATGAAGTTGCGGCGCAGCTGGCTTGCATTGGCCGCCTCGCGCATCAAATCCAGCTCGTCATGCAGATACTTGTCGAACTCGGCGACCACTTCTTTCGGCTTCAGTCGCCGGCCGTCCGCCCACAGCTTTTCCACCCAACCGGCGGCAATCCGCATGAGCGCGATGTCTTTCTCGATCGACTTCTTCATGCCGGGGCGCAGCACTTTTACCGCGACTTCGGTACCGTTCTTGAGGGTGGCGAAATGCACTTGCGCGATCGACGCGGATGCCACCGGTTCACGGCTGAATTCCGCAAACAGCTGGTCGGGATGTGCGCCGAGGGACTTTTTGATCTGCACGATGGCGAGATCGGAATCGAAGGGCGGCACACGGTCCTGCAGCTTCGCCAGTTCATTCGCGATATCCAACGGAATCAGGTCGCGACGGGTCGACAGCACCTGACCGAATTTCACGAAGATTGGCCCAAGGTCTTCCAGTGCCTGACGCAAGCGCACGCCGCGCGGCGCCGAAATGTCGCGCCAGAATACTAAAGCTGAAATCAGCTTCGCAATGCGGGGATGGGCGAGGCTCGATATCGCAATATCGTCCAGTCCGTAGCGGACCACGACGCGGGCGATTTTGAACAGCCGCAGTAATCTGAATAGCATTTAGCGGCTTTCCTTTAGTTTATCGATGCGCTTGGCAAGACGCTCGACATCGTCACGCAACCTGGTGACATCGCTGGAGAAATCGGCCACGGTCTGCGGCCTCACCAGCAGCGGTTTTTCGTCGAGAAAATATTCGGCCACGTTCTCCGCCAGCCGTTGATGGGTGACGCGCACGGTTTCGAACACCACACGCGCACCGCCGACAACACGGGCAGCGGCGATTTCGCCGATCAGCCGGCTGAGGTCCTGCTCCGCTTCCCAGCGCAGGTTTTCGCCCAGTTGCGAGATGACGTTCGCAAAATCGGCATCGCCTTCGATCTTCACATAGGAAAAAGCGTGCTCGCGGTTCTGCGCAATCAGCGGCAGGTCCGCCAGCTTGACGCGGATCGTGACATTGATCGGCTCCTCATCCATGGCAGCCTGCACCATGCCGTCTGAAGCAACCTTCAGTCTGACTGCTGTCACGCCCGCATCAAAACAGGCAACTTTACCGGCGTGACGGGAAAGCTTGTCGCGTGCCCATGCCTCCTGGGCCAGCAAATGGTTGATCGCAGCGGAGAGTGGTGAAGAAATCATGGTCACAAAACAAAACCGCCCGTGACGATTCACGGGCGGCCTAAGTTTACCAGTTTGCCGATGGTTATTTCAGTCGGCTCAGGATAATTGTTGGATCCCTGCCAGCAGCCAACCGCCCTGGCCGGACACTGGCTTAGTCAGATTCCAGACTTCCGCGAACGGCTCCGCGGGCGCATTCTCGGCTTCCTTGATCATGCCGGAGAAGCGGACACTGGCAAGGTATTCATGGCCGACCGTCTCCAGTCCGACCAGGTCGGCATCGAGCGAGACGACATCGGTGTGATTCGGCGAGGCGCCACGCTCTTGCAGTTGCAGGCGCAGTTCACCAAACATTTCCGGCGTCGTGAATTCCCGGATGTCGTTCACTTCCGCGCGGTCCCATGCCGCCTGCAGGCGAATGAAGTACGTCTTTGCACTGCGCAGGAAAGCCGGCACATCGAAATCCGCCGGGATGTTCAGCACGCCGGCATCTGCCGTATTGCTTGCCGCGTTGCCCTGGAATGCAGCTGGTTGCACTCTTGGTTCAATGCGCGAACCGATTTCCGGCGTGTCGACGCCAGAGGAGTATCCGCCTGCGTAAGCCTCGCGAGCATGCGCATCCGGTGCCTTGCGACGAAACATCCGGTAGATGAACATGGCGGCAAGTGCCAGGAGCGCGACCATCAGTATGGTGCTGATGATGCTGGCCAGCGCGCCGCCGATGCCGAGATGCGACAGCAGCGCGCCCAAGCCCAGGCCAAGCAGTGCTCCGCCGAGAATATTGCGCCACGGACTTGCAGGCTTTGGTGCAGTCTGCGCGCCCGGCGCGGCGGCCGACTTCTGCTGGCTGGCGCTGTTCATCTGGTTTTGTGACGGCTGCTGTGCGGGCGCCTGGCGGCTGATGCCTTGCGACTGCCGTCCAAAGGACCCACCACCACCCATTCTGCGGGCTTCGGCTTCGGTTACGACCATGGATGCGGCACTTACGGCAACCATCAGGGCAATCAACAATCTTTTCATGACACTCTCCTACAGTTTGATCCCTGTATGCAGTGCGGCGACCCCGGCGGTCAGGTTGAAATACTCGACACGTTCCAGGCCGGCGTCCTGCATCATCTTCTTCAGGGTTTCCTGATCCGGGTGCATGCGGATCGATTCGGCCAGATAGCGATAGCTTTCCGAGTCATTGGCGATCTGCTTGCCCAGCCACGGCAGGACCGAGAACGAATACACGTCGTAGGGCTTTTGCAGGGGCTCCCAGACTTTCGAGAACTCCAGCACCAGCAATTTTCCACCCGGTTTCAGCACTCGCTGCATTTCCGCCAGCGCCGCATCCTTGTGCGTCATGTTGCGCAGGCCGAAAGCCACGCTCACCCGATCGAAGTAATTGCTGGGGAATGGCAGCTTCTCTGCATCACACAGCAACGTTGGCGTCGCCAGCCCCTTGTTCAAGAGCCTGTCACGCCCGACACGCAGCATCGACTCATTGATATCCGTCAGCCAGACTTCGCCGGTTGGCCCAGCCTGCTTCGCAAAGGCCTTTGCCAGGTCGCCGGTACCGCCGGCGATGTCCAGCACCTTGAAGCCGGGACGCACACCTGCCTGGGCGATGGTGAAGGTTTTCCACAAACGGTGGAGCCCACCGGACATCAGGTCGTTCATCACGTCGTACTTGCTTGCAACGGAATGAAAAACCTGTGCGACTTTCTGCGCCTTTTCTTCCTCGGGGACGGTCTGGTAACCGAAATGCGTTGTATTCGTCATGGGAACGGCCTTTTTAATCGAAGCCGCATTATACAAGTGCAGACAGGCAGCGTCGCCAAGCGTTCCCATGAGCGAGATCCTGATTAGCGGATTTTCTTGCCCGCAATCAAAGTGCACCTCGTGGCGACGGATCAGTGGTGACCGCAGCCGCCCTTTTCGGCCAGCATGGGCGCATCGCGTCCTGTTTCACGGGTAAAGTCCGCTGCTTCAAGACGTTTCAGATAGTCTTCCCAGAGCTGGGATTGATTGGTACCGAGCCAGTACAGGTAGTCCCAAGTGTAGATCCCGGTATTGTGCTCATCGGAAAAATGCGGCTGAACCGCATAGTTTCCGACGGGTTCCAACGCCGTGATGAGTACGTTGCGTTTGCCGGTCTGCAGCACTTCCTGCCCCGCACCATGGCCGCGCACCTCGGCGGACGGGGAATACACGCGCAGGAACTCGAACGGCAGGGAAAACACTTCGCCGCTGTCGAATGCGATTTCCAGCACGCGGGATTGTTTATGCACAGTCAGTGCGGTTGGCACCATGTTGGTCTTTGGGGAGTCGGCCATATCAGAGTAAGGACTGGTCAAACCGGTCAAGAATCACTTCGCGCAGCTTCGGCAAAAGTGACTGGCGTTTCTGCAGTTCAGCCGACGCCGGCGTCCGCTTGATTTCGCCCCAGATCGGATTGGGGAAATGCGCATCGTCCTCATAGCGCGGTATCACATGCCAATGCACATGCGGCACCACGTTGCCAAGGCTGGCGACGTTGATCTTGTGCGGCTGCATCACTTCGCGCACCGCTTCCTCCACCTGCCATACCGCGGCGATCAGGATGGCGCGGTCCGCAGTGGACAGGTCGGTCATCTCCCGCACATGTGCATTCCAGATGACGCGGCAAAAGCCGGGGTAATTCTCATCGTCGACCAGCACGATGCGATAGTTGTCGTCCCGGTAGATCACCTCGCCACCGGGCTGGATGCACAATTCGCAGGGAGATTCTTTCACCATAGGTCTCTTATACCAACACGCGTTCGATGCCACCGTTATTGGCGCGCTCGACGTATTCCGGCAGCCAGTTCTCGCCGAGCAAGTGCTTGGCCATCTCGATCACGATGTAGTCTGCGGTCGTGCCGGAGTCCTCGTTGTAGCGTGACAAGCCCTGGAAGCACGACGGGCAGGACGTCAGGATCTTGACCTCGCCGCTGAATCCGTCGGCGCGCAGCTTGTCGGCACCCTTGCGCATTTCCTCTTCCTTGCGGAAGCGCACCTGCGTCGAAATGTCCGGGCGGCTGACACCGAAGGTACCCGACTCACCGCAGCAGCGGTCGTTCTTCTCGACCTTCTGCCCGTCGACGGTGGTAATCAGTGCATTCACCGTCTTCAGCGAATCCTGCAGCTTCATCGGATTGTGGCAAGGCTCGTGATACATGTAGCGAACACCGCCAACACCTTCAAGCTTCACACCCTTTTCCAGCAGATACTCGTGGATGTCGATGATCCGGCAGCCCGGGAAAATCTTCTCGAATTCATAGCTCTGCAACTGGTCGTAGCAGGTACCGCACGACACTACGACCGTCTTGATATCAAGGTAGTTCAGCGTGTTGGCGACGCGATGGAAGAGGACCCGGTTGTCCGTCATCATCTTCTCGGCCTTGTCGTACTGACCGGTGCCGCGCTGCGGATAGCCGCAGCACAGATAGCCCGGCGGCAGCACCGTCTGCACGCCGACATGCCACAACATTGCCTGCGTCGCGAGGCCAACCTGCGAGAACAGGCGCTCGGAACCACAGCCAGGAAAGTAGAACACGGCTTCCGTATCGGCCGTGGTCTTTTTCGGGTCGCGGATGATCGGCACGACCTTGTCGTCTTCGATATCGAGCAGCGCACGCGCGGTCTTCTTCGGCAGGTTGCCAGGCATCTTCTTGTTGATGAAGTGGATCACCTGTTCCTTGACGGGCGGTTTGCCGTGCGTTGCCGGCGGAGCCTTGGTCTGCTTCCTGGCAAGTTTCTTCAGTACGTCATTTGCCAGGCGCTGCGCCTTAAAGCCGAGTCCGGTCATGGCAGCGCGCGTAGCATTGATCGTTGCCGGATCCGTCGCGTTCAGAAAGAACATCGCGGCAGTGGTGCCGGGGTTGAACGATTTCTTACCCATCTTGCGCAGCAGGTTGCGCATGTTCATCGATACATCACCGAAGTCGATATCGACCGGGCACGGCGTGAAGCATTTATGGCAGACCGTGCAGTGGTCGGCAACGTCTTCGAACTCTTCCCAGTGTTTGATCGACACGCCGCGGCGGGTCTGCTCTTCGTACAGGAAGGCTTCGACCAGTAGTGACGTTGCGAGGATCTTGTTGCGCGGCGAATAAAGAAGATTCGCACGCGGCACGTGCGTCGAGCACACGGGTTTGCATTTGCCGCAGCGCAGGCAGTCCTTCACGCTGTTCGCAATGGCGCCGATATCGCTTTGCTGCATGATCAGCGATTCATGCCCCATCAAGCCGAACGACGGCGTGTACGCATTGCGCAAGTCTGCCGGCATGCTCGGGTCGTTTAACAGCTTGCCCTTGTTGAATCGCCCTTCCGGATCGACGCGCAACTTGTAGTCGCGGAAATCACTGATTTCCTCTTCCGTCAGGAATTCGAGCTTGGTGATGCCGATGCCGTGTTCGCCGGAGATCACGCCGTTCAGCGAACGCGCCAGCACCATGATGCGTGCCACGGCCGCGTGCGCGTCCTGCAGCATTTCATAGTGGTCGGAGTTGACGGGCAGGTTCGTATGTACGTTGCCGTCGCCCGCATGCATGTGCAAGGCGACGAACACACGTCCGCGCAGCACGCGCTTGTGAATGGCGCTGCATTCGTCAAGGATCAGCTTGAACGCGCCACCGTTGAAGATTTGACGCAACGGTCCACGCAGCTCTGCCTTCCACGATACGCGCACAGTACGGTCCTGCACGACGTGGAATACATTGGCCTCCGGCTGGCGCGTCAATCGCTCGTCGAAGGTATCGACCAACTTGTCGAGGCCGAGTACGGCCAGCTCCGACTTTGCATCGCGCAGCGGTTTGTCGAGCTGCGTCAGCAGGTAAGTCCAGCGTGCATGTGTCGCATCGATCAGCTGCAATGCCTGGGTGACGCGGTCACCGAGCAATTCTTCCGGCGGAATGTCATGCACGTCCGCATCATCGCTCTTGCCGAGCGGCAGATGGCCGGCAACAAAGAAGGCGCGCAGCTCATTCAGCAATTGCAGCTTGTTCTTGATCGACAGCTCGATGTTGATACGCTCGATGCCGTCGGTGTATTCCCCCATCCGGTTTAACGGGATGACGACGTCTTCATTGATCTTGAACGCGTTCGTGTGCTTAGCGATCGCCGCGGTACGTGCGCGATCCAGCCAGAATTTCTTGCGCGTCTCCGGCGTTACCGCGACGAAACCTTCACCAACGCGCGTATTCGCGATACGGATCACTTCGGACGCCGCGCGCGCCACTGCCTCTTCGTCGTCACCGACGATGTCGCCGAACAGCGCCATCTTCGGCAGCACACCGCGCTTGGACTTGGTCGCATAGCCGACCGCGCGCAGGTAGCGTTCGTCGAGGTGCTCAAGGCCGGCGAGGATTGCGCCGCCCTTCTTCGACTCGGCGTCGAGGTAATCCTTGATTTCGACAATCGACGGGATCGCATCGCGCGCCTGACCAAAGAATTCGAGGCACACCGTGCGCGTGTACTTCGGCATCTTGTGCAGGATCCAACGTGCCGATGTGATCAGGCCGTCGCAACCCTCCTTTTGCACGCCCGGCAGTCCGGCGAGGAACTTGTCCGTGACGTCCTTGCCGAGGCCTTCCTTGCGGAAGCGGCGGCCTTCGATTTCGAGGTATTCGGTCTTGAACGGCTTGTTGCCCTTGCCCTTGTCGGCGGGATGCGTCCATTCGAGCTTGAATTTCGCCACCGGAGCGTCGTGGATCTTGCCGAGGTTGTGCTCGATCCGGGTGACTTCCAGCCAGTCGCCGTTCGGGTCGACCATGCGCCAGCTCGCAAGGTTATCCAGCGCGGTGCCCCATAACACGGCTTTCTTGCCGCCGGCGTTCATTGCGACATTGCCGCCAACGCAGGAGGCCTCTGCCGACGTCGGATCGACCGCGAAGACGAAACCTGCCTTTTCCGCCGCATCCGAGACGCGTTTCGTGACCACGCCAGCGCCTGTATAGATGGTGGCATAGGGACGGTCGACGCCAGGCAGCACGGTCATTTCGACCTGCCCGATCTGCTCGAGTTTTTCGGTATTGATGACGGCCGACATGGGCGTGAGGGGTACGGCACCGCCGGTATAGCCGGTACCGCCTCCGCGCGGGATGATCGTCAGACCGAGTTCGATACAGGCCTTCACCAAACCCGCCATTTCGTCCTCGCCATCTGGCGTCAGCACGACGAACGGATACTCGACGCGCCAGTCGGTGGCGTCCGTCACGTGCGACACGCGCGACAGGCCGTCGAACTTGATGTTGTCCTTTGCCGTGTAGCGGCCCAGCACTTTGGTCGCGCGCTTGCGCAGGTCGTACATGCGGCGGAATTCTTCGCCGAAGTCTGCGACGGCTTTCCTCGCCGCTATCACCAGCACTTCGACGTTGGCGCTGCGGCGCTTGGTCTGCGGATCGCCGCTTGCCTCGAGGTCGGTACTTGTACGGCGCTTTTCGACCTCGGACAGGCGATGGTTCAGCGCCTCGATCAGGTCCTGGCGGCGCTTCGGATTGTCGAGCAGGTCGTCCTGCAGGTAAGGATTGCGACGAACAACCCAGATATCGCCCAGCACTTCGTACAGCATGCGGGCGGAACGGCCGGTCTGGCGCTCCCCGCGCAGCTCGTCGAGAATCCGCCATGACTCTTCGCCGAGCAGGCGGATCACGATTTCGCGATCGGAAAACGAGGTGTAGTTGTACGGGATTTCGCGCAAGCGCGTCGGAACCGCGCCACTTGGGGCGTCAGAAAGCAAAGCTTGGAGTTGTGCTGGGGCGTTCATCAAAAAATTGGCGGACTAACGCTAAAAAAGCATTCTAACGTATTGCGTTGCATCAAGCGGCAACAGCCTTACGCTGCATGCGGCTAAATTAGGGCAAAAATTGGCAAAAAGCTGCGATCCTGCATTAAAAGAGGTTGACCACCTGCCTCCAGAAGCCGTCGGGAACGTACAACAGCAGCGACGTCATCGTCACATAACGCAGGAATTTGCCGATCGCCATATAGAACACGCATGGCCAGAAAGGCAATTTCAACCAACCGCCGAGGGTACACAAGGGGTCTCCGATAGCGGGCAGCCACGCCAGGAGCATGGTTTTGGGGCCATACCGCTCCAACCACCCGAACCAGTGGGTCTCGCGCTCCTTCGCAAAGGCCTGCTTTGCACCGTAGCCCATCCAGTAGTCGATGATGCCGCCAATCGTATTACCGACGGTGGCCACCGCAATCGCCGGCCAGAACAAGGCGCCATTGGCCTTGATGACTGCAAAGACCGCCGGCTCCGAACCAAGCGGAAGAAGAGTCGCCGAAATCACGCTGATCAGGAATACCGTAGGCAGCCCGACATCGGGAAGTGCAAGGACGTTTAACAGCCAGCGGATTGCGGATTCGATCATCGTGTGCGAGGAATACGCCGCTTGAAGACAATGCGGACGGGCCAGAAATGGAGCGATGCACGGGAATCGCCAAGGGCGTCCATTATAATGATCCGTTCCCCGGAATGCCGCGCCGGCCGGCGCACGCTCGAAATACCTAGCCTATGACCACCGACTACCTGAAGAAGATCCTGACCGCCCGCGTCTATGACGTTGCTGTTGAATCCCCCCTCGAATTTGCCCCGACCCTGTCCCAGCGGACGAATAACAAAATCTACCTGAAGCGCGAAGACGTGCAGAGCGTGTTCAGCTTCAAGCTGCGCGGTGCTTATAACAAGATGGCGAACCTGACGCCCGCACAGCTCAAGCGCGGCGTCATCTGCGCGTCAGCGGGCAACCATGCGCAGGGCGTGGCGCTGTCAGCGGCAAAGCTCGGCTGCCGTGCGGTCATCGTCATGCCGACGACCACACCGCCGGTCAAGATCGACGCGGTGAAGTCGCGCGGTGGCGAAGTGGTGCTGTTCGGCGATTCGTATACCGATGCGTACAACCATGCACTGACCCTCGAGAAGAAGCACAAGCTGACCTTCGTCCATCCATTTGACGATCCCGATGTCATCGCCGGCCAAGGCACGATCGCGATGGAGATCCTGCGCCAGCGCCCGGGGCCGATCCATGCGATCTTCGTTGCGATCGGTGGTGGCGGCCTGATTGCGGGTGTGGCGGCCTACATCAAGGCGATCCGGCCCGAGATCAAGATCATCGGCGTACAGACCACCGACTCCGACGCAATGGCGCGCAGCCTGAAGGCGGGACGACGCGTCACTTTGCCGGACGTCGGTCTGTTTTCCGACGGTACCGCGGTCAAGCTGGTGGGCGAAGAGACATTCCGCATCGCGAAGATGTACGTGGATGACGTGATCGTCGTCGACACCGATGCCGTCTGCGCGGCAATCAAGGATGTTTTCCAGGATACCCGCAGCATTCTGGAGCCGGCCGGCGCGCTCGCCGTTGCCGGCGCCAAGGAGTATGTGGAGCGCGCAATAGCGAACAAGAAGCCGCTCAAGGATGAAGTGCTGGTGACAGTCGCGTGCGGCGCCAACATGAACTTCGACCGTCTACGCTACGTCGCCGAACGCGCGGAAGTCGGCGAGGCGCGCGAGGCGGTGCTGGCGGTCACGATCCCGGAAGAGCGCGGCAGCTTCAAGCGCTTCTGCGAACTGACTGGCGGCCGCAATGTGACCGAGTTCGTCTATCGCATCAGTGACGAGAAAGAGGCGCATGTGTTCGTCGGCGTGCAAATCTCCAGCCGCGACGAATCAGCCAAGCTCGCAAAGAACTTCGAGAAGCACGGCTTCAAGGCGCTCGACCTGACGCACGACGAACTCGCCAAGTTGCATATCCGGCATCTGGTCGGCGGCAAGAGTCCGCTCGCGCACAATGAATTGCTGTACCGTTTTGAATTCCCGGAGCGCCCCGGCGCGCTGATGCGCTTCCTCGACAGCATGGCGCCCAACTGGAACATCAGCCTGTTCCATTATCGCAACCAGGGCGGCGATGTCGGCCGCATCCTGGTGGGGCTGCAAGTACCGAAGAAGGAAATGAAGGCTTTCCGCGAATTCCTGTCGACGCTCGGTTACCGTCACTGGGATGAAAGCGAAAACCCCGCGTACAAGCTGTTCCTGTAACTCAAACGCGGGCGAACCGGCAAGGTCGCCCGCTGTCATAGGAATTTCAGGAACTACCGTTCCGCTCGACCTTTCTCACACCGCTTCATGACCACGCCCAATCAGCCGGAAGCCTCTCCACTCGGCAAGACCACCAGCTACCAGTCCGAATACACTCCCGGCCTGCTGTTTCCAATCCCGCGCCAGCAGAAACGCGAAGAGATCGGCATCACGGGTACCCTGCCCTTTTTCGGCGTCGACATCTGGAATGCGTACGAACTGTCATGGCTGAACATGCGCGGCAAGCCGCAGGTCGCAATCGCGACGTTCACCGTGCCGGCCGATTCGCCGAACATCATCGAATCGAAGTCATTCAAGCTCTATCTGAATTCATTCAACCAGACACGGCTCGAATCGCCGGATGCGCTCGTGGAGACTTTACGCACCGACCTGTCTGCAGGATTCGATGCGCCGGTACAGGTGAAACTCACCCTGCCCGATGCTTTTTCCACGCTGCAGATGGGGGAGCTGGAAGGATTGCTGCTGGACCGGCTGGATATCGAAGTCAGCAATTACACGCCAAATCCATCCCTGCTGACGGCAAATCATCACGAAGCGATGGTCGAGGAAACGCTGACGTCGCACCTCTTGAAATCAAACTGCCTCGTCACGGGGCAACCGGACTGGGGCAGCGTGCAAATCCGTTACGTTGGCGCACAGATCAATCAGGAGGGCTTGCTGCAGTATCTGATCGGGTTCCGCAACCACAACGAGTTCCATGAACAATGCGTGGAACGCATCTTCATGGATATCCTGCGGCAATGCCGGCCACAGAAGTTATCGGTCTATGCGCGCTACACCCGTCGCGGTGGGCTGGACATCAATCCCTGGCGCAGTAACTTTACGACGGGGCAGCGGCCGAGCAATTTACGGAACGCGCGGCAGTAGCGCCGGATAGGGGCGCTCCCCTTCAGGCTGCGACATGAAGAAAAGCTGTTAATGAGTGCGGGATCAATGCATTTCAGAGATAGGCGTTTGCATTCTTGCTCAGGTGCGCTTTGGAAACTTCGTCGCGGCGCCGGACTCAAATGCCTTTCTACGAGATGTCAGACGCGCGTCGGCACACGCCGGAATACTCAGTCACTGACAATTGTTAACAATCTCGTATTGAATCCCTGCCTTGGATCAATATTGTTTCCGTCAATCACCATATGCTTCGGATTGCACATCGCCCAAAGAGGCCTATAATGCGTCTCGAAAACTCACCTTGTGCGATGCAACATATCGCTTAGTGACATGACAACACTCGCAAAAATTCTTTCTGCAACGAACGTCGTCCTTGATCTTGAAGTGTCGAGCAAGAAGCGCGCATTCGAGCAGGCAGGATTGATTTTTGAAAATAACTGCGGCATCGCCCGTTCCGTCGTGTCGGACAACCTGTTTGCCCGTGAGCGCCTCGGCTCAACTGGCCTTGGCCACGGTGTCGCCGTTCCGCATGGCCGCATCAAGGGCTTGAAGGCACCGCTCGCCGCTTTCGTGAGACTGAAGGATCCGATTCCATTCGAATCGCCCGATGGCCAACCGGTGAAGATGCTGGTTTTCCTGCTGATTCCGGACCACGTGACGCAACAGCATCTGGAAATTCTGTCCGAAATCGCTGAGATGTTTTCCGACGAAGCCTTCCGCAACCTGCTCGCCAGCGATACTGATCCTGCCTCTGTGCATGCCCGCATCCTCGACTGGCAACCCAGTCTTCACGCATAACCGGTTTCATCCGCGCCATGCCGGCATCCACACACCTGACAATTCAGCAGCTTTACGACGACACGAGGGAAGCGCTTCAACTCGGATGGTTTGCGGGTTTTCCTGGCGGAGAGCGTCGCATTTCCGGTGATGCAACGTCGGCCGCAGACCAGGTCGGCCACCTCAACCTGATCCATCCCGGCCGACTACAGGTTTTCGGGCACCAGGAAATCCAGTACTACAACAAACTTTCACCGGTGTCGCGCAAGTACCAGACGGAAGAGCTGGTCAATGGCGAGCCGCCCGCGTTTATTATCGCGCAAGGATTGGAGACGCCGCCGTACATCCTGGCTGTCTGTGACGAGAAGAACATTCCGCTTTTCTCTACGCCGCTGCCTGCCGCGCAGGTAATTGACTATCTCCGCGTCTACCTCTCCAAGGAACTGGCACAGCGCATCACGATGCATGGCGTGTTCATGGATGTGCTTGGTGTCGGTGTACTGATTACCGGCGAGTCCGGTCTCGGCAAGAGCGAACTCGGTCTTGAATTGATTTCGCGAAATCACGGCCTGGTTGCGGACGATGCCGTCGAATTTGCCCGCATCGCCCCCAACATGATCGAGGGTCGCTGCCCGCCATTGCTGCAGAACCTGCTGGAAGTGCGCGGCCTGGGGCTTCTCGATATCAAGACCATCTTCGGCGAAACCGCAGTGCGCCGGAAAATGCGCCTGAAACTGATCGTGCATCTCGTGCGCCGCAGCACCCTGGAAGAGAACTACGAACGCCTGCCGCTGCACTCCCAGACCGAAGAAGTGCTCGGCCTGCCGATCCGCAAGGTGATCATTCCCGTCGAGGCTGGCCGCAACCTCGCGGTTCTGCTGGAAGCTGCTGTACGCAACACGATTCTTCAGTTGCGCGGAATCGACACGCTCAAGGAGTTCATGGAGCGGCAGCAAAAGGCCATGGGCAGCGACTAGCGTGGCGCTGGCGCTGCATTGCGACTCCAAGCCGGCCTTGGGATCGGCCCGCGCATTCGTGTAGCAGCAACCTGTTCGGGCCAATTTGCACAGGGACTATCCGGACCACGCGCATCGCTTGCGGTATGATTAAGCCCTATGCGCATTATCCTCATCACTGGCATTTCCGGCTCCGGCAAATCCGTTGGTCTGAATGCACTTGAAGACGCCGGTTATTTTTGCGTCGACAACCTGCCGCCCAAGCTATTACGCCAACTCGTCACAACCCGGCTCGAAGACGACGAAAAATACCTGGCGGTGGCGATGGACGTGCGCAGTGCAGACTCACTTGCCGGGCTGCCAGCCGACATCCGCCTCCTGAAAGAAGAGGGTCACGATGTCAAAGTACTATTCCTGACAGCCAAGACAGAATCCCTGATCACCCGCTTTTCCGAGACACGACGCAGCCACCCCTTGTCTCACAGGGTCAATCCGGGCAAATCTTCCCAGGATCAACCGACCCTGACAGAATGCATCCTGCGGGAGCGCGAGATGCTCGCCGGTATTGAACAGATCAGTCACGTCATTGATACGTCGGGCTTGAGCGCCAACAAGCTGCGCACCTGGATCAAAGACTTGGTCGGCACAGAACGCACTCCGCTGACACTGCTGTTCGAATCGTTCGCCTTCAAATTCGGTGTTCCACTCGATGCGGACCTGGTGTTTGACGTCCGCGTTCTGCCCAATCCCTTCTACGACACGGCGCTCCGGCCATTTACCGGCCGCGATGAACCTGTGATCGCGTTTCTGGATGCGCAGACGCATGCCGCAGAACTGCTTGCGGACATCCGCGCCTTTATCGAGAAATGGCTGCCCGCGTTCAAGAGTGACAACCGCAGCTACCTGACCGTCGCGATTGGCTGCACCGGCGGGCAGCATCGATCAGTCTACATGGTCGAACAACTCGCAAAGCATTTCCGCGCTACCGAGCGTGTGCTGCTGCGGCACCGCGAACTGACGTAATTTACCAAGATGCAAAGCGACAGCTGGCTTCCCCTCTTCCCCCTCAAGACCGTTCTCTTCCCCGGTGGCGTATTGCCGCTGAAGGTATTCGAGACGCGTTACATCGACATGCTGCGCGAATGCATGAAACGGGATGCGCCTTTCGGCGTCGTGCTGATCAAGAATGGCCAGGAAGTCGGCGTTGCGGCCGAACCGGAGGATGTTGGATGCATCGCCAACATTACCGGCTGGGACATGAAGGACCTCGGCGTCATGATGCTGCGTACGCACGGCGGGGAGCGCTTCCGCATTCTCGAAACGCGCGTCCTTCCCGACCAGCGCCTTGAAGCCCGCGTTGAAATGATCGCTGCAGACAAGCCCATTCCGATCAGCGACATTCACGTCAGCTGCGCGAAAACCCTGAAGCTTGTGATCGATGACGTAGACGCGAAGGGACATGCGGAACAGGGCGATGAGTTCATCAGCCCGTTCTCGCAGCCGATGCAACTGGAAAATGCCGCATGGGTTGCCAACCGCTGGTGCGAAATCCTGCCAATCCCGCTCAAGGCCAGGCAAAAACTGCTCGAGCTCGACGACGCACAAAGCCGCCTCTCCATCGTTCACCAGTACCTGCAGCAGCACAAGATCCTGTAGCAACTTTCAAGCGCGGCAAATCCATCTCGCCGTTATCTAAACGACAATTTCATCGCATGACCACGTGAATGCGGCAGCATCTCCCGCGCCTTTTCGTCTCCAGTTTGTCACTACGCAAAATCGCCGGCAGGTATTCGTAGGATAAATAGCAGGTTGCCTCCTTCACGGCAACATTTCCCGCAACCTGCCGTGCAGTCAAACTGGGACAACCTTGAGCGCAAATCGTATGTTATTGGATGATGCACGCGAAACCATGCGGTCTGAGTCCATCAACCGCCGCAAGAGTATGCAGTCACTGCGCATACCTCAGGTTTCGCCCATCGGCCTGATATCGATGCTGTATGCGATCAGCCTGTACATCTTTTACCGGCAAGGCTTCATCGGCGGAACGACCTTCCTTGGCGTTGCGGGCATCGTGTTATGTGCGGTCGGCCTTTTTTATGCGGCGTTCAAGCTCGGCATCAACGATCGCTTCGACGAACCCAGCCTGATGCTGCCGCAGTTGGTGACTGTGCTGATGATCATGCTGCCGGTCGCCTATGTGGAGCCAGCCACACAAATCGCGCTGGTTCCTTTTGTCCTGATCGCATTCTCATTCGGGATATTCCGCCTGTCGACACCGTCGCTTATCCTGCTTTCGCTCGGCTGCCTGGCAGCCTATCTCGGGATCATCACAATGCGCTGGCATGTGGAAGGGTCAGAATACCGCTGGCGTGCAGACCTGGTGCAATGGGTGGTGCTGGCACTTACCCTCCCCGGCATGATCATCGTCGGCAAGCAGATACAGAACCTGCGCCAGCTACTGAAAGCAACGCGCTACCAGCTCGAGCACTATGAAGAAAAATCGGTGCGGGATGAGCTGACCGGCCTCTACAACCGCCGGCAGATTCAGTCGGAGCTGGAACAGGCAAAACTGCATGCGGACACGTGTTCAGTGCCATTCTCCATCTGCCTGATCGACATTGACCGCTTCAAGGAGATCAATGATACCTACGGCCACTTGGCCGGCGATACGATCCTCCGCGAGTTTTCACGCGTTGCGCTCGACAGCATTCGCGACACCGATATCCTCGGCCGATATGGTGGCGACGAATTCATGCAGATCCTGCGTGACACCGATGTGAAAGGCGCGGTCATGCATGCCGAGCGTCTGCGCGTCTACGCGCATTTTCTTGATTTCCAGAAGATCCTCGCGCAGAAGCATATTTCCCTGTCGATCGGTGTGGCGCAATATCGCAGGGGCGAGAAGATAACTGACCTGATATCGCGCGCGGATTCAGCCTTGTACCAGGCCAAGCAACTAGGCCGCAACCGCGTTGAGTGGGTCGAAGCCGCCTGACGCGGTTCATACGAACAAGGCAGGCTCGCGAAATATTGCAAGCAACAGTTTTTTCACTGGCGCCGGCAATGGTGCATCTGCAAGCCTTATCGTCGGATACCAGACGCGATGTCCCTGCTCCACGCCAAGACCGCGCTGCATCAAGCGAACCTGAAACGGCTGCACGTGCAACTTGAAGTGCGTAAAAACATGAGAAAACGGCTGCAATCGCTCGCATGATTCGAGCTCACCGAAAGGGGCGACTTCCATCGCGATTGCATCCGGCTGCAGCTCACCATCTTGAGCTTCAATTTCAGGCAAAGACAGCAAGCCACCCCATATGCCAGTATCCGGACGCTGTTCCAGCAGAACATGATCCTGATGAGAAATGACGAGCATGGTCGTCCTCTTTTCCGGGATCTTCTTTTTAGGTTTGCGCTCAGGCAGCAAATGCACGCGAGCGGTCGCATAAGCCACGCAGCGCTCGACCAGCGGACAGGTCTTGCATGACGGACGGCTACGGGTGCAAATGGTGGCACCAAGATCCATCAACCCTTGGGTGTACGCCTCTAAATCCTGGTGCGGCAGCAGCGCAACCGCGCGTCGCCACAGCTGGTCTTCAACGGGCTTTGCCCCCGGAAAACCATCGACACCAAACACGCGACAGAACACCCGCTTGACGTTGCCATCGAGGATAGCCGCACGCGTGCCAAAGGCGAAGGCCGCAATCGCCGCGGCGGTGGAACGGCCAATCCCCGGCAGATCCGCCAACAGTACGGGGTCACTCGGGAAAACGCCGCCGTATTCGGCAACCACGCGTTGCGCGCAACGATGCAGATTGCGTGCACGGGTGTAGTAGCCTAACCCGCTCCAATGCGCCATCACGTCTTCAGATGGTGCGGATGCGAGCGACGCCACATCCGGGAAGCGCGCAAGGAACCGCTGATAGTAAGGAATAACCGCGGCCACCTGCGTCTGCTGCAACATGATTTCGGACAGCCAGATGCGATAGGCGTCGCGCGTGTTCTGCCAGGGCAGCGCATGGCGCCCATGCTGCTTTTGCCAGCAAATGACGTCTTTGGAAAATCCGGGGTCGGAATAAGCCTGGACCGCACCGGGAGCATCCGCCGGTGCCGGGACGACATGCTTCATTTACGCTGCTGCCTTGAGCGTCACCAGTTCTGATGCCACCGCATCTTTAAGTTCGGCATCCAGTCGAAGCAGTGTCCGTTTCTGCCCATCGAGCTCAGCCTGCATGCTTTCGAGGTCCTGCACCTTGTCTTCAAGACTGTCCGTGGCCATATGAATGCGCTCGATCGCCTGCTTCCGTTTTTTCAGTTGCGCGCGATGCTCCCAAATCTGTGCCTCGAGCGGCGCCATCACCACTTTCAGCCAAGCCTCGACATCTCGGTTGGCTTGCAGAAAGCTCTGCTTCACGCGCGAGGCAATCGAGTCGAAGAATTTGGTCATCAATGCCACTTGCGGCATTGTCAGGATTGCAGCCGTACCGAACTGTTTGTGATACACATCCTCGATGAGTTCGATCTCCTTGCGATACTTGTCGAGCGAGAATGGCATCGGCGTGGACAGCGCGAGACCATGCTCCGTCGAGAACTTACGGTACATCACACTCATCATCTCGGTGATTTCTTCCGTCTTCCGCCCCGACAGCGCGAGGTTGTGCTGGACCTTCGCGAAGAAATCCCGCACCGCCTGGCGCAGCCCGGATGAAAACTTGCTGCTCTCCATTGCGTCGCGCGCCGTGCGGATATCTTCCTTGAGGATGTCCATCCCGAGGCTGGTGAACACTTCAGTCGAAAGTCGGGTAAAGACTGCTCGGGTTCCCTGCAGTTTCAGAAGGCTGCTGTCGAACTCTTTCTTCTCGAGATCGACGCGCTTCATCATGTGCTCGACAATCGTCAGGTTCTTGCCGCGCAAGCTCTTGAGCTCGACCAGTTGTTCGACGACGCTGCGCAGGCGCGCATCCAGCAATGCCAGCTTTGAGGCGGTCAGCTCACCAATGTCCGCCACCAGTTGGCCGCGTACGATTTCCTGCTTGCGCGGAATGAGTTCGCCCGACAGCGCAGTCTCCAGCGCGGGAAGGCGGCTCTTCTTGAGCAGTTCGGCATCAAGATTGACTTTGCCGACGAGACCTTTTTGCGCAGATACCGGGAACACCTGGTGCTTGGACAACTGCAGCGTATGAGCGACCGATTCCACCTGGCGATCGATCTGCCCCTCAATTTCAGCCGGGCTTCGCAGCTCGTCCCACATGCTGTCGATCTTGTTCAACACCACCATGCGTGCAGGGCCGGCGCCAATATGGTCGCGCCACACGTCGATATCGCTCCTGGTCACGCCAGTATCCGCCGCGAGAATGAACAGCACCGCATGTGCATTCGGTATCAGGTTCAGCGTCAGTTCCGGCTCGGTGCCGATCGCATTCAAACCCGGCGTATCGACAATGACCAAACCCTGCTTCAACAACGGATGCGGAAAATTGACGATTGCGTGTCTCCACTGCGAAATTTCGACCAAGCCGTCGTCGCCGATGGCGAGCGCCGCATCGGGGTCGTCTTCATGGAACAAGCCATAACGCTTTGCCTCTTCGACCGGAACCCTCTTTGTCAGGCTTACCTGCTTGAAGGCCTCCAGCATTCCTTCCCCCGAAGTGACATCGAGCGGCAATACGGTCCAGACGTTGCTGCGCTCCTTGAACTCGCTGGTGGACAAGGCCTCCGCGCGCGTTTCGATGGGCAGCAAGCGAATCGACGGCGGAAAGGTCTCGTCGTAGAGCAACTCGGTCGGGCACATCGTCGTGCGCCCGGCCGAAGAAGGAAGAATGCGCTGACCGTAATCGGCAAAGAAGATGGCGTTGATGAGTTCAGACTTGCCGCGTGAAAACTCGGCAACAAATGCAATCGACAGCTTGTCGTCCTTCAATCTTGCATGCAAGCGGGAAAAGCGCTGGTCGCTCGCGGCATCCGCCAATCCCGACGCACCTACGCATTCCCGGTAGCGATCAAGGGCGGACAGCACGCTGTTACGCCAGCTGCTGTATTCCTGGAACCGTTGAACCAGATTACTCACTTTTTCCCCGACTATGAAAATGGATTTGCAGAATCTAGCACCCGGACTCACTTTTGACAATTTGGGCAGTAGAAGGTGGAGCGCTGTCCCTGCCTGATTTGACGCACCGCTGTGCCGCAATGGCGGCACGGCTGACCGGCGCGGTCATAAACAAAATAGCTTTGCTGAAAATATCCCGGCTGGCCATTCACTCCCATGAAATCACGCAGGGTGCTCCCTCCTTGCTCGATCGCGGCAGCAAGCGTCTCGCGAATTGCCTGTGCCAGTCTTTCATAGCGCGCGAGGCTGATTCGCTGCGCCGGCGTCTTCGGATTGATGCCAGCCTTGAACAAGCTCTCCGACGCATAGATGTTTCCCACGCCGACGACAATGTCTCCAGCCAGCAACACCTGTTTAATGGGTGCGCTTCGATTGCGGGTCTTGCTGTATAGCAACTGCGCTGAAAAAGCTTCCTCGAGAGGCTCGGTTCCCAAGCGGCTCAAAAGGATGTGCTCCGCCACATCACCGACGTCCTTACCATGCCAAAGCACGGCACCGAAACGACGCGGATCGCTCATGCGCAGCACTCGCTCTCCGATTTCAAGGTCAAAATGATCATGTTTCCCCGCAGGCGTTTCCTTCGGCAATATCCGCAAATGCCCAGACATCCCCAAATGCACGATCAACGTACCATGATCAAACATGATCAGAAGGTACTTGCCGCGCCTTCCAGTCGAACGAATTACTTGACCGGACAAGAGTTCGGACAACTTCAAAGGAAACGGCCAGCGCAATCCGGTATGTCGCAGGGTCACGGCGGTGACGACTTGGCCCTCAAGATGTGGAGCGACACCGCGGCGGGTTACTTCTACTTCTGGTAATTCGGGCATTGGAAGAGCAAAATATTTGCAATAGGACAAATCTGACGCAGTACCTGCATGATATGACTACGTTACTTCTGCGCATATTGCGCCGATGGGCGTAGAATTGGTTGTGCTTGATTCGCTGGGAACTTCCTTTGAAAAACACTCTTCTCATTGTAACTCTGTCGATCCTGTTGTCGGCCTGTGCAACCCGTCCATCATTTTCCGAGGTTGAAACGTCAAAGGCGCCCAGCCGCGCAGAAGGCCCTTCTCAGAAAAAGCAGATCGATCCGCATGGCTTTGCCGACGCGGCAGCTGAACCAAAGGCTGAAGACCCGCTGCCGGACGTCAAACTAACCGAGGATCTGATCTACAAGTTGCTGGCAGCCGAAGTGGCATTTCAACGCGGCGACTGGCAGACAGCCTTTGTAACCACACTCTCCGTCGCACAGCAAACACGCGACCCCCGCGTCGCCCGGCGCGCGGCCGAATTCGCTCTGAGCGCAAAACAGGCGGAGGAGGCGCTGAGCGCAGTACGGCTCTGGCGTGAACTGGCTCCCCATTCCGACGAAGCCGCGCAGTACTACCTCAGCTTCATCGTCCTAAGCGACGACCTGTCGGAGGCCAAGCCGATTCTCGAGCAGCGACTGAAGGAGGCCCGCCCGCAGACGCGCGGCCTGCTCGCATTCCAGATTCAGCGCCTGCTGGTTCGCGCAAAGAACAAGGATGAGGCATTCGCCCTGCTGGAATCTGTCCTCACGCCCTATCTCGACCAACCGGAGGCGCGCCTTGCCTTGGCCCAGGGCGCTTTTGCCCGTGGCGACGTCGCCCGTGCGCGCCAGGAAGCAAAGAATGCACTCAAGGCGAAGCCCGATTCCGAACTTGCGATACTCGCGCTTGCACAAGTCACTGAGGACAAGGCCGACGCTGCAAAACTGCTCGCAGATTTTGTTTCGCGCTATCCGAAATCGCGCGACGTTCGACTGGCATATGCGCGCATGATGGTGGAGCAGAAGCAGTACGAAAAAGCACGCCACGAATTCGAGGTCATGCTCAAGGAGCAACCTCAGGACCTGTCCACGCTTTATGCACTGGGAGTGCTGAGCGCACAGATCAACGACCTCGATGCTGCAGAAAAATACCTGACAACTTACATGGAACTGCTGGCGACCAAGCCGGACGAGGAACGGGATCCCACGCAGGCCGTGCTGCTACTGGCGCAAATTGCCGAAGAGCGCAAGGACACAGATGCCGCCCTGAAGTGGCTGGCGCAAATCGAACCGGGCGAAGCTTACCTTGCAGCGCAGATCAAGCGCGCGCAGATCGTTGCCAAGCACGGCGATATGGCTGAAGCACGCAGGATGCTGCACGAATCCAGCGCCAGCGGTGAACGGGAACAGGCACAGCTCGTGATTGCCGAAGGCCAGCTCCTGCGCGATGCAAATCAGCTGCAGGAAGCGATCAACGTCTACAGGGCCGGCCTCAAGCGATTCCCGGACAACACTGACCTGCTTTACGACTACGCTATGGCAGCAGAAAAGGGCAGCCAGTGGGAAGCGATGGAAAGCGCCCTGCGCAAAGTCATCGAGCTTGCACCGAACAACCAGCATGCATACAACGCCTTGGGCTATTCGCTTGCCGAGCGCAATATCCGCCTGGACGAGGCCTATAAGTTGATCGAGCAAGCATTGAAGCTTGCGCCGGATGATCCTTTCATCATCGATAGCATGGGATGGGTTCAGTTCCGGCTTGGCCGTCTAAAGGAGGCCGAATCTCTATTGCGTCGAGCCTATGAACTGCGCCCCGATGTCGAAATCGCTGCGCATCTCGGCGAAGTGCTTTGGGTGAAAGGTCAAAAAGACGACGCACAGAAACTATGGCGCGACGCCCAGACCAAGGACCCGCAAAACGACACACTCAAGAGCACATTGGCCCGACTTAATGTGAGCCTATGACCCGCCGCCGTTTCCTGCAGCGCGCATTTGCCGGCGCGCTGCCGATGTTCATTGCGTCTTGTGCGAGCATTGCCCCTCCTCGAGGGGGTAGTGAACCAACGCCATCGGGTGTCGCCGCGACGCGCACCTTCCATGAAATGATTGATCTTGGCGGTCGCCTTTCAGTGCACTACCAGAGCCGCCAAGGGGAAGAGGCTGTACACGGCAGCTTCGTCTGGACACAAACACCCGGGCAAACCGCAGTCACGCTCCTTTCCCCCCTCGGCCAAACCCTGGCAGTGATCGCCGTCACGCCGGACTTCGCAACGCTGAGGCAAGCCGGAAAAATGGCGCGCTCGGCTTCCGATGTCGATGTCCTGACCGCCGAAGCCTTAGGCTGGCCGCTGCCAGTGGCCGGCCTGCGCGAATGGCTGCAAGGATTTGCCGTTGATCGTGCCGGCCGGCGTTTCATCGCCACACCGACCACCGATGAAGTCGTCACTCGGGACGGCTGGCGCATCCGTTATGTCAACTGGCAAGACGGCGATGCTTCAGCGATTGCACAACACCGACCAAAACGCATTGACCTCGCCCGCTTTACCGAACAGGCTGGCGATGTGTCCATCCGCATCATCATCGATACATGGCAAGCACGCTAAACGACTGTCCGGCACCGGCAAAGCTCAACCTGTTCCTGCACGTCACCGGCCGGCGGTCGGACGGCTACCACATGCTGCAGACCGTGTTTCAGTTGCTTGACCATGGCGATCGGTTGCATTTTGAAGTGCGTGATGACGGTATCGTCCACCGGACCACTAATATCCCGGGAGTACCAGAGACGACCGACCTTGTCATACGCGCCGCCAACCTTCTGAAAGAAGTCGTTCGCGACAGGCAGCCGACCGAGCACCTCGGTGCCAATATTGCAGTCGACAAGGGGCTGCCGATGGGCGGTGGCCTGGGTGGTGGGTCGTCCGATGCCGCGACGACGCTCATCGCCCTGAATCACCTGTGGCAAACAGGATTGACGCGCGCCGAACTGATGCGACTCGGACTACAACTTGGTGCCGACGTGCCGTTCTTCGTCTTCGGACAGAACGCGTTTGCCGAGGGCGTCGGCGAAGAACTGGTCGCCGTTAAGACGCCTGACCGTTGGTACGTTGTCATCGAACCTGGCGTTGTTGCACCGACGGCTGCAATATTTTCCAATCCGGAATTGACAAGAAATACGAAAGCGGTCAGAATATCGGACTTTTCCAGCGCCTCCATCGGCTTCGGAAAAAACGACCTGCAAGTCGTGGCAACCAAGCTTTTTCCACCTATTGGACAAGCCATTGAATGGCTCAATCAGTTCGGGGACGCAAGGATGACCGGTTCAGGCGCTTGTGTGTTCTGCGCATTTTCGCAAGAACAGCAGGCAGATGAAGTGCTGAAAGCAGCAGCAAGAACCGGTCCAAAGCAATGGAAGGCATGGAAAGCCAAGGCGATTGAGCGACATCCGCTCTCGCACTTGTTGAAGTCGTAGCTCAAGAATTCGTTTGACGTTGCATGTGATTGCAGCGACAAACAACCGGTTGTGTAGGGGAATCGCCAAGCTGGTTAAGGCACCGGATTTTGATTCCGGCATTCCAAGGTTCGAATCCTTGTTCCCCTGCCATTAAAACAAAGAAGAAACCAATAAGCCGCCAACACGAGACGCAAGTCATGTTTTGGCGGCTTTCCATCTTTTAACCCGATTGAATTTTGGTGTCCCATGGCGCTTGAAAACCTGATGGTCTTTACCGGTAACGCAAATCCGGAGTTAGCCGCGGGGGTTGTCAAGCAACTCGGCATTCCGCTGGGCAAAGCCGTTGTCTCAAAATTTTCCGACGGCGAAGTGATGGTGGAGATCAACGAGAACGTCCGCGGCAAGGATGTCTTCGTTCTGCAATCCACCTGCGCCCCGACCAACGACAACCTGATGGAAATCATGTTGATGGTCGACGCACTCAAGCGCGCTTCCGCAGGGCGTATCACCGCCGCCATCCCGTATTTCGGTTATGCCCGCCAGGACCGTCGCCCGCGCTCTGCCCGCGTGGCGATTTCGGCGAAAGTCGTCGCCAATATGCTGCAGCAGGCAGGCGTCGGCCGAGTCCTGATCATGGACCTGCATGCAGACCAGATCCAGGGCTTCTTCGATATTCCGGTCGACAATATTTACGCATCACCGATCCTGCTGACCGACCTGATCAAGAAGAATTACGACGACCTCCTGGTAGTCTCCCCCGACGTTGGTGGCGTAGTTCGAGCACGCGCGCTGGCGAAACGCCTGAACTGTGATCTGGCTATCATCGACAAACGCCGCCCGAAAGCCAACGTTTCGGAAGTCATGCATATCATCGGCGAAGTCGAAGGCCGCAACTGCGTGATCATGGACGACATGGTTGATACCGCCGGTACGCTGACCAAGGCAGCCGAAGTACTGAAAGAGCGTGGCGCAAAGAAAGTTGTCGCCTACTGTACGCACCCTGTGCTGTCCGGCCCGGCAATCGAACGCATTGCTACGTCGCCGCTTGATGAGCTGGTCGTGACGGATACGATCCCGCTGAGCGCCGCTGCCAAGGCCTGCGCGAAGATCAAGCAACTGACTGCTGCGGAACTGCTGGCAGAAACATTCAAGCGGATCACCAAGGGTGATTCGGTCAGCTCGCTGTTCGTCGATTAAGTTTCTCGGTTTTTCCCTTCCCTCTCCGAGGGAAGGTTTTCCGTCCCCTGGTCGCGGGGGATACAACGCAAGGCTTTGCCTTGCAATTCTTGGAGTCAAAAATGAAAGTTGTTGCATTCCCACGCAAAGAGCAGGGGTCCGGAGCGAGCCGCCGCCTGCGCAAGGCTGGCCAAACCCCAGGCATTATCTACGGCGGCGCCGCTGCACCGGTCGCGATTGCGCTGGATCACAATGCGCTGTTCCATGCGCTGAAGAAGGAAGCATTCCATTCTTCGATCCTCGACATGGAAATTGAAGGCAAGACCGAAAAAGTCCTGCTGCGTGACTTCCAGACTCATGCATACAAGCAGCTGGTCCTGCACGCGGACTTCCAACGCGTTGACCCGAACCAGAAGATCCACGTCAAGGTGCCGCTGCACTTCGTGAACGCGGAAATCTCCCCGGCGGTGAAGCTGGGTGGCGCGGTGATCAGCCATGTGATGAATGAGCTGGACATCTCCTGCCTGCCGGGCGATCTGCCAGAGTTCGTTGAAGTCGACCTGTCAAAGGTGGAAGCGGGCGCTTCCGTGCACCTGTCCGATGTGACCCTGCCGAAGGGCGTGACCGCCGTTGCACACGGTCAGGATAATCCGACCATCGCTACCGCAAGCGTGCCGGCCGGCCAAGTGTCCGCCGAAGATGCTGCTGCCGAAGGCGAGAAGAAGTAATCTGCTCCGACTGCGGTACTCGCGTCCACTCAAAACCCCGTCTTCCGAGACGGGGTTTTTTGTTTTGCGGCGATGGATGGACGATATGACGCGACATCCGGGATAATCCACTCTTTCATTTTGACCACTGTTTCCCGTCGATGACGAGAAATGGACAACGCCACACCATGCCCATTCGCCTAATCGTCGGTCTCGGCAATCCGGGCCCAGAATACGAACAAACACGGCATAACGCCGGCTTCTGGCTGGTTGATAACCTCGCCGGCAACCGGCTGGCGCGCGAGGCTCGCTACAACGCACTCGTCGCAAAGACCAGCATCGCCGGGCAGGAAGTCTGGTTGCTGGAACCGCAAACGTACATGAATCGCTCCGGCCAGTCTGTCGGCGCGTTGGCGCGCTTCTACAAGATTGCACCGGAAGACATCCTGGTCGTTCATGATGAACTGGACCTGCCACCGGGCGCCGCCAAGATAAAAAAAGGCGGATCTGCTGCCGGGCACAATGGCCTGAAAGACATTACGGCGGCGCTCGGCACACAGGAGTACTGGCGCCTGCGTATCGGTATCGGTCACCCCCGCTCCATGAACCTGCAGCAGCAGGTTGCGGATTATGTGCTGCACCGCCCTCGTAAGGAAGAGCAAGCGCTGATCAATGATGCGATCAGCAATAGCCTCGACGTTATTCCGCTGCTTTGTGAAGGAAAGTTTGAAGCGGCGATGATGCGCCTGCATTCAACGAAATGAAGAACGCCCTTGCGATCCATGCGGGTCCGAAGGCGCTTGCGCGTATTCGCAAGCATGGATTGCGCGCGCAGGACATCGCGATCATTCCGGCAGCCGCCGGCGGGCCCAAAGGACTGATCTTCCAGAAGCTGGATCAATGGCTGTTCGGGGAATGGCTACCATCGGCGCCACGGGAACGCACCCTGATCGGCGCATCAATAGGCTCCTGGCGAATGGCGGCGGCCTGTCATGCCGACCCGGTCGCCGCCTTTCAGCGCCTTGGTGACCTGTATTGCGAACAACGCTATCCGCACCGCCCCACCGCACGATACGTCTCCGGCGCATGCACCGACTTCATCTCAACTTTTATTGGCGGTCATGAACACGAGCTCTGCCGGCATCCGCATCACCGCTTGCAGGTATTGACGGTACGCGGGCGCGGTCCTTTCTTGAGGGCGCCGCAAAAAAACCTCGCAATGACAGCAGGGTTTGGCATGGCCGTGATGGGCAATCTTGTCTCTCGGTCACAACTGGCGAGCCACCTCACGCGCGTTGTCGTGGGCGACGAACGGGATCCCGCCCTCTGGCTCAAGGAGAAGTTCGACTCGTTCGAGACGCAGTTTGCGCCGCTCTCCTCCAGCAATGTCGCCAGTGCACTTCTGGCGTCCGGGACTTTGCCATTCACGATGGAGCCGGTGCGCGACATCCCGCTTGCCCCGGTCGGAACGTATTGGGACGGCGGACTGGTCGACTATCATCTCGCACTTCCCTACTCGCGAATTGCCGAGAACCCGGATGGCGGCCTGGTGTTCTACCCGCATTTCACCAACAGGATTGTTCCCGGCTGGCTGGACAAATCACTGCCTTGGCGGCGCGCGAATTTCGGCAGCAACCGTCACTGGCTGGACAACGTCGTGCTGGTCAGCCCTTCCCGCTCCTTCCTGCAGACCTTAACGCGCGGCAAACTACCAGACCGGCAAGACTTTCTGCACTATGGGCAGAACAACGACTTCCGCATCCTTAACTGGAAAATTGCCATTGGCGAGGGCGAGCGGCTGCGCGACGCGCTAGCAGCGTTTGTCGAAAATCCGGATCCAAAGCTCGTGCAGCCGCTCTGACCATGCCCGCCGCTACGGTAAAATAGCGGGTTAATTCATACACTTAGCGAAGCACACACCATGAGTCTTAAATGCGGCATCGTCGGCCTGCCTAACGTCGGCAAATCCACCCTGTTCAATGCACTGACCAAGGCGGGCATTGCTGCAGAAAACTACCCCTTCTGCACTATCGAACCGAACGTCGGCATCGTTGAAGTCCCGGATCCCCGCCTTGATGCATTGTCGGAAATCGTCAAGCCGGAGCGCGTCGTGCCGGCGGTCGTGGAATTCGTCGACATCGCCGGCCTGGTTGCGGGTGCGTCGAAAGGCGAAGGTCTGGGTAACCAGTTCCTCGCACACATCCGCGAGACCGATGCCATCGTCAACGTCGTGCGCTGTTTTGAAGATCCGAATGTTGTGCACGTCGCCGGCAAGGTCAGCCCGCTTGATGATATCGCCGTGATCCAGACCGAACTTGCCCTGGCCGACCTCGGTACCGTCGAGAAAGCCGTCCAGCGTGAGAGCAAGAAAGCCAAGGCCGGCGACAAGGAAGCTATCAAGCTCGTGGCCCTGCTGGAGCGCATCGTGCCGCAGCTTAATGAAGCAAAGCCGGTGCGTGCGATGGGGCTCGACGCAGAACAAATGGCACTGATCAAGTCGCTGTGTCTGATCACGGCAAAGCCGGCAATGTATGTCGCCAACGTCGCCGAGAACGGCTTCACCAACAATCCGCTGCTGGACCAGCTTTCCGCCTACGCGAAAGAGCAGAACGCTCCGATCGTCGCCATCTGTGCTGCAATCGAAGCGGAGATTGCAGATCTCGACGAAGAAGACAAGGGTGCATTCCTCGCCGACATGGGCATGGAAGAACCGGGACTCAATCGCCTGATTCGCGCGGCGTTCAAGCTCCTCGGCCTGCAAACCTACTTCACCGCTGGTGTGAAGGAAGTGCGCGCATGGACCATCCATATCGGCGATACCGCGCCGCAGGCAGCAGGCGTCATCCACACCGACTTCGAACGCGGCTTCATTCGTGCCCAGACGATTTCCTACGAGGACTTCATCACCTACAAGGGCGAACAAGGCGCGAAGGAAGCAGGCAAGATGCGCGCCGAAGGCAAGGAATACATCGTCAAGGATGGCGATGTGCTGAACTTCCTGTTTAACGTCTAACCACTTAGCACTGCCATCATCCCGGACGACGAGCATGCCGACCCTGACCGAGCTGAACCTGTATCCGATCAAGTCCTGCGCTGGCATTGCGCTGCGTGAAGCAACGCTTACAAGCGCAGGGCTGATGACCGAGCAAATTTACGACCGCGAGTGGATGGTGGTCGATGCGCAGGGGCAGTTCATGACGCAGCGCCAGTATCCGAGGATGGCACTGATCGTCCCGCGCCTGAAGTCGGATACGCTGGAGTTGCGGGCGCCTGGCATGCTGCGCCTCGAAATCCAGCTCGGCCTGCCCGCCCCGGAGGATGAGAAGACGGTAGAGGTGCAGGTCTGGGACGACAAGGTAAAGGCGTACGATTGCGACGAAACCACGGCAGCCTGGTTTTCCAATTTTTTGAGAACACCGTGCCGTCTTGTACGCTTTCATCCGGATGCAGCGCGCCATGCGAGTGCCAAATGGACTGGCGAAACCCGGGCGCCGACGTTGTTCTCCGATGCGTTTCCCGTTCTGGTGACCTCCGAGGCCTCGCTCGCCGACCTGAATGACAAGTTGAAGGCGGCAGGCCGTGATGCATTGCCGATGAATCGTTTCCGTCCGAACGTCGTCATCGGCGGGATTGGCGCATTTGAAGAAGACTTCGCAGAGGCGATCACCATCGGCGAGGCAGTCCTGAAACCAGTCAAGCCGTGCATTCGTTGCTCGATCCCGTCGATTGAACAAAGCACCGCCGTCGCCGGTCCGGACCCGCTCGATATTCTTCGGGGATACCGGGCCAATCCCAAAGTCGATGGCGGCATCACGTTCGGGATGAACGCAATCGTGCCGAAAGGCGATGGGCAGATTCTGCGCATTGGCCAGGAAGTTGACGTAACACTCGCGTTCTGAGTGCCAACCGGCCCATGTCGCACGATCTGGCCCGGGAAAACCAGCGTCTGCGCGACCAGCTGGCGCAATTACTCCACCATGCGCAACAGAATCAGCAGATACTGCAACGCCACCAGGCCTTCGACCTCCAATTCATCGCGGCGGAAAGCTTTCGTGACTTGATCGATACGGTGCTGTATCAGTTTGCCAAGGCAGCTTCGCTCGATATCGCGACCCTCGTCCTGCTCGATCCGGATTACGAAATCCGCCGCATCCTTGCCGATCTGCGAATCAGCCTTTCGGATTTTCCGCAACTACTTTTCCTGCAGGAAGAGTCTGAGTTTGGGGAGCTTGATGGCAGGCTTTCAAAACCGACCTTGGACATCTACTGCGAGCAATTTCATGGTCGGCTATTCCCGGAGCCGCTGGCTCCTCCGGCAAGCGTCGCAATTGTCCCGCTACATCGAAAGAACCAACTTACCGGAAGCCTGAACCTCGGCAGCAATGACGCAATGCGCTTCGCACCGAACATGGCTACTGATTTCCTGGCGCACCTGGCAGCAATCCTGGCAATCTGCCTGGAGAACGTCATCAACACCGAACGCCTGAAACACATCGGACTGACTGATCCGCTGACAGGCCTCAACAACCGCCGCTATGTCGAACGCCGCCTGCATGAAGAGGTTGGCCGCAGCCGGCGCCATGGCTATGCCCTGTGCTGTCTGTTTGTCGACATCGATCACTTCAAGCGGATCAATGACCTGATCGGCCATCAGGCTGGCGACGAGGTATTGCGCGCGGTGACAGAACGCATCAAGGCGGAACTGCGGCTATCCGATGCTCTGGGTCGTTTTGGAGGGGAAGAGTTTGTGGCTCTGCTGGTCGATGCAGAACTGACGGACGCAGTCAGTGTCGCCGAACGTATCCGCCTGAGCATCGCGGAGCAGCCGCTGCTATTGGTCGGCGGAGAGCGCCTGGAGGTCACTGTGTCGATCGGTGTCGCCTCGCTGGTTCCAGTGGATGGAGATCTATCGATCGAGGCGCAGACGAAGGAGTTTGTTGCGCGCGCCGATCAGGCGCTCTATCGCGCCAAGGAAAACGGACGCAATTGCGTCGTTGCCGCCAAATGAAACGCCGGATTCTCGGCTGCTTCAGCTGGTCTGCTTCAGTTCTGCTTGCAGGCGCTCATACTTGGCCTGCAGCTCTTCCTTCGTTTCGCGCCGATCCGGGTTGATCGGGATACAGTCGACCGGGCAGACCTGCTGGCATTGCGGCTCGTTATAGTGACCGACACATTCGGTACAGCGCTCCGGATCGATGACGTAAATCTCTGGCCCCATCGAAATTGCATCGTTCGGACATTCCGGCTCGCATACATCGCAATTGATGCACTCTTCGGTAATCATTAACGCCATAACAGCCTCTGCTCAACTCCCACTGCTTTCACTGCTACATTGACGGCTTACTTACCGCCTGCAGCGATCTTTTCCTTCAGCCACTTCTCGACGGAGGGAAATACAAATTTGGACACATCACCGCCAAGCGATGCAATCTCACGCACGATGGTACCTGAAATGAACTGGTATTGGTCGGAAGGGGTGAGGAACAGTGTTTCGACGTCCGGCAGCAGATAACGGTTCATTCCGGCCATCTGGAATTCGTATTCAAAGTCGGACACGGCGCGCAGCCCACGGACAATGACACGTGCATCATGGGCGCGCACGAAGTCCTTCAACAAGCCCGAAAAACTTTCTACCTGCACATTCGGATAGTGTCCGAGCACTTCGTTGGCAATCGACAAACGTTCGTCAAGCGAAAAGAATGGCTTCTTGTTCTTGCTGTCAGCGACACCAACGATCAGTTTGTCGAACAAACCCGAGGCACGCCGAACCAAATCTTCGTGTCCGCGTGTAAGCGGATCAAACGTTCCCGGATAAACTGCTGTAACCATCGCGGCTCCCTGACGAAGTGTAACGAATGTGTAACAAATTGCGGAACGCGCATTATGCCTGAAACTGCAGCTTACGGATTGCGTTGCAGCAAGTGATAGAACACCATGCCAGCCTTGTCGGCGCGAACCACGCTCCAGCCGGCAAGCCAGTCCGGTGGCGCTTCGGAATCCAGCGAAAGCTCGGATTCAGCATATACCAAGCCACCGGCAGCCAAAAGTTGCGCGCAGAGAGGCAGCATCCTTGCCAGCCAGTCATGGTGATAGGGTGGATCGAGGAAAATCACTTGGACACGCGATTCTATTCCTCCTCGCGCAATCAGATTCTTGACTGCAGCCAAGGCATCGCCACGCTGGATACGAACCTGCGCCGCATTCAGCTTGGCCTTGGTTGCCTCCAGCTGACGGACTGCCACCGGATTGTCTTCCACCATCAGCACGCTCGCAGCGCCGCGGCTCGCAGCCTCGAAGCCGAGCGCACCTGTGCCGGCGAACAAATCCAGGCAACGCACCTGCCCCCAGCTACCGAGCAAATGATTCAGCCAGTTAAATACGGTTTCGCGAACCCGGTCGGGCGTGGGCCGCAGTCCTTCTGCATCCAGCACGGGAAGAGGCGTTCGCTTCCATTGTCCGCCGATAATGCGCACCTGTCTTGGCGGACGGCTGGCATGCGGCAATGTTGTTCTCGGTGCGCGGCTTTTCTGCATGTTTTTACTTTGCCGTGCCGACCACCACGGTGGACATGCCTTCGATCGACAGCTTGCGTTTGAATGCCGCCTTAATGTCCGCGACCGTCACCTTCTGCACCTTGGTGGTCCAGGTATCCAGATAATCGAGTGGCAGATTGTAGAAACCGATCGCAGCCATGTTGTCGAGAATTTTGCGGTTGTTATCAATGCGCAAGGCAAAGCCGCCGATCAGGTTGTCCTTAGCCGCTTTCAGTTCCTTCTCGGTAGGTCCGTCGCGCAGAAAAGTGGCGATGGTGTCGCGTACGACCTTGAGCGCCGCTTCGGTTTGTTCCTTCTGAGTTTGCAATCCTGCCTGGAAAGGCCCCGGTTGCGCCAAGGGATTGAAATAACTGTACACGCTGTAGGACAGGCCGCGCTTTTCACGCACCTCATGGGTCAGCCGCGATACGAAACCACCGCCGCCGAGTGTGTAGTTGCCCACCATGAGCGGGAAGTAGTCCTCGTCGCCACGCGCAATCGCCGGCATGCCAAGCGCGATATGTGCCTGCGATGCGGGGTGTGGAATCCACTCTTCTTGTGCGGGCGCGACCTGGACCGGCGGCAGCGCCTGCAGCGGCTCGCCTTGCTGCAGGCGCTTGGTGAGTTCCTGCGCAATGGCATCCGCTTCGGCGCGGGTAATGTCTCCAATCATGGAGATAACGGCGCGGTTGGCAACATAATGCCTGTTATGGAACGCGACCAGATCGTCCCGGGTAATGGACTCGACCGATGACACGGTCTCATGCTGTGCATAGGGGTGCGAACCATACAACACGCGCCAGAATGCCTTGTTGGCAATCGACTCCGGTTTTGTTTCATCTTCCTTGATCGCGGAAATCATGCGCGCCTTATCGCGGGCGAAGAAATCCTGCGGAAAGCTTGGATGCGCCAGGATCCGCGCCAGCAAGGTCACGGCGGTATCCCGCTCGCTTCGGTTCGACAACGTACGCAAACTTGCTCCGGCCCGGTCGCTGCTTGCGCCACCGCCTCGCTGGGCGGCGATATCGGCTAATGCATCGGAGATCTGCGCCTCGGTCATTGCCGGCTCGCTCACCGGCGAACTCACTTCCCGCAACCCGCGAGCGAGCATTGCGCTCGTCAATGATGCGGTACCCGATTTCCCAGCCGGGTCGCGGCGGGAGCCTGCATCAAACTCGACACTGATATCGAGAATCGGAATCGAATGGTTTTCCACGAACAGCACCTTCGTGCCGTTTGCAAGATGCCATGACTGGATCTTTAGGGCGGCAATGGCGGGCGACGTGCCGACCAGCGCCAACGTCAGTACAAAGAAAATACGCTTGATCATGATCAGTCCCGGAATTTAATGACGCAGGCCCTTCGGTGCCGGAGGAGTTTTTTTCTCGGACAGGGGAAGCGGCACCAGGGTCGCAACCGTCAAGGCGTCGTCACCGAAGTATTTCCTGGCAACCGCCTGTACCTGCTCCGCGGTGACTGCACTGAGTTGTTCGATGATGCGATCGATATCCCGGTGCGACAAGCCGCTCATCTCCATCACGCCGATTTCCATCGCCTGTCCGAAGATCGAGTCGCGCTTGTAGATCTGCCCGGCGATCAGCTGCGCCTTCACGCGCTTTAACTCTTGTTCGGAAATCCCTTCCTGCGCAATGCGCTCGACTTCGGCACGCAACAATTTCTCGAGATGTTCCGTCGTCGTTCCGGCAGCGGGAGTACCATCGAGCAGGAACATCACCGGTCCACGTGAGATATTCGAATAGCCGGCGCCAACCGAGTTGGCCACCTTGTCGGTACGCACCAGTTTTGCGTTCAGTCGCGCGTTGTCATAACCGTCGAGAATGGCGGCGAGTACGTCGAGCGCATGGGATTCGCTATCCTTTTCTACATCACGCAGTGCCGGCACCTTGAAGGCTAGCACGACGTACGGATTTTCGGCCGGCGCCTTGACCGTCACGCGCTTGATGCCGCGTTGCGGCGGCTCTGCCTGCGGCTTGGTAACCGGCACATCCTTGCGCGGGATCTTTCCGAAGTGTTTCTGTGCCAAGGCGTAGACTTTCTTCGGATCCACGTCTCCAGAAATTACCATGGTGGCGTTGTTCGGCGCATACCAGCGGCCATACCACGCTTTGGCGTCCTTCAAGGTCATGCTTTGCAGGTCGCTCATCCAACCAACGACGGGATGCCGGTATGGATGCGCGAAAAATGCTGTTGCGTTCAGGGCTTCGTACACCAGCGGGATCGGCTGGTCTTCCGTGCGCCAGCGGCGCTCCTCCATCACGACACGGATCTCGCGCGAGAACTCGTCCTCGTCAAACGTCAGGTTGGCCATGCGGTCGGCCTCCAGGGCCATGACCTGTTCCAGCTTGGTTTTCTCGATTTGCTGGAAATACGCGGTGTAATCCTTGCTGGTGAAGGCGTTTTCACGGCCGCCGAGCGCAGCCACACGCTGGCTGAACTCACCCGGCTTGAGGGCCTTGGTTCCCTTGAACATCATGTGCTCCAGGGCATGGGCAACGCCAGTCACTCCGTTTTGCTCGTCCATGGAACCGGCCTTGTACCAGATCATGTGTGCCACCGTGGGCGCCCGGTGGTCTTCCTTCACAATGATCTTCATGCCGTTCTTCAACATGAATTCATGCGCGGGTTCCGCGAAGCCGGCAATGGGCATCCAGCTCAACAACCAGGCCGACAGCAGTACTGCAATCCGAAATTTCATAGTCTATGCTCTGATAAAATATGGGGCTGTTTGATGCAGTGACGCCCAGAGACTGTTGAAAACCTGCGGTGCAACCCGAGTCTGGTTCTGCGAAGTGCGTCGTACCTTATGCACGTCGGCACTTATGTAACCATGCTCGGACCGCGCCTTACGGTTCTTGAAACAGCCTCAAGGATATGGCGTCATAAAAACGAGGTTCCGATTGTATCTTCTTTCTGAACCAGCGCCGCAAGCGCGCCCGACTGCCCTTCTCCACTGGCCCCATGTTTAGTTTCTTCAAGAAAAAACCCAAAGATGCACCTGCGATTCCACCGCAGGAGACGGCCCACGAGGCCGAAGAACAGGCGTCCGTCGATCAGGTCGCAGCGCCTCCAGTGCAGGCTCAATCGGAGGCGCCTTCGCAACCTGCACCAACTGAACAGAAACAATCGTGGCTGAACAACCTGTTTAGGCGTGACGCTACACCCGCGCCGGCTCCCACTCCGTCTGCGCCGGCCCCAGCGGAAGCACCAGAAGCACCGGTAGCCCCGGCAACTCCAATCACTCCTCCGGCACCGGCGGCCGAGATTGCACCGGCGAAGCCATCTGCAACCGAAGAAGCAGAGCCGGAAGGCGAGATTATCCCAGCAGAACCGCAACCTATTGAGCAAAAGCAATCCTGGATGCAGCGCCTGAAGGCGGGCCTGTCCAAGACTTCGTCCAGCCTCACGACGCTGTTCGTCGGCGCCAAGATCGACGACGACCTGTATGAAGAGCTGGAGTCTGCGTTATTGATGGCGGATGCCGGCGTGGAAGCCACGCAATTCCTGCTCGATGCACTGAAGAAAAAGGTCAAGAGTGAGAAGCTGACCGAAGCGCAGCAGGTCAAGGCCGCACTGCGCACCCTGCTCATCGAGCTGCTGACACCACTGCAAAAACCCTTCGTCCTCGGCCGACATCAGCCGCTCGTGATGATGATTGCCGGTGTCAACGGGGCCGGCAAAACCACCACCATCGGCAAGCTGGCAAAACATCTGCAAGCGCATCACCAATCCGTACTTCTCGCTGCCGGCGACACCTTCCGTGCCGCGGCGCGTGAACAGCTTACGATCTGGGGAGAGCGCAATAACGTCACCGTGATTGCCCAGGAATCAGGCGACCCGGCGGCCGTTGCCTTCGATGCCGTGCAATCCGCCAAGGCGCGCAACGTCGATGTCGTGATGGTCGATACCGCCGGCCGCCTGCCGACTCAGTTGCATCTAATGGAAGAGCTGAAGAAGGTCAAGCGCGTCATCGGCAAAGGACTGGAAAACGCTCCACATGAGGTGCTGCTTGTGATTGACGGCAACACCGGGCAGAACGCCCTTGCGCAGGTCAAGGCATTCGATGATGCACTACGGCTGACAGGCTTGGTCATCACCAAGCTCGACGGCACTGCCAAGGGCGGCATCCTTGCCGCCATCGCCAAGACCCGCCCGATTCCCGTGTATTTCATTGGTGTCGGCGAGAAGATCGAGGACCTGCAAGCATTCAGCGCCGACGAATTTGTCGACGCGCTGCTGAGCTGACATGATCGAGTTTCAGAAGGTTTCCAAGCAATACGTCGGCGACAGCACCGCGCTGAAAGATATCTCGCTCTCCATCGCCAAGGGCGAACTGGTCTTTCTGTCCGGCCCATCCGGAGCGGGCAAATCCACGATGCTAAAGATGATTGCCGCGATGGAGCGGCCGACTTCCGGCTCGGTCTTCGTCAACGGGCAGAATATCGGCCGGCTGAAGTCTTCCGGCTTGCCCTACCTGCGCCGCAATCTCGGACTGATCTTCCAGCAGCAACACCTTCTGAATGACCGCAACGTGCTTGCCAACGTCATGCTTCCGCTGCTTGTGATCGGAACAGCAAAAGCAGATGCAGAGAAACGCGCCCGCGCCGCGCTCGACAAAGTCGGCCTGCTGGACAAGTCGCACTCCGAGCCGGTTTCATTGTCAGGCGGTGAGCAGCAGCGCGTTGCCATTGCTCGCGCAATCGTCAACCGTCCGCAGATCATCCTCGCCGACGAGCCGACCGCAAATCTCGACCGCGCCAGCGCGAATAAGGTCATGGATGCGTTGAAGGCCTTTCACAGTGTGGGTGTCACCTGCTTGATCGCCACCCACGACGAAAGCATATTGAATGGGGCGCAACGGGTCATTTATCTCGAGCGCGGGCGACTGGCCTCACAGCCATTGGGCGAACCGATGCAGGGTGCGGCATGATGAAATGGCTGAGACAACATGCACTCGCTCTCGCGGACGCGCTTAGGCACCTGCTCAGTTCTCCGGGCAGCTTTATGCTCAACGTAGTGGTTGTCGCGATCGCGCTGGCCCTGCCGTTCGCTGGACTGACCCTCCTGGAAAATATCCGCCCGGTGTCAGAACAACTGGCCGTGGAGCCGGAGATCAGCGTTTTCATGAGCATGGATACGCCACGCGAACGCGCAATCGCGTTGTCGCCCCAGATTCGCCGCATCGTCCAGGAATCCGGGCACACTGCGAAGCTGGAATTTATCCCGCGTGAGAAAGCACTTACTTTGCTCAAGGATAAGACGGGTATGTCGGACGCCATTACCGCGTTGGGTGAAAACCCTCTTCCGGACGGGTATGTGCTCAAGCTTTCGGGTGTGCGAGACGCCGCTGCCGCAACGCGTATCGAGGTGCTTGCGGCGCAGCTCAAGGCTTTGCCGGGCGCGGAGTATGTACAAATTGATTCAGCCTGGGTAAAGCGACTGGCAGCATTGATGCATGTGCTACGGCTGGCACTTCTGTTCCTGGCGATGACGCTTGGTGTTGTCGTCGTTGCGGTTGTGTTCAATACCATCCGCTTGCAGGTCATGACGCAGCGTGAGGAAATCGAGGTTTGCCGGATGTTCGGTGCGACAGACGCCTACATCTATCGGCCCTTTTATTACACGGGGGCCTTGCTCGGTCTGTTTGCAGGGGGGGCAGCACTTGGGGTGGTGGCACTGGCGCTGCAACCTCTCAACAATGCAGTCGCCGAATTTGCGCGCTTGTATGCGTCAGAATTCCGCCTTGCTCCTCTAGCACCTTCCATCACCCTTGCACTACTGGCGGCAAGTGCTACTCTAGGCCTTCTGGGCGCCCTGCTCTCCGTAAATCGCCACTTATCTCGCCTTGCTTAACCGGAAGGGCTGACGGCAGGGTCGCAAAATACCCGGAATTAATTTGATGTTTCGCAACTTTTTCAGTTGCACCCGCTCTAAAGTGGTGAAGTTCAATTATCAAATGCTCTCCCATAGTTCGAGCCTATCTTTCCTGTAGAAAGGTCTGATTAGCACTCACCCCTATCGAGTGCTAATATAATAAAGAAACAGGCTGATTCACTTATGAAGCTCGGCTAGGGAAGCAAGGAGAAACAATGAAAGCGTCCGCACAATCTGCATTGGTCCCGATGGGCAACCATGCCCTGACGCTCGGTTTTTCGGGCAGTCTTGGCAACCTTGAAGCGTATATTTCGGCAGTGAACCGTATTCCGATGCTCACGCAGGAGGAAGAAAGCTCGCTCGCCCGCGATCTGCGCGACAAGAGTGACCTCGGTGCAGCGCAGAAGTTGGTGATGTCGCACCTACGCCTGGTTGTCTCTATCGCCCGCGGCTACCTTGGCTATGGCTTGCCGCACGCAGACCTCATTCAGGAAGGCAATATCGGTCTGATGAAGGCTGTCAAGCGCTTCGATCCGGACCAGGGCGTGCGCCTGGTGTCCTACGCCATGCATTGGATCAAAGCCGAAATCCACGAGTACATCCTGAAGAACTGGCGTTTGGTGAAGGTCGCAACGACCAAGGCTCAGCGAAAACTTTTCTTCAACCTGCGCAGCCACAAGGAAGGGCTCGACGCAATGACGTCGGCTCAGGTTGAAGATCTGGCCAAATCGCTCAACGTCAAGCGCGAGGAAGTGATTGAAATGGAAACCCGCATGTCGGGCCATGATATTGCCCTGGATGCACCAACCGATGACGAAGACGACAAGTTTGCGCCGATTGCCTATTTGTCGTCCGATGCCCATGAGCCGACCAAAGAGCTCGAAGCACGCCAGTTCGATCGCATGCAGTCGGAAGGTTTGGGAGTTGCGCTCGACAAGCTCGACCCGCGTTCACGGCGGATCGTTGAAGCGCGTTGGCTGGCGAATGACGACGGCTCGGGCGCAACCCTGCATGAGCTGGCTGACGAGTTTGGCGTATCAGCGGAACGCATCCGCCAGATCGAAAGCGCAGCGCTGAAGAAAATGAAAGGCGCACTGGCTGCCTACGCATAGGTCACCAGCACTTCATAGCAAACAGAAAAGGCGCCAGACCGGCTAGGCGTTAAGTTAACGTGTTGAAAAACGTTGGCTAAAAGTTCAAAATCCCCTATAGGTTTAACGACTTATAGGGGATTCTTCATTGCAGACGATTTTTTCCGAGCCAGAAGGCCCACCGCCAAGCAATCCGCCCCTTCCCCCGGAGGTCGGAGGAATCAACGTCAATTTCTGCAAGAGTCCTACGTGCCCGAACTTCGGTGTACCCGCGAAGTTGGCCAAATGGGCACGACGTAAGGAAACCGCGCTAGGCGTCCAGCCGGGCTCCGCTTACACCATCGGAGCGGTCGGCAAGCTTCGTCCCTCCCTGAAATGCCTCCTCTGCGGTGAACACTTTTCCATCAAGAGCAACCTGGCGGTTGCAGAAGAGGTGTATCGGCTGACACAGCATTTGCTGCCGATAGAGTCAGCGAGTTGCCCCGATACTGAATGTACTAACCATCATGTCCCTGTTGAAACCGACGGAGCCTATTACCGCTTCGGGACAACTCCGGCTGGCTCGCCTCGTTGGCGCTGCCGCCTTTGCTTGAAGACGTTTACGGCCGGTGGTCGTGCACTCAAGCGGCAACGGATTACCCATCTGAACAAGACAATCCTGCTGTCGCTGACAAACAAAATGCCGTTGCGCAGAATCGCGAAGGTGACCGGGCTCAACGCGGTTACCTTGTACGGCAAAATCGACTTTCTTTATCGCCAATGCCTCGCCTTTGCCTCAGCACGAGAGCAAGCCCTTTTCGAGTTAGACCTCTCCCGGCTGTATGTCAGTGTCGACCGCCAAGAGTACAAGGTCAACTGGAGCCGGGACACCGACCGCCGGAACGTCGTTCTCCGGGCTATCGGTAGCGCCGACAACCATACAGGCTACGTGTTCGGGATGCACCTTAACTTCGACCCTTTCCTGAATCCGTCCGAAGTCGAGTCGGATGCCTTGGCCGCCCGTGATGCCGAGTTGCCATATCCGCACCGGAAGTACGCTCGGGTCTGGCTTAGTCACGACTACGAGGAGGGGTTGGACGCGGTAAAGCGCGAGCGCGACCGGAAATCAGCCAAGGCGAAGAAGGGCCCGGTGTCGCAGGCGCTAGGCGCCAAGATTGAGGACCAGTACGACGCTGCGGCGTCACGCGAAGATTCCGAGGTTTCTGAACTGAAGGACGAAGGGCAAAAGCTACCCGAAGCGAAGGGTATGCAGACTCACGAGGAATACGTGATGTATGCCCATTTCTTGTTCCTGAAAGGGTTGCTGCGGCGGGTCGAGAAAATCAGGTTCTTTCTGGACCAGGACTCCGGTATACGTGCCGCTTGCTTAGCCGCATTCGCACCCGACATCCGGGCTCGCCGCGTAGATGTGTTCTATGTCCGAACCGCCAAGGAGATGACCATTGACAAGAAGCGGTCGGCCATCAGTTCAGCCCGCGCAATCTTTAAGGCCTACCAGGACGCAAATCCCGCCCTGTCACCGCAGGGCGTGGAACTGGCCATGATGAAGGACGAAATCAGCCGGGCAGTCGCAGTTGGCAAATGGAGCGACCGTTGGTGCGTCCACCCGATTCCAAACATGTCAGAGCCTGAAAAGGCGATGTGTTGGCTAACGGACCTCGGGGATTATGACCTGGACCATCAAGCAATGCTGTTTCTCAAGGCAAGCCTGCATGGCATCGACAATTTCTTCCAGAGGGTTCGCCGAAGTCTCAATCCCTTGGAGCGGCCTATCAAAACCGCCAGTCGGGATGGCCGGACCTGGTACGGCTATAGCCCATACAACCCAGCTTTCGTGGAAAAGTTACTTGGTATTTACCGCGTCATCCATAACTTCACCGAAGTCGGCAAGGACGGAAAAACTCCAGCCATGCGGTTGGGACTCGCTCAGGCTCCCCTTGAGCCCGAAGGAATCATTTATTTCACACGATAACCCGGCCCTCAGCCACAACAACTCCGCTGTTCCTGGATAGGCGGGCATTTTACGGACCCGTAAGAGCAAAAGACGCAGCAGTCGCCTGGCTTGGGCCGAAGAATTGCCTTGCAGTTCTCGCATTCGTAGTAGAACTGGCAGGCGTCGGTAGGCATCGTCTCGCGCTTGGCAAAACCACAGTTCGGGCATGTCAGCACGGATTCGAGGACGGCTGTACTCATTATTGATTGGCTCTGCAGGAGAAAACAGTAGCCATGATACTGCAGCCCAAAGAAAAACCCGCGGAGCATTGCTGCTTACGCGGGCTTAATTTTTTCAACACGTTAACTTAACGCCTAGCCAGACCGGCGCCTTTTCTTTTGTCGAGTGTGATCGGCCTCACGAGAGCAACAGTTTCAGGTCATGCACGATCGGCTCTGCGCCTTGTCCGTGCCGCACGAAGAGACGGATGCGCCCCTGCGGATCGAACACATAGCTGCCGGCAGTGTGGTCCATGGTGTAGCTGTCCGGCGACTTGCCCGGCACCTTCTGATAAAAGACACGGAAGTCTCGGGCAATCTTTTCGGTTGCCGCCTTGTCGCCGACCAAGCCAAGGAAGCGAGGATCGAAGGCCGGCACATACTTTGACAACATCTCTGGCGTGTCGCGCTCGGGGTCGACCGTGACGAAAAGCACCTGAACCTTGTCCGCTAGCGGCCCGAGCTGTTGCATGACATTGGCCATTTCAGACATGGTGGTCGGACAGACGTCGGGGCACTGCGTGTAGCCAAAAAAGATGACAACGGCCTTTCCCTTGAAGTCGGCCAACGTGCGCATCTTCCCGTTATGGTCCTGCATCGCGAAGTCTTTCGCGTACTCGAGGCCCGTTACATCGGTATTCTTGAACGCTGTTTTCGCCGGGCTCAGCATCATCTGCGCACCTTCCTCCTGACGATCACAAGCGCCAAGCAGGATGGCAGACAAAACAAATGCAATAGAAGACAGGCCTCGGGCGGAGATCAGGCGCATGATGTCAAAGCTTCAGATAATGGTCGGCTAGTAGTGCCGCAAATAATAACGACAGGTAGACAATGGAGTAGCCAAAAGTCTTCCGCGCAACTATATCACTGTAATGCCTGTAGATCTGCCATGCATGGCGCAGGAAGAGCGCACCAAGCACGGATGCGCTGGCGAGATAGATCAGCCCGCTCATCCGCACTGCGAATGGCAGCATGGAAGTTGCAACAAGTGCAATCGTGTACAGCCAGATATGAAAACCGGTGAATTCCCGTCCATGCGTCACGGGCAGCATCGGCAAGCCGGATTTCGCATAATCATCGCGTCGGTACATTGCCAGCGACCAGAAATGCGGCGGGGTCCACACGAAAATGATCAGTACCAGGATCCACGCCTGCATTGGCACATCGTTCGCAACTGCCGCCCAGCCCAGTGCAGGCGGCATCGCGCCGGAGAGGCCGCCGATGACGATGTTCTGCGGCGTGGCGGGTTTGAGCAGCATTGTATAGATCACCGCATAGCCGACAAAGGTAGCGAAGGTCAGCCACATGGTCAGGGGATTGACGAAGTTGAACAGAACCCACATGCCGGCGCCACCGATCACGCCGGAGAAAACCAGCGTTTGCGGCACTGTTATCTCACCGCGTGCCATCGGTCGGCGGGCGGTGCGCGCCATGCGCGAATCGATCTCCCGCTCCACCAGGCAATTGACAGCAAACGCTGCCCCAGCAAGCAACCAGATACCGATAGTGCCAGCAACAACAATGCGCCAGTCCGGCAATTCCGGTGTCGCGAGGAACATTCCGATCACCGCGCAAAACACAGCCAACTGCGTCACACGCGGCTTGGTCAGTGCCCAATACTGGGCAAGGCGATGGGATTGAATGGTCAGTGTGGTCATAGGCACCTCAGGCGGCCGAGAGCCGCGTTACGGCCCGATGCATCGCGGTTTGCGACAAATGTCGAACCTGGAAATTCAATATTGTCAGCAACAGTACAAGCACTGCCGCACCACCGTTATGCAGTACCGCAAGCGCCAACGGCCACTCAAGGTAAACCGTCGACATCCCTGTTATAAATTGCACCGCGACCGCGACGCGAAGCCATCGAGCAGTGCGTTTCAAGCCGTGTGTCTTTCCGACACGATATGACAACCACAGGACGAAGAGCACGACCACAAGCGCGAACATGCGATGCACCCAATGAATCGCCGTCAACGCCGGGAACGGCAGATATTCGCCGCTCGCCGTCTTCCCCAGCTCACGCCACAGCGCAAAGCCGTTCGAGAAGTCCATTGCCGGCACAAGCTGGCCATGGCAAAGCGGGAAGTCGGAACACGCCAGTGCGGCGTAGTTGGTGCTGACCCACCCGCCCAGCGCAATCTGCACAAACAGCAACGCGAGGGCGAGCGCCGCCGGCTGGCGAAATGATGGTGGCGTCGGTATCTCGACGGCGAAGCGCGAATCCTGGCGGGCTGCCAACCATCCAAGCATCCCGAGCAGCGCCATTCCGAGCAGCAGATGAATAGTTACGATCACCGGTTGCAGCTTTAGCGTGACCGTCCACGCACCAAAGGCTCCTTGCAGGCAAACGAATCCGAGAAGCATGGTTGGCATCCAGGGCGTGAAGCCGATATCTCGCCGGCTTGACCTTAGCCACATGCGCCAGGCAATTGCAGTCATCGACATGATCAGCACGCCGACGGCCATGGCCAGATAGCGGTGAATCATTTCAATCCATGCCTTCACCACCGTGACGGGCCCGTCCGGCATGGCCGCTTCGGCGGCACTGATGTGCTCATGCGCCTGCAAAGGATTGGCGTGGCCGTAACAGCCGGGCCAGTCAGGGCAGCCAAGCCCGGAATCGGTCAGGCGCGTAAAGGCGCCGAACATGATCAGGTCGAAAGTCAGGAATACCGTGACCCATACCAGCTTCCGGTACTTGTTGCTGTCGCTGGATACCCAGACCATCGTGAGCGGCAACAGGGCCACAACGATCCCAATGATTGCGAGTTGAATCAGCACGAGACTTATCCTATGCGGGATGCTTTCAGGAGCTTGGCGATGTCCTTCTTGACCTTGTTCGGGTCGCCCCCCTTCGGAAAGCGCATCATCAGATTACCCAAGGGGTCGATCATGTAAATATGGTCGGTCACCGCTGTGCCCGTATCGGGGGGCAACCAGCCTGCCACCGTCTCCGGCTTGACGCGCAGCATGTAAGTGCCGTCGTACTCGCGCATCAACATCGTTTCGAGAGGCTTGTTGTCTGTTATCAGCCAGACCCGTTCAATACGGTTTTTCTCCTTGCCTTGGGCGAGGCGCAATTGCCGCATCTCATACAAGCGCCTCTCGCAGTCGGGAGGACAGTCGGCACTGCCAACCTGCAGCATGATCCATTTGCCTTTGAGGGACTCCAGCGCGACAGGTTTTCCATCGAGGGTCGTGGCCGCGAGTGCCGGCATCGGATGCGCTCGCGGGTCGATGAGCTCACCATAATTCGTTCGTCCTTGCGGCTTGATGACGTAATAGGTCAGATAGGAAGCAATTACTGGAGAGGCGCATACTGCGAGAACAGCGAAGAGCTTCCAGCGGCCGGTCTTCTGTTGCTTACTTTGTTCCACGTCGAAATCCTGTCACAACAAAAAATAGCAATGCGGACGCAGCCAGCGCATACCACTGGAAGGCATAGCCACGGTGTTTCTCTACTCCGGTTGACGGGCGCGGCCAGTCACGCACCAGACCGTCCTGCAGGTCCGTCGTCTGCTGAAGAATGAAAGGCAGCATCTTCAATCCTGCGACGTCGGCAAATTGTGCGGCATCCAGGTTTTGCACTATGGCGTTGGATCGAAGTGGCTCGGGTGTCCCGAGTTGCAGCACTTGACCGACATGCCGCCTGGCGATGCCCGTAATTTCGATGGTGCCTTTTGGCGTGGCGATTTCCGGCACTCTCGTACGGTCCGCAATATCACGCTTCACCCATCCTCGCGCCACCAGTATGTGTAGGTCGGAGCCAGCAAGTTTCATCGGTGTGAGCACGTAAAAGCCGGCTGCGCCCTTGTATGGACGGTTGTCGAGAAACACGGTCCACTCCCTCAGGAAGTTACCTTCCACGGAAATACGTCGATATTCCACATCCTCAACGGACTCTGTTGCTCCTGCCAGGCGAACCGGCTCTGCCGATTCACGTGCAGTCAATTTTGCTTCGATCGATTCTTTTTCCGCAGCACGTCGTGTCTGCCACTGACCAAGGGAAATACCAATCGCACATGCAATAGTCGCGGCCAAGAACGGAATCCAGCGGAATCGGAATTTCGTTCGCATTACAATATCTTTTCTTTATTGCGCCTTACCGCACTTGCGGCGACGATGTGTGCACGCATTCAATCTGCATCAACTCGACAATAACCCGCCACCATGAAAATTCTCGTCGCCATCGCCTTCGCCCTCATTCTTGCCAGCCTTGGGTCCGCGCTCGTGTTTCTGATGCGTGACAGGGGCAAGAGTAACCGTACTGTCAAAGCACTCGCGTTTCGCGTCGGGTTTTCGATTACGCTCTTCGTACTGATCCTTGTGGCATATAGCCAAGGGTGGATCCAACCGACCGGTATTCGCTGAGGCAACATCAGTTCGGTAAAAAAAGCCGCACCCAGTGCGGCTTTTCTTTTTTACTCTACCTTACAGCCAGTACACCACAACATACAGGCCGAGCCATACCACGTCGACGAAGTGCCAGTACCATGCCGCACCTTCGAAGGCGAAATGATTGTCCGGCGTGAAGTGCCCTTTCAGCACGCGATACAACACCACCGACAGCATGATGGCCCCCATCGTGACATGGAAGCCGTGGAATCCCGTCAGCATGAAGAAGGTGGAACCGTAGATTCCGGACGTCAGCTTGAGGTTCAGGTCGCTGTAGGCATGCATGTATTCATACGCCTGGAAGCCCATGAACACCGCCCCGAGAATGATCGTTGCGGCGAGCCAGAACGCGGTGCTGCCGCGGTGGCCGGCACGCAGCGCATGGTGCGCAATGGTCAGCGTGACACCGGAGGTTAACAACAGCGCCGTGTTGATCGTTGGGATCCAGAACGGCCCCATCTTGGCAAACGGTTCGACAGTTCCCGCAGGAGTGTTGCCCCATTGCGGCGCGAAGTCAGGCCAAAGAATCTTGTGATCTAGGTCGGCAAGCCATGGCATCGTCACGCTACGGGCATAAAAGAGCGCCCCGAAGAAGGCCGCAAAGAACATGACTTCGGAGAAGATGAACCAGCTCATGCTCCAGCGATAAGAGACATCGATACGATTGCTGTAGAGGCCGCCTTCCGATTCGGCGATGGCATCGCCGAACCATTTGTACAGCACGAGGATCAGTGCAAGAAGGCCGATGAGGTTGGCATACTTGCCCCAACCAATGCCATTGACCCACGCTGATGCGCCAGCCATGGTGACCAGCAAGGATGCGCCTGCAAGGACAGGCCACTTGGAAGGGCCGGGTACGAAGTAGTGCGGCGCCTTGGCGTGTTGAGAACTCATCTCCATCTCCCCAAAACAAATATCAGATATTAAATATTCAATGCGGTCTTACTGCGCGACGACACTTTTTACTATCAGGATCAGCGTCACAACGAATATCGCTGCACCAATCAGGCCAGCAATGATCACATGCACCGGATTGAGCTGTTGCGCATCCTTTTCATAGTCGCTTTTTCTACGCACACCAAAAAACGACCAGAACACTGCCTTTACCGTGGCGCCGAACGATGCCTTGCGCTGCGCCGGTTTCTTCGATTCGTTCATCCCGTCATCCTGCTTCAGCTCGCCTTCTTGCCCGGCCCGCTTATTTCGAAGAACGTGTACGACAGCGTGATTGTTTTCACGTCCTTGGGCAGCGCCGGGTCAATGTAGAACACCACCGGCATCTGTTTTGCCTGGTTCGGACCAAGCGTCTGCTGCTGAAAACAGAAGCATTCCATCTTCTTGAAATGGGCCTCTGCCTGCTGCGGGGCGTAGCTGGGAATCGCCTGGGCATCAATGGCGCGCGGTTGCGTATTCACCACCTCATACACCACTTGCGTCATCTCCCCAGGATGCACCTGCATGCTCGAAACCGTGGGGCGGAAGCGCCATGGTCCCTGCGCAGTCGCGTCGAACTCGATCGTGACCGTTCGCGTCTTGTCGATCTGCGTATTGCCCACCTCCTGGACCGTGGCGTCTTTCTGCGTCAACAGGTTCACGCCAGTGATTTCGCAGATCTTCTTGTAGATTGGCACCAGTGCGTAGCCGAACCCGAACATCATGACTGCAATAACCAGCAGTTTGCCCAGCATTTGCGCGTTCAGCGTGCGGGCCTGCGTGCTGTGTTGTTCGGGATGTTCCATATCAGCTAAACCAAACGCGTTTTACGACGAGGCCCAAGGCAAACATCACCGCGATGGACGCAAGGATCAGCGCCGTTCTCAGGTTGTTCGGATGTTTCGGATCTGGCATATATATGTCGGGCGGGCGCTTGCCCGCCACATCCTCACTTCACGGTCGGCGGCACTTCAAAGGTATGGAACGGCGCCGGGCTTGGCACAGTCCACTCCAGGCCTTCAGCACCGTCCCAAGGCTTGGTCGGCGCAGGTTTACCACCCTTGATGGCGGGAAGGACAACGGCGAACAGGAAGTACACCTGCATCAGGCCGAAGCCCAATGCGCCGATCGACGCAATCACATTGAAGTCCGTAAACTGTGCCGGATAGTCCGCATAGCGACGCGGCATGCCGGCCAGCCCCAGGAAGTGCATCGGGAAGAACGTGATGTTGAACGTGACGATGGAGCCCCAGAAGTGGAACTTGCCGCGGCCTTCGTTGTACATGAAGCCAGTCCACTTCGGCCCCCAGTAGTAAAAGCCTGCGAACAAGGCAAACAGCGAACCGGCCACCAGCACGTAATGGAAGTGCGCCACCACATAGTAGGTGTCCTGCATCTGGATATCGATCGGCGTAACAGCGAGGATCAGTCCGGTGAACCCGCCGATGGTGAACACGAAGATGAAGCCGACGGCGAACAACATCGGCGTCTCGAAGGTCATCGAGCCCTTCCACATGGTCGCAATCCAGTTGAACACCTTCACGCCGGTCGGCACGGAGATCAGCATCGTTGCATACATGAAGAACAGCTGTGCGGTCACCGGCATGCCGGTGGTGAACATGTGGTGCGCCCAGACGATGAAGGACAGGATTGCGATGGACGCGGTCGCGTACACCATCGACGCATAGCCGAACAACTGCTTGCGCGAGAAGGCGGGGATGATCTGCGACACGATGCCGAAGGCCGGCAGGATCATGATGTACACCTCGGGGTGTCCGAAGAACCAGAAGATGTGCTGGTACATCACTGGATCGCCGCCGCCTGCTGCGTTAAAGAACGAAGTGCCGAAGTGGCGATCAGTCAGCGTCATCGTGATTGCCCCGGCGAGCACCGGCATCACCGCGATCAGCAGGTAGGCGGTAATCAGCCAGGTCCAGCAGAACATCGGCATCTTCATCAGCGTCATGCCAGGCGCGCGCATATTGAGGACGGTGGTGATGATGTTGATCGCGCCCATGATGGACGAGGCGCCCATGATGTGTACCGCAAAGATGGCCATGTCCATGCCGGGCCCCATCTGCGTAGACAGCGGCGCATAGAGCGTCCAGCCTGCCGCCGTAGCACCGCCCGGAACGAAGAAGGAACCAATCAGCAGAATCGCAGCCGGCGGCAGCAGCCAGAACGAGAAGTTGTTCATGCGCGCGAACGCCATGTCCGACGCACCAATCTGCAGTGGGATCATCCAGTTGGCGAAGCCGACGAAGGCCGGCATGATCGCGCCGAACACCATGATCAGTCCGTGCATCGTGGTCAGCTGGTTGAAGAACTCCGGCTTCACCAATTGCAGGCCCGGCTGGAACAACTCGGCACGGATCAACAGTGCCAGTACGCCGCCGGACAGCAGCATGACAAAGGAGAACCACAGGTACAACGTGCCGATGTCCTTGTGGTTGGTTGCGTAGAGCCAGCGACGCCAGCCATGCGGGTGGTCGTGCGCGTGATCGTGAGAATGATCGTGTGCGTGATCGACTGCGGTGGTGCTCATCTCAATCTCCCTGTTTCAATTACTTGCGCGCAGCCAGCACTTGAGCCGGTTGAACAATGTTTTCCTGGGCCTTGTTGGACCAGCTGTTGCGTATGAAGGTAATGACTGCGGCGATTTCCGTGTCGGACAGCACCCCTTTCCACGGCGGCATGCCGCCCTTGCCATTCATCACGATGTTCAGGTTGGCGTCCTTGGGACCGTTCACGATCTGAGAGCCATCGAGAGCCGGGAACGCGCCAGGGACACCCTTGCCGTTTGCCTGATGGCAGGCTACGCAGTTAGCTGCATACACTTTTTCGCCGCGCTGCTTCAGTTCATCGACGGTCCAGGTCTTGTTCGGATCGTCTGCCATGGCGGCCATTTGCTTTTTCTTGCCCTCAACCCATTGTTTGTACTCTTCGGCAGTCACGACGTTGACGACGATTGGCATGAACGCATGTTCCTTGCCGCATAGCTCAGCGCACTGCCCACGATACACACCGGTTTTTTCTGCACGGAACCACGTATCGCGGACGAAACCGGGAATCGCGTCCTGCTTCACGCCGAAGGCCGGGATCATCCACGCGTGGATGACGTCGTTGGCGGTCAACACAAGGCGGACTTTTTTGTTCACGGGCACAACGACCGGATTGTCCACCTCAATCAGATAGTTATCGTTCTTGACCTTGCTGGCGTCGACGATCTGCTCGCGTGGCGTCGATAACGCGGAAAGGAAGGAAATTCCCTCACCTTCACCCTTGAGATAGTCGTAGCCCCACTTCCACTGCATGCCGGTGACCTTGATGGTGAGGTCGGCAGCGGACGTGTCTTTCATTGCAACGACGGTCTTCGTCGCGGGCAGCGCCATGCCGATGACGATCAGGAACGGCACTACCGTCCACGCGATCTCGACTGCAGTGCTTTCATGGAAGCTCGCAGGCTTGTGGCCGACAGACTTGCGATGCTTGAAAATCGAATAGAACATCACACCGAAGACCGCCACGAAGATCACGAGGCAGATGATCAGCATCAGGTTGTGCAACGAGTAGATTTCTTCGGCGATTCTCGTGACCGGCTCTTGGAAGGTCATTTGCCGCACGGCCGGACCGCCGGGGCTGTCGTTTACCGCCCATGCCGGCATGCCCGCCGCCAAGAGCGATGCACCGAACAAGATGGGATGAAGGCGCTTCGCAAGTCTCATAGTTTCCCCAAAACCAAAAATTGGAATGCAGTTATATCTTTTTGAGGCCAGCACGCGACATGAGTCCTGCGCCAGCTCAAATGTTTTTCATTCTGTTAAAAACCGGCCAACTTGGAACTTCTCGTCTTATGCCTGTCAAGTAGCCGCGACTTGATTCCGCGCAACAACGGGCTGCAGCTAGCAGTGCAACCTGAGGAAAGTCCAACTACGCAATTCAAAAGACGTGAGGCAATGTGCAGGGCAAAACTGCAACACACATGGACGGCGCAACGCGCCAGCGAGTGTTACGCCCAAAGACCCATTGCTACGGGAGGGGAAGGGGTAGCGCCCGAATGTGTCGTGCAGTTATTGCAAACACAAGAAAGCTCGGGCAGTATAAGTCCGAATTGATCAGACTAGCAAGCACAAATATTTACTAAATGCAATGATCTAGATCATTTTTTCCCAAAGTCAAGGCGGATTATGGCCTCGCCATTGGCGGTTACCCGGGATGCCGGGCGGAACGCATGCCCGTACACGACTTCAAACGTGAGGGAAATCTTGCCGTCGGCACGGCGGCGGCGTTCAAGAACTTCAATCGCGCTCTTCCATGCCTTTCGACCGAGGAGGCCTTGGCGGCGCGTTAACAGCGGATTCCCGCCCCAGGCTCGCACGTCTGCCATCAGTTTCTCGACGGATTCATAGGTGACCGTGATTGTTTCCATGTCCATGACCGGCGTCGAGAAACCAGCATTGACCAGCATGTCGCCAAAATCGTGCATATCGACAAAAGCGAGTGCATGCGCCGCGGCATCAATGGCGGAAAAGGCGGACCGGACCTCCTTGAAGGTGTCTGGACCGAAGCAGGAAAACATCAGCAACCCATCCACGCGCAACACGCGCCGCCATTCCGCAAACACACGATCCGGCTGCGGATGCCAGTGCAGGGCAAGGTTCGACCAAAGCAAATCAACCGAACCGGTCTTCAGCGGGATTTGTGCGAAATCACCACAGAGCAATCCGGAACCCCGCGCAGTTCCCGCTCCCAGTTTGGCGGGTAGCCACTTTGTCAGAAGGCGGTTCATCGACGACATGGCGGAACGTTGACGATCGCTTGCCGTGGCGAGCATGGCTGGCGAACCGTCGAGACCGAGCACCTGCGCTTCCGCATACTGTTCCTGCAGCACCGAAAGGTCGGCGCCCTCGCCACAACCCGCATCCAGCACGTATTGCGGCTTGATTTTCACGAGCGAAAGCCGCTCATGCATGCGTCCGGCAATTTCCCGGCGCAGGAAATTCGACTCCGCAACACGATGCGGTGAGGCAAATAGAGTGCGAACGCGGCCCAGGTCAATCGGGGCACTGGATACGCGGTCGGAAGACGGGGAAGAAGATGGAGGTAATGGCACGAGGAAATCCGGGGTAGGCAATGCGATAATGAGGGCAGTTTACACGCTTGAACACCTGCCTGCTCCATGCTCTCCCGTCTACGTCTCTGGTCGCAACATGCCTTGCACCGCCTGCCTGCGGTGTTGCCGGCATGCTGCGCATTATGCGGCGGGCGCAGTGAGCAACCGCTTTGCGATGGCTGCCATCAGCAGTTTTTCCTCCGCCGCACACATCGCTGCTCCTGTTGCGCCCTGCCCTTGCCCGCCTCTGCCGGAAATACCTGCGGTGAATGCATGCAGCGCGCGCCGGCATTTGATGCCACTGTCGCTGCAACCGACTATGCAGCACCGGTTGACCAACTGGTGTTGGGGCTGAAATTCGGCAGCAGGCTCGCTCTGGCACCGCTGTTCGGCAGGATGCTTGCCGATGCCGTCTCTCAGGCGCAAGCGTCCGCAATGCCGACATTGCTCACAGCGGTTCCGCTCGGCCCGCGGCGCCTGGCCGAACGCGGCTTCAACCAGGCGCTGGAAATCGCGAAGCCGCTATCACGCACCCTGAACATCCGGCTGGATGCGCGGGTGGTGTCGCGGCTGCGCGATACGCGCGCGCAGGCGTTGCTGCATCCGGACGAACGCCACAAGAATATTCGCAATGCCTTCCTCGTCGAGGGTAGTGCCATCGATCACATACGCGGCCAGCACATCGGCGTAGTCGACGACGTGATGACCACCGGCGAAACCCTGAATGAGCTGGCCGCAACGCTGAAACGCTTCGGCGCCGCCCGCGTGACGAACTTCGTGTTCGCGCGCACATTGAAGTAAGGAGCACACTTGTTTCACGTCGTACTGGTTGAACCCGAAATCCCGCCGAACACCGGCAACGTGATTCGTCTTTGCGCAAACACGGGCGCACAACTGCACCTCATCGAGCCGCTCGGCTTTCCGCTGGATGACGCAAAAATGCGACGCGCCGGACTCGACTACCACGACTATGCAACGATGAAAGTGCATCGGAACTGGGATGCCTTCATCGCCAGTGAATCGCCGGATCCGGCACGCATGTTCGCGTTGACGACGCATGGCTCGACACCCTTTACGTCTGTTGCGTTCCATCCGGGCGATGTTTTCGTATTCGGCGCGGAGACACGCGGGCTCGCACCGTCATTGCGTGAATCCTTCCCGCCATCCCAACGGATTCGTTTGCCGATGCGGCCGGACAACCGCAGCCTGAACCTGTCCAACACCGTTGCCGTCGTCGTGTACGAAGCCTGGCGGCAGAATGGTTTTGCCGGCGGCAGTTAATTTCCTCAACCTCAATACAGAAGGGAGCATCATGCAATTTCGCACCGCACTCACATTCGCAGCAGCACTCCTGGCCAGCTCCGTTGCACTCGCGGAGGAATTCAAGCTGAAGGATCTCGTCATCTCGGAGGCCTATGCGCGCGCGACGATGCCGCAACAGCGGGCCGGTGGCGCATTCGTCACCATCGAAAACAAGGGCAAGGAAGCGGACAAGCTGGTCGGCGCCTCGACACCGGTCGCAAAATCGGTGGAACTCCATACGATGGTGATGGACAACAACGTGATGAAGATGCGCGAAGTGTCCAACATCGAACTGAAGTCTGGCTCGACACTGGTGATGAAACCGGGCGACGGTTATCACCTGATGCTGATGGGCCTGCAGAAACCGCTGAAGGAGGGTGACAAATTCCCGATCACATTGAATTTTGAGAAATCGGGCAAGACGGAAGTGACGGCTGTCGTCCGCAATATCCAGGGCGGGATGCAAGGCGGCATGCATGGTGGCGGCATGCAAGGAGGCATGCAAGGGGGGATGCGACACGGCCAATAAGCGAGTTCCGTTGTAAAAATCAGATGTGAGCGAGCGGCGCATGCTCTCGGCGCCGCTCTATTGCTGACACTGAACAGACGCAAACCGGCAGGCTGCAAGCGTCAGACTTTGACAAGACTGACCGCTGCGCGCACCTCGCCGGTGCGGATTCCCCTCAAGTTGGTGATGTGAGGTCGCTCCCACGCCGAAAGCGGCGTTCCGTCCGTGGAGGACAACAGCGTCAACTGCCTCATGACGGACAGGACAGCCGGATACAAAGCGCGCGCGTTGCCGTCTGCGACCTTCACCGCAATCCCAAGCCCCGCCGAGCGGATGCCAATCGCCTGCACGCCTTCTGCGCCGCCCTTCGCTACCCAGTCACCGGGTACCGTCTGCATGAAGGCGAGATCAAAGCGACCCGTGCCCGACACCAGTTCCGGGTGCGCCGTCATTGCACCGAACAGTTCTCCTGTCATGCTTGCGTATTGCGGATCCTTGCCGCCTTGCGCCAGCCGCGCATACGCGTAGGCGAGCCGCGCCAGGGGCAGCGCGTAATTAGGCGCGGAACAGCCGTCGACGCCCATTTTCAAATCCGCTTCCTGCATGCCGACAATGCCGGAAACTTCATGCCGGACGGCCTGCTGCAAGGGATGTGACTGATCGATGTATGAATCAAGAGGCAAGCCGTGCTGCACACAATAGGCAAGAAAACCGGCATGCTTGCCGCTGCAGTTGTTGTGCAGCTGATTGAATGTCGCGTCAGGCGGAGGCTGTTTGCCCGCAACCGCATAATGACTTGGCACATGGCAGCCGCAGCGCAGATCATGCTCTTCACAACCAGCCTTGGCCAGCATTTCTTGCACGATGACGGTGTGCATCTCCTCACCGGAGTGACTGGCACACATCAACGCAAGCTCGCGGCTGCCGAAGCCGAAACGGGCGAGTCCGTCGTCTCGGAGGAAAGGCAGCACCTGGAAAGGCTTGAGCGTGGAACGGGTAAAGGTCAGGAAGTTCGGATTACCCGCGTGATAGAGCAGATCGCCTTGCGTGTTGACGACGGCAATGGCGCCAAAGTGCACCGATTCAACATGGTCTGCGCGCGTGACTTCCGCAAGAGGAGCGAAGTGCGGCGCGGCATCCATGATGGGTCCCCTCAAGTGTTGCGTACCTTCGACAACAACTTGGTGGTCGAGCGGTCGTGCTCGAAGTCGATGGCAACGGCGCGTCCGCCATACACGGCAACGGCGCGGCCTTCCGGGATGGCGGTCATGTCGTAATCGCCGCCCTTTGCATAGATATCCGGGCGCGCATCCTGCACAACTTCGAGCGCAGTATCTTCATCGAAAGGCACGACCATGCTCACGGACTCCAGTGCAGCCAGTATCGCCATGCGATCTTCACAGGTATTTACCGGCCGGTCATCGCCTTTGCCGAGGCGCTTGACCGATGCGTCAGTATTGACTGCGACCACCAGCGACGCACCGAGTTCGCGCGCCTGCGCAAGGTAAGTTACGTGACCGCGGTGCAGGATGTCGAATACGCCGTTGGTCAGCACGACCGGTTTCGGCAATTGGGCGACGCGCTGTTGCAAGTCGCTGCGCACGCAGATCTTGTTTTCGAAATTGGGCATGATGAAATAAAAAAGCCGCAAGCGATGTGCTTGCGGCCTCTAGTGTAACGCTGGCGAAGGTCGAAAAGAGCGATCAGGCAGGTTGCGCCTGGCCAAGGCGGGCCGTCACCTCCTTGCGATAGCGGTTCAGGTCCTGCACCGATTCGAACGTGCGCTCGAGAAGCAGCGACATGTTGTGCAGGATGCGTTCGACCACTTTCTTTTCCCACTCGCCGTTGAAACGGATCTGCCCGTCGAGCCAGCGCTCCAGCCAGTCGGGATCCGGCAGGCGGCTCTGCACGGTATCATTCGGGAACAGTGCCTGATTGACATGCAGGTTGGTCGGATGCAGCGGCTTTTCGGTGCGGCGCGCGGATGCCATCAGTACGCCGATCTTGGCGAAGGCGGCGCGGGCAGTGTCGCCGGCTTCGGCAAGTGCTTTTTTCATGTAGCGCAGGTAGGCGCCGCCGTGACGGGCTTCATCCTGGCTAATGATCTTGTAAATTTGCTTGATGACCGGCTCGGTGTGCCATTCGGACGCGCAGCGGTACCAGTGGTTGAGGCGGATTTCGCCGCAAAAGTGCAGCATCAGGGTTTCCAGCGGCGGGGCCGGGTCGAACTCGAAGCGTACGTTGTGCAACTCTTCTTCGGTCGGCACCAGGTCGGGACGGAAGCGGCGCAGGTATTCCATCAGGACCAGCGAATGCTTCTGTTCCTCGAAAAACCAGACGGACATGAAGGCAGAAAAATCGCTGTCGCCACGGTTATCCCGCAAGAACATTTCCGTGGCCGGCAAGGCCGACCATTCCGTGATGGCGTTCATCCGGATTGTTTGTGCTTGTTCATCTGTCAGTTTGGAAGCATCAAACTGATCCCATGGAATGTCTTTTTCCATGTTCCAGCGTACTTGTTCGAGCGACTTGAAGAGTTCTGGGTACAGCATTACACACCTTCACAATTGAGTTAAGTTCTTGATTCTACCAACAAAAGCAAAAACACGAAGTTGCCCTCAGCAACTTGCCACACAGTGGGCGGGGCATGCGGCACTGCTCCACAACAATTCCCGACAAGAGCGTCGATCATGCAAGAGATGAACCCGTCAACGCCTTCGGTTCACATCCCCCGCGCTATCTGGGTCCTGGGTTTTGTCAGCCTGCTGATGGATATCTCGTCAGAAATTATCCACAGCCTGCTGCCGGTGTTTATGACCGTTGTTTTGGGAACAAGTGCCATGACGGTCGGCTTGATAGAAGGCATCGCCGAAGCGACAGCGCTAATTGCCAAGGTTTTTTCCGGCGTGCTCAGCGACTGGGTGGGCAAGCGCAAATGGCTTGCTGTTCTCGGCTATGGCCTGGGAGCACTGACCAAACCGCTGTTCGCCGTGGCAACGGGCGTCGGATGGGTGCTGAGCGCGCGCTTTATTGACCGTATCGGCAAAGGCATACGCGGTGCGCCGCGTGATGCACTGATTGCCGACGTGACCGATCCGTCGGTGCGGGGCGCGGCATTCGGGCTGCGCCAGTCGCTTGACACGGTCGGCGCCTTCGTCGGCCCCCTGCTGGCGATGGGTCTGATGCTGTTATGGGCGAACGATTTCCGTGCGGTGTTCTGGGTGGCAGTCATTCCCGGCATGCTGGCCGTCCTGCTGCTGATGGTGGGCGTGCGGGAGCCGGAGAAGGAAAAACCTGCCGGGAAAGTCGACTTCCCCATTTCGCGTGCAGCGCTCAAGCTGCTGCCTTCGGCGTACTGGTGGGTCGTGGGCATCGGCGCAGTTCTGACCCTGGCGCGCTTCTCCGAAGCCTTCCTGGTGCTGCGCGCGCAGCAAGGCGGTCTCGCCTTAGCACTCGTGCCGCTGGTGCTGGTGACGATGAACATCGTGTATGCCGTCTGCGCTTATCCGCTGGGAAAACTGGCCGACTCGATGCGCCATCGCATATTGCTGATCGCCGGTATCGTGCCATTGGTGATCGCCGACCTGATTCTTGCTCACAGCGGCGCGCTGCCGTGGGTCGGTGCCGGGCTCGTGTTCTGGGGTCTGCACATGGCGGCCACACAGGGGTTGTTGGCTGCGATGGTGGCCGATACGGCGCCGCCGCAGCTGCGCGGCACGGCGTTCGGCCTGTTCAACCTCGCCAGCGGGTTGGCCATGCTGGTCGCCAGCGTGCTCGCCGGTGCACTGTGGGACCAGCTCGGTGCGGCAGCAACCTTCCATGCCGGTGCAGTGTTTGCGTCGCTTGCGCTGCTTCTGCTTTTGATACGCAAAGCCTGACTCGCTGGAAGCGCTTGTAGCAGACGAGCATACAGGTATAGAGTAGCGAGCCTTGTTTTATTGACAGATCCGGCAACGGATCCTGCCCTTCGGAACGTGGACGTACATCCTTCATTGATGCTCTCCTTTGCGGTTGCGCTCGGCGGCGGCATGCTGATCGGTATCGAACGCGAACGCAATAAAGGCACCGGCCCGTCGCGCGCGCTGGGCGGTGTGCGCACCTTTACGCTGACGGGAGCCGGCGGCGCTTTCACGCAAGTCATCGGCCAGCCGTGGCTGGTGGCGCTCGGCGCCGCACTGGTGGCGATCCTGATCGCCGTTTCCTACTGGCGCCAGCGCTCGGACGATCCCGGCGTCACGACCGAGATCGCACTCTTTATTACCTATGTACTCGGCGTAGGCGCAATCGACCATGCGCAGCTGGTTTCGGCCGCCTTCGTCGCCGTGGCGGTACTCCTCGCCAGCAAGACGCGTCTGCACCGGTTTGCGACGCAAGTACTGACAGAATCGGAAATGCGCGACGGCCTGATCCTCGCAAGCGCAGCGCTGATCGTCGCGCCGCTGATCCCCAACCAGGAAGTGCGCTATCTCGCCAACGCCAATCCCAGCCACCTGTGGCGACTGGTGGTCCTGTTGATGGCATTGCAAGCGGTCGGCTACATCGCGCTGCGTGCTGCAGGTGCACGCGTCGGGCTGGTGGTCGCCGGCCTGGCATCCGGCATCGTATCCAGCACGACGGCCATGGGCGCAATGGGTGCGCGTGCGCGCAACCAGCCGGAGCTGGTGTCGAGCTACGCGGCCGGTGCGGTTTGCTCCAACATCTCGTCAATGGCATTGCTGTTGCCGGTTGCGGCGACGATCTATCCGCCGATCCTGAAGGAGATCTGGCCTGCACTGCTGGCGGGCATGGGAACCGGGCTCGCCATTGCCATCCTGCTTGCGCGGCAAAGGATCAACCACGACAACGTCGAGCCCCATACCCAGAAAGTGTTCAGTATCGGCCAGGCTGTCGGCTTTGCGGCCGTGCTGACTGCGTTGACCGGCGCCATCACGCTGGCGACGGAGCGCTACGGGATGGCAGCGGCGGAGATCGGCGCAGCGCTTGCTGCAACTGTCGAAATGCAGGCGGCGGTAGGCAGCTTGTTCTCACTTGCCGCCGGCGGACGGCTGGAAGCCTCCGGCATCATGCTGCCGCTGCTGTTTGCGCTATCGACCAATATGGCCTGCAAGGCGCTGATCGCATTTGCTGTGGGCGGGGTTGGATTCGGCGTGCGGACCAGCATCGGGCTCTTCTGCACGATCGCGGCGATGTGGGTGACGCTGCTGATCTGAAGGCGAGCATGAACGAGCAGGTCAGAGGCTTGGCACCTCGCCGTCGCCTTTCGGGCAATACAGGCCATACAGTGTACCGAGCACCGCGAGCACCTTGGGATCGGCAACCGAATAGAAGATGCGCTTGCCTTCGCGGCGGGTGCTGACCAGGCCTTCGTTGCGCAGCACGCCAAGCTGCTGCGACAAGGTCGGCTGCCGGATATCCAGCAATTCCTCCAGCTCTCCCACAGATCGCTCGCCGCCGCTCAACTGGCATAGCAAGAGCAGCCTGTCCGGGTTGGCCAGCGCGGACAACATCGCGGTCACCTCGGCGGCTGCGATGCGCATCGATTCCATTTCCGGCATGGCGCGAACATCGTCCATGGCTTTGCCTCTCCTTCTTGCCTGCACCTACCTTGGGTCTCGACATTATATGGAGAAATAGAATGTCCGGACGCAGGGAGCAGGTCACTGCTTTCTGGTCCTGCGTGTTAACATCGCCGACACCACTCTCCCATTTCCCCGCTCTGGAATGACCGTGTCGAATCATCAAGAACTCTTCGCTTCCCTGCCGACACCCTCCCTGCTGCTGGACAAGCATAAACTGCAAGCCAACTGTGCGCGCATGGCGGAACGGGCGCGCACCGCAGGCGTCAGGCTGCGGCCGCACCTGAAGACGGCCAAGTCAGCGGAAGTCGCGCGCATCGCGACGGCCGGCCAGTTCGGCGGCATTACTGTCTCGACGCTGGCAGAGCTCGAGTACTTTTTCGCGGCAGGATTTACCGACATGACGTATGCCGTCGGCATCGTGCCGACGAAGATGGATGCGATCAAGCGGCTCATGAACAAGGGGGCGCACATCCAGATCCTGCTGGATTCACCATCCGCCGTCGATGCAGTGGCGGCGCGAGCGGGCGGCCTTGACGGTTCGGTGCCTGTATTGATCGAGATCGATTGCGGCGGGCATCGGGCCGGCGTTGCGCCGGACAGCGAGCGATTGATTGCGATAGCACGGCGGGTTGCTGCAGCGCCGCACCTTGCACTCGCCGGTGTGCTGACCCACGCAGGGCATGCCTATCATGCGCAAGACCTCGCCGTGCGCAGGCGCATTGCGGTGGAGGAACGCGATGCGGCAGTCCATGCCGGAAAACGCCTGCGCGATGCGGGCTTTGCCTGCGAGACAGTCAGCATCGGATCGACTCCTACGGCATTGACGGATGTCCCGCTGGACGGCGTTACCGAGATCCGCCCCGGCGTCTATGTATTTTTCGACCTGGCGCAGGCGCAGCTTGGCGTGTGCACGATCGAGGATATTGCGGTCAGCGTGCTCGCCACCGTGATCGGCCATTATCGCGAAGCGGGCCACCTGCTCATCGATGCCGGTGCACTTGCCTTGTCGAAGGATGTGAGCGCCAGCGAGTTTGCGGCGGACATGGGTTTCGGCCTGGTATGCGACCTGCAAGGAAACATCGTGCCGGGCATGCATGTGGCCGATGTGCACCAGGAGCATGGCTTCGTGCAGAGCAGCTGCGGCAGCTTGCCGTTCGAAAGGTTCCCGATCGGGTCACGCGTGCGCATCCTCCCCAACCACACCTGCATGACCGTGGCCGCCTACCCCGCTTATCACGTCATCGAGCCGGGAGCCGCCGTGACGCAGACATGGGACAAGGCAACAGGCTGGTAGCGCTCCGTCGCCGTGTCAATCGTGAAATGCTATCCCGGGGTACGCTGCAGCGCGGCTCGGAATTTCAGGTAATCCTCCGCGCTCTGCTGCGGCCGCTCCAGCATCGGGAGATGGCCGATGCCGGGCATGACGAGCACTTGCGAGCGGGGCAGGAGCTTGTGCAGCATCGCGGCCGTATCCACATGGATCACGCGATCGCGATCGCCCCAGACGATCAACGCCGGCGTCTCCATGCCGTTGATGCGCTTTTCTATCGAATCCTCGACGATCTGCGAGAAGATCCGCTCTTCCAGTGCGACATTGTTGATGCGCTCCTTTGCCATCACGTTCAGGATCGGACGGGGAACGAACGGTGGTTCGCTCATCACGAAATCGAAGAGCTGCACGAACTCATCCTCGCTACGCACGATCAGAGGATTGCGTCCGGTTTCCAGATACATCTTCGCAGCCTCGCTGCGCGTGGCGGTCCAGACGCCTGCGGGATTCAGCAACCACAGGCTGGAGACCTCATCGGGATACTGGACCGCATAGGCCATTGCAATATGTCCACCCATCGAATTCCCGCCAAGATGGACGGCCCTGACGCCCAAGGCATGGGCGAGCGTGTGCAGCCGCTGTGCCTGCGCCGCCGCGGTGTAATCCGCCTGCTGCGGATGAGCGGATTCCCCAAATCCAATGTGATCGGGGACGATCACGCGGTAATGCGGCGTCAGGTAGCGCGCGGTGCGTGTGAAGTTGTCCTTGTTACCGCCGAATCCGTGCAGCAGCATCAGCGGCTCGCCCTGCCCACCCTCCAGATAGACGTAGCGCAGCCCGTCCGGCAACACGATCTCCTTGCGCTCCAGGCCGGCGAGGGATCGCTCGGCATTCATCGCCTGCCGGTACACGGAGGCGCAACCGGCAAGGTTCAGCAGGATGAACAGCAACGGCAGAAGAAGGCGCAATTGTCGGGTCATGTGATGATCTGCTTTCTCGATAAAGTGATGATGGATATCGGCAGGAACTACTGAATGGTGAGGCGCAAATCGCGGTGCATATGGACCATACGAGCCATATGAACTGCCTCGGGACGGCAATGCACGATACGCGTTCCCTGCACAGCCAACACAGCCGGCACAGCAGAGGAGATACGGCACACATACAACGCCGCGCCCCTGTAAGCGCCAGAGGCAACCGCAAACCCTCGCAACTTCTTTTTATCGTGATCCGCGCTCAGGATGCCTGAGATTGAGCAAACCGGGCGATGATCGCATCGCCCGGCATCAACTTGCCCGCCTACCGGCGCGACAAGGTGACGGTACCCTGTCCTTTCGCGTACATCAGGCCGAGGTTGTACTGTGCAGCTGCGTGGCCCTGCTCTGCGGCCTTGCGATACCAGTGTGCGGCCTGCACAAAGTCTTGCGGGACGCCGAGGCCATTGTTGTACATGAGCCCGACATTGAATTGCGCCGCAGCCTCGCCCTGCTCTGCCGCGCGCCGGTACCAATGGACGGCTTGTGCGAGATCCTGCTGCACGCCGATGCCCATCTTGTACATGTTGCCGAGGTTGTACTGTGCGCTGGCATACCCTTGCTCCGCCGACTTGCGATACCACTGCGCGGCTTCGGCCCAATCCTGGGGAGCGCCATGACCGTTGGCGAACAACATGTTGCCGAGATTGTTCTGTGCGTACGCGTCGCCCTGATAGCCGGCCTTGCGGTGCCAGTACACGGCCTGCGCGTAATCCTTCTCGACACCCATGCCCTTGATATACATGTTGCCGAGGTTGTGCTGCGCCAGCGCATGTCCCTGTTCCGCGGCCTTGCGGTACCAGACAGACGCCTCGGCGTAGTCCTGCACAACGCCTTCGCCGTTGCTGAACATGAGGCCGAGGTTGTATTGCGCACCCGCATCACCCTGGTCGGCCGCCCTGCTGTACCAGTGGAAAGCCTGGTCGTAGTCCTGCGCGACGCCTTCACCGTTGTGGTACATCAGGCCGAGGTTGACCTGCGCACCCGCATCGCCTTTGTCAGCAGCCTTGCGATACCAGTGCAATGCCTGCTGGAAGTCCTTCTTCACGCCCAGACCTTTGCGAAACATGTTGCCGACGTTGTTCTGTGCAAAGGCATTGTCCTGGTCGGCCGCCTTGCGGTACCACATCATCGCGGCGGAATAATTCTGCGGCACGCCCTGACCGTGGTTGTACATGTTGCCGAGATTGATCTGTGCCAGCGCATGTCCCTGCTCGGCAGCACGTCGATACCACTGCACCGCCTGCGCGTAGTCCTGCGGCACGCCGTGACCGTTGTTGTACAGCAGGTTCGCGAGGTTGAGCTGGACCTTTACCTGATCCTGCTCGACCGGCTTGCGGTACCACGGCAGATCCTGATCAACGTCTTGCATGGAGCCGTCGCCGTGATCGTAGCGGATGCCGAGGTTGACCGGCGCGCTGGTATAACCCTGGTCGGCCGCCTTGCGATACCAGAGCACGGCAATCTTGTGGTTCTGCGGCACACCGTGCCCGATGGTGTACATGTGGCCCAGGTTGATCTGCGCATGGGCATGGCCCTGCTCGGCGGCCTTGCGGTACCACTCCACGGCCTGTGCCGAGTCCTGCCTGACGCCCTCGCCCTGTTCATACATCCAGCCAAGGTAATACTGCGCGCGCGAGTCGCCCTGGTCGGCGAGCGAACGCCACTCGCCGAGCGCGCCCGCGTAGTCGTTCTTGTTGTAGGAGGCCAGTCCCTCGACGAAGCCGGCGTGCGCCGATGCCGAAAACAGGGAAGCGAGGAGGAGTGGCAGGAGCTGATGACGAATCTTCCGGCCGCCCGATCCTGTGCGGCGCGCTGATTTCACGTCGCGCAAGGTCCACACGTCGTCTTTCTGTTGCATCTGATTTTTCATTAATCTTCCCCCTGGATTTCATGTTGTCCGAAACCGCCTGCATGACGACCGCCGATCCTCCCCTGCACCGGCCCGCTTGCACTGCATGCAATTCCGTGATCGTTGTCCGTGACCGCATTGGATGCCGGGTGCGTGCGCAGATTGCACTGCGTTGCCAGCGTGAGAAAGATGCCGCACGGCTCGTCATAGTAAGACAACACTTGTTGCACCTCCGGCGATTCCGGCTGATCGTCGAAGCCAAATTATTGGCTTGGAGAGCCAGTGCAGACGAATGACGGCGAGCGTGTGCGCAGAGGCGGTAGCAAAGCCCCTAAGCCTTTGATAAATCTCAACATTGTTACGTAGCCGGTTGGCTGCATCGGCTGTGTAGAAGAGTCGGAACATGCGTATTTTTTGTGCAATCCGCGAACCTGTCCGGGCGGCAGAAATGCGTTATCGCCTTACCCGTGCAGGCTGAACAAATGACATGAAGCGGGCCATGCAAACAACGATAGTCGTGGGAGGCCTGCGTCGACGCGAAGTGGTTGCAGAATCAAGCTCCCTCTGCAGAAGCCAGATGCAACGTACACGACCGAAGAGAATGACATTCCTGCATTTCGTCGCCGCCGTGATTCCTGATGCAGGCGACCGGCCCTATAATGGCCGGCACACGCAGGGGAACTTTCGTTTCAAGCTTCCGTTCTTAGAGCCTCCTTGTTGCCCACCCTTGTGACCCGAGCTTGCATGTCTTTCATCCGCCCACATCCTCGGCGCATTGTCATGGTTGTCCAGGCCGCGCTGGGGCTGTGGTTCGCCGCGCCGATGCACGATGCCGGCGCAACTGTCTGGGACGCGACATCGCTGTACGAGGCAAGTATCAACGGCAATCTGCCCGACCTGCCGGCTGGTGCGGCCGCCCCTGGTTTTTTCGACATCGCGGAAGACAGTGCAGCGATCAGCTACGAGACGCGCTTCGAGAGATGGGGCGCGAAGGTCGACCAGTACATGGACGTCAATCCTGCACTGACGATGGACTATGGCCTGCAATTGACGAACCGGCTCGGCGCCGGCGGCACCTTCACACGCCGCAATGAATACTCCGAAGTCGTATTGAACGGAATTTATGCGCCGAAGCGCAATCTGCGCTTTCGCATGACGGGCGCGCAGCTGCGGGCATCCACCGATGCGTTTTCGCTATCGGATTCCGCCGGCAGCGCTTTCATGCAAAACAGCTACCTGTTCGGCGCGAAGAAATTCTGGAACAAGTACGAACACCTGACCGACATGGGCATGACCGCCTATTCCGTCGAAGCGAGCGCGCCGTCATCGACGCGATTCTCATTGCCCAATGCGGTTGACGGCACCGAAGCGGGCGAACTGCGTGCTGCAACGCTGGCACCGGGAAGGCTGAACGGCTACATGTTCAACGTGGGCCTGCGGCCGACGCCGCAATCGAAGCTGGAGCTGCGGCACGAAGTCGGCATGCTGAGCTATCGCTACACGAGCAACGGCAGCCGCTACGAACAACTGGTGTCGAACCGCGTGAAGTTCTCGCAGTATTTTGGCAACTGCATTCGCGTGCAGGGCGGTTACAGCACGAGCACGGATTTCGACAGGCTGGACCTGAAGCTTTCGAAGCACAACTGGAATGTGAGGCTGTCGCGCGAACAGGGCGGCGACAACATCGATACCGCCGTTTTTCTCGGCTATGCGATTCCCCTGGGGCGAACCTCGCGCCGCGCCCAGGACTGCGCCGCCGGCCCGGAACCTGTGCCGTCGTTCGAACCCATCGTCAACGCGACGACACAGCGTCCGCAACAGATTCCGCGCGAGCCGCTCGCGATCGTCGAAACCTACTGAGCCGCCGTAACTGACCGTCGGTCATGCTGCTTGCGTCAGACTACTTGCATCATGCCGCAGCGCTGCGTTCCCGCCCTGCCGTGTGCAGGCGCGGCGACGGACGGCTGATGTAGTATCCCTGGGCGAAGTCGATGCCGAGCGCGCTGACCGCCGCAAGGATTTCCGCATCTTCCACGAACTCCGCGACCGTCTTTATCTTCAGCTCCTTGGCCAGCGTCACAATACTCTTGACGAAGGCGCGATACACCTCGTCGTGCAGCATGTTGCGGATAAAGTCGCCCTCGATCTTGATGTAGTCCACCGGGAAGCATTTGATGTACTGGAAGGAGGAATAGCCGGACCCGAAATCGTCGATCGCAAAGCTGAAGCCCTTCATCTTGGCATCGATTACGAACCTCTCCAGCAGCGTCAGGTTGCGCACGGTCTCCCGTTCGGTAATCTCGAACACGATACGACTTGGTTCGATGCCGGCCTTCTCTGCCAGCATGGCGACGCGCTCGGTGAATTCGCCCACAATCAGCGCCTTCGGTGACAGGTTAATGAACAGCATGCCGGTATAACCCTGTTCCACCACCTGCCTGAATGCCTTCTCGATCAGCTGGTAATCCATCTTGTGCGCCAGCCCCATCGCCTCCGCTTCTTCGATGAAGTCGTTCGCCGCCACGACTTCGTCGCCCAGCTGGATGCGCATCAGCAGCTCGTGGATCACGATCTCGCCGGTGACTGCGTCGCAGATCGGCTGGAAGTGCGGCAGGATGCGCTGCTGGTCGAGTGCATTCTGGATCATGATGCTCTTCTCGCCCGCCTTGCGGAACACCTCCGCCATCTCTTCCTCGGTCGGAATCGCGATGGCGTTCTTGCCGGAGCTCTTGGCCTTGTACATCATGTTGTCGGCCACCAGGAACAGGTCCTTCGGATTGTCGCCGTGGCGCGGACTGATGGCGATGCCGATCGACGTCGTCGCCCTGATGCGATTCCCGTCCGGTGCCTCCATCGAGAATTCCTCCAGCTGCTCGGCAATGCGCTGTGCGACCATGTGCGCCTGCGTCTCCGATGCGTCCGGCAGGATGATGCAGAATTCGTCACCGCCGTAACGCGTGAGCAGGTCGCCGTTCCTGACCGCGCCGTGCAGCAGATCGGCGAAGGACTGCAGGTAGGCATCGCCAAAGTGGTGGCCGAAGCGGTCGTTGATGTTCTTGAAATTGTCGAGGTCGAGCATCATGACCGCGAACTCCTGGTTGTGCCGCTTCGCGCGGCCCACTTCGTAGCCGAGCAGTTCCCAGAACATCCGCTGGTTGTACAGGTCCGTCAGCGGATCGCGGGTCGCGTAATGCTCCAGGTCCTTGGTGTACTTGTAGATCGCCTTCACCGAGCCGACCAGATTGAGCAGCGAGGTGAGAATGCTGCCGATCACCATATGGCGCACATTGTCCTGCGCCATCATCGACTGCACGCCGATGCCGACGATGCCGCCGATCTTCGGCGTTTCCAGCAACAGCGTCTTGGTCTGTACTTCGATATCGCGTGCGCTCAGTTCCGGCAAGTCACCTTCCGGGTCGGAGATATTGTGCGCGATCTGCCGCAGGGCGCCGCCGGACAGGAAGTCGTGGTTCTGCAGCTGCTGGCGCAGGATGGACTCGAACAGGCGCATCGTTTTTTCCGACGGCACATTGCGCCAGAACACCTCGCACTCGTAGGCCTCTTCCTCGACGCGGAAGATCGTCACCAGCGCATAGGCATCGATGATCGGATTGATTTCGAGCAGCAGGTTCTTGATGAACTCGCGCCAGTCACGCACCACATTCGAGGTGATGATGAATTTTTCCAGCAGCTTGATCTCGAATTCCAGGACACCTTTGTCCACCGCCACCCGCTTGATTCGGTCCACCAGCTGGGAGACGCTGTCGAAAGCCTGATTGAATTCCAGGAATCCGAAGTCGACCTTGCTCATGTCGAACTGGTCGAAGTCCTTGATCGTATTGACCGCTGCAACCTCGTCGCGGTACAGGGTGATGGAGCGGTTGAGGCGGCGTCCCGCAAAGGTGGTCAGCGCGGCGGCGGCGAGCAGCACCAGCAGGCCGAGCGCGAGGAACAGGGCGACGTAGTAGATGCGCACCGTGGAAGTGACGGTTTGCCGGTTGTGCAACACTTCGATTGCGCCCAGCACCGCGCCGGCCTGCACATTTGTGTGGCAACCGAGGCATTCCGGCTGCGCGATGACGGGTTTGACATAGCGGATATCGCCGTCACTATGGAGGGTGGCGTCGATGCCGTATTTCAGCGCCTGCTGCACATCGGCATTGCCGGGCGCTTCCTTGCCGGGTCCGTAGAGTGTTGCCACGCTGTCGCCGCGATAGACGCGAATGCTCTCGACAGTGCTGGAGAAGTTCGCCTGGCTGTCGCCGATCGCCTTCTCGAGCTGGCTGCGCAGCCCGCCGATACGCAAAACATCAAGCACCGAATCGACGTTCTGGTGTGCGATTTCCTGCGAGGTTTCCAGGTTGCGCTCATCGAGCAGATGCTCGTACAGCAGCGAGGACGCCAGCGTCGCCCCGAGAAACACCAGCGCGGCGACGCCAACCATCGCGCAGAACATGAATCCCTTGAGGGTCGTAATGAACCTGATGGCTCTGTTGTATAGGGCGCGCATGCTTTCTTTTCCCGGCTCTGTGTCCGGTGGTTCAATGTCTAAAGTTGGTTGCCGTCAGGCGTTGGCGACAAGTCGCCGTTCTTGCTGCCGCTCTTGCTCTTGCCTGTCGGACGCGCCGATGCAGCAATCTCTTCCGGCGAGCTTGGCCTGGTACATCCGCTGATCGGCGATCTCGAGCAAATGGCGCCAGTCCACTGCGCGGTCTTTCAACCGCTCCGCGATGCCGAAACTGGCGGTCACCGGGCCGCCGCCCGGGCGCACACCCAGACCGCGCTCACGCAGGCGCATCACGGCGGTGGCGGCAGTCTCGCCACTGGCATCGGGCAGGATGATCACAAATTCTTCACCGCCCCAGCGCAGCAGGATGTCGCCGGAGCGCAGGTTGGACCGCATCATGTCAGCAGCCTTGGCCAGCACGCGGTCGCCGGCTTCGTGGCCGTGTTCGTCATTGATTTCCTTGAAATTGTCGAGATCGACAAAGACTACCGACAGCGGCGCGCCGCTTCGCGCGGAAATGTGAAACTGGATATCGATCAGCTCCTCGCCGCTGGCGCGCGAGAAGCAACCGGTCAGCGCATCATGGCTCGCCTGCTGCACCAGCGACATCATGAAGCTGAGCTGGCTCATCCCTGCCAGCACGGAGACGGTCGCGATCAGCACCAGCAGCCAGAAAGCGCCGAGGTGAGAAGCCCAGTTCAACATATCGAGCTGCAGCAACGCCACCAGCGCTTCCGCCATCAGCACGGGCATCGAGAAGAACGCTCCCTCGACTGCGGTCAGCGGAAATACGCTCAGTCCCGCCACCATCACAAACGGCAGGAAAGCGTAGCCGGCAGCGATCGCAGCGGCCGGACCTGCCATGTTGAAGTGGGACAGCATCGGATGCGAGTAGATGAAGAAGATGGTCGGGATCGCGAACATCACCCCCAGCGCGCGATAGGCGTCCGACATGCGCGTGGAGTCGCGGTAGGACAAGGCCAGCATGCCGAAGGCGAATGTCGTGACGACACGCCCGATGACCAGCATGATCGTCACCGGCCAGGTAAACACCAGCAGGTCGACGATGATCCACAAAGGCGTCAGCACGGCGAACAGGGCCGACACCATGCGCACCCGGGAGATGATCATCGCTGCGCGACGGCGCGCAAGGAGCGGTGCATGGCGAGCAGGAAGGAAAAGTTGACCAAAAACCTCGGGTTTTGTGGTGCCAAGCAGCGTCGCAATCAGCGAGTGGAAGAAAGTGCAGAATCGATTCACGCTGGCTTTTTCCTTCACAACCCCGGCAACCGGGGCAAAAGTTGGCGTAACCACCACACCCGCTACGCAGGGGCGACATACACGACCGGGCTACACCGATTTTCTGTTCACGCTTGCTGGAGATTGCTGCTGGTTGAAGGCGGGGCAAACTGCGCGGAGCAATATGTTCAGAAAGTTGACACACGGAAAGTAAGGCGCACTTTACTCTTTTATTAGTGAAATTTTCTTGCTTTGAATCAAAATTTTCTTCAAGAAACTTTGTATGGCGGGTTGACGATGAACACGTAGAGAACATGCAGAGGATCAATGCGGATGCCCATACCACTATTGCAAAACAAAATAGCAACAGATTGCTGTGCTTAGCGATGCCGACAGGAACATGTGCCAACGAGTACTTGCACCAAGGCACCGTTCAGACGCCGATCAAGCGCCGGTTACGCCACCTGTTCGCTGTTATGCCCCAGTGCGCCGGACCATATGCTGAACCGGCGTTACGTGAGGTACGGCGCGCGCATTCCCGCGACATCCGTCCACCAAATAAGTTGACGTAAGTCAAAAATCCCAAGAGACCTCATCTTTTCTGATATTTCCATGCGGCATTTTCTGATATTCCCCTGAGATGATTGTCCGCACACTGCCTCGCACTGCCCTGCATTGCCGCGCATTGCCTTTTACTTGCGCACCCGCGCATTGCTGACCGATTACATGACTGACAACGGAATCCTATGAAACTCGGAGACACCACCGTACGCACCCGGCTCGCGCTCGGATTTTCTTTTTCGCTGCTGATGCTGTGCCTGATCGTCGGCCTCGCGACCTGGCAACTGCATGGCGCGCGCAGCGCCGTAGAAACCATGGTTAATGAAGTAATGGTCAAGGAACGGCTGGTGGCCGAATGGGCGGCCAGCACCAACGTCAACGGCGCACGCACGATCGCGGTGGCTGAGTCAAACGACGCCGCACGGCAGGAGCAGGTTCAGAAAAAAATCAAGGAAACCACCGGCCGCATTTCGGAAATACAGAAGGAGCTCGACAGCTTCAACAAGAGCGAGGAAGAAAAGCAGCTCTTCACGCAAATCGCGCAGCAACGCAAAACCTACATCGCCGCGCGCGAGGAGGTGTTCAAGGAAAAAAGCGCCAGCGAGGAAAACGCCCGCCAGCTGGTGCAGTCACGGCTGGAGCCGGCGCTGAACGAGTATGTCGCCACCATCGGCCAGCTGACCCGTTACCAGGCGGACGAAATTGCCCGCATGCGCGGCGACATCGCCGCCATGGCAACGACCTCGCAGCGCATGCTGATCGCACTCGGCGTGCTGTCGGCACTGCTTAGCATCGGAGTCGCCCTCGTCATCGCGCGCAGCATTCGCAGCCAGCTCGGCGGCGAACCGTCGGAAGCGATGACGATTGCCAACCGCATTGCACAGGGTGACCTGGCGGTAGCGATCACTGTGCGGCCCGGCGACACCAGCAGCCTGATGTATTCGATTCACCAGATGCAGGAAAGCCTCGCACGCATTGTCGGCGAGGTCCGTGCCGGCTGTGACATCATCGCCACCGCCTCGAACCAGATCGCCTCCGGCAACCTCGACCTGTCCTCGCGCACCGAGGAGCAGGCCAGCTCACTGGAAGAAACCGCCTCCTCGATGGAGGAATTGACGGCTACCGTCAAGCAGAACGCCGACAATGCGCGGCAGGCCAACCAGCTGGTTGCATCGGCTGCCAGCGTGGCAGGTGACGGCGGCGCGGCCGTGGCGCAGGTGGTGGACACCATGGGTGCGATCGAGGCGTCCTCGAGAAAGATCGTCGACATCATCAGCGTCATCGACGGCATTGCCTTCCAGACCAACATCCTCGCGCTGAACGCAGCCGTCGAGGCGGCCCGCGCCGGCGAGCAGGGACGCGGCTTTGCCGTGGTTGCGGCCGAAGTGCGCACACTGGCGCAACGGTCCGCCGCTGCAGCCAAGGACATCGCGGCGCTGATCGGCGAGTCGGTGCAAAAGGTGGAAGGCGGCGCCACACTGGTCACGCAAGCCGGCACCACCATGCAGCAGGTAGTCGCAGGCGTGCAGCGCGTCAGCCACATCGTCAGTGAAATCGCCTCCGCCAGCGACGAGCAGCGCGCCGGCATCGAGCAAGTGAACATGGCGATCACGCAGATGGATCAGGTCACGCAGCAGAATGCCGCGCTGGTCGAGCAGGCCGCCGCAGCCGCAGCGTCGATGCAGGAACAGGCAGAGAAGCTGGCACAAACGGTGAGCGTGTTCAAGCTGGCGGCAGGCGTACGTGGGTTGCTGTCGACACCGTCACACCAATCAGGATAAATGCACTCGTAGTCCGACTGTCCGACGCCCCTCAGACTTCGGTCTGCGTATAGGGAGTTCTCTGCAAAGCTCCCCGTCCTAGGGGTCAAGGTTAAGGTGGGTTTAGATTATCTGAATCATCTTTTTGTTAAGCACATCCACTTTATGCCCCCTCCCAACCTTCCCCACTTCGCTCGGCGCCCTGTTCGCTATGGTTTTCAGGCGCCAATTCCCATGCCACGCCTCGCCGTCATGACGTGCACGTCCAAGCGCCGCCTGCGTTTCCAGGATCAGTGGCAACTCCTTAGAGCCTGTTTGAAAACCTACTGCGCGGTCCGATTTTGGCCTTGCGATGCTCGTCGTACCTCACGTACGACTGCGCTTCTCAGACCAAACTCGGACCGCTCGCGACAGTTTTCAAACAGACTCTTATTGCACTAACCTTGCCTACAAACCGTGCCGCTTGCAAAGAGAGCGTCTGTCCATGCTGTGCGCCGGAAAACAATCATCCGCTCGGATATGTAGCACTGCGCCCACATCTGGTGTGGCACCGCAACCCACAACAACGTGCACAGCTCATGCACACAGGGCTTTGCAGCTGGCGGCTCGGAGGCCTGTACGCCGAGCCAACGAGCGATGAAGGTGATGTCGGGGGTTGACGACAGGGAGCGAAGCAGGTGCAGTTATGGCGACAGAGGCTCTAGTTACAGCGATAACCCACGTGTCGACGTAACATGCCCAAACGATTCTTTATGGACTATTTTGATGCGGTTGCCGTTCAAGGGGCCATCGCAAACAGTTGAAAGTGGCATCCGCCCCTTTTCATCGCCCGCCCCAACACTATAACTCCCTGAGTGAATTTCAATTTTTGCCGGACAAAGGTGCGGCCATCTTTGCTTTAGGCATTTGATCCGACAGGAAATGAGAGCTCGCCTCGTCAACGCGCTTGTGCAAATCCCTTGAGATACCGCTATAGCTGCAGCCTTGACACTTCGATAATCGAGATCATCCAGTGCAACCAGGAGACGCTCATGAGTCGCTTCCCAAGAATCTCTTTGAAGCGGAAATACTGCTGCATCTGCAAGAACGCAGTATGGAAATTCCGTCCCTACATGGGTGGTTCAAAAAAGGCGCCCATATTCGGGTCTGTCTTCGATCTCGTCGGCAGTGACATAGACAATTTTTCATGCCCGTCTTGCGGATCCCACGACCGGGAGCGGCATCTCTATCTTTATCTCGAGCGCATCGGGATGCTGGAAAAGCTGAAAGGGACCAAAGTGCTTCACTTTGCACCAGAAAGGCACTTGTCCAAGATTATTGCTGGTGCCGGCCCAAGCAACTATGTAAAGGCTGATCTGTTTCCTACCGATCCGAGCATTCACAAGATAGACATGCTCGACATACCTTTTGAAGCTGAATCATTCGATGTCATTCTGGCCAATCACGTTCTGGAACATGTGCCTGACGATCTCAAGGCGCTCTCGGAACTGCGCCGCGTTTTGAAGCGCGGCGGGACAGCCATACTGCAAACTCCCTACAGTGCAAGGCTGAAATCTACATTTGCAGATCCTGGTATCGACGACGATATGACGCGGCGCCAGATCTACGGCGAAGGGAATCACCTGCGCCTCTACGGCTCGGATATTTTCAATCGTTTTGCTGCGGCGGGCTTTCACGCCCGGATAAGTTCGCATTCGGACCTGCTTCCGGATGTGGACTCCCTCCGATATGGCGTGAATCCGAAGGAGCCATTTTTCCTTTTCACCAAGTCATGATGCAAGCCAGCCATCCGGCAGGCTTGCATCAGAATGATTCGCAGCATATTGATTCACGCCCGTGGGAAGCTCTGCTAGACTTACGTTCGCTTTCTCCGTCACTCGGAAGGCAACAACCAATTGCCTGCGCAGCGCAGGCGCCGACAAGAATGGCAAAGAAACAAACTGATTCCGTCTGATACAAAACACAAGCATTCATGCGACTGACCCGGCGTTCACGTTTTGCCACAGCGCTCCTGGCGCTGATCAGCGTGCTGTTCATGCAGCTCGCGGTGGCGGCGTACGCCTGTCCCAGCCTGCAGCCGGCAGAAGCTGTCGAAACGGCAATGCAGATGGACATGTCCGACCATGACGCGCAGGCAGGCTGCGAAGGCGTGGTGGACGAAGCGCAGCCGACCTTGTGCTACGCGCACTCGCAAGTCGGCAATCAGTCGCTCGACAAGCCAGCGATGCCGGATGTGCCGCAGTCTGTTGCGGTCGTCCTTGTTCCCGCCATCGCCGACCTTTATGCCGCGTATCGCCCGCCATCCGTGCATGCGGACGCCGCGTGGCTGATGCCCGATTCATTCCCTCCCCTCTCGATCCGGAACTGCTGCTTCCGAATCTGACCTTCCAGACCGCCTGAACCCTTGCTGATTGCGCACTGCGCAAGCGGCAGTCGTCCATTGCTGTCTGGAGTTTTCATGTCTTTTTGTTTTTCACCCCGCTCGAAGGAGTACACCGCGACACAGCCGCGCGCCGTGCCTTCGCCTGTTCGGAGCCATCCCATGCATTCCATGCAAACCACACTACGCGCCTGTGCGGTAGCGGCGGCGCTTATTGCCGGCCTGCCCCATGCTGCCGTCCGTGCGCAACCCGTCAACGCGCAGACTGCCGGCGCCCTGCCCGGCAATTCCGTTGAAAGTCTCCTGGACTATGCCCGCGAGCGCAATCCGGAATATGCGTCGATGCGCCATGAGGCCGATGCGGCCAGCGCCCGCGCATCCGGTGCCGGCGCACTGCCCGATCCGAAACTCCAGATCGAACTGCAGGACATCACGAAGATGGGCGAGCAGAACCCGACGCTGTCGCCGAGCCGCGTCGGAAAAACCACCTACCGGGTCGTGCAGGAGTTGCCATGGTTCGGCAAGCGGGGACTGGAGCGCGATATCGCCGCATTCGAAGCGGAAGGCGCGAACGGCCGCGCACGCGGCACGTGGGCCGAGCTGTCGGCACGCCTCAAGTCCGGCTATGCGCAGTATTACTACATCCACCAGAACGAGCGCCTGACGAAGGAGATCCTTGACCTGATGTCACGCCTCGAGAAGGTCACGCAGGTGCGCTATGCGGGCGGGCTCGCCGCGCAATCGGATGCAATCCGTGCACAGGTCGAGCAGACGGGCATGCGTAACGAACTGATCATGCTCGAAAACGACAAGCGCATGACGCAGGCAAAACTGAACATGCTCCTCGCCCGGCCAGCCAACGCGCCGCTTGCCGAACCAGAACGCCTGCGCACGCTGCCGCAGCCGGTGAAGCTCGATTACGCCGCACTGGAAGAGCGCGTGCGCTTGCGCAATCCGCAACTGTTCGCGGAGGACGCTCGCATCCGGGCGGCCGAGAAGAGCCGCGACCTCGCCTACAAGAACCGCTACCCGAACTTTGCCGTCGGCGTCGCGCCGATGCAGACCCGCAGCTCGGTGAAGGAATGGGAACTGATGTTCGAAATGAACATCCCTTTGCAGCAGGCGCCGCGCCGCGCACAGGAACGCGAAGCGGAAGCGATGTTGTCGGCTGCGAAGTCGCGCAAGGATGCGACTGCGAACCAGGTGCTGTCGGAGCTGGCGGAGAACCTGTCTGCGCTCGACGCTGCACGCCGCACCGAGATGCTGCTTGCAAACAGCCTGCTACCGCAGGCCGAACTGACCTACAAGGCCGCATTGGCCAGCTATGAAAACGGCAAGGTGGATTTCGCCACCTTGCTCGACGCCCAGCGGCAGATCCGCCAAGCCAAACAGAACCAGATCAAGGCGCAGGCCGAGGCACAGGCCCGCCTGGCCGAAATCGAACGACTCTTGGGAGAAGAATTGTGAAACAAGGCACAAAGCAAGGAACCAACATTGCAATCGGACTGGTTGTCGTTGCTGCATTGGCAGCAGGCGGCGGCTACATGATCGGCACGCGCTCTGCGGGCGACCACAGTGCAGTGTCTGCTGTATCGGCAGCAGAAAGCGGCTCGAAGGAGCGCAAGATCCTCTACTACCGCAATCCGATGGGACTACCCGACACCTCCCCGGTGCCGAAGAAGGACCCGATGGGCATGGATTACATCCCCGTCTATGAAGGCGGCGACGATGCCGAACCGGCATCCGGCAACCAGCTCAGCATCAGCACCGAGAAAGTGCAGAAGCTCGGCGTGCGTACCGAGAAGGCCAGCATGAAGGCCATCAGCAAGGCGGTGCGCGCTGCCGGCCGCATCGAGCCGGATGAGCGTCGCACCTTCCTCATCTCGCCGAAGTTCGAAGGTTATGTGGAGCGCCTGCATGTCGGCGCCACGGGCCAGGTCGTCGCCAAGGGCCAGCCGCTGTTCGAGGTCTACAGCCCGGAACTGGTCTCTGCGCAGCGCGAATATGCGATCGCCGCACAAGGCCTGCAATCCCTGAAGGGCGCCGACAGCGAAGCGCAGGCCGGCATGCAGCAGCTTGCCGACTCCGCGCTGATGCGTCTGAAAAACTGGGATATCTCGAACGAGCAGATCCGCTCGCTCGCCAAATCCGGCGATGCCAAACGCACGATGACCTTCCGCTCGCCCGTATCCGGCATCGTGACGGAAAAGAAAGCATTGCAAGGCATGCGCTTCATGCCGGGTGAAATGCTGTACCAGGTCGCGGACCTGTCGACCGTCTGGGTGCTGGCCGATGTGTTCGAACAGGACATCGGCATGGTGAAGTCCGGCGCGACCGCCAAGGTAAAGATCAACGCCTACCCCGACAAGGAGTTCGAGGGCAAGGTCACTTATGTGTACCCGACGCTCACCGCCGAGACGCGTACCGTGCAGGTGCGTATCGAGCTGCCCAATCCGGGTCAGCTGCTCAAGCCCGGCATGTTCGCCAATGTCGAGCTGGCAGGACTGACACGTAGCAATGCGGTGACCGTGCCGGTCTCGGCGGTGATCGACAGCGGCAAGCGGCAGATCGTGCTGGTGCAGGTGAAGGAAGGCCGCTTTGAGCCGCGCGAGGTCAGGCTCGGCATGCGTAGCGACAACGACGTCGAGGTGCTGGAAGGCGTGAAGGAAGGCGAGGATGTGGTCGTCGCCGCCAACTTCCTGATTGACGCAGAAAGCAACTTGAAGGCGGCAGTCAGCGGGTTTAGTGCGGCCGAGAACACGCCGAAGGCATCCGGCGGTGTCGGCCACAAGGCCGTCGGCACGCTCGACGACATCGATCCGAAGACTGGTGCCGTCACGATCACCCACGGTCCGGTCGCCAGCCTGAACTGGCCGGCAATGACCATGGAATTCGCCGCCGCCAACGAGGCTTTGTTGAAAGGTCTGAAGCCGGGCGCGGAGATCAGCTTCGAGTTTGTCGAGCGCCAGCCGGGCGAATGGGTGATCACGTCGGTGTTGCCGGGCGCGCTCGGGATGTCTGAGCAACCGGCGCCGGCGGCCGACCCACATGCGGGACATGGCAGCCACTAGGGACAACGGGGAAACAACATGCTAAACAAGATCATTGATTGGTCGGGCAGGAATATCTTCCTGGTCCTGCTCGCCACCCTGTTCGTGACCGTCGCCGGCATTGTCGCCGTGATCCGCACGCCAATTGACGCGCTGCCTGACCTGTCGGACGTGCAGGTGATCGTCTATACCGAATACCCCGGCCAGGCGCCGCAGGTGGTGGAGGACCAGGTCACTTATCCGCTGACGACTTCGATGCTTTCGGTGCCGAAGTCCAAGGTGGTGCGCGGCTTCTCCTTCTTCGGTGCGTCCTTCGTGTACATCATCTTCGAAGACGGCACCGATATCTACTGGGCACGTTCGCGCGTGCTGGAATACCTGAACTTCGCTTCCGGCCGCATGCCCAAGGGCGTCACACCGCAGATCGGTCCGGATGCAACCGGCGTCGGCTGGGTCTACCAGTACGCGGTACTGGCGAAGGACAAGACGCTGGCCGAGCTGCGCACGCTGCAGGACTGGTATCTGCGCTACCAGCTGACCAAGGCGCAGGGTGTGTCGGAAGTCGCTTCCGTCGGCGGCTTCGTGCAGACCTACCAGGTCACTGTCGACCCGGTGAAGCTGCGCGCCTACGGCATTCCGCTGATGAAGGTGTCGCAGGTGATCCGCGACTCCAACCGTGACGTCGGCGGCCGTGTGGTCGAGATGGCAGAGACCGAGTACATGGTGCGCGGCAAGGGTTACCTGCGCGGCGCAAAGGATATCGAGTCGCTGGTGGTGAAGGCCGAAGGCGGCACACCGGTGCTGATCCGCGATATCGCGCGGGTCGAACTCGCGCCGGACGAACGCCGTGGCGTCACCGAGCTCAATGGCGAAGGTGAAGTTGTCTCCGGCATTGCGATGTCGCGCTATGGCCAGAATGCGCTGGAAGTGATCCACAACCTGAAGGAGAAGATTGCCGAAGTCAGCTCCGGCCTGCCGCAGGGCGTATCCATCCAAGCGGTGTACGACCGCTCCGACCTGATCCATCGCGCCATCGACACGCTCAAAGTCACGCTGATCGAGGAAAGCATCATCGTCGCGCTGGTGTGCATCGTGTTCCTGCTGCATGTACGCAGCGCGCTGGTGGCGATCCTGATGCTGCCGGTCGGCGTGCTGATGGCCTTCATCGCGATGCGCGCGCTGGGCATGAACTCCAACCTGATGAGCCTGGGCGGCATCGCGATTGCGATCGGGGCAATGGTCGATGCGGCGATCGTGATGATCGAGAATGCGCACAAGCATCTGGAACGGCTGAAGGAAGGTGAATCGCGGGTGGAAGCGATGCTCGCCGCCTGCAAGGAAGTCGGCCCGTCGCTGTTCTTCTCGCTGCTGATCATCACCGTGTCCTTCCTGCCGGTGTTCACGCTGGAGTCGCAGGAAGGCCGCTTGTTCTCGCCGCTGGCCTACACCAAGACTTTTGCAATGGCTGGTGCGGCACTGCTGTCGATCACGCTGGTGCCGGTGCTGATGATGCTGTTCATCCGCGGCAAGATCATGCCGGAGGCGAAGAACCCGGTGAACCGCTTCCTGATCTGGGCTTACCGGCCAATTATCCAGGGCGTCATGCGCTGGAAGAAGCTGACTGTCGTCGCCTCGCTGATTGTGTTGGGCGTTACGGTATTTCCCGCGATGAAGCTCGGCAGCGAATTCATGCCGACGCTCAATGAAGGCACGCTGCTGTACATGCCGGCCAGCCTGCCGGGCATGACGATGACCAAGGCTGCCGAAGTGATGCAAACGCAGAACAAAATCATCAAGAGCTTCCCGGAGGTGGCATCGGTCTGGGGCAAGGCCGGCCGTGCCAATACAGCGACCGACCCGGCACCGACCGAGATGTTCGAAACCGTGATCAACCTGAAGCCTGAATCCGAATGGCGCGAGGGGATGAACATGGACAAGCTGATCGCCGAGATGGACAAGGCGCTGCAGTTCCCGGGCATTTCCAACGCCTGGACCATGCCGATCAAGGCGCGTATCGACATGCTGTCGACCGGCATCCGCACACCGATCGGCATCAAGGTGTTCGGCAAGGACCTCGAGGAGATGGAAAAGCTCGCCAAGCAGATCGAAGCGGTGGTCAAGAACGTTCCCGGTACCACATCGGCGTTTGCAGAGCGGATCACCGGCGGTTTCTACCTCAACATCGAGCCGGACCGAGAGCAGCTCGCCCGCTACGGCCTGACGGTGGGCGAGGTGCAGGAAATCATCGGCACGGCGCTTGGCGCGGAGATGGTCACGACGACGGTGGAAGGCCGGGAGCGCTTCGGCGTCACCGTGCGCTATCCGCGCGAACTGCGCAGCGATCCGCAACAGATCGGGCGCGAGGTGCTGGTGCCAACCATGGGCGGCGCGATGGTCCCGCTCGGCCAGTTGGCGAAGATCGAAGTCGCCAAGGGCGCGCCCGGCATCCGTACCGAGAATGCGTTGCTGTCGGCATACATCTACGTTGACATCCGCGAGCGTGACATCGGCAGCTATGTGGCCGATGCCCGCAAGGCCGTGAACGAGCAGGTGAAGTTCCCGCCGGGGTATTACGCGACCTGGAGCGGCCAGTTTGAAGCGATGGAACGCGCAATCGAGAAGATGAAGGTCGTCGTGCCGGTCACGCTGCTGATCATCTTCCTGCTGCTGTACCTCAACTTCAAGCGCCTGACGGAAACGCTGATCGTGATGCTGTCGGTGCCGTTTGCGCTGGTGGGCGGCGTCTGGCTGATGTGGCTGCTGGGGTACAACATGTCGGTCGCAGTGGCGGTCGGCTTCATCGCGCTTGCCGGTGTTGCAGCCGAAACCGGCGTCGTGATGCTGATCTACCTCGACCATGCATGGGAAGACGTGAAGAAGAAGTGCCGCGAAGCCGGCCGTGCGCCGACGGCGGCCGACCTGTATGAGGCAGTCATGGAAGGTGCGGTCGAGCGCGTGCGTCCGAAGATGATGACGGTGGTCGCCATCATGGCTGGCCTCTTGCCCATCCTGTGGAGCACCGGCACCGGCTCGGAAGTGATGAGCCGCATCGCCGCGCCGATGGTCGGCGGCATGATCTCCTCTACCGTACTGACGCTGGCGGTGATCCCCGCCCTGTATGCGCTGGTCAAGCAATGGCGCCTGAACAAAGGAGTAGAACAATGAAGCAAAGGATTGCAATGAAACGATGGAAGTTCGCGCTGGCGCTCGTCACCGGCATCGGCTTTGCCTCCGCCCTGCATGCACAAACCATGCAGATCCCCAAACCCAGCGCCGGGCTGATGCCGAACCCGGCGATGGGCAAGAAGCTGTTTGCCGCCAACTGCGCGAGCTGCCATGGCGCCGACCTGAAGGGAAGCGACAAGGGGCCGCCGATGCTGCACAAGGTGTATGAGCCGTCGCATCACAGCGATATCGCCTTCCAGCTCGCGGTGAAGAACGGCGTGCGCGCGCATCACTGGCAGTTCGGAGACATGGCGCCGGTGCCGGGGCTGACGCCGGATGATGTGGCGCACATCACCGCCTTCATCCGGATGGAGCAGCGCAAGGTGGGCATCCAGTAAGCCTTGCAGGCCGCCTTTCGACGCGAGGGACGACCATGAATTTCAACGGCCGCTGGGTTCCGCTCGAAGTGATGGACACGATCCTCTTGTCATGGATGATCGTGGCCGTGCTGGTGGCGGTTGTGCTGATCCGGTTTGCCCGTTTTCGTGCTGCGAACAAGTCGGACAAGGGAAAACCCCACAAGGGCAACCCGGCACAATCCGCGAGGGATACTCGGAAGAAGCGCAAGGCGCGGCGAAAACCTTGACCTGTGTGCTTGTCTGTAACGCGCGATTGCAGCAAGCATGTCGTCCCCAGGAGGCATGCACGGGGTATGCAGAGGGCGTATCCGCAGGGTTCTTGTGCATTGCGGCAGCGGTTTTGCGGGGGTGCCAGAACGCCGATCCTCATGATCGCCCGTCAAATAGGGCTGAAATTCGTGTCACCGCAACAAAAAGGTTGTTGTGAACCCGCAATAGTTATGGCGTTCCTCTGAGCAAATGCGTTATATTTCGGCAGCATTGCAGTGGCAATGTTCTTTTTGGGAGAAATCGTGAATAAATCAGAAATCATCGAAAAAGTTGCAGCGGACAACGACCTTACCAAGGTCAAGGCAAAAGAAATCGTCGAACAAGTGTTCGGCTTCGTCGGTGCAGACCTGAAAAAAGAAGGCCGCTTTGCCTTCCCGGATCTGGGCACCTTCACCGTGACCCAGCGCGCAGCCCGTACCGGCCGCAACCCGTCCACCGGTGAAACCATCAAGATCAAGGCATCCAAGAGCGTGCGCTTCAAGCCGGCTCCGGCCCTGAAGGACCTGGTTGCAAAGGTCAAGGTCAAGTAATAAAGAAGCGGCGCAAGCCGCTTTTTTTATGTCCGGGCCGGCAACTGCATCATCACTGGCCTGCGTTCCCTCTCCTGCCTTTGCACCTCCCCGCCAGCCACACCTCATATCACCGGCTGACAGCCTTCCCGTTCCTTCCATCCTCATGGAAGGATTTGGAACATCTCCCTGAGGCACGCGGTCTTTTCAGGCAGGCACAAACAGCCGCCGTTGCACCAGGCCACCATCATGCGCATCCCGCACATCACAGAGAGCGACGTCGAATTCACCGCCATCCGGGCGCAAGGCGCGGGCGGCCAGAATGTGAACAAGGTATCGAACGCGGTCCATCTGCGTTTCGACATCCGTGCCTCGTCCCTGCCAGACGTGGTCAAGGAGCGCCTGCTGGCGCTGAACGACCAGCGCATCACGAAAGACGGGATCGTTGTCATCAAGGCGCAGTCGTATCGCAGTCTGGAAAAGAACCGGGAGGAAGCGCTGCAGCGCCTGCAGGAAATGATTGCGGCTGTGGCGGTGACGCCGCGTGTGCGCCGTCCGACCAGGCCGACGCGCAGTTCACAGGTAAAACGCCTCGACGGCAAGGCGAACCGGGGGCGAATCAAGGCAGCGCGCGGGAAGGTGAGCGACTGAGGTTGCACCACGCCGCTGCATGCGTGAATTGTCAGCGGGTTTGCGCGTTCTGCCGATCGGCTGATCAGCCGATCAACCGTTCAGTGCCGCTTTGGCTGCCTCTTCAGGCGTCAGCCCGTCGTAGAACATGTCGGTGAACCACTCGACCTGCTCCTCGATGTGGTCTTGCGCCTGCTGCAGCGTCGCCCCGCCTGCAACGAGGAAACCTTCCACCTCGATACACCACTTGATCAGTTCAAGTGTTTCCGGGTCCAGCTTTTCTTTCTTTGCCATGGTGAGTGCCCTTGCATCGACCGCGCTCGGTCGTCTGCCAAAGGGTAATCCCGTTTTCGCGGAAGCGCTACCTAATACGGCGTGCCGTCCTTGCGGGTGAAGCGCCACTTCCCCTCGATCATCACCGCCTTCAGGTCCTCGTCGGGATAGCTGACCTCGTCCCCCGCCGATCGGTCGCCCACCTCCAGGTACACGACTTCCTCCGAAGTGGGGTTGACGAGCTGGTGCCCATCCCCCGTGCCGGCCTTGAAGCCTGCGCACATTCCCGGCGCAAGACGGGTTTCGCCCGCATCCGTGCGCAGCACGGGATGCCCCTGCAGGATGTAGACGAACTCGTCCTGCTTCGAGTGCGCATGCCGTAGCGCCGATACCGCTCCGGGTGCGATGCGGGTGAGGTTGACGCCAAAGTTCGTCAGGCCGAACAAGTCCCCCAGCGGGTGCTTTACTCGTCCCGCCATGCGCGACGCAAAGGGTTCCGGATAAAGCGACGGCCTGGTGCGCAGGGGCGCTTCGGCAGCAACGAGAGCGACGAGTTGACGTTTATCGTTCATGTACACCTCATGATCGGCTGCACGCAATGTTGTCACATGCAAGCCATTGCGAGTTCTTGTTGTGATGCAATCCTTGCACGCCCCGCTTCCTGTCGGGCGTGACTTTTTCCAACATCAGGATGTGCCCTGCCTGCGCACGTGTTTTCGATTTAATAACGAGACACGGGATGATACTCGCCATGCGGTGTAGACGCGAAACCGGCGCTCAGTCGCGCTATTTGGCCCATGACGGCAGCCATTGCAGGAACCACGGCAACGGCCTGCCTTCGGCATGCTTACGGGCGACGGCATCCAGCACCAGCGAGGGCAGCACTTCCCGTGCACCGCCGAACAACTGCGAGTGGGCGTAATGCAGGTTCTCGCACCATTGCGGGTTGATGACGCATACCGCGGCGCCGGCGCGATGCGCGGTTTCCACGATCATTGCGCCCGGGTACATCTCGGCCGGCGTGCCGACGACGAGCACCAGTTGCGCGTCGGTCGCCGCCTCGATTGCCTTTGACAGCACGGCGGCATCGGGATTCTCGCGCAGCCAGACAATCGCGGGCCGCAGTTGCTCGCCGCACACGGGACAGCCCTTGCGCAAGGCATCAGGTTCCGCGACCTTGCCGGTCCAGCTGCACTTGGTGCACTTGAGGTGATCATAGCGGCCGTGGATGTGGATCACGTTGCTGCAGCCGGCATCTTCGAGCAGCGTGTCGACATTCTGTGTTACATGGGTGACGGACCAGCGCGCTTCCAGGTCGCGCAGCGCGAAATGGCCGGCATGCGGCTGCGCGGCCTGCAACCGATAGGCCTGCTCCACATACCAGTCGACCGCAAATTGCGTGTTGCGGCGGAATCCGGCCGCTGTCGCGACCTTCATGATCGTGTCGCCGGTCCACAGGTGCTCGCCGGCACCGCGATACGTCGGCAAGCCGGAGTCCGCGGACAGGCCGGCGCCGCTGTAGACGAGAATGCGCTGTGCATGCGCGAACTGCTCAAGGAGCTTGCGATATCCGGCCGGTTCGAGGCCGAAGGTGGCGGTCGCTGCGGTGCTGGGAGTCTTCATCGATGTGGTACGGGCGTTGTTTGCGCATTATCGCGTTGATTCACGCTTGATGCCACCACAACAGCGGCTGCCTGTGGCGCCACGCTTCACATCCTGTTCATCCGGTTGCGCGGGCCGGCTCCTAAGCGGCAACAGTGCCGGGAATCTTCCGCAAGGCAAGGGCCACCCCGGCCTTCCGGAACTGCTTGCGGCAGTAAAGCGTCTATCAATGCGCATGGCAATTTTGCAACACGCATCAGACTCGAGAACCCGAACAACATGAATGCAGCACGCCGTCCGATTGCCCTACCTTCACTGATACAACGCCGGCTGGAAAGCGCGGTCGCGGAGCTGACCGGCTCGGCCGCACGCGAAGCCGACTTCACCTCGCCGCCGGGCGAGCCGGCCCTGACCCGTCCGGATTCCGTCTCGTGGCAAGTGTTCAAGAATCCGGTGTCGCTGTTTATCGGCGGTGTCGCCGCCGTGATCCTTGAGCTGGCCGAACCGCGCGTGCGGGCCGGCGTATGGGGGCATACGACATTCCGCAAGGCTCCGCTGCCCCGCATGCAGCGCACCGGCCTCGCCGCCATGATGACCGTGTATGGCCCGCGCAGCAAAACCGAAGCGATGATTGCGCGCGTGCGCAAGATGCACGCGCATGTGCACGGAGTGACGCCGGACGGGATACCTTACCGCGCCGACGATCCCGAACTACTGACATGGGTGCATGCCACCGCGGGATATGGATTCCTGCATGCCTACAGCACCTATGTGCGCAGCCTGAGCGACGTCGAGCGCAACCGCTTCTTTGCGGAGGGCGCGACCTCGTCCCGCCTGTACGGTGCGACCGGCGCACCGGGCTCCGAGCGCGCATTGGACGAGCTCCTGATGAGCATGGAAGACAAGCTGCAGGCTTCGCCCATCATCTTCGAGTTCCTCGACATCGTGGGGAGGCTGCCCTTGCTCCCGCCGCCGCTCGCGCCGGTGCAGCGCTGGCTGGTGGAGGCAGCCATCAACATCCTGCCGCCGGGCGTGCGCGAACGACTGGAACTCGACGACAGGTGGAACCTGAAGCACTGGCAAGTGGTGCTGATCCGTCGCTGCGGTGCGCTGCTCGACCGCATTCCGCTGCGGTCCGCGCCGCCGGCACAGGCCTGTCGTCGCCTGGGCCTGCCGGAGACGTACCTCTACATGCGCTAGCTCCGGCAGTCCTGTACTTCTTCACGAATTCAACAAAGACGCTACGCCGGCCCCGGCGGCGCCTCCGGCAATGCGCCGCGTAGCGTGGTGGCAGTTTGCGTCGCTGCGCCGCCCTGCCGCGCGCCGAAGATCATTTCCGTCACCCAGTTCACCAGCAAGGCCGTATAGGCGCGCTGGCTACTCTCTTCCGTCAACCCGTGGTCTGCTCCCTTGATCACCCGATAGGTCAGCGAGTGCGGCTGCACAAAGGCGTCGAGATAGCTCGTAATCACTTCATGCGGAATCACATGGTCGAACTCGGACTCGATGACCAGCACATCACCGGCGAAGTCCGCGCAGGCGCGCAATGCGCGGTTGTCTTCGGCGGGCACCAGGCTCCTGCGGTAGGTGACGAGATCCTGGCCCTTGTGCAGCTGGCGCTTCGGCAGGTCCCAGCCATTGTCCATGTAGAGCGCCGGCACGCGCAATGCGAGCCACTTCACCGGCCGCAGCGTGGTAAGGATCGCCGCAAGATAGCCGCCGTAGCTGCTGCCGATAACGGCAATCGCAGACGGATCGACGAGGCTGTGGCTGGCCAGCACGTCATAGGCCGCGAGCAGGTCGCGCAAATTGCTCTCGCGCGTGACGGTTTCCTGCTGCCGCTTGGTATTGCCGTGGCCGCGCAGGTCGAAGGTAAGGCAGACGCAACCAAGCACGGCGACTTCCCGTGCACGCGCAAGGTATTGTTCCTGGCTGCCGCCCCAGCCGTGCACGAACAGCACGCCCGGCAGTTTGGTGTTCGGCGTGACGATGGTGCCGGCGACATGGCCGCCATCGACGGCAATGCGGATTTCGGCGTCACGTGTTGGCATACGGCTCCAGTCGCGAATATTTTGTGATGTGGCCGACCACCTCGTCTTCGCCCTGGTAGTAGACGGTGGCATCCGGCGGGACGCTGTGGCCTGCGCCATACGCTTCGACCGTCGATGCGCAGACCACCTGCAGCGACGGATCGGCACGGAAGGCATCGAGCGCGGCGATCTCGGCGCCGCTCGCCCCTCCGATGCGCCAGGACTGCTCGAGCACTCCGGAGTAGCGTTTTCCCGTGCCATCCACGCCCTGCGCTACGTCATAGTTGCAACGCGATGCAAACATGCCGGGGAAGGACTGCATCACGGCGGCATGGTAGGTGCGTGCTTGCGCCACCGCGTTCACCGTGTCAGGATCCAGTCCGATTCCGAGCAGGGCATCGAAGTCACCGCGCACCAGCGTCAGCGTCGACCCGCCATAGACCTCCTGGCCGGCGTTGTTGTTGGTCAGCTGCTGCGTACCGCAGTAGGTAACGAGATAGTCGCCAACCCGCACCTGCCCGACGCTCAGCGTCGCCACGTCAGCAAGGTTGCGCTCGATGACCAGTCCGTCATGCGCCAGTTCATCGCCATCGATCGCCTGCAAGCGCGCCTCCAGCTCACCGGCGTCGGCCGCAACCCACTGTCCCAGGCCGCCAATGCCGCTGGCTTTCTTGATGCGCACCGGCCCCTGCTCCAGCAATATCCGGCCTGCATGCAGCGCGTCCTCCAGCGAAAACGCGGCGTAACCGGGCAGCACCACTTCCTGCACCTGCGCGCCGAGCGCGAACGACCAGCCCTCGGGTGCGCGGGCATCGCGGGACGGTAGCGGATGGGTAATCATCTTTGTGGCGATGAAGGGAAACGGCACGACGCCGCCGAACAGGTCCTGCTCGCCGCTGATGCCGAGCGCGTGCGCTGCGTTGAGCGTGACGAAGGTATCGCTCGGCACGAAGTACCGTGCTCCGTCGCAAGATTGCGTTGCATCGAATTCGCCGGCAAATTCAAAACCTTTGATTGCGGCGAGACGTCGTGCAAGCGCACTGCACGTTGCGCTTTCATGCCCGCGCAAACGGCGCTGCGCGTTCCCCGAGTAGACGACGACCGTGCCCGGTGCGCCGGATTCATGTTGCCTGGCCATTGTGCTCCTTTGCTTTGCGGCGCCTGCAGATGCGACGGCACGATGCACCGTCGTTTCTCTGCTGAAATCAGACGCTTCCATGCGTCATGAGAAAGCAAGATCCGAGCCTTTTCGCACTTTCTTAACATCTGGAAAGAACGTGATTGCAAAGCAACATCAGGGATTGCCAAAGTGTATCCACCGCGTGATCCATCACAAATCCTGTTCATTTAGCGCAGCACCGATCGCATTGGCCAAAAACCTTTCGCCTATAGTGACGCTGCCTTAAACATCCTTTCATCACACCCTTATCCGGCGCTGGAAGCCAGTCTTTTCGACCGCCGCAAATCAACCCTATCGTCTATGCCCACATCCAGTAAAACAAAGCCGTATCGCATCCTGTCCCTGTCCGGCGGAGGTTACCTCGGCCTGTATAGCGTTTGTGTGCTCGAAGAACTTGAAGCGCGGGTGGGCGAACCGCTGGGGCGGCGGTTCGACTTGATCGCCGGCACATCGATCGGCGGCATCCTGTCGCTGGCGCTCTCCTTTGAAGTGCCGATGACCACCTTGAAGCAACTCTTCCTGGAACATGGAAAGGAAATCTTTCCGTTCAGCGGCATTCCATCGGGTGCCATCGGTCGCGTAATCGACATGGCGCGTTCGGCACTCGGCCCGAAATATAGTGGCGATCCGCTGCGCACCACGCTGGAAAAATACTTCGATGCAAAAACGATGGGAGAAGCGCCGCGCCCCGTAATCATCCCGGCGGTCAATGTGAGCAACGGCCGCACCAAAATCTTCAAGACCCCGCAGGGAAAGGACTTCATGGGCGATGCAACCGTTTCCGTCGTCGATGTCGCCATGGCGACCTGCGCCGCGCCCGGCTACTTTCCGTCAGTGCGCATTGGTGAGGAATTGTTTGCGGACGGCGGCGTCTATGCAACCGCGCCCGACCAGATTGCGCTGCACGAGGCGCAGCACTATCGCGACATCGACCCTGGCAATGTGCGCATGCTGTCACTGGGAACAGCCACTGCCGGCTATGTGCCGCGCGAAGATGTCACGGAGGATGCCAGCGCCGTTGCCTGGCTGTCGGAAGGCCGGCTCGTGCTCACCCTGATCTCGGTGCAGCAGCAGCACGTCAAGGCAATGATGCAAAACACTCTCGGCGACCGCTACCTGCGTCTGGACGCGGCATGGCCGGAAGGATCCGGCCTCGGCCTCGACGTTGCAACCGAAGATGCATCCAACACGCTCATGCGGCTGGCGCGCCAGACGATGCGCGTCGTGGATACTGCGACGCTCGATGCGTTCCTGACCTGAGATTACATCCAACGCCTGCCCGGAACCGCTCCGGTTTCAACAGTTCCGGTCAGGCGCAAATCCTTCTGGTGGCATTCCTAGCCACCAGCATGCATCAGTGCCGCACCGCATTTCCCCTCTCCAATTACCACCGATCCTGATGCATTCCTAAGAAACTGTAGGGCGAGCCATCCAATGAACGACTAGAACTATTCAGTGCATTAGGAATCCTCTTGAATAGAGTGCAGGCGTCGCTTTAACGCGCCATATCAACGAGAACTAGAAATTTCACAATAAGTATTTGGCGAGCTCGTGCGAATCTTAGGAAACATCTAGCCGCAACACTGTCAAACCCTGACTATCTGGAACCAAGGAGAAATGTGCATGGCCTCCAACCTGAAATCTGCAAGACAAGCGATCGAAGCCGAACTGGCGCATGCCAGGCAAGGCGCTACCTATTACAGCACCCGCGTGGAAGCGCTGGAAGCGGCACTGGAACAGCTCGAGAGCGTCGAAGCAGACGGAGACACCTCAACACGCGCGACAAAACGTGGCGCCACCGGAGCGAAACAGGCAGAGCCGCGCCGCGGACGCAAGCGCCGCAGTGCCTCTGGCGGCGCACAGCGAGGCAACGGCGCAGGAGCGCCCCGCCAGCAGCAAAGCCAGAAGCAACGCGCTGCCCGCGCATCGCGCGCAGCGGGCAGCCTGCCCACCACCGGCGGTGACTTCTGGTTGAAACTGGTGAGTGACGAACCGCGCTCGGCGGTCGATATTTCCAATGCGGCGATCGAAGCCTTAGGGATAAGGCCCGATCAAAAGGAAGAGATCCAGAAGCTGAAGCAACGCGTATCACCCGCGCTGGCGGGCCTGCTGTCCGCACACAAGATCCAGGATACGGGCGCCGGCCGGGAAAGGCGCTTCTTCAAGAGTGAAAGTGCAGCGGCTTAGTCTACGCATCGTCCGACCTGCTGGCCGGTTTAACGTTTTCGGCAAACCGCTTCCTGCACCATCTGTGCGCCCGCTTTCTCCATAGGAAGCGGGCGCTCTTTTTTAAGGCTACGCTGAACAGGTCCCGCGATGGCGCGCGCTTGGATTCGGGATGGGGCGCAAGGCCGACGCCGGCCGCGCGCAAACCGCAGCCATGGGGCGACCATGGCGAGGATGTGCAACGCTGCGGACCGCTCGAAGTCGGGATGCGTGGCGCGCGTGTACTTGTTCAGCGTGGCCTTCAGCCCTTCTCGACAATAAAAACCATGCCGAACGCGCCAATGGTGACCAGGCGCTCATCCACCTTCGTATAGGAAGCGAGGCCAACGGAGTGATAGGAAGAGACGAAGGCAGTCAGCACGCCCACGCCGAGCACGCCGGCAATCGGGCTGCGCTCGGCAATCGCTTCCTTGATCTTGGCGCGGTGTTTTTCCGGCGAGGGATTGAGTGCGAAGGCGAGCACGACGGCAACGGCTGCAATGACTAGGTAGAGAAGCTTGTTTGTCATGGTGTATTCCGGCTCAAGCCAGACAGGAGGTTAGTGATCGTTGCCCGATGCAGTCGCAGTGGAGCGGAACGGGCGGAGGGGACAGCTTGATGCGCGAACGCAGGCAACCGCGCTCGCGATCACTGGATCAACGCTTCTGGCCGAACATCTCGGTAAATTTCAAGCGGTCCGTCGTCGCGCGACGCGCATCGTCGAGGCTGATCTTCTTTGCTTTCACGAGCGTGGCGAGCTCGTCATTCATCGGATAGCAGCCGGAATCCGGCACCTTGCCGAGGCTATCGAGCAGCGGGCGGATCGCGCCGATGTTGCGGCCGGCGATCAGGCCAGACACTTCCGGATTGACGGTCAGGCACTCGGTCGCGAGATGGTAGCTGTTCTCCTGCTGCGACGGGATCAGCGCCTGGCAGATCACGCCGCGCAGGCAGTTGGACAGCGCTTCGGCCTGCGACTCCGAGTTGCCGAGCAGGCGCAGAAATTTCTGCAGGCCGAGTTCGGTCGAGCGCGCGTGCAATGTCGCGAATACCAGCGGACCGGCTTCCGCCAGCGCGAGCGTCTCCTGCGCCGTCTCTGCATCGCGGATCTCGCCGATCAGGATCATGTCGGGACGTTCGCGCAGCGCATCCAGCGCCCCAAGGTAGAAGCTTTCGACGTCGCCGTCGGCACCCACTTCGCGCTGCGTGATGATGCATTTGCGCTGCGGGATCAGCGTCTCTACCGGGTCTTCGATCGTGATGATGTGGCCGGAACGGGTCTTGTTGATCTGGTCGAGCAGCGAAGCGATGGTGGTCGACTTCCCCTGGCAGGTGTCGCCAATGATCAGCACCAGTCCGTTGTCGAGCTTCGCGAACGCCTGTGCGCATGGGCGCAGGCCGATCTTGTCGAGTGCGATCGGCTCGGTGGGGAAGCGGCGGATCACGCAGCCCAGACGCTTGTTACCCTGGAAGGAAAAGCAGTTGGCGCGGATGCGCGCGCTGTACAAGTCCTTGGAGCGGTCGAACGCGCGGTCCTGGATGCGGTCGGCCCAGTCCGGCTCGATCACTTCGAAGAACTCTTCCAGCTCTTCGCGCGTGATCGGCGTATCCGACACCGCCACCAGGCGCTTGGGCTGGCGCAGCATGATCGGACTGTTCTGATGAATGATGATGTCGCTGAAAACGGTATTCGAGTTGAGCAGGTGGACGATCTGCTCGATCAGCGTACCGTTGACGGGCAGATCGCCGGCCTCGACAAAGGTCAGGGTTTCGATCTGGGAGTAGCGTTGGTGTTCCATCCGTGTTTTTCCTTGTGCCCTTGGCTTGTAGCGATGTGTGTTCTGCGATGTGTGTCTGTTATGCGAGGGAGCGCGGCGCGTGGAGACCCTGCGCGGGTGCGGCATGGTCAGTGGCGTTCAGTCGGGAACGACTGCGGCGGATGTTGTCATTTTTCTCCCCCTTTACTTCTTGTCATGCCGGTGAATGTAGCCGACATGCGTGTTTGATCCGCCTTGCGAATTAAGCCAGTATTTTCCCGCTATTGGGGATTTCATCGAAGCACAACGTGGGTTTTCAGCAACAATGCCTACTTGCGTTTTTTCAAGCAGTGCAGATTCGCCAAGGAATTCGGGCGCTTGTTTGCGTGTCATCGCTTGTCATCCCCCGTCGTCATCAGCGCGTCCTTGATGCTGGTTCACCGAGGCTGCGGGCTGTGCGCATATCGCCGCCGCAGAGGACCCGCAGAGGATCGTTTCAAACCGCTTCCGCCGTGCCCCAATAGTTGTATGTCAACGGCCGGGGGCCGGGCAGGTACATCGTCTGCATGTCGGCGGACCGAAATCCCGCTTCACGCAGCAAGGCGGGAATGTCCCGATCCAAATGGCAGCCGCCGGCGATCTTCGACCACCATGGTGTGAGCCGGTGCTGCCATGCCTGCACCGATGGATCGTCCGCCAGGCCATGCTCGCAATAGATCAACCTCCCGCCGGGCTTCAGTACGCGGCGCATCTCTTTCAATGCAGCGACCGGATCGGGAATGGTGCACAAGGAATACGTGACCAGCACCGTGTCAAAGCTTGCATCATCGAAGGGAATGCGTTCTGCGGACAAGCCGACCAGCTCGACGGAAATGCCCGCCTCCTGCGCGCGTTTCCTTGCAAGGCGATGCATCTCGACGCCGGGGTCGAGTCCGGTCACGGTGTTGATATGCTTTCTGTCGTAATGCGGGAGATTCAAACCGGTGCCGATGCCGATCTCCAGCACACGCCCGGTCGCAATCGGCACCACCTTGTCGCGTTGCTTTCGCACCGGCCCGATGCCGCATGCGAGGTCGAGCAGGTAGGGGAGGATGTGGCGCTCGTACCAGTTTGGCGTGTGGGTGCTCATGTCAATGCGTCCGTCCGGTCAACTGCGGCATCGTTAGCCGTGTCGTAGAGAAAACGTTTTCCCTGGCTCACCTTTTTTGCCTCCTTTACGGCAAGTGCCCCCATGCATTTCCGTTTGCCGATGTGTGCTGCTATTTGTGGATGGGACCGGTTGCATGGCCTGCTTGTTCCGGCGACGCGGACGGTGTTGTTAACCGGTTTTGTTGCGCACATGATCGCCGTTCGCCCTGCCATCCAGCGCCAGGCACAGCAGGCAAACATACACCAGGCGCAAGGCGATATCCGGACTCGGTGAGGCGACATAACGCTCCACCAGGTTTGCCGCCGTTTCGATGCCGGTAGAGCGGAGCATGGCGCCTGCCTGCCGCATCGTTTCAAGTGCGTGTTCGTCAAGGTAGGGCCGCCCCGTCATCATCTGATGATCGAGCGTGTTCAACACCGGCTGCAGCACACGCGCAGCAAATGACGGCGTCGTGGTGATGGCCGGTGGCTGGTTCTGCCTGGATTTCAGCAAGCGCAGGATGCGGCCGGCAAGCAGGGAGCCTTGCCTGGCGGGTTCGTCGGCGAAGTCCAGTGACATCACGCATAGGCGCGCTTTCTCTGCCACCAGGAGCGCAACCGGCTCCAGTGTCTGGCCACGCTCTCCACGCCGCACCTGCACGGTCACCGCGCGCATATCGACATTCCTTGCCAGGAGGCGCTCGAGGTTGTCGATGCGTTTCTGGTTATACGCTTCGCAAGACGTCTCCAGGACGAGGCTTCGCCCCTCCCTGTCCTCCAGCACCCACTTCACGGTCTGCGCCGCCTCATCGAGCTGGGGCCGGTGCGTCTTGTGCGGACGCAGGATGACGCAATCCATTCTTTCCGCCCACAGGCCGGCGCCTCGCCGCAAGGTTTCGGATAATGCGTTCCAATCGTCGAAACCCAACGTGTCCCAGCGCGGGTCATCGAGTGCCCATAGCGGCGTTGCAGTGGCTCGCGTGTCGCCGCCCTGCGCAATGCGGCCGTCGTCCGCAAGTCGCGGATTGTCCAGATGCAGCGCCGCCTCGCAGATCTTCTCTGCGGCACCCACACCGGGCCAGATGCTTTGGCGGCTCCAAGCGCCTTTCCTGTCGAAGTTCATGTCGTTGCCGTCCGGTCGCGCCAGTACCGTCTGCAGCACACGCCTTGCAGTCGAATCCCAGAAAGACAGCGTCAGTCCCCTCGCGCCGCCACGCGTCTCCCACCAGTATGCGCCGAGCGGCAGCAGGTCCACGGCATGGTCCTGCTGGAAATCACGCCGCAGCTTTCCGCGCAACGCGATGAGCAACTCGCCTTCGGCGCGCTCCAGTGCGGCGCATAGTGCATGAATGCGCGCCATCATCTCGATGGCTTCGCGCTCGCTGGCGCGGTCGTCGCGACGCGCCAGCCTATCCACGGTACCAGCCAGGTTGCGCAACATGGCGGCAAGTCGCGGCAGACCCTCGGCGCGCGCCGACATGTTGAGCGCACGCAATTGGCCCGCCGTGATCTCACTGACATGGGAAAGGCCGTTGCCGGCCAGCTCGAACAAGGTGCGCCGGATTTGCACCAGAAACGCGTGTTCCGCATCGCTGATCGCGTCGCATTCCGGGATCGCAGCGGGAGCGCTCACGTAATCGGGCCAGGTGAACGGCTTTTCATGCTTCCTCCACACGGCCAGGAGCGCGGTGAGGTGCAGGCCCGTCCGCGCTGCCCCGGCGCTCTCCGATACCATGCCGCCCAGCCCGGCACCGGAGACATAACGCACCATTTGCTGCTGGTCAGGCAACGTGATGACCAGCGTGCGGCCCTGCGAAGCCGTTTCCACGTTCCCGACAGCCGCGAGCCGTTCGGCAGCCTGGCGGACTGCGGACCGTCCGGCTTCCTTGAACAGCGCTTCCGGTGTCAGCGACAGCACTTCTGCCAGCACAGCCGAGTTCGCGTCCGTGCTTGGGTTCCGCTGTGCGTACGTCCTTGCATCGCCTGTCGCAGCGACGGTCCCGGCATCATCAGCCGGCGTTGCACTTCCTTCTGCGCCTGTTTCACCATGCGCTTCCGGCAACTGGCGCAACCAGATTGCCGCTGCGAGGATGTGCTTGCATATGCCGGGTGCCGAGCAGTCGCAACGCGCCTTTTGCGGGCCGTTGCCGTCGAGCTCGACGCATTGGCCATCCGCGCGGATACGGCCGTTGTGTGCGGCGGCATGCGGCAGGTCCAGCCAGTCCACCTTGCCGGCCTCCACGTCCTTGGTGGCGCGCCGCACCAGGCCGGGATTGGCGAGCACCGCCAGTGTCTCGTCATCGAAGCTGCGGTAAACCGCGTACCAGTGCTTGCCCATTTTTTATTCCATCACCTCTGCCAGCCACTCCGCAAAATGCGCAGGAGTCAGTGCGGCAACATGCATTCCCTGGTTGGCGAGCCGCTGCGCCATCTGGCGGTCATAGACAGGATGCGCGCTTTCATCGAGTGCCGCCAGGCCCAGCAGCTTGACGCGCGATTCGGCCAGGCGCTTGACGGAGGACAGCAGCGCACCCGGCGTCGCGCCCTCTTCGAAATCGCTGATCAACGCGAAAACAGTGCGCTGCGGTGTGGTGACCAGCTGCTCGCAGTACTGAACCGCCCGGCCGATATTGGTGCCTCCACCCAGCTGCACGGTCAGCAGCACTTCCACCGGGTCGCTGGCGAGATGGGTAAGGTCGACGACATTGGTATCGAATACCACCAGCCTGACATTCACCGCGGGCAGGCTGGACAAAATGCCGGCGACAACCGCGCTGTACATCACGGAATCGACCATGGAACCGCTCTGGTCGACGCAAAGAAGCACATCCCACGGCAGGTTCTTCTTGACCCGGGCATTGAAGCGAGGGCGCTCGATCACCAGGCGCCGCGTGGCGAGGTCGTAGTGCTTCAGATTCGCGTGGATTGTGGCGCGCCAGTCGAAGTTTTGTGCGCTCTTGATGTGCGTGCGGCGAAAGCGGTTGCGGCGGCCGGTAATCGCATTGACGAACTCGCTGCGCAGCCGCCGGGTGATGTCCTCCACCGCGCGCCGGATCACTTCCCGGACTGCATCGCGCACATCGGCATGCAGGCGTCCGCGCAGGCCGAGCAGCGTGCGCGCCAGCGCCTGGTTGGGTTCCAGCGACGCGATCACCTTGGGATCGCGCAAGAGATCGGTAAGCTGGTATTTTTCGATCGCCTGGGTTTGCATGCGCTCGAATACCTCGTGCGGGAACAGCTTGCGGGCGCGCTGCAACCAGTCGACCGCCCTGATCTGGCTTTCATCGAGCGACCCGCCCGAGCCGCGCCGCAGTCCCCTGGCGTCGTACTCCCGGCCGTAGAGGTAATCGAGCGTCTGGTCGAGGTTCCAGTCTTCCGATGAAAACTGCACGCTTTGCAGTGGCTGCTTCGCATACCGCCCCAGGATCAGGCGCCAGCGCCGCAACACCTCGGCCTTGTCGTCCGGGCTATCCCGCATTGCTTTCCTCCGCGTTGGTTTGTACCCAGCCGATCAGCGCATCGCGTTGCAGGGATTCGCGCAGGGCGAGGTGCAATGCGCTCCCCTGCAACAGGTCCTCTTCCGTCGCCTGGTAATGCGTCTGTGCGAGGTCAATGGCTACGCTCTCCGAGGCGCCGTTCAAGGCATTCAAGGCTTCCGCAAGATCGTTTGTCTCTTGCGGTTTCAATCCCGTGAATGCATGCCGCAGATCCGGCAGGTGCATAACGAAAGTCTGTTCGTCCCAATTGGCCACGACGCGGTTAATCCCGGCACGCAACTCCGGCTGGCAAAGCAGCAGTTCAGGCGCCGCCGCCATGAGCCCCGACAGGAAGCGAACGGACTGCGCCGCCTCGGCGCCGGTGCCGAAACGCTGGGTCAGCAGACCGACCAGTTGTCTCGCGCTCCATTGCCCGTCGAGGAAAAGCATCGCGGCAGCCGCGCCGCTGATGCCGGCGCTGGCATCCGGCACGGCGAGCAGACGAACGAGTTGTGCGTGCAAGAGGCCCTGCCCCGCAGCACTGCCGTCGCCGTCGGCCAGAATGCCGTGCAAGGCGCGGCCGAATTCGCGCAACGACAGGAGATGCTGCACTGCTTCGGCCTCTGCTTCCGCCTTCACTCTGGCCAGATCCGGCAACAGGAAGAGCGCTGACGGCCAAACCTTCTGCATCAGGCCCAGCAGTTCTGGATGCTGTTGCACTCCCAGCGGTTCGCGTGCGCGCCATAGCGTTGCCAGGCGGTGCCCGCAATCAACCACCGAACCGAAATTGGCATCTTCCTCAAGGTGCGCCGACAGCAGGCGGATCAGGCTGGGCAACCGCTCATGCAAGCCGATCAGGCAGGCACGGATGAGAAGTCCGACAGCATGATTGGCGGAACGGGCATGGCCACGGTCGGCCAGCAAGGTTTCCTCGCGCCGCAGCCTGGCCAGCGCCACATCGGCCAGGGTCGCCCCTTCGGAGGACAGCTCGATCAAGCGGGCTTCCACCAGTGGCGTCCATGCGTTGCGCCACTCCTCGATCATCAGATCGAGACGACTATTGCCCAGGAAATCCGGGCCGGACTGACACTTGGCAAGTCCGGTATCCAAGTAGGTCATCAGGTGGAAGAAACGGCTGCGTTCGCGGTGCGAAGGCTTGCGGTACAAATCGAGGTGGGACGTGCGCGGCTCGCTGTCATCCAGCCGCACGCCATTGCGGCTTGCCATACGCCGCGCGTCTTCCAGCAGGGGCGGCGAACCAGCCGATGGAGGGATGTTTCCGATGCGGGATCCGCCCAGCAGGCGCCGCAGATCGCTGGTCAGTCCCTGCGTGCCATCATGGATGGCGCCCTTGATGAAGCATGAACGCACGGCGTCGAGCAGATCCTGCCGGCCGGGACCGGCGTGGCCGCGCAGCTCGGCAAGCCGGACTGCCTGGATCACTGCAGACTGCACGTTGGCAGACGATATCTGATCGACAAGGCCACGTGCGCGGCTTTGCTGGGCGAAGCTGGTCAGGCAGTCGATCGTCACCTGCAGCAGGTGGTCTTGCCGCTCCCGCAGCTGGGCTTGCAGGCCTTGCTGACCTTGCTGACCTTCGGACATCCCGGCCTGCAATTTCTCCCAGACCCACTGGTAATAGGCCGGCGAAGGCATGCCGGCGCCATAGCCGTTGAGCGCATCAAGCTGGTCGAAGCTGTAGCGGATCAACCAGCTGTTCCCGTCGCCGTCGCTTGCGCCCGAAAGCGAATTCCGTTTGGTGCCCTTGCCCTTTGCCGGTGCCGGGTTCTGTTCGCGCCAAAGCCCTGTCAGCGCCAGCGTATGAAAGCCGCCGGTGACAACGACAATCGGGCCATCGAGCTGACGCCGCCACTGCGCGATGTGCGCTGCCATATGCCGTTCGCGGGGAAGGCTGCCTTCCGCCTCCAGCACTTCCGGCTCGTAGTCCGCCCTCGCCATGGCGCAATAGGAAAACACATCGGAGAACAGTTCACGCCAGTTCGCCATTTCCGTCACAGAACGCAACTCGAACAGGTGGTCCCACAATTCATCGTGGTCGCGGCAACCGGTACGTGCAGCAAGCGCATTCAGATAAGCGCTGTGCGCCAGATAGCGCTCGGCCATGAGACTTTGCGCCTCGGTGGATGCGTCATCGGCACGCTGCCTTGCCGAATTCCATGGCCGGTCAATGAATGCCAGCTGCGCGCCTAGCGCGGCGCCCTCGTGCAGCGCAACCCATTCCGGGCTGTAATCACAGAAAGGAAAAAACGCAGTGCCGCTACGGGGTTCTTCTTCGGCACTGTCCGCGTCCTCTTCCTTTGTTCTTTTCGCAGCGTGTGGCTGAATCTGGCACAGCACGGCAACCGGCGGTTTCGTCTTGTCGTCGAGCAGCAAGGGAATCAGCTTGCCGAACGTGTCGGGCCCTTCAATCAGCACCGCTGCGGGCCGCAGCTCGCGAATCATCGCCTGCAGAGCATAGGCGCAGGCGGGGCTGTGATGCCGCACCGGCGCGAAATACACCCCATCCGCAAACAGACGGTCCAGTCCGGCCCTGACCTCGTCCGGTAATGTGCCGGGATTGATTGCGCTTACGCCCACAGTTTGCGCGCTGCGTCGTGGAACGTTTTCCAGTGATCGTCGCGGCGCGCCCTTTCCCGCACAACGGTGTCGAAATAGTGGCGCACGCGCTTGAGGTCCTCTGCATTGTCCTTGAAGACGACACCCTGCAACTGGCTTGCGAGCTCCTGTGCGGTCAACCGCCCCTCGCCGAAGTATCGTGCCTCCAGCGCGGCCGCATACACCACGTTGACGGCCTCGGCAGTGGACATGACCGCATCGGGGGTCTTGATGGCCGTGCCTTCCCTGGTTTGCCCGGCGCGCAGTTCCTGGAAGGTCGTGACCAGCAGGGACACCACATCCCGCGGGACGATGACGTTGGCACCGACTGCTTCCAGCTCACGTTGCAGCTGTTGCAGGACAAGCTCCACCTCGAAGGCATGATCGCGGATCGGGCGCACGGTTTCGAAATTGAAGCGCCGCTTCAGCGCCGAGGACATTTCATGCACGCCGCGGTCGCGCAGGTTGGCGGTGGCGATGATATTGAAGCCGCGCCGCGCATGGACGCGCGCGTCATCACCGAGCTCGGGAATCATCATCTGCTTGTCCGACATGAGCGAGATCATCACGTCCTGGATCTCCGGCGGACAGCGCGTGATTTCTTCGAAGCGGACCAGCTTCCCGGATTGCATCGCCTGGTAGAGCGGGGACGGCACGAGCGCGCGCTTGCTTGGTCCCTCGGCCAGCAGCAGGGCATAGTTCCATGAATACTTGATGTGGTCTTCGGTCGTCCCCGCCGAGCCCTGGATCGTCAGGCCGGAGTCGCCGCTGATGGCGGCCGCCAGCAGCTCGGACAACAGCGACTTTGCGGTGCCGGGTTCGCCGACCAGCATCAATCCCTGATGCCCCATCAGTGTCACGATGGCACGGTCCACCAAGGGGTCGTCGCCATAAAACTTGCGGCTGACTTGCAGTGTTTCGTCACCCAGGATGAAACGCCGTACCGATCGTGGCGACAACTGCCAGCCCTCGGGACGCGGGCCTGAATCTGCGGCACGCAGCCGGTCGAGTTCGTCACGGTAGCGCGACTCGGGGCTTGCGCGGACAACCGTGTCCGACGTGGAGGCCAAAGCCGGATCATCTCTTTTCTGCATGGTCATGGATTCACTCACCAAGGTATTTTCTTTTCCCATCCGGCGTCATAGCCGGCACAGGCATCTGCTATCGCGTGATAGTCGGCGTAGGCTTCCGCCAGCAGCACCGGCGGCACATCCTTCAGTGCCATCGAACGCTCGCGGTAGCCACGCACTTTCAGGTTCTCGAACCCCACGGTCTTGAGTGCGGCCGGGACGTTCTCTTCCGGGAGGGTATTGCCAGAAAACTCGATGACAACGCGTACGCCGGCGCTAGTGAAGTCCTTGGTGTACAGGTAGAAGAAACCTCCGTCTTCCGCCTGCGCACGCTGGTAGCCGAGCTTGCTGAATGCGCCACGCAAGGTGAAGGTATCGCTGAACCAGCCGAGGCGATCCGCAATCGTGTTCCTTGCATCGCCGGCATGCGCCGAGGTCAATGCCCCCTTCTGCAGTGCGGCAAGGTCCGGGAGCAGGCGCGCCATCTGCGGGAAGAGCGGCGTCACCTTGTAGTCCTTGAAGTGCGCATGCCATGCCTTGGCTTCGTCGCTGCCGACAAGCGAGCCGTGTGCGAGTCGAAGCCGGCTGCCGGCTGCCGGCTCCACCTCGTTGTCTTCCACATCGATCAGGCTGCCGTCTTCGGTGGGACGCAGCAAGCGCAGGATCTGTCCATCTCCGGGCACTTCCTGCCATACAAGCCGTTGCACGAGACGGCCGACGATCGGATGCCGGTACAGATACTGATGCCACTCCTCTGCCGGCCACAGGCGGCCGGCGCACATCGCCTCATAAAGACGGGCGGTCTGCATCTCGATCACCTGCTTGAGCTCCTTCTTGCAGGTGGCAAACAGCGACTTGGCTTCCTTGATGCTTTCGGGTGCATCGTTCTGCCGCGCCTCGGGCAGCGCCTTGACGACCTTCCCTTCCGGGTTGTGCAGGACCGGCTTCATCGCCTCATCGAGCGTGACGTAAAACAGTCGTTCGCCGTATTGCAGGTCAAGGCGTCCGCTCTCATCGAAGCCGGCAGTGGGGATGGTGCGGTCTGCCAACTGGTCTTGCGTCCAGCCGTTGCGGTTCGCGATATCGGCAACCAGCGCGCGCGCCTTCTCCTGGACGGAGGCGGTGCGATAGCGACGCGACAGGCCGAGCAGCATCTGGATCACCACCGGGTCGTTGGCGACGGCTGCCGCCTCGATCATTGCCTCGATCTGTGCGCGCCGCTGGTAGTGGTCGCGCATGTAGCCTTGCAACAGGCTGACGATCTCATGGCCGGGCGTGCCATGGATCAGGGCGAGAATGCCTTTCTCGCCGATCGCACTGCCCAGGTATTCGCTCATCTTTTCCCGCTTGACCTGTTCGAATACCTGCTCCGGCGTCATCTTGCCCTGGGCTTCGTAGTATTCAGGCCATTTGCGCGCCCACTCCTGATACTGCTGGTAACGCTGCTGCGCGTTTGCCTGCGCATGCGCGATGCCCTCTTCCAGGCTCGGATGCAGGGTGTCACGCGTGATGAACTGGCGCAGGACGACACTGCCCAACGCTGCCCTGCTGCGCTCGTCCAGCAGTTGCAGATAGCGCTCCAGCAAGGCATTTCCTCCCGGCTCCTTGAGCTTGCAGGCAAGGATGACCCACCAGCGGATGATTTCCGGCTCCACCGCGCCGCCGTTCTGCCACGAACAGGCGGGCAAGCCATCGAACAGGAACCAGGCAAGGCCCGCCGGTGTCTTGGCTTTCAGCCCCTTCTGCGCTTCGGCGCGCAGCACCTCGGGAGCCAGCCGTGGAGAAATATCTTCGCCGAGGCGTTCCAGCGCCGTCAGCATCGCCGCGCGTGCCGTTTCACGCGATTCCTTGTCCAGCGCCTTGTATAGCGCCGGCACCGCATCGCGATAATCGAGGTCGGCGAGCCAGCGCGCTGCTTCGATACGAATTTCCTGCTTGCTGGACGCGAGCGACTCGATCACGCGCCGTCCGATATCCGGCAATCGTCCCAACACTTTCTGGGCCGCACCGCGATGCATTTTCCCCTCGCCCAGCGCAATTTCCATCAACCGGGGCAACCACCTCGCCGGGATGACGGGGAACGTCGCGAGGACGTCAAGCGTCTGTCCGAGCTCGAGATTGTCGTACTGCCCGCGCTGGGCAGCACGCAGGCCGAGCCCCTCATCGATGAATTCCGGATGCTCCGCAAAGAAGGGCCACACCCGTTCTGCCGGCAATGCATCCATGGGACGCATACTGTCGGTCCACCAGGCGCGCAGGCAAGCCAGGGCGATGCTGTCGACCGTATAGCCAGAGCGAGAAAGAAGGTCCGAGAGCATGCGCAAGTCGATGGCACTGGTATCCTGCCGCTGCAGCCACTTCTGAAAACGCTGGTCGTACCAGAAAAAACCGCCGCGGCGGTTGGTATTGCTGAGCCAGCGGATCAAATGAGCGATGCCGAATTCCGGCAGTGTTTCCAGCTTGTTGCCAAAGCCGATCGTTTCGTTGATGCCGTTGTGCTCGAAGACCTTGGTGTTGCCGCCCTTGCCGTTCAATACCTCGACGGCCTTTCTCAAATCGCCATCGGTGAGCTTGGCATAGTCCTTGTAGTGCTTCTGTCGCCAGGTGTACTTGTACTGGGCGGTCTTGTTCTGCTCGCTTTCTTCCTCGGCGGCCTTGCGATGCCGCTCCAGCAGCTCGATCCGGTTGGCCATCAACAGCTGTACTGCATCCTCTCCCAGCTGTTTTTCCTCCAGCTTCTGCCATGCCGGCGGCTCGGGGAGGTCCAGCGTGCTGGCATCGTCGGCTGCCTGCAATCGGGAAAGCGCCGCCCGGATCGCCTGCTGCACCGGCTTGCTGGTTTCTTCAGCGAGCGCCTTTTCCAGCAAGGAGGCGCTTTGCCCGCCTTGCGTGCGCGCCAGCAGTTCTGCCGCATGGGTGCGCGCCTCGGTCTCTCCCTTGGCCAGCATGTCGGCGAGTATGTCCGTGCACTGCTGCACCGGGACTTTCTCGAGATGCGCTGCCGCGACGGCGCGTACGGTCTTGCCGCTGTCAACAGCAAGACGCACGAGCAAGCGCGCAAACGGTGCAGTCAATCCTCTTCCGTTGCCGATCCTGCCGGCCAGCACGCATCGCCCGCTTGCGGAGAGCTGCCCGGTCAGCGACTCGACTGCATCACGGTGGGCAAGCATGTAATCGTCCAGGCCGTCAGCGGCCAACAATCGCGCAAATACTCGGTCCTGGTAATAGGCATCGATGCCCTTGCGCTCGAAGATCAACTGCAGCGCATGCGTGCCAGGCAGCCCTTCTGCCGCAAGCAGATCGTGAATGAGGTTGACGTTCCAGATCGGACGATTCTTCTCGGTAACGGTGGGATTGTAGGTATCAAACGACGCGCAGAGCGCATCGTTTGCAAGATACTGCAGCCAGTCAGGAACCTGGGCGCCGGTGCGCACAAGCGAACTGCCCTGATCGGCCGCTTCCAGTGCCTTCCCAAGGCGAACCAGGAGTTCGATATGCTCCGGATCGCGCTTGATCCCCTCATAGAAGAGATTCCTGCTTCTCAGGCTGCCTTCGATGGCACTGATCTCGGCCTTGTTGGGGGAATGAAAATAGAAACCTCCGCTTACCCGTCCCGGATTGCCCAACAGTCTCCCGGCATTGGGAGCAGCCCTGCGCAGGTCGAGCAATACATCCTCCCCTTCGCCGCTGACAATGAACTCGCCAGCGCGCTCCGGCAATGCCTTGTCGATGAAAGCGAGCCCTTGCAGGCCCTTCTTCAACAGAGAAGCATCGGATGAAAACGTGTGACGCGCCGCGTGCAGTACGTCCTTGAGCTTGTTGAGCATGAGATGATCCGTCCCCGAATTTATTGTGCTTGTCGAGTCCGTGAAGGCCACGCAGCGGGCTTTCACAGGCATGTGCTTCAATGCTGCCATCGGGAAACGATTTTACAAGCGGCTTATTGCTGCAACTGTATCTTTTTTGACAAAAGGTGTGCCACTTGCAACGTGGAAGCCCCCCATGAACATGGGATGCACGCGCTCTTGCACCGATCCGTATTCGGTCAGCATCGCGTGTGGCACCCTGCCGGGCATCGCCGCCTTGCACAAGCGCGCTTTCATCCTGACCGGATCAGGCGAGGATGGGGAAGGAAACGGGAAAGTGTGATGCCGGCGAATGGCCCGGGATTTCTCCCGTCGCCACCAGCCGGCGAGCAGGTCGGGTGCCGAACGGCACCCGGGGAGCACTGCGTTCCTGCACGGCAGGAACGCATGATCAGTCCATCAGTCGCGCGAGAACGACTTGCCGCTGAAATCGTAAGTGATCAGGTTGCCGTCGAGCTTGCCCATGCCGGGCGAGTTCATCGGCATGCCGGGCGCGGCCACACCTTTCACATTCGGGCGCGCGATCAGCTTGTTGATCGCTGCGGCGGGCACGTGGCCTTCGATCACCTGGCCGGTCTTGTCGACGACGGCGGTGTGGCAGGAGCCCATGGACTCCGGCACGTTGAATTTCTTCTTGATGGCGGACATGTCGTCGTGGTTGATGGCCTTGACCTTGAAGCCGGACTCGCGCAGGTGATCGACCCAGCCTTCGCAGCAGCCGCAGTTCTTGTCCTTGTAGACGGTGATCGTCTCGCCGGCGGCGTAAGTGACGCTGCAGGCAGCGGCAAGCAGGGTGGCGACAATTGACTTCTTCATCATGACGTTCCTTCACTTCGTATTTGATAACGCTCGACTCTCTCGCATCCGGGAATGGTGTTCCCAGTCGCAGGGCTGTCAGGGCAATGTGAGCTTGACCGACTTCTCGATCGGCGGGTAGCAGACGCCCAGTTTTTCATGGCAGCCCTGATAGGACGCCACAAGGGTGACGTTGTTCGCTTTGCCGGTGCGATTCAACGTGATCTCAGCCGGCGTGGCCTTGCGATAGACCTCTGTCTTGCCGAAGGTCTGGTCGACCTTCACCTCGCCCGCCGGCAGCCTGACCGCGCTGATCGTCACGCCGTTCGCATCTTTCAGCGAGAAGCGCATTCTTTCCCGGTAGGCGTAATAGCCTTTGGCAGGGGTGACGTTGGCGACGATGGTATTGGGTCCCTTCACCCTCACGTCCAGCTTGAAGGCGAGATCGGGCTCGATCAGTTCGTCTTCGCTGGGCGAGGAAAACAGGTTGCTCAAGGCACCCTTGGCGCCGCCCGGCGAACTCGATTGCTGTGCGGTGGCGGGTGCGACCTGCGCGAACGCCAGCAAGGCGAGAATGATTATCCCGACGCGATTCTTCATTTTGAGAACTCCGATCCTGGTTCCGACTTCACTACAAGAATAAGCAAGTTGCGTACCTCATGACAGGCTTGCAAGCGGCACGCGATGCCCGGCTTGCCCGCCCGTCTCCGCTGCGCAGCACGCGGCGGAGTGAGCGCATATAGCGAGGCTTGCTTCGCCGTTTACTTCGCTGCTTCAATCCTGGTAACGGTCAGCGCACCGTTGACCTTTTCCGCCGCAAAGCGGATCTTGTCGCCCGGCTTGACCTGATCGAGCATGGCCGGATCCTTGACGCGGAAGACCATGGTCATGTTGGACATGCCGAGGTTTTCGATCGGGCCGTGCTTGATAGTCATCTTGCCGGCGTCCTTGTCGACCTTTTTCACCTCGCCATCAGCCATAGCGGCTGCAGCGGCGGAGGTTTTCATCACCGTGCCGTGCCCATGGTGCGCATGCTGCGCGATCGCAAATGCCGGTGCGGAGAGTGCGGCGACCAGTGCGAGTGCGAGGGTGGTTTGCTTCTTCATGCTGCTTCCTTTCCTTGATTCCCAACGAAGTACGAAAAATCAGTTATCCCCATGCGGGGCGTGCTTATGAGCGGACGACGACCTTGATCTTGCCGATCATGCCGGCGTCGAAATGCCCCGGGATCAGGCAGGCGAAGTGAAAATCGCCGGGGCGGTTGAAGGTCCAGACGAGTTCCTGGCGCGTACCCGGCTTCACATGCGACATGTGCGGCTCGTCATGCTCCATTTCCGGAAACTTCTTCATCATCCTGTCATGTTCCTTCAAGTCTTCCATGGTGCCGATGACCATCTCGTGCATCATCCTGCCGCGATTGGCCACGACGAATTTTACTGTTTCGCCCTGCCTGACCGTGATGTTATCCGGTACGAAGCGCATGTTGTCAGTCATGGCGACCTTGATGGTGCGCGTCGCCTTTTGCGGATCGCCGGCAATGCCGAAGACCTTCTGTTCCGCGCTGGCAGGATCGAAAGCGGGCTTCGCGTGCTGCTTGTTGCCATGCGCGAGTGCCGGCGCCATTGTCATGCCACACGATAGCAGGACGAGCGTAGCGCCCAGCATGGCCTTGGCAGTGGAGGTGTATTTCATGTGCATCTTCTTTCGTGTTGCGTGATTCAAATGCCGGCGCCATGCGAACGGTTTAATGGTGTCCCTCATGGCCGTTCGGCTTGCGTGCCTTCATCTCCATATTGGCCGGTTTGTTTGCAGGCGGCATGGATTGACCGCCCGGTGATTTGCTGCGTGCGGGTTCCGGCAGCGCGCCCTGCCATTCATAGGCGACAGTGCCGGCCGGATGCCTGTACCAGCCTGGATCGCTGTAATCACCCGGCTTCTGGTCCTTGCGCACCTTCACGATAGTGAACATGCCGCCCATCTCGACGCTGCCGAACGGTCCCTGCCCGGTCATCATTGGCAGCGTATTTTCCGGCAGCGGCATTTCCATTTCGGCCATGTCCGCCATGCCGCGCTCACCCATCACCATATAGTCGGGCACCAGCTTGTTGATCTTCTGCGCGATGCCGCGATGGTCCACGCCGATCATGGTCGGCACATTGTGGCCCATCGCATTCATCGTATGGTGCGACTTGTGACAGTGAAAGGCCCAGTCGCCCGGGTCCGTCGCATCGAACTCGATGGCGCGCATCTGGCCGACACCGACATCGGTCGTGACTTCCGGCCAGCGCGCGGACGGCGGCACCCATCCGCCATCGGTGCCGGCCACCACGAATTCATGCCCGTGCAGGTGGATCGGATGGTTCGTCATCGTCAGGTTGCCGACGCGGATGCGCACGCGATCGCCCTGGCGCACGACCATCGGATCGATGCCGGGGAATACGCGGCTGTTGAAGGTGAACAGATTAAAGTCCAGCATCGTATTGACGCGCGGCGTGAAGCTGCCCGGGTCGATGTCGAAACTGCTCGTCAGGAACACGAAATCGCGGTCGACTTTCTGGAACCTCGGATCCTTCGGATGCGTGACCCAGAACCCCATCATGCCCATTGCCATCTGCGTCATCTCGTCCGCATGCGGGTGGTACATGAATGTGCCTGGGCGCTTCGCAATGAACTCGTACACAAACGTCTTCCCGGGCGGGATGCCGGGTTGCGTGAGGCCGGTGACGCCGTCCATGCCGTTCGGCAGCCGCTGCCCGTGCCAGTGGATGCTGGTGTGCTCCGGCAGCTTGTTGGTGACGAAGATGCGCACGCGGTCGCCTTCCACCACTTCAATCGTCGGGCCCGGCGACTGGCCGTTGTAGCCCCACAGGTTGGCCTTCATGCCCGGGGCGATTTCGCGCACGACCGGCTCGGCCACGAGGTGGAATTCCTTGACGCTGTTGTTCATGCGCCATGGCAGCGACCAGCCATTGAGCGTGACCACCGGGTTGTACGGGCGGCCGTTTGGCGGCGTCAGCGGCGGCTGCGTCGCGGCATTGGCCATCAGCTGCGCTTCCGGCAGTGATGCGGCACCGACGCGGCTGACCAGGCCGGCGCCGATCGCGACTGCGCCCGCCCCCATGAAAAAATCCCTGCGTGAAACCATTGTTGTTCCTCTCTTAATGCCCTTGTGCGGCAGCAGGTGCCGCAGACTGCACACGCAACGCCGTCGCCCCACCGCCACTGCCGTTGATCGCCATCTGCAGGTCGGTCTCGGTCAGCCAGTAATCGCGCTGCGCCTCGATCGCGGCATTGACGCTGCCGATCTGGTCGCGCGCATCGGCGAGCAGTTCGAACACGCCGATCAGCATGCCGTTGTAGCGCAGCAGCATTTCATCCGAGATTTTCTTCCGCAACGGCACGATCTCGTCACGGTAATGCCGCGCCAGATCGTAGGCGGTGCGATAGGCGGAATACGCCTCCCGTACTTCGGAGCGTGCGCGAATCGCGGTATCTGCGGTGCGCTGCACCGACTGCATGTAGATCGCTTCGGCCTTGGCCGTGCGCGCGCGGCCCCAGTCGAAGATCGGCAGTTCCAGCTCGATCTCGTAGCCGTTGGCGCGCGGCGCATCGGTCTCGCTCTTGTTCGCGTAGCCGGCATGCAGCACGTTGATGAAACCGGTCGCCTTCGTCAGGCCGAGCGCGCTTGCGGTCATTTCGGCATCGCGCTTTGCCATTTGCACATCCAGCCTTTGCCGCATGGCTTGGGACTCGATGTCGGCGACGGCTTTTGGTTCTTTCGGCAAAGCGGGCAGGCGCTCCGGCAACTTGATCGCCGCAACCTGCTCGCCCCAAACGCCCGTCAGGCGCGCCAACTGCTCGCGCGCCGCAGTGGCGTTGTGCCTTGCGCGCGCAACCTGCGCAGTGGCCTCGGCATAGAAAGCCTGCTCGCGTGCTTGGTCGAGCTTGCTCCAGTTGCCGACTCTGGCCATCTGCTGCGCCAGCTGTGCGCCGGCCTCGGCCGCACTGGCGACCTGTTCCATGTACTGCGCGGTCTGCCGCGCGGCGACGGCATGGAAATAGGCCTTGCGCGTGTCGGCTGCCAGCCGCACCGCCTGCGCTGCGGCCTGCAGCTTGGCCTGCTCGAAGCGTCGGGCTTCGATATTGCTGCGCATCGGAATGGTCAGCAGGCCGACCAGGTCGAACATGATGCTGCGCTCGATTTCCACATCGTCGCCGCCGCGCATGCGGGAAAAGGAAAAGCCGGGGTTGCGCATGCGGCCCGCCTGCACCAGGTCGGCCTCGGCAATGCCGAGTTCCGCAAACGATGCCTGCAAGCCTTTATTGTTCAGCAAGGCAAGCTGCACTGCGGTGTCCGGCGTGAGCGGCGTGCCCAGCAGCTGCCGCACCGGGCCGTCGACGTCGCTGGCAGACCTGGAGACCTGCACGGCCTGCCCGGTGCGCTCTTGCGCCATGCCGGAGACAGCATTCATTCCCCCGTCCTGCGAGAACGTCGCGCACCCCGCAAGGACGAGGGCAATTGCTGCCGCGACGGCTGGTTTCAGACGCAGTGATAAACGTCGGATATTCATTGTTGCAATCCCTCTTCCTGATGGTCCGCGTGGCCCACACCATGCCCCTCGCGCACCGGCATCGGGGAAGCCGCTTCAGTTGCCTCGGCCGGTGCAGCGGCGCCGTCGCTCTCGCCCGATGCGATATGCCCGGAATGACCGCCGAGCTTTCCGACCGTAGCGTTGGCCGACCGCCAGGTTTTATCGGGCGACTCCTGCTCCTCGAGTGCTGCCCGATAGGACTTGAAGACGGATTCGTAGGTAATGGGCGTTCCCGACGCACGCGCGTCCACCGGATCGGACAGTGTCTGTTGCCCGGCAATGGCGCCCGGCGGCAATGCGCTCAGCATCGCCACGGCGGCCCAATGGAAAAATGACATGATGACCTCTGCTTCGCTCGACTTGATGGCGCGGCGCGCAATTGCGCCGTTTCGTGAAAGCCGGGACGCGCGACAACGCGCGGCCACGGCGCTCGATTCAATCAAGCAGCGAAGCGAGGCGGACGTTCAGGCGCGGACGGAACATGGCCCGCGAGCAGGGAGGCAGGAGAAAGGATGATGGCTTTCGAAGCCGTCGGCTCCGGAGTCGGCAACGTGGCCGATGGTGGCGCAACCGCGCCAAAACAGCAGGCGGCACAAGCGGCGCAATACGCGCTGGCACTATCACTAGTCGGCGCGGCATCGCCGGCATCGTGGCTTGCAACGGTCGCTTCCGCGTGATGATGGCCGGCCATGTCGTGTTGATCGAAAGCACCCTCGTGCACATCGACATGCGCGTGCGCATGCTGCCCCGCCATCATGGCTGCCGACGACAGCGCATGGTGCGCGGGACCGCAAGCGGCCTTGGTTACCGCCGCCAGCCCCTGCAGGGGCAGCGCGGCGATCACTAGCCAGAGCAACAATGTCTTGAGGGCGCGGTGCATTCAAACAGTCTAGCAGAAGGTGCGGCAATACTTTGCCGCAGGATTGGACGGTACTTTAAACCTTCCCATCGCAGCAAGGTCAAGTGCTTTTCAATGGAAAAAACATGGGCAAGCTTGACGATGAACGCGACGCTGCCTGCACATCGGAGTCTTCAGCAAAACAGATATTGCCGAGCTACAAATCGTGGTGGCTTCACGCATAGCTTTTCGGACTGCGACTATTTGACAGCCACTTTTGATAGTCGCTTTTGACAGGCAATTGCGCGGGAAGTGCAGCGTCCATGCCTGTGCTTTTTGTGCGTGCAAAAATGAAAACGGCCCGCAAAGCGAGCCGTTGGAATTTGACCCTGTCGCACAGTGCCAGCACCCCAAGAACCCTGGGTCCATGGGGGTCGGAAGTGGCATGGCTTCGGGTTCATCGCATCGCGACAATCTCTCCCACCATGACGCATTTCCAACCAATGCGCGTCGATCGTCCAAAGGATGTTTGGGCACGTATTAGCGCGACAGGTGAAGCTCATACTACGCTCTTGTCCGTTTCTGTCAAGGCCGTTCGGACACCGATGCGCGATTATTTTTGCGGACCGTTTTTCGAGGTTTAGTGTGTGCCGGGCAAGAGCTTGAAAAGAAGTTAACGAATCATCCTGAACCTATTGCAACAACGAAGCGGATGGCTGCGACGAAATGCGATAACAACGCGTTCCTACAGCACGTAGAACAGAATGGCGAAATAATGAACCGCACTCCCGGCGATCACGAACAAGTGCCATATTCCATGCGCATGCCGCAAGCGTACGTCCAGTGCATAGAACACGATACCCAGCGTGTACACGAGCCCGCCGGCGGCTACCCATGCGAAGCCGGTCGCGCCTAGTGCTGCCTTCAACGGGACAAGCGCTGCCAGCGCTGCCCATCCCATCACAACATAGATCAGCATCGAGAGAATCCGCGCACCATTCCTCGGCCGCAGTTCCTGCAACATGCCCAGCAGTGCCAGCCCCCATACCGTGCCAAACAAGGACCAGCCCCATGTTCCGCGTAACGAGACGAGGCAGAACGGCGTGTAGCTTCCTGCGATGAGCAGGTAAATGCTGTGATGATCGAACTTGCGCAACAACGTTTTTGCTCGCCCTTTGACGCTGTGGTAGAGCGTGGATGCGCTGTAAAGAATGATCAGCGTGGCACCGTAGATCGATACGCTCACCACCTTCCATGGGTCGCCATCAAGTGACGCCATCACGATGATCAGCACTGTGCCGACAAGAGCCAGAACAGCGCCGACGAGATGCGTCCATGCATTGAGTTTTTCGCCGTAGTACATCGCTCCGCCCCCGTGATTTAGCCGCAACGGCATCGACTATGCCCCAGATGCCAGTCTGATGCAGCAATTTGCGCCCTGACGCCATGCTCCGCACCTTCGCATTGGCATCGTCTGCGCACTCAGCCGCATGGCGTTCTGTTACATTACCGGCAACTATTTCAAGGAAACAACATGGCGAGAATCAATAAAAAAGCCTTGGCAATACTTCTGGTCGCATCGATCGGCACCGTAGCGGCCGGTGCATGGTGGATGAAAAGCCAGCGCTCCATGCTCTCCGCAGGCGGCGATGCAGTATTATCCGACGTAAATACACCGTTTGCGGTCAGCAGTTGCCTCGCCCGGCTGCATGACGACAAGCCGGCCCTCGCCGTGGTGCTTTCCAATAGCGTCGCTAGCGACCAGGCACTGGACAAGCTGATCGAGGTCAGCGATCTGGGCGAGGCGAGGACAGCGGAAGCAAACACATCAACGCAAGGCAGCGTGGTGAAAGGCGGCTGGATCGTTGCCGACAACCCGCATGTGTTGCTTTTTCCCTTCGTAAAGCCAGGGCATCAGTACCGCGTCAACATGAGCGCGGCGCTGGCCGCATCCTCCGGTCGTCAACTCGATCAGGCGCATAGCTGTGTCATTCGCAGCGACGAGATGGCGCCATCCTACTTTTTCGCCAGCAAAGGCACGGTCCTGCCAGCCGGCCTGAATGGCGGCCTGCCCGTGGTCACCGTGAACATTCCTGAAGTGGATGTGGAGTTCCTGCGGGTGTCGCCGGAAAAGCTCCCGGCATTCATCGACATGGTCGTTGGCAAGCGGCGCGGTGATGACAGCACAGAAGACGAGGAAAGCAACGAGGGTTATGACGACCACTGGGCAACCCGCAACAAGCTGAAAGGCCAGACCTCCGGATGGCAATTGAATGCGCTGCAGGGCATCGCCGAGAGCGTCTACAGCAATCGCTTCATCACCACCGACGCGCCGAATACGCGCAAGGTCAGTTTCCTCCCGGTTGAGAAGATCACCGAACTCAAGGAGCCCGGCATCTATGTTGCGGTGATGCGACGTCCCGGCTTCTTCGACAATGATTACCAGGTCACGTATTTCTACGTCAGCGACATCGGCCTGCACGTGCGTCGCCAGGTCAAGCAAACCGACGTGTTTACCACATCGCTCTTGAGCGGCAAGGCGCAGGGCAGCGTCGAACTGGAAGTACTGGGCGAATCAGGCAAAGTGCTGTTGCGCGGCGCCACCGACAGCAATGGCCATGGTGTATTGCCGGGCTTGCCTGATGGCGCACGCCTGCTGCTGGCAAAACGCGGCAAGGAAACATCGATCATCGCGCTGCAGGAGCCGGGGCTTGATCTGGCGGAATTCGATATCGGCGGACATTTGCCGCGCGACGTCAAATTGTTCGCCTGGTCGGGCCGCGACCTGTATCGCCCCGGTGAAAAATTCACGGTATCGCTGATGGCGCGCAGCGCCGACGGCACTGCCCTGCCGCCAATGCCAGTCAAGGTAGAACTGAAAAAGCCGAGTGGCGACGTGGTCAACGCCAATATGTGGCAGCCCGACTCGAAGACGCCGGGTTACATGCAACACAACATCGACCTGCCCGCCGATGCCGCCACCGGAAAATGGACACTGGAATTCCGCGCCGATCCCTCGGCCAGGCGCGCCGATGCGATCTACGGTTTCCAGGTCGAGGAATTCCTGCCCGAGCGGATGAAGCTCACGCTCAAGAGCGATACCACGCCATTGTCCGCTGGCGACGACTTCCGTGTCGACGTACAGGGTGACTACCTGTACGGCGCCCCGGCAGCCGGCAATCGCTTGCTAGGCAGCGTGTCGCAGGAACGCGCGCGCGCTCCCTTCCCCAAAGAGTGGCCAGGATTTCTGTTTGGCGACGTCGGCGACGACAAGACGAAGAACCGTGCGGAATTGCCGGAAACCTCGCTGGACGACACCGGCAAGGCAACGCTGGACGTACCGTTCGACACCATGGCGACATCACCGATGCGCGTGCGTGCATCGCTGAGCCTGCTGGAATCCGGCGGACGTCCGGTGGTGCGTTCCATCGAGCGGTTGTGGTGGCCTGCTGATGCCATGATTGCGGTCCGCCCTGCGTTCGAAAGCGATGTTGCGCGCGAAGGCAGCATGGCCGAGTTCGAGCTGATTCGCACCACGCCCACCGGCAAGTTCGCGCCGCTGAAACAGGCACAGTTCCGCCTTGTGCGCGAAGACCGCCAATACTACTGGCGTTACGACGCCGGCCGCGGCTGGCATTCCGGCTATTCCGAAGCAGAAGAAACCATCTACGCCGGCGCGCTGGACTTGCAGAAGCGCGCAAAGCTGACCGTGCCGGTGAACTGGGGCACTTATCGCCTCGAAGTCACCGACCCCGAAACGAAAATGATCCTGCGCTACCGCTTCTATGCGGGCTGGAATGCGCAGGATGCAGAGAGCGTCGGCAACCGTCCCGACCGCGTGCGACTGCAACTGGAAGGCGCGCCTGCCAAGCCGGGAAGCGACGTGAAACTGAAGATCGTGCCTCCGCACGATGGCGAGGCGCTCGTCCTGGTCGAAGCCGACAAGGTGTTGTGGAGCACCCGTGTGGCAGTGCGCACGAGCGGCACCACCGTGACGATCCCGGTCGACAAGAGCTGGAACCGCTCGGACATGTATGTGTCGACGGTAGTCTTCCGCCCGGGCAGCCAGGGTGATCGCGTGACGCCCGCTCGCGCCGTCGGCATGACGTGGCTGCCGCTGGTACGAGAGTCGCGCAAGCTCAATGTGAAAGTGACCGCGCCCGCGCAGGTCGAACCGGAAAAGCGCATGGTCGCCAAGGTGAAGGTCGACGGCGCTGCCGGCAAGCAGGCGATGGTGACGGTATCGGCGGTGGACGTCGGCATCCTGAACATCACCAATTTCAAGACGCCGGATCCGTTTGACTTCTTCTTTGGCAAGCACCGCTTCGGCGCCGAGCTGACCGACATCTACGGCAAGCTGATCGAACGCATGGACGGCACGCCGGGCAAGATCAAGTGGGGCGGCGATGCCGGCAAGCGCGACACCAAGAGCATGCCGAAGAAGGTCAAGCTCGTCGACATCTTCTCGGGTCCGGTGCAACTCAATGCGCAGGGCGAAGCCGATGTGCCCCTGAACATTCCCGACTTCAACGGTACCCTGCGTTTAATGGTCGTGGCGTCGACGGCCGACGCATACGGCAATGCCGACCGCGAGGTGGTCGTGTCGGCGCCCATCGTGGCGGAGATCGCCATGCCGCGCTTCATCGGGCCTGGCGACAATTCCACGCTGGCGCTGGATGTGACCAACATGATGCAGGGCGAGCAAGACATCCAGATCAGGCTTAGCGCCGACAAACTGCTGCGCGTGACGGATGGTGAGCGCAACGTCAAGCTGGCGCCGCGCCAGCGCAACATCCTGCGCTTCAACGTGGAGCCGACCGAGGCGTTCGGTTTGTCGCGCGTGATGCTGGATGTGAAAACCGGCGGCGCGAAACCGGTGACGATCCACCGGGAATTCGCGCTGCAGATCCAGCCGCCAGTGCCGCGCGAGCAGGATGCACGGCGACTGCGTGTCGAGCCGGGCAGCAGCCAGCGGCTGGACGCGAATATGGTCGAGCGCTTCTTTCGCGGTTCGGCGACCCTCAGCGTCGCCATCGCCAGCCGGCCACCGCTGAATGTGCGCAGCATCGTCAAGGGACTGCTGGATTATCCCTACGGCTGCGTGGAGCAAACCACCAGCGCAGCCTATCCGCATGTGTTCATTGATGAAGAGAGTGCGAAAGCGGTCGGGCTGGAACCGCGCACACGCGAGCAGCGCGCAAAGTTTATCGAAGGCGCCATCGGCCGCATTGCTGGCATGCAGGGTGCAACCGGCGGCTTCCGCCTGTGGAACGGCGATACCGGCCCCTACGAAGGCTGGCTCACGCCGTATGTCACCAGCTTCCTGATGGATGCGCGCGACGCCGGCTTCAATGTGCCGGAAGACGTCACCAGGCGCGCGCAACAGTGGATGACAGAACGGCTCAACGGCGCAGCCAACCAGTTCTCGCCCCTGCCTGCATCGGTGAAGCCGGATGCAAACGATCGCTACCACTGGCGTGACTACGACCTGATCCGCAACAGCCATCAACGTTTTGCGGAGCTGGCGCACATCGGCTACATGCTGGCGCGCGAACAGAAGGCGTCCCTCGCGTCCTTGCGCCTGCTGCATGACCAGTACCGTGACCGTGCGCGCTCCCCACTGCCGCTAGTGCACCTGGGCATCGCCCTGCAGTTGATGGGGGACAGCAAGCGCAGCGAAGCCGCGATTGCCGAGGCGATGACCAGGCCCTATGGCATACATACAGACATGGGCTGGGACTGGCTGGGAGATTACGGAACCGACGTACGCGATCAGGCAATGTCCTATGCACTCCTGCTGCGTCACAAGGTCAATCATCCGCAGCGCGAAACCCTGCTGCTCAATCTGGCCGACCGGCTCGGCAAGCCGCGTGGTTATTTTTCCACGCAAGAGCGCATCGCGCTGTTCCTGGCGGCGAGAGCAGCTGGCGGCAGCACAGCCGATCCATGGGAAGCCGTGCTCAAGACGGCCGACGGCAGCATGACGTTGACGTCGAAGGACAGTGAAGTGCGCAGCTTCGACCCGGCGCTGGCGCTCAAGAGCATCTCCATCGAGAACAAAGGCAGCCATCCGCTGTGGATCGAGGTCGAGGCAAGCGGCTTCCCGCTGAAACTGCCGGTGCCGAGCACGGAGAAAATGTCGCTGGAGCGGAAGTGGTTCACCACCGACGGCAAGCCGTGGAAAGGCGGCAACCTGACAGTCGGCGACATGCTGCTGGTCCGCGTCACCGCAAAATCCAGGCAGGTGATCGAGGATGCGCTCATTGTCGACCATATCCCTGCCGGGCTGGAAGTGGAGAATCTCAACTTGTCGCAAGGGCCACAGGCCGGCGAATTCATGATCGATGGTGTGAACCTGGCGACCGCGATGAGCGATCCCCGCATCAAGCACAAGGAGTATCGCGACGACCGCTTTGTCGCCGCGCTCAGGCTTGATGGCAATCAGGCAAACCTGTTCTACATGCTGCGCGTTGTCACTCCCGGCCGCTTCCATGTACCCGGTCCGTACGCGGAAGACATGTATCGTCCCGACATCCGAGCATACGGGCCGTCGTCGGAACCGGTGACCGTGGTCGATCCACGCAACGGGACGAAGTAGAATCCATCGCCGTTTCCGCCAGTGCAGACAGCAGCATGCGGAAACGGCGGTGGTTCTGAACACTCACCATGAAACTTCATCCTGCGGCGACCGTCACTGCGCCCCTCGCTACGATCATCCGTGCGATCCGTGCATGGTTGCGCGGGCATCCCTACCGCGCCTGCCTGGCGGTGCTGCTGACTTGCCTGTTGTTGGCCGACCAGGTTTTCCCGCCGCCCATCCCGCGTGATACCGGCGGCCTGGTCGTGGTTGCACGTGACGGTTCCCCCCTGCGCGGCTGGCCGGATCGAGATGGCGTGTGGCGCTTTCCTGTGGCGCCCGACCAGGTCTCGCCACGTTACCTGGACGCGTTGCTGGCATATGAAGACCGATGGTTCTACTGGCATCCCGGCGTGAATCCGGTCGCGATGCTGCGCGCCGGCTGGCAATGGCTTACGCACGGGCGCATCGTCTCCGGCGGATCGACCCTGAGCATGCAAGTAGCACGCACGCTGGAGCCGGTACCACGCAGCATACCGGGCAAGTTGCGCCAGATCGCGCGTGCGTTGCAACTCGAACTGCGCCTGTCCAAACGCGACATCCTCACGCTCTATCTGAACCATGCGCCGATGGGCGGCATTATCGAGGGCGTCGAAATGGCGAGCCGCAGCTATCTCGGGAAAAGCGCGGTCCAGCTCTCATCCGCAGAAGCCGCCTTGCTGGTGGTGCTGCCGCAAGCACCGTCGCGCCTGCGCCCTGACCGCCATCCCGATCGCGCGCAGCAAGCGCGTGACAAGGTGCTGCGCCGCATGGCCGAGCTGGGCCATTGGCCGCAGGCGGAAGTCGACGATGCCATCATCGAAAGAGTCGGCGCCAATCCACCGCGCATGACCTGGCTGGCACCGCTCGCCGCCGAGCGCCTGCATCAGGCGGCCCAGCTGGATGGCCGGCACAACGGCGGCAGCCATGCCACCATCATCCGCTCGACATTGGACCGCGACATGCAGGTCACGCTGGAGCGCATGCTGGCGGACCGCGTTGCCCAGCTGCCGCGCTTTGTGTCGATGGCAGCCCTGGTGATGGACAGCCAGACGCTGGAGGTTCTTGCCTATGCCGGCTCGGCGGATTTTTCCGATCCTCGTCGCTTCAGCCACGTCGACATGGTGCGCGGCATCCGTTCGCCGGGTTCCACGCTCAAGCCGTTCCTGTACGCGATGGCATTGGACGACGGCATCATCCATTCGGAAAGCCTGCTCGCGGATACGCCGCAATCCTTTGGCGGTTACGATCCCGGCAATTTTCAAGCGAGTTTTTCCGGTCCTGTCAGTATGTCCGAGGCTTTGCAACGCTCGCTCAATGTGCCGGCAGTCGACCTGCTGGATCGCATCGCCCCCCCCCGCTTTGCCGCCCGCCTCTCCGGCGCAGGGTTGCGGCTACGCTTGCCACAGGATGCGCCACCGAACCTGAGCATCATCCTCGGCGGTGCCAGCACCAGCTTGGAAGAATTGGTCGGCGCCTATCGCTCGCTCGCTGCAGGCGGCATGGCAGGCACGCCGCGCATCACGCCGGATGCCCCGGTGCGCGAGGCGCGCATGATGAGCGCCGGTGCCGCCTTCATCATCCGCAGCATCCTGGACGGCGGCGGCCATCCCGACCAGCCCTTTATCGAGAACAATGCCAGCGGCGTGCGCCTGGCTTGGAAAACCGGCACCAGCTACGGTTTTCGCGATGCATGGGCGGTCGGTGTCAGCGGCCGCTATACCTTGGGTGTGTGGATCGGGCGTCCTGACGGCACGCCCAATCCCGGCTTCTTCGGCGCCAATATTGCGGCTCCGCTGTTGCAGCAGATTGCACTCGCCTTGCCGCGCAGCGACATGCCGGCACCGGCGCGTCCCAGGGAAGTATCGAGTGCACAAGTGTGCTGGCCCGTAGGGACCGCCGCCAGCACGACGCCTCCCGAGCATTGCCATGTCAAGCGCACTGCATGGGTCCTGAACGACACGATTCCGCCAACCTTGCCAGACCGGTTGCGTGCGCGGAGTTTGATCGAGAACATCTGGCTCGATCCGCAGACGAAGTTGCACACGACGCCCGCATGCCAGCCCGGAGCACAACGACGCGAAGTTGCGCGCTGGCCCGCCTTGCTGGAAGCCTGGCTTTCTCCCGCGCAACGGCAGCAGCTCGGCCTCGTCGCCTGGTCCCCGGATTGCCAGCAAGCGAATATCGTCGGCAGCGTCCGTCTCATGGGCCTGCGCAATGGCAGCCGGTTGCGCCCGGCACCCGGTGAAGACAAGGTGGCGTTGAACCTTGCTGCGGTCGGTGGCACCGGCCTGCATTACTGGTTGCTAGATGGGAGGCAGGTCGCCGACGCCAGCACGAGGAAAACGCGGACCTTCGTCCTCCGCGAGGCGGGCCGGCACAGCATCGTCGTCATGGACATGGCGGGGCATTACGACAGCCTGGAGTTTGAGGTGGATGGTTTGTGAGCCGGTCGCGGAAAGCTGGGGGATGCTGAGGAAGCCGAGCAAGGCTGATGGCAAAGGCGGCTCATCGGCAAAAGCACACGCCGGCATGCACTGGAGACCACCGATTACATTGAAGTCACCGGATACTGCGCCGTCTGCGGCGTGCCAGGGGCCGGGAAGCGCCTTCCACGATCTCAACCGCAGCTAGGCAGAGGGAATGTCCGTGCGAAGAGGCGGACGACTGCGCATCCAGCTCCCCGGCGCGCCGGAATACTTCCGCCAGCCTCCCCTTCGAAAGCTTCGCAACTTTTGTAGCGACAGCATCCTCGCCAAACGCAACAAGTTCAGCGCAGAGATCCTCACGGGTGGCGGCTACATAAAGCTGATTGGCCGGTGTTTTCGCAGCGATCTCTTGAAAGAACGCGCTTAGCACCTCCTTCAGCCCATCCTGATTTTTTCGCCTGGTCATGACCTTGCCCCGTTCCGTGAAAATGTGCGCATGACCAGATCCCTGTTTGTGGACGGGTCAGACATGGTCGCGCCATCGATGAAATCGGTGTCGCACTGTTTACTCATTGGGGGATTTAAAAAGATCATCGAGCTGCTGCGGCCGTCCCTTGGACCGGACGGTGCCGCGGCGCCCGGCAAACTCTTCCTCGATATTGTCGCGGTAGTAGCTCCATGCCGCACCGGACGTGGACAGCCGGCGCCACACCTCTTCGCCGACGCCTGAATAATCGATGGCGCTTCGGTCCTCGAATTCGACACGCAGGATGCGTTCCCGCGCGTCGTAGCCGATGGCGCGCAAGTTTTCCGGCATTGATCTTTTTCATTTCCATCATTCGCTCCGATATGTTGATGACGACCGATACCGCGACTCTTCATGCCGATTGCGGAGAGCCGGGCGCCGGCAGGTTGCCGCCTGCGCCTCCATGAGGGTTTTACCTGCGCCCCCGGGCTTTTCGCTCCTGCTTGCGCCAGTACTGAAACTCTTCTTCCTGTACTTCGATGTCAATCTCCGCCACGCGCTCCTGCAGCCGCGCCTGCGCGTCGGTGACGCCCTTGTTGTAGATCGTGGGACCGATCTCTTCGAGAAAGAAACCGAGGAGCCCTTCCGCACCAATATTACCAATCGGCTCATCCATATTCTCGCGGAAATATTTCTGAATCGAAGCTATCGCCTCGGCGCGCGCCTCTTTCGTCAGTTCGATTGTCATGCAAGCCCCCCCCCCTTTCGGCCGCGCTACGGATCATGGAAAGATGGACGATTCTAGTCGCATCCTGGCGGGCGAAGCGAGGCATCTGACCAACCATGGCGACTTGGAATTCCAGACGGCAATTTGCGTGATGCAAATCAAATGTGGTCAAAATATTGACTTGTTCAGACAAGCCAGCCAGCCTTTTCGGGGAACGAATCGCTTTATCATGTCGGCTCTTTTTTCGAGCCATAAGCTTCCCGATTACGCACTCAAACATGCTCCGTCTCAGGCGCAATGCGGTGATCGACCCGCTTTAGGATTGCGCTAACGTTCCCACAAACCTGTTTTCTTATGCTGACCCCTTGCAGTAATACGGCCGCGAACAAGAGCGGCGAAGTACGGATCATCACCCACGCCAGTTTCGATCTATCTTTCGTCGAGCACGGCAACTATATTCACGTTCAATGGAAAGGGAGCCAGACGCTGGCGACCATCCAGGAGGGATGCCAAGAGTTGTGCAATCTTCTGCGTGAGTCCGGGGCGGACAAGGTGCTCAACGACGGGCGTCGTGCAGTCGGATGCTGGATCAGCTCGGTGCCGTGGATTGTCTACTGCTTTCTCCCGCAGGCGCGACGGGCCGGCATGCGTGTCGCCGCCCATGTCCTGGCGAAGGAGCGCAAGAGCAGGATGTCGGCACACGCCTTCCGGCTCTTTTCGGATTTCTGCGAATGGAATCTCGCGTTCTTCCAGACGATAGAGGAAGCGCAGGACTGGCTGGCGTCCGAACGGCTCGCCATTGCCGCCTGACTCGCGGCCTCAGCCCGCCCGCCTCGTGTGCATGCGCGTACTGCCGCCCCGGGTCGACCACCACGACACCAGCGACCCGATCGTCACCATGGCCACGCCCATCCAGAATGCATAACCTGGCTTGACGCCCAGCCAAACGCTGGCAAGGAAGGCAGAGAGCACCGGTGTGAAGTACGACAATGCGGCGAGCAAACCGATGCTGCCGCGCTGTACGCCAAAATTCCATGCGCTGTAGGCAGTTGCAGTAAAGCTTCCCATCACCAGCACTTCCCCGATGACCCGCGGTGTGACCACCATCACTGGCTGCGCATTCCAGGAGTACTTCACCCACAACACACCTGCCGTGGCGAGCAGGAATAGTCCGACGCCGTTCTTCCCGTTGCCGAAGCGGCGTGACAGCACCGAGTACGCCGCCCACAGGAAGGCAGCGATGAATGCAAGGGAATAGGCAACCGGATTGGTGCGGAAATTCTCCGCCAGCTGGTTGAACGAAAAGTGCGACTCGCCCTTCATCACCCAGACGATGCCCACAAACGACAGGGCAATCCCCGGCACGAGTAGGATGGCCGACGCGCGTTGCTGGCGTGCGAGCACCGCAAACAGCATCGTCAGGCTCGGCCAGAGGTAGTTGATCATGCCCACCTCCATCGCCTGTCCCCGGTTGTGCGCATACCCGATGGCAAGCGCAAGGCAGATCTCATACGCGACAAACAGCGCGCCGGTGAGCAGCAGATACGTGCGGTTGAGTTGCCCCAGGCGGGGAATGCCGGTGAAGGCAACCACTAGCAAGCCGCTCACGGTAAAGATCATTGCGGGGCCGCCGACCGGGCCAAGCGATTCGCCGATGCTGCGGAACAGGCCGACCGTGGCGCTCCAGAGAAGAATCGCGAGAACGCCGGCAAGATTACCCATGCCGGCCTGGGGATGTGTGGTCAATGTTGTCACTGCGAGGAATGGTGTTGCATGTCGATGAAGGATGCGAGTGGCCGCATGTCGGGCGGACAGGGGCAACTGTGCGAGCGTCGGATCATACGCCGGACGGAAGCTTCCCTCAAATGATTCAGGTCACTACTGACCACGAGGCTCCTTCCGAGACCGGCAGCAACGCCACCGCATGGTATGAGGTGTCACGGCAAGGGTGTCAGGTCACGAGGCGCGACGGGATCACGCGGCCCGAAGGGACGAGCCACTGAGCCTGGTCCCGCAGGAGGGCTACCTCCTCCTGCGAACTCGCTCAGTCCTTGAAGCTCGGCACCTTCTTGGCCATGTTGGCCGTCATGGCCTCGGTGAGGTCCTGGCTCATGAGCATGGCGGCATTCCAGGTGGCGATGTAGTTGAGGCTGTCGGCCACCGAGTGGTCGCGGGCGTAGGTGATCATTTCCTTGGTGCCACGGATCGACAACGGTGACTTGGCGGCGATGGTGGCGGCGATTTCCTGCACGCCCGCATACAGCGCCTCGCGGCTCTCGAACACGCGGTTCACCAGGCCGATGTCTTTGGCCTCCTGCGCATCGAACTTGCGGCCGGTGTAGGCCAGCTCGCGGACGATGCCCTCGCCCACCAGCTTGGGCAGGCGCTGCAGCGTGCCGACGTCGGCGGTCATGCCAATGTCGATCTCCTTGATGGTGAAGTAGGCATCGGCGCTGCAGTAGCGCATGTCGGCGCAGGTGATGAGGTCGATGCCGCCACCAATGCAGCCGCCATGGATGGCCGCGAGCACGGGCTTGCGGCAGCGCTCCAGGCTGGTCAGCGTGTCCTGCAGGTCGAGGATGACACGGCGCAGCGCCTCGCGTGTGCGGCCGTCGCACTCGTTGCGGATCTGCGGACCCAGGCCCATCATCATTTGCAGGTCGATGCCGGCGGTGAAGTACTTGCCCTCGCCTTGCAGCACGGCGACGCGGGCTTCGGGCGTGGTGTCCACCCACTGGAAGGCCTGGCGGATTTCCTGCCACATGGTGGCGCTCATGGCGTTGGCCTTTTCCGGGCGGTTCAGGCGCACGGTGGCGATGTGGTTCTCCAGCGAGACGGACAGGGTTTCATACTGCATGGGTGACTCCTTTGAATGTTTTGGGGCTGCAGCGCCCGAGGGCCAAGCGCCGGCCGCTACAAATTAAATCAGGCCTTCACGCCCTTCATGGCGGCAAGGTACGGCGCCAGGCGCTTGCCCATCTCGTCGCCCAGCGCCTGCAGGCCGCTCATGGGGCGCACCATGACCTCGAAATCGACGATCTTGCCCTCGTCATCAAAACGCACCATGTCGATGCCCTTGAGCTCCTTGCCGTTGACCTTGGCCGAGAACTCCAGCACCACGCTGTGGCCATCGGCATCTGCGAACTGGCGATGGTAGGTGAAGTCCTCAAACACCTTGACCACCGTGCCCAGGATGAGCGCCACGGCCTGCGCGCTGGGGTACGGCGTGTGCGCCATGGGTGAGCGGAACACGGCCTTGGGGTGCAGGATGGAGGGCAGCTCGGCCAGGTTGGCCTCGGCCACCATGGCGTGCCATTTCTCCAGGCTCTCGGCCACGGCCGGAGCAAGGCGCGGACCCGTTGTGGCCACTTCTTCCTTGCGCGCCGTGGTGTCCAGCTTCAGTGCCAGTTCGGTGCCCTGCTTGATGGCGCGCTTGGCATCCAGTTCGACTGCCTTGTCGGCGCCGCCGATCAGGTGCACGCTGCAGCCCGCGGCCAGCAGCTCGGCCTGCAGTTCGCGTTGCGGATCCTGGCCGGCGCAGAGGATGACGTTGTCCACGGCGAGCACCATGTCCTTGCCATCCACGGTGATGTGCAGGCCGGCGTCGTCCACCTTGCGGTACTGCACGCCGGGGATCATCTCCACGTTGCGGTTCTTCAGCGAGGTGCGGTGGATCCAGCCGGTGGTCTTGCCCAAGCCTTCGCCGACCTTGCTGGTCTTGCGCTGCAACAGGTACACCTTGCGCGGGATGGCCCCGATGTGTGCCGGCCTGAGGCCGCCGCGCGCGCTGCCCGTGGTATCCACGCCCCATTCGGCGAAGAACTTGGCGGCATCCAGGCTGGGGCTGGTGCCCTCGTGCAGCAGGTATTCGGACACATCGAAGCCGATGCCGCCGGCGCCGATCACCGCCACGGTCTGGCCCACCGGCTTTTTGTCGCGCAGCACGTCGAGGTAGCCCAGCACCTTGGGATGGTGAACACCCTCGATCTCGGGCGTGCGCGGCACGATGCCGGTGGCCAGCACGACGTGCCGGTAGCCCTCTTTCACCAGATCCTGCGCGCTGACCTTGCGGCCCAGTTGCAGCTTCACGCCAGTGAGTTCGATCTGCTTGCCGAAGTAGCGCAGCGTCTCGGTGAACTCTTCCTTGCCCGGCACCTGCTTGGCGACGTTGAACTGGCCGCCGATTTCCTGGGCGGCATCGATCAGCGTGACGTCGAAGCCGCGCCGGGCCGCCGTGGTGGCAAAGGCCAGCCCTGCCGGCCCGGCGCCGACCACCGCGACGCGCTCCTTGCTGGCGGCAGGTTTCTCAATGAGGATGGTTTCGTGGCAGGCGCGCGGGTTGACCAGGCAGGAGGTGATCTTGCCGCCGAAGGTATGGTCCAGGCAGGCCTGGTTGCAGCCGATGCAGGTGTTGATCTGGTCGGCCAGGCCGGCGGCGGCCTTGTTCACAAAGTCGGGATCGGCCAGGAAGGGGCGCGCCATGCTCACCATGTCGGCGCAGCCCTCGGCCAGCACCTGCTCGGCCACCTCGGGCGTGTTGATGCGGTTGGTGGCCACCAACGGAATGCCCACCTTGCCCTTGAGCTGCCTGGTCACCCAGGCAAAGGCCGCGCGCGGCACCTTGGTGGCAATGGTGGGAATGCGCGCCTCGTGCCAGCCGATGCCGGTGTTGAGGATGGTGACGCCGGCCTTCTCCAGCGCCTGCGCGAGCTCGATCACTTCCTCGGTGGTGGAGCCACCTTCCACGAGGTCGAGCATGGACAGGCGGAAGATGATGATGAAGTTCGGCCCCACGCGCTCACGCGTGCGTCGCACGATCTCCAGCGGAAAGCGGATGCGGTTGGCGTAGGAGCCACCCCATTCGTCGTCGCGGTGGTTGGTGTGCGCGGCAATGAATTCGTTGATGAGATAGCCCTCGGAGCCCATGATCTCCACGCCGTCGTACCCGGCACTCTGCGCCAGGGCTGCGGCGTTGGCATAGTCCTCCACGGTCTGCGCCACTTCTTCGGTGGTCAGCGCATGCGGGCGGAACGGGCTGATCGGCGCCTTGATGGCGCTGGGCGCCACCAGCTCGGGGTGGTAGGCATAGCGGCCGAAGTGCAGGATCTGCATGCAGATCTTGCCGCCCGCCTCGTGCACGGCCTGGGTGACGACCTTGTGCTTGTCCGCCTCCGCCTGCGTGGTCATGGCGGCCCCGCCGGGCATGGGGCGCGCGCGGTCGTTGGGGGCAATGCCGCCGGTCACGATCAGGCCGACCCCGCCACGGGCGCGCTCGGCATAAAAGGCGGCCATGCGCTGGAAACCGTCCTTGGCCTCCTCCAGCCCCACATGCATGGAGCCCATGAGCACGCGGTTCTTGAGGGTGGTAAAGCCCAGATCGAGCGGGGCCAGCATGTGGGGGTAAGCGTTCATGGCGGGATCCTTGTATGAATGTGCGTAGGGGCAAGCGAACAAACTATGCAATTGGTTGCATAGTCTAGAACGCGGTTGAGATTTATGCAACCAGTTGCATAAATATTCGCGGACGCCTAGACTGGCGACCCATGTCGCTCGCCCACGCTGTTCTCACCTCTCTGCTCGAAAAAGCCACGTCGGGCTACGACCTGGCTCGTCGCTTCGACAAGTCCATCGGCTATTTCTGGCACGCCACTCACCAGCAGATTTACCGCGAGCTGGCGCGCATGGAGGCCGCAGGCTGGATCGAATCGAGTTCAGCGCCAGATGCCGGAAAGACCCGCAAGCGGGAATACCGTGTGCTTCCCGCAGGCCGCGCAGAACTGATCCGGTGGGCGAACGAACCCTCGCCGCCGATGGATTTGCGGGATGAATTCATGGTCAAGCTGCGAGCCGATGCCGCAATGAGTGAAGTTGATCTGCGCCCCGAAATCCGGCGCCAGATTGAACAGCACCAGGAGAAGCTGGCGCACTACCGGGCGATCGAAGAGCGGGATTTCCTGCATGGCGGCGCCCTCACGCGCGAAGCGCGCATCCAGCACATGATCCTCAAGAAAGGCATCCTGTACGAAGAGGCTTCCATCGCATGGTCACAGGAGATGCTGGACGTTCTGGCATAGAAATCTGCCTGATCCACGTACCAGAACAAGCGCCCTCAAGCCGAAGTGGCCAACTCTCGAGAGCGGCCACTCAAACCCGTTAGATTCCTCACTGATTCGGCACACTTCCCCTGATCACTTGGCTACGCGCCGTCGATGTCCTTGCGGAAGACGCGGGAGTTTAGTCGGGACAGCTATTCCGCGCGTCGTACGTATGTTTCGTAAGCGTCCGGTGATGTACGTCGTGACGGTCGAGTCGAGATGTGATTTTTAACGTCCGGCTTAGCCGTCACGCCGCAAGCAAATAGGTCTTGGTTTGCGCAGCCTTGGTGCTCTTGGGGACGCTTCCAGCGCTGCGAACTACGCTCAGAAAGGATTTGCCAGCTTCTTCTTGGAAGTGGAGTAGCGCGCGTCATAGAACGTTTGACCCGTGCCATGACACCAGCCGAAGGGGTACGACTTCCCCGGTGCCACACCATAGGTCGCTCTGCAGTCCCACTTCCCGGACTTTGTCGTCATGCACACCCTGACGTCCACGGGCCGGCCGCAAGTGTTGGTGACAGTGGCGGTGAGTTCACCCTTGCACATAGTGCCTTCACCCGGTGTCGGCTGGCCCACGCACAGCATTGCATCGTCGTCCGATGTGGTAGCCACCTCGCGAACTTTGTGTCCGTCGGCGCTAGTCTTCATCTCCGAGGTAGAGCTGCTTTTCCCCTCGCTCCCGGCTCTCTGGCCCGTCGCCACACGAACCGGAGTTGGGCTCGTCACAGCAGGCGTCTGGATCCCCGGGGACGCACCCTGTGTGCTCGCGGGACGTGGCGATGAGGCGGTCGAAGATTTGTTGAAGGCTCTGTCAAGGCGCTCGTTGCGGGCGCGAACATCAGCTTGGCTCGCCTGATACTCCCGAGATGTCTGCGCCGCGGCCTGCGCCAATCCACTAGCGGCTGCGTTCATGTTCTCCCAGAACTGGCGGTCCTTTGCTCGTTGCTTCGCTTTGTCCTCCGCAATGCGCTGATCCACGCGGGCATTAATCTCCGCCCAGATCTGTTTATCCTGGATGTCCATCTGCCGTTCCGCCGCCGCGAGTTCGTCACCCTTCACCTCGGTGAACATCTTGGCGGAGTCGGGCTCGCCCCAAAACCTCAACTTCGGAGGTGCAGCGTCCATCCTCCCGACGGCAGACTGATGCTCGTAGACGCCGGACGGATACAGGCGAACGGCCTCCAGCTTCCCCCATCCGCCGACGTTAGAGAGGTCAGAGGTTGCAGACATTCCATCGGGCGACAGGTGATAGAGCACTTTGGTCTGATTCCAGATTGCATAAGGCGAATCTGGCCGATACATGTCCCGGCACGCAGACAGCACCCCAGGCACCGAGGTAGGCCGGAACTCCGTGAAAGCGCCATCTTCGCGCGTCTTCGAGAATGTCTTACTGAACTCGGTAAACCGAATTGCCCGCTGGCCGTCGATCCATTCGTAGTAGTGGATAGCGGACACCCGCTTGTCGCCCACCCTCCATTGGCGGCCAGCGAGTTCTCCGAGCAAACCAAATTCCTGCTTCGGTGGCACGGGAGAGTTCATGTCAGTCACATCGCAAGGCACCGGGGGCGGATCAGGCATTGTTGCACACCCCGCGAGGGACAGAGCAGCAAGAAGAAAGGTCAAGGCGCGCATAGGGTTCAAGTTCATTGGAACATCATCTTTCAAAAGTTTGCACTACGCCGGAAGCAACAACTTGCGAATGCTAGTCGTCGACGTTCATCGCCAGGAGAATGGACTGCCCCTGGTACGGTAGACAAACTCAGGCTTCACAACGAGGCGCGTTCAAACGCCTCGGGACTCACGTGGCACAAATGGCTGTGGCGTCGGGTTCGATTGTAAAAGACTTCGATGTCATCGAACACATCCCGCCTGGCTTCTTCTCTGCTGCCATAGATCTTTCGCCGGATGCGCTGCTGTTTGTTCGGCGGACCAACTGATCTGCCCGGAGTTTATCGATGTCTCATGAAGGCACCGAGAGCGTGAAAATCCCACGCGATCTGCTACTGCTCCTCACACAAGCGCTCAGCTACGCGACGGTAGCGTTGAATATTGCCCGGCTCAGAACTTTCAAAGCTGCTACTGCTCTACCTTGCTCATTGATCGACTTACCGAGGACAAGCATGAACATACTCATGGTGTTGACTTCGCATGACCAGCTGGGCGATACCGGCAAGAAAACCGGCTTCTGGCTGGAGGAATTCGCGGCTCCTTACTACGTATTCAAGGATGCGGGCGCCAAGATCACGGTGGCCACGCCCAAGGGTGGCCAGCCGCCGCTCGACCCCAAGAGCGATGCGCCCGACGCGCAGACCTCGTCCACCGATCGATTCAAGAAGGACCAGGAAGCACAGCGCTTGCTCGGCGACACCGTGCTGCTGTCGAGCGTGTCGCATGAAGAATTCGACGCTGTGTTTTACCCCGGCGGGCATGGCCCCTTGTGGGATCTGGCAGCGGATCAGGATTCGCTCACGATGATCCAAAGCATGCATGCCGCCAACAAGCCGGTCGCTGCGGTCTGCCATGCGCCAGGCGTGCTGCGCGATGCCAAGCTGCCCAATGGCCGTCCGCTGGTCGAAGGCAAGCATGTGACCGGTTTTACCAATACCGAGGAAGAAGCGGTGCAGTTGACCAAGATCGTGCCTTTCCTCGTCGAGGATGCGTTAAAGAAAGCCGGGGGCATGTATTCCAAGGGACCGGACTGGGCGTCGTATGTGCAGATCGACGGCATGCTGGTCACTGGCCAGAATCCGGCGTCATCGGAAGAAGCCGCGAAAGCGGTATTGAAGCTGCTCGCCGAACGCCACTAAAGCCTGCGTGGTGGGCAAACTTGCTCACGGCATGGCAATCGGCCGGATGCCGACAATGGCCGTCAATGCCGCGCGGATATTGCACAGGGTTGCATAAGGAAAACCACTGCAGGCTGGCTTTTCCCTGTTCTTCCTCGTAACGCGACAGCACTTCCGTGATGAATTGATTGGTTTTTGATTACCATGGCACATCGAATTCACGGTGTCCTATGCACTTATTTCAAAGTACGGCTTCGCGGCAACCTTCGGAATCCTTTTTTGCGATCTTCTGGACTTTCCTGAAACTTGGCCTGTCCGCCTTCGGCGGGCCAATTGCTCACCTCGGCTATTTCCGAGATGAATTCGTGATACGCCGGCGCTGGCTAAGCGAGGAGAGCTATGGCGACCTGGTCTCGCTGTGCCAATTCATGCCGGGACCAGCGTCGAGCCAAGTCGGATTCTCACTAGGGGTGTTGCGCGGCAACGGCTTTATTGGCGGCTTCGCTGCCTGGCTGGGTTTTACCATGCCGTCCGCGCTTATTCTGTTTGCATTCGCTTTAGGCGCCGCAGCATTTACCGGCCCCTTAGCGGAAGGCTTCTTGCACGGGCTTAAGCTTGTTGCAGTCGCTGTCGTCGCTCAGGCTATCTGGGGCATGGCCCGCAACCTGACGCCTGATAGGCAACGTGCTGCCATTGCCTTGGGTGCCATCATGATGGTGGTCTTCGTCGGCGGCTCCATTGGTCAAATGGCTGCGATTGCGCTCGGTGCGCTGGCTGGCGTTTGGCTCTGTCGCGGCCAGCAGGCCGTTGTCCACGGGCACCTGACGTTCCCGATCACCCGCCGTGCTGGCATTGCCGCATTGGCCTTGTTCACCGTTCTGCTTCTTGGCATTCCAATGCTCGTTACGATCACGGGCAGCAAGCAACTGGCCCTCTTCGATTCCTTCTATCGGTCTGGCTCCCTCGTCTTTGGTGGAGGGCATGTTGTCCTGCCGCTGCTGCGGGCAGAAATGGTCGTGCCTGGATGGGTGACGAATGCGTCCTTCCTTGCCGGATACGGGCTGGCACAGGCGATTCCTGGTCCGCTGTTCACCTTTGCCGCCTATCTTGGTGCGGATGCCAGCTTAGGCGCCGATCCGGTTAGCGGTGCTGCTATTGCGCTGATCGCCATTTTCATTCCCGGTCTGCTGCTGGTATATGGCATGCTACCGTTCTGGGACCAATTTCGTACGCGACCGACTGCTCAGTACGCCATGCGCGGTGCCAATGCAGCGGTAGTTGGCATTCTTGGATCCGCACTATACGACCCGGTCTGGACCAGTGCCGTGCACGATGCGAGTGACTTCACGGTCGCGCTGACCGGCTTCTTGCTGCTGACAGTCTGGAAGACACCACCCTGGGTAGTAGTCGCTCTGCTCGCAATCGCCGGAATCTTGCTGAAAACGTTGTAGGTTCTTCCAAAGAGAAGTGCTGCTGTATGTCTCCTTTTGTCCGAACAAAGAGCGTCGTTCGGCGACTCCCACTGCCCGCTCTTCCGGCGCGGATCAACAGCTTTCCGGTGAAAGCCGAAGCGTGAAGCTGTCGAAGTCCCAGGCCGTCACCTGATACCGGAAGACGAAATCCACCGGAACCTGGTTTGACGGGAACAGCCCGCCCTTGTTCCCTTGACCGCAATACGAGTTCAGCATCGATGTTTTCATCCCCTCGATCATGCCGTCACCGATGATCAATCCCTTGCCCTGGATCGTGGCGTTATAACGCAGGACGTTATCGGCATATTCGACCTTGTCGAGACTCAGCGCGGAACCGAGCATGATGGGCGTTTGCGCGTCCATCTGCTCGGCATAGTTGCGCATGAAAGCTTCAGTCTGTCCGCCATGTTCATCATCATCCGATGCTCCTGCCGAGGCGCGCGAGAGAAGCTTCGCCGTGTATTTGTCGGACTGTTTCATTCCTACGATGCCCATTGCAGACATCCCAAGGAACAGCGCGGCCCCGATAATGACCCATTCGGTATTGGGGGCGGGCGGCGCTCCGTACTCGTTATCGTCTTCCGATCCAGGCCAGACCATCAAGAGGATCGACAAGATCCAGTACACCCCCGACGCCATCAGCACCAGCCGCGGCGATCCTGCCGCGCCGGCGGCCGCGCCCAGCAGTATTGGCAGCAGCACCCACTTTCCGGTTCTGTTCAGATCGTGCAGGCGCAGAACTGCAACGCGCAGGGACATCCAAAGCACGACGACTGCGAACAGAATGATCAACGCAACGGTGCCAAAGCCGGTTTTCCCACCCGCCATGGAAGGAAGGATCACCGCCGCGGCAATTCCTGCGGCGATCATCAGGCCTATGGCGGGCCAGAAATAGGCCATGTAGCGCAGCCGGCCTATCCTGCCCTGCGTCGACAAGCCGAACACCGGAACATCGGCATACACCGGTTCGCGCCCGTAGGTATCACCGGAGGCCACGGTCGTATTCTGTCTTCTTGTGCCCGAAGAGCTTACCTGCAGCGACTGGCCTGCGCCTACCGCTTGCTCGGCTCTCGCAGACGAAGCCGCTATGTGCGCAGTGTCTTCGCCGGGTTTCGACCAACCCGGCGCCAGGGACAATTCCTGTGGTGCTTGCTGATCCTGCCTGATTGCCGGCGTCACCGGCGTGGGGGCCGGAGTGGTGATTGGCTCGGACAGGACAGGGAAGGATGACTGCACGACCGGAGCCGTCGAACGTGCCACCGCACCGACCTTGTGGAGCGCCTGAATATAGCGATCGACATCACCGGGCGGAGCACTTCGCTTAATCAATGTTTCCCGTCCGCTCAGTAGCGCCGCAGCCTTGTGTTCGTCGATCTTGAGCAGGCGGGCAAGAGCAGGAATGACGTCCTCTTTTATGAACCCGGGAAGTACTTCGCCAGTGAGGAAAATGGATGCGGATTCAGACATGAGTTGTTTTCCCCCTGTAGTGAAGCGACTGCGATTGCTGCATGTCGAAATAAATGATGACCGTTTGTCAACGCGTAATCACATCCTATCTCGGCAAGTTGCGCCATCACATGAATATGGGAGGTCAACTCGGCGTACGGCTCGTCTAGTAGTCGGAAACGCAGGCGTTCTCGTCGAGGTCACACGCGGTAGAACGCGCACATCTTTGCTGCCCAAGATTAGCCGTTCGCCTTTGCGACATGACTGCAGCGCCTTGTTTGCTCTAATCGCTGCTCCCCCCTGCAAGCAGATTGCGCCTCGACCTGCCTCGAAGCCAAATCACAATCAGGAGCGACATCACCAGAATTAGAGGGCCGCCACCAAAAATCAGTGCTTTTTCGATCATGTCTTTCTGCGGTGTGAAGGGCGTGGGCGGCTTAAATCTCCGGCTTACTGTGGGCGAAACGAACAATAGGGCGGAGCCGACACCCAGTGTGAGCCCCACCCAAATTCGTGGCGGGATCTCGCCGATGTCGATCGAGCGAAGTCGAATAACAAGCCACCAAAGAGCAAACAGGCCAAATCCCGGCACCAGAAGCAGGCCGGCCAAGATCAAGAACGCTGGCGTCAGCCCCTCATTCGCTCCGAAGAACCCGAGGATCAGGATGAGCATGCCTGCCAAATAGAAAGGCGTTGTCGGAACAAGCAAGACAACAACCTGCAGCACAATAGCGACCAAGCCCAGCCTACGCGAAAGCTGCTTCAAGGTTGCACGAGCATCCTTCGAAAGGGTTAACGACATAAATAACCAGGGCCAAAGCCCTCACTGTTGATTGCAGCGCGCGGGTTTAGTTGACGAAGGAGGTTCAACCTACCGTGCTTACGCTCGAAGCATTCCAAGTGCATAAACCGCTCCTAGCCCAAACAAAAGCGAAGCTGCAAAAAATACGATGCCTCCCAGTGCAGTATGCTGTTTAAGCACCACGGTGCGCCAAGCGGTCCCCAATGCAACGGCTGCAACTAATACGAATGCACCCTCGATACCAGAGCCGAGCACTTCAGATGAAAAACCACCCCATAAGGCCCCGATAAAGGAAAGCCCCAAAAATGTGACTGGCTTTGAGATCGGCGGGGACGGGACTGAAGCCAAAAGCGGGATTCCACTCAGCCAACGGCCTTGCCAAATACATCCGAACCCCACGCCGAATAGCGCGAGCGAAAAACCGGCAACCGGCCCTAGCACATGGCCAACTGGAATGGCGATTGCAACCGCCGCGCTGAGACTGGCCAGAAACCGCCAGCCCCAAAGGGCTCCAATGATCGATAGAAGGATATCCATGTGCCTCGTAACTAAATTCATTCGTCACGATCCGACTGATGCACCGGATCTTTGATTGGTAAAACACTTCGCTGATTCTCGGCCGAAACCTGCTCCTTTTGGCTTGCGCAGGGCCTAATCTGTCGATATAGCCCGTAGGTTGAGTTGACGAAGGAAGCACAACATTTCCCGTACATTTTTTAACGAGGCGAGCCAGTGCAATTACAGTATCGTTGGATCATCAGGCCCCGAAGGCGTCGCTCGGCTAGCCACTACAAAGAACAAGGCCGAAAGAAACAAAAAACCACTTGGCACACCAATGTTTGAGTAAGTGCCCGTAAGTAGAATTTTTACCAGCAGTACAGCGGCTCCAATCAAAGAAAGTATCCCGAGCGCTTTCCATACAATGGGAGGCATGATGGAAGCGGTTCGATCCTTTCGAAGAAACATTAATCGCAAGCCGGCTACTATGCAAAATAGCGCGATTGACGAAAAAACAGTCACGTAAATGAACGGTTCACGGGGCAGCCTTCCATAAAAAACCAACTGCTTATACACAATCGCTGCAGATAACATGGTGAGCCCTGTACCGCCAACAAACGAAACCAGCCCTAAGATCGGTACCGACGCACGCAGCAGCCTCCGCCGAAAATCGCCAATTATCGGTATCTGCGATTGCATAAAATTCTCCGTTCGCTAATAGATCTACACACCCCAAATGAAAAACCGGATCTCTGCTTGATAAACACTTCGCTGATTCTCCGCGAGATCCATCAGGTCAGGGCGATAGCAAGATCCTGTTTTTTCATGCGGTGCGAATCAAGCGTGAAAGGCGTTACATCCGGTCTTGCTTCACCGAGGTAGCCAGTACGGTCAACCAGTTGGAGCGTTGCCTTCTCGCCAAGCACTATAACTCAAGGACCAAGCTCATCGTTGCTTGTTGGACAAGTCGGCTGATCCGCCCTCGTCTTCGCACCGTCCCACAGAAGTGGGAACTCAATAAGAAAGAGCACTACCGCATTCAGCTAAAACCTGCCGCAAAATAAAAAATGCCGCTCAGCGCAAACCGAACAGCATTCTCTCTTCCACTTGTTGTAGCGGGCGATGCGCCAGACGCGGCCGATTTCGCGCAAATAGAAATATGCAGCAAGGCCGTGGCGCACGCCGCCGCTGACTGCTTTCGCGCCTATCGACACGGCGTACACGACCAGCTTTTCCATCTTGGCAACGGCAGCTTCATTGATCAGCGGACCAATCACGACATTCAGTTCAAGGCCGTTGCCTACCTACATTGCGGCGTCTGCGGCAGCTCGGCATCAGCTAATTCCGTTCGGCCGTTGCAGCGCAACGCCTTGCAACATCAGCGCGAAGACATCTTGCTCCTGCGCATGGCGGCGTGAGCCTGGTTGGCGCTGTCGCATTTGAACAAGACGCAGCGCCTTGTCTTGTCTACATTCGCCCCCATAAATAAAAGATCGGGAGAGATGACAGTGAACGGCATTCCGCCACCTTTTCACCGCAGCACATCGTATACACCGCTTCGCCGTCCGCTGATTACGGGCTGCACTTGCTTCCGGTGACGCTACTCCACATCGACACTCCGCAACGCAAACACCATGGCCTTGCCATCATCGCATTACATTGAGAAAGAACAGACAGGCATGCATACCGACTACGACTTCATTGTGATCGGCTCGGGGTTCGGCGGCAGCGTCTCGGCACTGCGCCTCGTGGAAAAAGGCTACCGCGTTGTCGTGATCGAGCAGGGTCGGCGCTGGACGCCGGACAATCTGCCGAAAAGCACGTGGTCGCTGTCGCGCTGGATGTGGCGTCCGGCATTGGGCCTGCGCGGTTTCTTCAGCATGCAGTTCTTCAAGCATGTCGTTGTCCTGCATGGCAATGCGGTCGGCGGCGGCTCCATCACCTACGCGAACACCCTGCTGGTGCCGAAGGACAAAGTCTGGCGGGATGGCAGCTGGGCAGGCCTGAACGACTGGGAGCGCGTGATGCCGGCGCATTACGCCACCGCACAGCGCATGCTCGGCGTGACCACCAATCGCATCCTCGCCCCTGCCGACTTGCGCCTGAAGGAAATGGCAAAAGCGGTCGGCGTCGAGGACAGTTTCTACCCGACCCGGGTCGGCGTTTATTTCGGCCAGGAAGGCGACAAACCGGGCACGGTGCATCCCGATCCGTTCTTCGGCGGCGAAGGCCCGGCACGCACCGCTTGCGATGGCTGCGGCGGCTGCATGGTGGGCTGCAAGCTCGGTGCAAAAAACACGCTGGACAAGAACTACCTCTACCTCGCGGAGAAAAAAGGCGCTGCACTGCTTGCCGAGACCAAGGTGCTCGACGTGCGCCCGCTCAACGGCAAGGAGGATGGTGCCGATGGCTACGAGATCGACGTTGTGTCGCTTGCCAAAGGCGCGTCGAAACAGAAGCGGCGTCTCACCTGCCGCGGCGTCGTGTTTGCCGCATCGTCGCTCGGCACGCAGGAACTGCTGTTCCGTGCGAAAGAGCGCAAGTCGCTGCCGCGCATCTCGGACGCGCTCGGCACGCATGTGCGCACCAATGCGGAATCGCTGATCGGCATCCGCTTCCCCGGCTCGAAGGTGGACCTGTCCAAGGGCATCGCGATCGGTTCCGGCCTGTATATCGACGAGCATACGCACATCGAGGCAACGCGCTATCCGAACGGCTCGGACACGATGGGCCTGCTGAGCACGGTGATGACATTGGGCCGGCCGGGCCTGACCCGGCCGTTCACGTGGATCGCCACACTGGCCAAGCTGCTGCTCACACGCCCGGTGACGACATTACGCCTGCTGTCGCCCTTCGGCTTTGCGCGCGAGACCATGATCTTCCTGTGCATGCAGACGCTGGATGACCACCTGACGATGCAGCTGAAGCGCCGCTGGTTCTGGCCGTTCTCCAAACAGCTCACGACGCAGGGCAAGAAGATACCGACCTTTATTCCTGCGGCAAACGACTTCGCGATGAAGGCGGCCAAGGCCACCGGCGGTTTTCCGATGACCTCCGTCACCGAGATTCTGCTGGATGTGCCGACGACCGCACACTGCATGGGCGGCGCAGCGATTGCACGCACGCGCGCCGAGGGTGTCTGCGACGGCAGGAACCGCGTGTTCGGCTACCGCAACATGTACATCTGCGACGGCGCGATGCTGGGCGCGAATCTCGGCGTCAATCCCAGCCTGACCATTACCGCGCTGACCGAGCATGCGATGAGCCACATCCCGCCCGTGGACCAGCAGACGTGGGATGCCACCGGCGTCGAGCAGCCTCTTGCACCGGCCATCCCGACGCGGCCTGCGGTGCGCGACGCCGAACCGGCAAAGGTGTGACAAGCGTGACACCTGTTGCGTGGCCTGCGTCGATCATGGTGTCACCTTGCCTGCCCGGCTGAAATGACCGGCGCAGCGTTCCTGGCATAAAACAGCGACATCAGCAACTTGCGCATTTCCTCAAGCACGAGCACCGAGGAAGCCACGGCCGCAGCCAGCATCCACTCGATCAGCGAAAGATCGACCGTGTCGAAAATTGCCTGTGCCGGTTCCCAGTGCACCGCCACCGCCTGCAGCAGGACGACACCGCCCAGCGCCAGCCACAGCTTGCCGTTGGCGAAGAACTGGCGGTTGAAGGCGCTGCCCTGTTCGGCACGGGCATTGAAGATGTTGAAGAACTGGAAGAGGACGAAGGTGGTGAACGCGAGCGTCATCGCCTTTGCTTCGCCGGACGCCTCCATGGCCCACGCATACAAGCCGAGCGTGCCTGCCGCCATGGTCGCGCCATAGAGCGCAAGACGCCAGAAGCGCCGCATGGACAGGATTGCGGCATCCGCCTGGCGCGGCTTGTCGTCCATGATGCCCGGCCGCGCCGGCTCGACGCCGAGCGCCATCGCCGGAGGGCCGTCCATGATGATATTGACCCAAAGAATCTGGATCGCCGTAAAGGGCGTGGCCAGGCCAAGGAAGGGCGCTGTCAGGACAGTCAGGATCGCGCCGACGTTGGTTGAAAGCTGGAAGCGGACAAACTTGATGATGTTCTCGTAGATGGTGCGCCCCTCTTTTACCGCGCGCACGATCGACGCAAAATTGTCGTCGGTGAGCACCAGCGTCGCTGCCTCCTTGGTGACCTCCGTGCCGGTGATTCCCATTGCAATGCCGATGTCGGCGGTTTTCAGGGCCGGGGCGTCGTTGACGCCGTCACCGGTCATCGCCACCACATGCCCTTTGGCCTGCAGGGCTTCGACAATGCGCATCTTGTGCTCCGGCGCGACCCGCGCAAACACGACGCTCTTCTCGACCAGTCGCGCGATGTCAGCCTGGCTGAGCCCATCGAGGTCGCGCCCTTCATGCGCCTCGCCCTTCAAGCCGAGTTCGCGCGCAATGGCCGCTGCTGTCACGCGGTGATCACCGGTGATCATCTTGACCTGGATGCCGGCGGCGTGGCAGGTGGCGATCGCCTGCTTCGCCTCTGCGCGAGGCGGATCGATAATGCCGACCAGCGCATGCAGCGTGAGATCCTGCACCCACGGCATCAGGTCGCCCGCCGGATCGAAGTCCGCCGCTGGAATCACCCGGCCGGCCAGCGCCAGCACACGCATGGCCTGCCCTGCCAGCGCCTCGTTCTCTGCGGCGAAGGCAGACCGGGCCTGCTCATCCAGCGGCACAGCATGGACAGCGTCGCCCATATAAGCGGCGGCGCGCGCCATCAGCACGTCAGGCGCGCCCTTGACGCACAGCATGACCCGGTCGCCATCATGATGAAAGGTGGCCATGAATTTGGTGGCCGAGTCGAAGGGAATCTCGGCAATACGGGGCCAGTGTTCGATTGCGGTGTCGGCCGTCAGCCCTGCTTTCGACGCGATGGTCAGCAAGGCGCCCTCGGTCGGGTCGCCGATCAGTGCACCGTCCTTGATGCGCGCATCGACACACAATGCCGCCGGCAGCAGCGCATCACGCAGTGCTTCTGTTTCTCCGCCAAGCCCTTCGATGCGGCCTTCACTGCCATAGCCTTCACCGCTGACCGCATAACGCCGGCCGTGGCAATACAGGGCGCGGGCCGTCATCTGGTTCAGCGTCAGCGTGCCGGTCTTGTCGGAGCAAATCACTGTCGTGCATCCTAGCGTCTCGACCGCAGCCAGCTTTTTGACAATCGCGTTGCGCTTGGCCATGCGATGCATCCCGAGCGCCAGCGTCACCGTCACCACCGCCGGCAAGCCCTCGGGAATGGCGGCGACGGCCAATGCGATGGCTGTCATCGCGGTCGTGACAAGATCTTCGCCACGCATCAGTCCCATGATGAAGATCAGGCCGACGACCACGGTGGCAATGAGTGCCAGCCGCTTGCCGAGGCTGTCGAGCTGGACCTGCAAGGGTGTTTCGCCCTCGGCCGTTTCGGTCAGCAAACCTGCGAGGCGGCCCATCTCGGTGCGCATGCCGGTGGCGGTGACCACGGCTTCGAGACGGCCACGGGTCACCACCGTATTCATGAACACCATGTTGTGGCGCTCTGCGAGGGGCACCGGCTCCGGCACAGCTTCAGGCAGCTTGGCCACCGCATGGGACTCGCCGGTCAGCGCCGCTTCTGCGACTTCGGCACTGTGGGCGGACAAAACTCTTGCATCTGCCGGAATGCGGTCGCCGGCTTCGAGCAGCAGGATGTCGCCGGGCACCAGTTCGGGCGCCTTGATCTGTTGCACTTCCCCGCCACGCCGCACACGTGCGCTCGGCGCGAGCATGTTTTTCAGTGCAGCGAGCGCTGCTTCGGCGCGATGCTCCTGGAAAAAACCGAGGGTGGCATTGAGCAGCACGACAATACCGATCACGATGGCATCCTTGAAATCTCCAATCGCGCCGGCCAGCACCGCGGCACCGATCAGAATCAGCACCAGCAGGCTTTTGAACTGGTCGAGGAATTTCAGCCAGGCGGGGCGCGGTGTTTTTTCTGCGAGGCGATTCGGCCCGTATTCGACGAGGCGGCGAGCCGTCTCCTCGGGGCTAAGCCCGGCTTTCGGATCGCTGCTTAGCTGTTCAAGGCAGTCATCGGATGTTTGTGCATGCCAAGACGCTGTTTTGGCTGTAGTCACAGTTTTCTCCTTGGTGGGGGAAATGGTTGCCGTAAAGCGAAGTGAATTCATGGTGGACGTTACTTCACGTGATATGCATCCCCGATTGAGCGGTGCAACACGGGGAAAGCAACTTGCGAGTGAAACGCGTCAGGAACGGACGATGGAAGACGTTGCTGCCGATCAGCAGTTTTACAGCGACACTCTTATGGACATACATGCGCGGCAGAGCAACAGTTACCTGTTCTGCCGGGTGCGTGTCTTGAGCGTGGAGAGCGATCCGCATGTTTGTTCCGTTAACCGTCATTACGCGCCCACGATAAGCGCGAAGACAGTTTTAATGAATACGGATTTTCAGTACTAACACTTCGGCGAATAACGAATAATCGAGAATAATGAGTCGTGGACTCCACCCGGACGGGACTGTTTCCCGACTACATCCATTTGCTCACTTGCACCCGCTATTGCACCCGCTATCGGCAACCATCATGGAAACAAACAAATCACCGAATCAAACAACGCGCGACCCGGTGCTGTCTTTCCTGAACCGTGTCATTGCTCTCGTCGCCCGCATCCTTGCAGTGATCATGGTACTGATCATCATCTGGGGAATCGCGGATGTTATTTACGTGCTCTATCAGCGCCTGATGGCACCGCCGTTCCTGCTGCTGGAAATCAAAGATATTCTGGCGACCTTTGGTGCCTTCATGGCAGTACTGATCGCCATTGAGATCTATCACAACATCATTCTGTATGCGGAGGACACTCATAACCGGCATCTTGCGGTTGAGATTGTCCTCGGGACGGCGCTGATGGCCATTGCGCGAAAAGTGATTGTGCTCGACTTCAACGAAGTCAGTGCCGCACATATCTATGGGACGGCCGCCATCACGCTGGCGCTGGCGCTCGGTTACTACTTGATCGTTGTGCGGGAGAGAGGACCGAAATCCTGATCTCGTTCGTATTCGCGATCCTCGGCCTGCGGACAATGTACGCCCAGCAATAGGATGGCCCGAGAGGATGGCCCGACGTGCGGCCGCGCGTATTGCCATCGCGTTTCTTCCTCGGGGTGTGGCATTTTCCCTGCAATGCACCCTACGCAATATTGCATTGACAACAATCGGATGGCAGCATCGGGGCTGAATAAAGCGACGATCAGACGCGGAGGCACAGATGACAAAACCCGACTCGCTCAGGAACGGCGACTATGCCGCTTACCTGGAAGGGAAAACGGCGCAACAGACGAGCAGCCAGGATCTGAACGAGCTGTTTGCTGATCCTGCTACCGGGCGCGAGCAAACGCTCGAAGATATCGTTCTCCACGGAGAAGAGCCGAGCGAGGAATTCATCGAGGAGTGGAACGCTCTCCAGAATAGTCCTGACCTGTCTGATGAAGAGCTGGCACGACAGGCTCTCGGTGCACCCGGTGCAGATGGTGACGCAACGACACCCGAATAGTGCGGCGATACGTGACACCTGAAAGTCGCCGACACGGCATTTCGCTCTCGTACTACGCTGTCATACCACGGTAACTTTGCTCCTCCATACTGACTCCGCTTTTCATTGAATCCCAAGTTCTGGCCGCTGCCGCAAGGCAGTCGGCCATTTTTTTCATCACGATGATCGCTGCCCCATCGTCGTGTGAACTCGTCGTGTGAACTTGTCGCGCGGATGCCACGCCTGATGCGTTGTCATCAAGCGGTAACTTCCCTTGCTCATCATCCGTGCTGTCTCACTGAGCTTCCGCAGAACGGGGCATCACTGCCTTGGGGCGTTCGATCAAGGAAGCTTCCGGACACACGACGTTAAACACACCTCAATGGGAAACAAACAATGAAAAAATCGCTTCTCGCACTTGCTGTATTTTCCGCATTCGCCGGTACTGCTTCGGCGCAAACGAACGTGACGATCTACGGCGTCACTGATGCCGGCATCCGCTATGACGACAGCGACGCAGCTGTTGGCGACAGCAAGCTCTGGCGCCTCCAGAGCGGCCAGCAATCCGGCAGCCGGATCGGCTTCAAGGGTGCGGAAGACCTCGGTGGCGGCTTGTCCGCGATCTTCACCCTTGAAAACGGTTTCAGCATCGACACGGGCGCACTCGGCGTGGACAACACCCTGTTCAATCGCCAAGCGTTCGTTGGTCTCTCCAGTAATGGCGTAGGCGCGCTCAAACTGGGCCGCCAATATGCGCCGATCCGTGTTGCGCTGGAAAGCGTCGATCCGTTCGGCCTCGGTGGCGCAGGCAATGCAGCGAACTTCTTCAACGTGCACGGCGAGCGCACTGACAACACCCTCAACTTCACGAGTGCAAATTTTGGCGGCTTCTCCGGCCAGGTCGCGTACACCTTCGGCGAACAAGCGGGCAGCACGTCGTCCGGCCGCCACCTCGGCCTGTCGGGTGGCTATGCCAACGGCCCATTGAATATCGTTGCCGCATATCACAAAGAGAATCTGCTTGATGCCACCAATGCCGATGACGGCGATGAAAAGACTTTCCTCTTGGGCGGCGCCTACGATTTCGGCGTAGTAAAGCTGCATGCAGCTTACTCCCGCACCGAGGGTGAAGATGCCGCTGGCGTAACCAATCTTGACCGTGATGACGCGCTGCTCGGCGTCAGCGTCCCGGTCGGCTCGGGCACGATCCTGGCATCCTACAACCGCCGCAGCGATGATATCGAAGGCGCTGGTGGTGCGAGTCGCGATGCCAATCGTATCGCACTGGGCTATTCGCACAACCTGTCCAAGCGCACCAACCTGTACGCAATGTACGCACGTACCAGCAATGATGCCGGCGCGCGCCTGAACAGTGCTGGCAACAATGGTGCCGATCCCTCGACGCTGATGGTTGGTGTCCGCCACCGCTTCTGACGTCATCATCGCAGGCTCTGAGGCCTGCAATGGCAAAGGGCGCACAGTGCATCGCTGTGCGCCCTTTTTGTTTTCGGTCATTCCCGGCAAATGGTGCAAAAGACCCTGCTGAGTCCCCTGCTGACACCCTGGTTCGGGGCCTGCATGAAAACGATATGGAATGATCCGTGACTAGGCTACAAAGCAATGCCGGACAACCGGTATAACGCGCATTGCAGACGCGAGCACCCCGGTCATCATCACCCCGCTAGCAGGCTCGCCGACAGCGGTTTGCTGCCGGGGCCCTTGCTCGCTGCGGCCGGTCGAGCCGCTTATGGCGATTACCTCGATTGGGCAATCATGTAATCAACCGCGGCGTAGACGTCCGCGACCGACAGGCTGCTGTTGCCGCCCTTGGCCGGCATCACGCCCTTGCCCTTGATCGCCGATATCTTCAGCGCCGCGATGTTGGTCAGGCGTGGCGCCCAGGATGCCTTGTCACCCGGCCGGGGTGCACCTGCCGCGCCCGTGGCATGGCACACCGAACAAGTGGCGTTGTACACCGCCCTGCCGTCCGCGGCAGAAGCCTGGCTGGCGAGCGTGAACAAACTTGCGACAACCGCCGCACGGATCAATGTTGATTTCATCTCTCTTTCCGCTATTTCGGAATGCGTATAAAAAATGCCGCGTAGGCTGCAGAGTTGCGATGAAGCAATAGCCGTGCCCAGACTGCATTGAGGAAGAACATTGAAACTTGGTTTTCCTTTTGCTGGCCTTTTCAAAAAATTCCCGCAGGTGAGAAAAGCGCCAGATTGTTTTTGAGAAAAGAGAGAGGGGAAAATTTGTTTAATAAGACGCCGTGACGACGCTTCGAATGCAGCCGAAATTGGTACGACGCAATCGCTCACAAGCAGTAGAAGACGTCTCCGCACGAATAACCCGGCGTAATCCAATGAAGCCGATTTCTGTGAGCTTTGACCTGGGTCAATCATTTTTTGCAATGCGAAAATTAACCTATTGATCTGTTGAACGTCCCTGTTCGCTATCACCGTCTGCCCAACGCGCACAGGTTTTAGTCAAGCTGCATTGACAACATTCACCGCACACCATGGAGGACGGTTCGGCCTGCGTTCGGCACGGCGAACCGTATGACCGGAATGGATGCACTCATCACCTACGGCCTTCCGCTGCTGCACGGCGGACTCGGCAACCTCGCTGCCTATCTCGCGGCCCATGTACTGCTGTGCTTGCTGCCAGCGTTCTTCATCGCCGGTGCGATGGCGGCATTGATACCGAAGGAGACCATCACCCGCTTCCTCGGCCGCAACTCGAGCAAGACAGTGTCCTATCCGGCGGCTGCAGCGGCCGGCTCGCTGCTGGCTGTATGTTCCTGCACCATCGTGCCGCTGTTTGCCGGCATCTATAAGAAAGGTGCAGGCATTGGCCCCGCCATCACCTTCCTCTTCTTCGCGCCCGCCGCCAACATCCTCGCGCTGGTCTATACCGGTGGCGTGATCGGCCCGGACCTCGCCATTGCGCGTTTCCTGTTGTCGCTGGCCTTCGGCATCGGGATCGGCCTCATCATGGCGCTGATCTTCCATGCCGACGATCTTGCGCGCGAGCAGGCGGCCGACACGATGTTCGCCGGTGGCGGCGGCATGCAGCGCGCGCCGCTGCTTTTCCTCGTCGTCTGGATCGCACTGCTGCTGGCCGGAACGCTGAAGCTCGGTGTGCTGACCGGTTCCTACTTCCACATGGAGCTGCCGATCGCCGGCGCGGATACGATGCAGGCAACGCTCGACCACATCGTTCCCTACGATGCCGGCAAGGGGGAGGAAGGTGTGTCACTGCAAGGCGTGGTGCTGATCGGCTTGCTGGCGCTGATCGGTATTGCCGCATGGCGCGGCTTCGAGAACATCCAGGAAGGCGTGAACAACTGGACCCGCGCAGCCCTCGGGTTGATCGCGGCGACGCTGCTGTTTGCCGCACTTTCCGTGCAGGCAACGCCGGAAGGCGTGCACATCGGCGTCACCGGCAAGCTGTTCGGTGTCGCACTTGCGCTGATCGCGCTGCACCGGCTGGCGTGGAAGAAGCTGTCCGATGAGGAACTGCAGGACTGGCTGTGGGAGTCGTGGCGCTTCGTGAAGCAGATCTTCCCGCTGCTGGTGGCGGGCGTCTTCGTCGTCGGCATGATCCGCGTCATCATCCGGCCGGAGTGGATCGAGGCTGTCGCCGGCGCCAATACTCTTTTGGGCAACATGGCTGGCGTCGCCTTCGGCGTGTTCATGTACTTCCCGACGCTGGTGGAAGTGCCGATTGCAAAAATGTTCCTCGACCTCGGCATGCACCGCGGGCCGCTGCTCGCCTACCTGATGTCGGATCCCGAGCTGTCCTTGCAGAGCATCCTGATCATCGGCGCCATCATCGGGAAGGCGAAAACCGCTGTCTACGTCGGCCTGGTGGCGCTGTTCAGCGCGGTCGCCGGCATGACCTATGGCGCATGGATAGACGGCACGCCGTTCACCGTCCTTGCTGTCGGGATGACCGCATTCATCGCGCTGCTGGTCGTGTCGGTGAATTTCGCCGGCCGCCGCTCTTCCGCTTCATACAAGGGAGCCTGATCATGTTGAACATCAAGGTACTCGGCCCGGGTTGCGCCAACTGCAAGAAGCTCGAAGAAGTCGTGCACCAGGCGGTCGATTCGCTCCATGTCGATGCACAGGTGACGAAGGTCACCGACATGCAGCAGATCATTGCTTATGACGTGCTCAAGACGCCTGGCCTGGTCATCAACGACAAGCTGGTTTCTTCCGGCAGGATACCGACGGCAACCAGTGTGGCGGAGTGGATCAAGGCTGCGCAATAAACCAACAAGGCATACGCACTGTAGATGGCTGCAGCGCACATGCCCACATAAGCGCTTCGCTCAGAGGCCGCTCGCCGCTTTCGGCATCCAGCCGATTGCCTTTGCATGCAGGCTCTGGATGTAAAGGCGGTCCGCGGTTTCCGTCACGCCGGTCGTCTCCGGATACTGGCCGCTCGGGTCCTGCAGGCTGACGATGACCTTGCCGTTCTCGTCAATCGCGAATACATGCCCGTAGGCGGGCGGCACCGGCCAGAGCGATTTCGGCAGGCGCAGGGCCGCCTTGCGCAATGCCGGGCTGTCGGCGAGCTTGTCTGCGAACACGCTGCGCGGCTTGGCAAGCCCGACCCAGATGCGGCCATCCATGCCGCGCATCAGGTTGTCGGGATAGCCGGGGATGTTCTCGACCACGAGCGATGCTTGTGCATGGCCCTTGCTGCGATTCTGCGCAATGGTCTTCGCATCCAGCCCGCGCGCGGAAATCGCGATTTTCCAGATCCGGTATTCGCCGGTCTCGGCCACGAATATCCAGCGCTCATCCGCGGACAAGGCAATCCCGTTAGCGAACGACAAGCCGTCCGCCACGACCTGCGTGCTGCCGTCGGCCGGGTCATGGACAAGCACGCGCCCCGTTGCGGAATGTTCCATGATGTCGAGCACGCTCGCATTGAAGGTGCCGCCCCACTCTGCCGGTGCAAACCGCCGCGAAGCGTCGGTAAAGAAAATCCTGCCATCCTTCGCCACCACGACACCATCCGCATAGCGGATCGGATCGTCCACACCATTCATCTGCACCTCGTCCGCCAGGACCGTGATCTTCCTTTCGCCCGCCGCTGCGCCGGAGGCGCTGATCAACAGCAATCCGCGGATGGCATCGGCGGCGATCATGTTGCCGTGTCTGTCGAAATCGAATCCGAGCACCCGGCCGCCGGTCTGCGCCCATACCTGCGGCGAGGAGCCGTCCGCATGCATGCGCAGGATCCTGCCGCCATCGACCGCCGCATAGAGTGCGCCGTCTGGGCCGATCACGATGTGCTCCGGTCCGATTTCCGTCCCGATGTCGATCCGCTTCAGGTTGGCCAGACGCGTATTGACCTCATGCGACGCGACATACCCTGCATCCTTGGGCGCGGACCAGGATACTGGCTCGATCGGCACCGGCGCGAAGCTCAGGTAGGCCCCGAGTAGAAAAATGCAAACAATGAGGACTGCGGCAACTCTGCGCATCTTGGTGTCTCCTTTGTGTGTGTTTGTGTGTGTTATTGGGTTTTTCCCGTCTTGCTGCGGGATGTGCTGACAAGGCTATTCGATCACGAGCGGGCCGGAACCCGGCAGGTGCGTGATCAGGTCGGCGCCGACCAGCCTTGATGGCGTATACATGCCGCCCGCCGGACGGTTGGCAAGCAGATGCGCTACCACCGTCAGCGAGCCGGCCACCGTCAGGCTGTAGCCATTTGCCGTGCGGATGCGCGCGGTCTTTTTCTGCCCCTTGGCGTTGACGGCTTCGCCCCACACGTAAGTGGGCAAACGATTGCGCGCTTCTTCGTCTGGACCTTTCACCGATTTCTCGATGCGCCGCTTCAGCAAATTCTGCACAGCGTCAAACTGCACCAGCCAACGCAGGTAGTTTGCGCGCCGCGCATTCTTCACCATGCCTGGCGATGCGGGAATGTAGACGTCGATGTCGGGAATGCCGGTGGAGTAATAGGCGGTGGCGACGTCGCCCCAGGGGATTGTCATCGCCAGCTTTTCGCCGTCGCCAAAATCAATGCGTCGCGTCTGGTAAGCCAGCGGGACGGAAATGATTTTTCCTCCACGCCGCACCTTGCCTCCCTGCGCAAGGCCCTCCACCGACGTCTTTGCCGTGCCCGGCGAAAAACCGGAGCGCGAATCAAAACCGAGTGCCAGCTGCGTCGCATCCGGCAATGCCGCTTTCAAGGCGCTGGCCACGCAGTCGGTCGGAATCACATCGAAGCCGACACCGGGGCAGAGCACGACGCCGTCCTGCGCTGCGCGCGCATGCAGCGAATGCGCATGCTCGAAAACGCTGATCTCGCCAGTGATGTCGAGGTAATGCGCTTTCGCAGCCAGGCATGCCTCGATCATCGGCGCACTGGTGGCGGAAAACGGGCCGGCGCAATGCAGCACAAGATGCATGCCGCTGAGTTGTTGCGCTGCTTGTGCAGTGCTCTCCAGACCGAAGACGCGAAACGGCAATTGCAATTCGTGCGCCAGTTTTTCGATGCGTTCCCGATTACGCCCGGCAAGTACCGGCTGCATGCCGCGCCGCTTTGCCTCGCGTGCGATCAGCTCGCCGGTATAGCCATTGGCGCCGTAAATCATCCAGGCAGTCATCCTCTCCTCCTTCTCGCCGTTGTTCTTGTTCCTTGCGGCGCGCGCTGCGCCGGTTTCCGGCTATTGTGCATGCGCACCATGCCGGCTCATGAATCCTGCGCAATGATCTGGCAGTTGCCGGCGCGCCTTTCTAGTAACTGACGAGCACACCCAGCCCAAGCGTATTCTGCGCATGGTTGTAGTCGATCAGGCTGTGGCCATACCCGGAAAACAGCTGCACATAGCCCTTCACATGCTTTGTGAGCGGTATGGCCCAGCCCAGCTGCGCCGCACCCTTGTCGGTGCTGAAGTTGTATCGTGAAAGCAGCGAGAACTCATGCCCGCGCCAGCGGTAGGTTGCGGTCAGGTCGCCGTGCCCCATGTAATCGAGGATATCCGGATTGTCGTCCTCCTCGATGTCTTCCGGGCGGCGTTTCCATACCCGGCCGACCAACGTGAAGCCGCCACGCTCCAGTCCGACCTGGGCATAGACCCGGTCCCAGCTGCGCGACAGGGTGGACGCCTGGCCGTTGGACTGGTGGGCGATGCCGAGATTGAAGAAGCGGGCGCGCAAGCCTAGCAGGCTGAAGTTCAGCGGCACCACCGCCATCAGCTCCGGCTGGTAATTCGTTTCCCGGAACGGACTCGACGCTTCGCGGTTGCCCGCCTGCCAGAAGCTTTGCTGTGTATAGCCGCCCCACAGGTCGACCGGCGTGCCGCCGATGTTCTGCAAAAACTTCATCTTGAAGCCGAGCTGGAACACGAGCTCGCCATGCGACAGGTCGGCATCACTCAGCACAAAGCGCCGCAGCGGCTGGTATGGCGCGCTGTTGGGCGAGCTGCTGTAGGTAGCGAGCAGGTAGTTGGGCTGGTGCGACTGGAACTTGAACGTGCCGCGCTTGTACTCGGGGCCGAGTTCCCAGTGTTTCGCCAAAACGGAACCGGGCGGAGATTCCTCTTTCTCTTCATCTTCCTCTTCGACCGCCGCAGGCGACGCCTCTGCAGCTGCAGCAGACGGCAACACAGCTGCTGGCTGCCCGGCCGGCGCGCTTGCGCTTCCGGCTTGCTGCATGGCTGCGAGCTCGTCATAACATGCGAGGCGCTTGCTGTCTTCGGCGATCCCGGCACAATCGGCCAGTGAAGCCGGTGCAGCCGTTGCCACGCCAGGCTGTGCTGCCAGCAACAGGGCGCCTGCCAGATTTGCATACATGGCGACTCGCATCATTTTCTTGTTCCTTTCGCTTCGCACGCGCAGTTCAGGGACAGCTGCAGCCCTTCGCCACCTCGCATGTTTTTCAGCGAAAAAGCATGACGAGCAAGGGCGGCCTTGACGGCTATTCTTGATCGCCAATGGCTGGGAAGCAGAATGATAGAACAAGCAAGGAGAATGCGGCGCGCCGTTGCTACGGCGATTCGAGCAGATCCAGTGCCAGCCTGGCCATTACCTGCGACACATGGGTCAGCCCCTGAGGAAAGTTGCCGAGCATCTGCCCGTGTTCGACATCGAATTCCTCCGAAAACAGCCCGAGGTCGTTGGCACACGACAACGCGCGGCGATAGTACTTCCATGCCGGTTCGCGCTTCCCTTGGCGCGCCAGGCATGCAACAAGCCAGAAGGTGCATGGCAGGAAGATGCCTTCCGGCCCCGGCAGGCCGTCGCCCCCGCGGTAACGCAGCAGCAGGCCGCCCTCATCAAGCTCCTGGCAGATCGCATCGACCGTGGCAACCATGCGTGCATCGTCGTACTGCACGAAGTCGACACGCGGCAGGATGAGCAGTGCGGCATCCTGCTCGCTGCTGCCGAACGCCTTTACGAACACGCCGCGTCCGGCGTCAAAGCCTTCTCGCTCGATGGCAGCCCTGATCTGGTCCCGGACGGCAGACCAGCGCTCCAGGGGCGCCTCGAAACCATTGGCCTGCGCCAGCTGGATGCCGCGGTTCAACGCGGCCCAGCACATTGCCTTGGAATGAACGTAATGGCGCGGCTCGCCGCGAATCTCCCAAATACCGTGGTCGGGTTCGTGCCACCGGCGGCAGACGGTTTCGACCACGTCCGCCAGGAAGGTCCAGTAGTCAGGGTCGGTAGGATGGCCACTGGCATGCCACTCCCATGCCATCTCCAGCAATTCGCCATAGATGTCGAGCTGGGTCTGCTTGGCTGCGTGATTGCCGATGCGTACTGGACGCGATTGCCGATAGCCTTCCAGCCAGTCAAGCTCGATTTCCGGCAGGCGCCGTTTGCCATCGACACCGTACATGATCTGCAGCTGGGTGGCACTGCCCGCGGCGCTGCGCTGGATGAACTGATGGAAGCGGTCGGCCTCGGTCAGATATCCCAGTTCGTGCAATGCACGGATGGTGAAAACCGAATCCCGCACCCAGCTGAAGCGATAATCCCAGTTACGCTCGCCGCCGATCCATTCGGGCAGCGACGTGGTGGATGCCGCAACGATCGCGCCGGTCTGCTCGAAGGTCAGCGCTTTCAACGTAATCACCGAGCGTGCCGTCTGTTCGTCGATCTGTCGCGACCGATGCATGCGCGCCGACCATTGCGTCCACCATTGGCGGGTACTTTCGAGGGAAGGATCCAGGCCGTCGGCGCGCGCCGATCCCTGCGCAATCGCTTGCTCGAGCAGCTCCGGGAATTCGAACTGAATCGCCAAGCGTACGCGCTGTCCGGCCTGCATGCGGACGATGCCAAGCAATCCACTATGGCCTGCCACTTCGAGCGGGGCATCGGCGTGGATGATCAGGCCCTGGTTGCTGCCGGTGGCGGTGTACACGCCGCTCTCGTGTCGGCGCACGTGCGGAATGATCTCGCCGTAATCGAAGCGTGGCAGGACTTCCATCCGCATGTCGACTTCGCCGCTGACACCATCCAGCAGCCGCACCAGGTCATAGCGTGGATGTTCGGCATCGCCCTGCAGCGCAAAAAAGTCAGTCAGACGGACCTCGCCCTGCGGCGTGCGGAACAGCGTCTCCAGGATCATCGTGCCGTCCACATAGCGCCGGGTAGAAGTGAAGGCAGTATCGGCCGGTGCAATGGCGCAATATCCGCCCTTGTCCCAGTCCAGCAGGCGGCCGAAACAGCTGTCGTCGTCCACGCGCGGCATGCAGCACCAGTCCACCGAGCCATAGCGCGATATCAGCGCATTGCAGTGACAATCACTGATTAGTGCGTAATCGTGGATGGGCGGGTATCGCATCACCGGCATGGTCCTCCGCGTTCAGGCATGTGCATGGCGGTGCCGCCCTTCGAAATGCAGCCGGTACCGTGCGATCCGGTCCCAGGCACCGTAGTGTGCCGTGAAGGTGCCGGCAGGCAGCGACAGCCAGATCAGTGCAATACCGAACAGCACCGACATTGCGGCGGCTATGCCGGCATAGCCGCCGATCACCCACGGTGCGGCGATCAGCCAGGCGCCGAAACCGGCGTTCACGAAACGCAATGGACGCGCCACCTCACCCCAGGCCATGATCGAGAAGGTGATCACCAGCGAGCCGACGATGTGGTCACTGTCAGCCGCCAGTCCCGACGTGTCGAACAGCAGGCGGGTGCACATGAGCAGGATGCCGATCACGGTACTGGCCGCCAGCGTCCACGGCACGCCGACGCCGTTGCCCAGCATTTCCCGGATCACCGCACTGGGCGACGCCTCGAAATTGTCCGAATAGTCGGCGCTGCCGCCCGTCATCGTATCGCCGCGCAACAGCAGATACCACCAGGGCCGGCCCTGCTGGCGACGGTTCTTCAGGAACTGCAGCGTGGCCAGGATTTCGTCGAACGAGTATGGAATCTGCAGCAGCATCGCCAGCGCGCCCACCAGGCACAACGTGCACCAGGTACCGATCACGATCGGCTGGATGATGATGAAGAACACGCTGACAGCGCCGAGCGGCACGATCAGGATGCCGAACAGCAGGACCAGCCACGGCATCGTGCGCCAGCGGCGCTTGTCGCCGATGATGCCGGTAATGATTTCAAGCACATACACGGTGGCGCCCAGTCCGGCATCCGCCACCGGCCAGGCTTCGGAAACCGATGACGTGATGATGCGTTCGGTGCCGTCGCCGAAGAACGGGTCCCACGCCGCGTCGATATGTCCAAGCTGGAAAGCGGCGAGATAGCGGGAGATGAACAGCCCGACGAAGGCGAGGATGATGATGGGCAGGCGGTTGGTCCAGCCCGATGGCGTGTAATCCCAGCCGGGTGGCGCATCCGGCCCGGTCACACGCGCCACCGGGTTGATCCCGGGCGCGGATGGTATCGCCACCGCAAACGCAATCGCCAGCGCACCCACCAGCGTGTCGTTGGCGTAGGCAGCAGCGCTCGGCGTCCAGAACAGCAGCGGCGCAAACAGCAGCCACAAGCCGATCGACGCGGTTGCCCAGCGCGCCCAGCCGGCATCGCGCGACAGCGACATCAAACCAAACAGCACAAGCAGTGCACCGGAGACAATCTCGCTCAAGGTCATCCAGGTATCGGAATACACCAGGCCACGTCCGTTTGGTGTGACAAGCTCGCCGGGCACCAGCCAGTTCTGCGCCAGCCCGAATATAAAGGGGCTGGAGATCAACCAAAGGCCGAGCGCGACATTGACGAAGTGGCACCACAGCGTCTGCTGGTGCTCGAAACGGTCGAGCGCATGGTACTCGGCAATTGCGCTCGGGCTGGGCGAGCCCTCGTCCGGCGTTTCCTCCAGCCACAGCGGCAGCGGGATCTTGTTGCGCTTGTACCATTGCGCCGGATTCTGCCGCAGTTCGCCGACGATGGCAGGCAGGCTGCGGCGCAGCGCATGCTGCGGATGCCAGCCGAGCAGCCGTTCGGCACGGGAGATATCCAGCTCGTAATGGTCGTCCGCGAGGCGCACCATGAAGGGCTTGATGAACGGTTCGATGCCGCGGTCGATCGCATCGGGAACCACGTCCTCCATCTTGTCCTGCAGCCACGCGCCGGTGGCGGCGACGGTTTTGGAGATCTGGCGCGTATCCCACGGCTCGCCGTGCACCAGCCGGCCGATCAGGTTCTGCAGCGCTTCATAGCTTTCGGTGACCGGTTCCCCGATCAGCACTGCGGCTTCCTGCGGCAGCGACGCACGCCGGTCGACCGCAGCGCGCATCGCCCGCGCCAGGTCATCCTGGTGCACGAAGGACTGTCCGTGCGAGGCATCGCCGGGAAAGACATGGCTCAGCATCTGCCGCTCGTAGATGCGCTGGATCTGGTACGCCAGCGACGGCACTTCGCAGGCATCGGTATAGACACCGGCAATGCGCATGATCAGTGCCGGGATGCGCCCGTGCTCCTGCTGCACCACTTGCTCCGAGGCCAGCTTGGACTGCGGATAAGGCCAGGATGGCTGCAGTGGCCAGTCCTCGTTGATCGGCCGTCCCGGCTCGGTCGGTGCATGGACCAGCATGGTGCTGGCATACACAAACTGCTCCACCTCGAAGGACTGCAACGCGCGCAGCAAGCGACGCGTACCCTTCACGTTCACCTCTTCATACTGTGGATTCGGCTCGCCGGAAAAATCATAGAAGGCGGCGAGATGGATGACCGATGCAAGGCGGTTGCCGTAGCGCTCGCGCAATGCATTGCAGGCCTTTGCCAGCGCGTCGTCGGACGTGATGTCGGTGGAAATGCAGTCTTCGCCAGCACATTTGCGCTCGAAACCGACCACCGTATAGGCGTCGCGCAGTTCGGCGGTGATCGCCTTTCCGAGCCGTCCTTCCGATCCGGTAATCAATACGACGGGTTTCTGCAATGCCATACCTCTCTCCTTCCGATGCGAGTTTGTGGGGTGACGCAGGATGCGTGCCACCATGTTCCCCTGCTGCCCGCGCCCATGTGACGCGTGGCTGAGGAACATGCCGGCACATGCACAGTCTATTTTTGAGACAACAACAGGAACGCCCGTGAAAAATCCGCTGCTGACCCATCCGCCGAAGAGCACGCGCAGCTTCGTGGCGATTGCCGGGCATCCGATCCATCCGATGCTGGTCAACTTTCCGATCGCCTATCTGTTAGGCGCGTTCCTGAGCGATGTCGCTTTCTGGTGGACCGGCGACCCGTTCTGGGCGCGCGTATCAGTGTGGGTGATCGGCATCGGACTGCTGGTCGGTTCCGTTGCGGCGCTGGCCGGCATGCTGGACTTTCTGCTGGTGCGGGAAATCCGCCATCACGTCACCAGCTGGAGCCACTTCCTGGCGGCGGTCACGATGCTGGCAATCACCGCCGCCAACTGGTGGCAGCGGATACCCGACCCGATGCTCGGCGTGCTGCCTTGGGGCTTGTTCCTGTCCGGCGTCAGTGCAGTTGCGCTCAGCTTCGCGGGCTGGCTGGGCGGCAAGCTCGTCTTCGAGCACAACATCGGCACGGGTGAAGATATCTGAACCTGCCGGACACGAGCGCCAAGCTCGCCCTCACTGCATCGTGTCAGAACGGCTTGGCCACGACCAGCGTGATCACGCCCGTAATCAGCGCGCCCGGCACCACCGGCAGTACGCGATAGAACCATAGACGGCGGCGCACGCGTTCATGCCGGAAGTCATCCATCAATGCGCCGCAGAAAGCGTGAAAGAACACCATCAGCAGCACCAGCGTCAGCTTGACGTGCAGCCAGCCGCCGCTGAAGCCGCGTTCGAAGATCAGCCAGCTGCCGGCTGCCACCGCGAGCAGCGCGCTCGGCGTCATCACATAGGCGTATAGCGTGCGCTGCATGTGGTAGGCACGGTGCTGGGCGTCATCGTCATCGCTGGCCTGACGCACGAATAGCTGTGGGAAATACAGCAGCGCGGCCGACCAGACCAGCAGGAAGACGATGTGCAACGACAGCATTAGCGACATGGCGGTATGCGTGATGACGACGTTTTATTTGGACACAGCATCGATAGCGAAATCTTTCTGTCCGGCTTCCGCCAAGGTCGGCATTGCAGCAACCGGCATGCGCGTTGCTTGAAGCGACTCCAGTGAAGGATGCCGCTCGCCGGGGCGCGTCCCGTTTGCCTTGCACGTAAACAACAACCAAGCGCACGACATGCGGCCTTTGCCAACGCCAAGCAAGATACAAACCAATCCTCTGACCGCCGGCCCGCTGCAGTTGCTACTGCAGTTGCTACTGCAGCTGCTTCTGCTGTCGCTGCTGCCACTGCTCGGCGGCTGTGCGGGGGTGCAGTCTGCGCTCGACCCGCAAGGTCCGCAGGCACGAGCGATCGCCGACATCGGCTGGGTCATGTTCTGGGGCGCCGCGGTGGTATTGCTGCTGGTGATGGCGCTTGCGCTGTATGCGGTGTTCCGTAGGCCGGACAAGCGACGTCCGCTTTCCGCGACGCTGCTGATCGTGGCTGGCGGACTGGTGCTGCCGATCGTCACGCTGAGCGCCCTGCTGACCTATGGCATGGTGACAATGGGCGATCTCCGTACCCGGCTCTTTGCGACGCCGGTGCAGATCGACGTCGTCGGCAACCGCTGGTGGTGGGACGTGCACTACCTTTCCAAGGAAGGCGGCACGGTGTCCAGCGCCAATGAAATCCGAATTCCGGCCGGCATCCCTGTCACGGTGCGACTGCAGACCAGGGATGTGATCCACAGTTTCTGGGTACCGAACCTGACCGGGAAGATGGATCTGATCCCGGGGCGCAGCAACCATGTCGTGCTGCATGCCGATGCACCTGGCATCTATCGCGGCCAGTGCGCGGAATACTGCGGGCCGCAACATGCACGCATGGCGTTTTACGTCATTGCCCAGGCGCCCGACGTGCATGCCGCCTGGCTTGCCCGAGAGCGCGCCCCGGCCGGGGACGATCCGGCGTTGCGGGTCGGCAGACAGGCCTTCGTCACCCACTGCATTGCCTGCCACACGGTGCGCGGCGTCGGCCAGGCGCAATCGCGCGGCCCGGATCTCACGCATCTAGGCAGCCGGCAATTCCTTGCCGCTGGCTCGCTCGAAAACAACCGCGCCAACCTGATCGACTTCATCACGCGTAGCCAGGCGATCAAACCCGGCAGCAGCATGCCGTCGTATGCGCACCTGGAGCCCGCCACCGTGCAAGCCATCGCAACCTATCTCGAAAGCCTGCGCTAGTGGCCACCTTACCTCCTTCCCCCTCCACTTCACCGCCTTCGGCCACCGCAGTGCGCCTGCGGCGACTGCAAGTCATCTGGGCGAATCTGCCCGGCATCGGCACGTTGCAGGCTGTCAATCACACGACCATCGGCCTGCGCTTCATCGTGACCGGCTTCATCTTCTTCCTGATTGGCGGCGTGCTGGCCATGCTGATCCGCAGCCAGCTTGCCTTTCCCGGCAACGACCTGCTCGACCATCAGGCGTATGCGCAGGCATTCACCATGCACGGCACGACAATGATGTTCTTTTTCGCCGTGCCGATCATGGAAGGCTTCGCCGCCTACCTGATTCCGAAAATGATCGGCGCCCGCGACCTGATCTACCCGCGCCTGTCCGCCTTCGGTTACTGGTGCTACTTGTTCGGCGGCATCCTGCTGTACTCCAGCTTCCTCATCGGCGCGGTACCGGACGGTGGCTGGTTCATGTACGTGCCACTCAACAGCCGCGAGTTCACGCCGGGATCGCAGGCCGACTTCTGGCTGCTGGGGGTGACCTTTGCGGAAATTTCGGCGGTCGCCGCCGGCGTCGAACTGATCGTCGCCATCCTGAAGACCCGCACCCCGGGCATGGCGCTGCACAGGATGCCGCCGTATGCGTGGTACATCCTGGTCACTGCATTCATGATCGTGTTCGGATTCCCGCCGTTGATCCTCGGCAGCATCCTGCTGGAACTGGAGCGTGCGTTCGGCCTGCCGTTCTACGACGTGGCACGCGGCGGCGACCCGCTGCTGTGGCAGCACCTGTTCTGGATCTTCGGCCATCCGGAGGTCTACATTATTTTCCTGCCGGCAGCCGGGTTGGTGACGACGATCCTGCCGACCTTCGTGCAGCGGCCGATTGCCGGCTATCACTGGGTGGTGCTGGCGGTGATCGCCACCGGCTTCCTCAGCTTCGGCCTGTGGGTGCACCACATGTTCACGGTCGGCATCCCGCTGCTGTCAATCGCCTTCTTCTCCGCTGCCAGCATGGCGGTGTCGATTCCCACCGGCATACAGGTATTCGCATGGATCGCGACGCTCTGGAGCGGCAAGCCGGTGATGAAGACGCCGCTGCTGTTCATCCTCGGATTCCTGTTCATCTTCGTGCTGGGCGGCCTGACCGGCGTGATGGTCGCGATGGTGCCGTTTGACTGGCAGGTGCATGACACGCATTTCGTCGTGGCGCACCTGCATTACGTCTTGTTCGGCGGGATGGTGTTCCCGCTGTTTTCGGCGCTGTATTACTGGCTGCCGCTGTTCTCCGGGCGCGCACCGTCGGAACACCTGAGCCGCCTGGTGTTCTGGATGATCTTTCTCGGCTTTAACCTGACCTTCCTGCCGATGCACGTGACCGGCCTGCTCGGCATGCCGCGCCGCGTATACACCTACCTGCCGGGGCTCGGCTGGGAAATGCTGAACCTGGTATCGACGGTGGGCGGCTTCCTGTCGGCCGCCGGTGTCGGCATGTTTCTCATCGATTTCGTGCTGCACTTCCTGCATGGCCGCCAGGCGCCGGCGAACATGTGGAAGGCCAGTACGCTGGAGTGGGCGATCCGGTCGCCGGTCCCGCCATACAACTTCGTCATGCAGCCGGCGATTGCCGACCGCGACCCGCTGTGGCAAGACCCCACGCTCCCCGAACGCATGGAAGCAGGCGAGTTCTACCTGGGCCGGGCGGATGTCGACCGCCGCGAGACGATGGTCACCGGCATTGTGGATGCGGAGCCGGAGTATGTTGCGGTCCTGCCGGCCAACACCGCGACACCGCTGGTGGCGGCGCTGTTGACGGCCGTGTTTTTTGTCGGGTTCCTGGCAAAGGCTTATTGGCTTGCTGCGATCGGTGCCGCACTCTCGGTGGCCAGCCTGTTCTTCTGGGCGCAGCAGGGACGCCAGCAGGCTCCGCACGATACGGTCGAGGCCGCCCCGGGCCTGCATCTGCCTTATCACTATGCGAGCTTGCGCCCGCCCGGCTGGTGGGGCACGCTGATCGCGCTGATGGCCGACGGCGCCTTGTTCTTTTCGCTGCTGTTCGCGTACTTTTTCCTTTGGACAGTGTCTCCCGCATGGCCGCCCGCCGGAGTTCGCGGTGTCGGCCTCGTGTTGCCAACCGTCGCGCTGGCTGCACTGGCTGCGAGCAGCGCGGCCATTTTCCTCGGCACGAAGGCCGACGGCGGGCGCCGCTTTTACATCAGCTATGGCGTCGCGATCGTGCTGGCGCTGGTCTTCCTCGCCGTCGAGCTGATGGCCTTGCTGCAAAGCGGCGTGCAAGCCAAGGCGCACGCCTACGACGCATTGATCCATACCGTCGTCGGTTTCCAGGCCGTGCATGTGGCGATTGCGATAGGCATGGCCGGCTTTGTGATGCTGTCTCCGCGCGCCGGCCACACGCAAGCGCAATGTCATGGTGAACGGCAGGTCACGGCATTGTTCTGGTATTACACGATGCTGCAGTGGCTGGCCGGCTATGCCGTGATCCACGCCTTCCCTTTCCTGACAGGTGCCTGAATGCCTGGCTTCATTACGCGCAACCGCCTGACCACCCTGGTGATCGGTCCGACGATCTGGGCGGCACATTTTCTTGGTTGCTACATGATCGTGTCACTTGCCTGCGCCTCCGGGCACACCGATGTCATTCATCCCGGTATCGGCATCATCACGCTGGCGGCACTGGCGCTGCTCGGCTATGCGGTACTACAGAACTTTCGAAAATGGCGACAGGCGCAACAAGCACAACAGGCACATGCGCCCGGCGCTGACATTGCTGTCTTCTTCTCGTTCAATACCGTGCTGTTGTGTGCCCTGTCGGCAGTCGCGCTGATCTGGGTCGCCTTTCCCGCGACCTTGCTTCCGGTATGTATCGCCTGATTCCGCGTGAAGATGTTTGAGACGTTCGGATCGGTGAACCCATTTCGTTCTCCCTGCTCAACACTTGAACGAGGATGAAGTCATGCGCTTGGCTGCCCATGCGCGCCGGAAAAGCTGCATGCAATTCTTACGCCGCCTCTGTAATTTCTTCCAAGCGCTGTTACGTACCGTGCATACGCGTGTGCTGACACTGCTCCTCAAGTCGCGCTTCATTCGTCACACGCGCTTCGGTAGCATACGATCCGCGCCGTGTTCATTGAATGACAGCCAGCCTGGCTTTGAATACGGCGGGCGATATGGCAGCGACGGCGAGCAATTTCTTGTTGCAACAGCTATCCGACCGGGATGTGCGCCGCATCGACGGCTATCGCGGCGATGACGTCAACGGCATCATGTACGCGTTCCGCCGGATGGGCGGAGAAATGCAGTTCGTGCAGGCGCGGCATTCATTCAGCGAACGGCAACGACATGGCGTTGCTTGCCGCCCTGCGCCGGAAGAAAAAGATTGAGCTCGATACGTTGCTGCTGGACCTTGATGAGCACCGTTCCGATTTCGCCTTCAGCTGGAAGAATGTGGGCGGCATCCTCGCAAGCAGGTGCGGTATCCGCGCAGTTTCTTTCCAGGATGCCGAGCATGTCCTCTTCGGCAGGATGAGACGGCAATCCCGCCATCATGCGCCCCAATGCGAGGTATCGCTGATGGGATGCCTGCCATGCTGCGCCACCTTCCGCGCCGTCCTTCCGCACAAGGTGATTGGTGTGCCAGTGCTTGTTGGGGATGGGTTCGATCTGCCGCTCTTTGGGCGTCGCCGAAATGCCGAGCATGATGAACTCCTGGGCCGAGGCAAACACGTAATGCGCCGCGCCCAGGCTGTCCTCGCCCATGACGATGTCGATGGCATCCGCAAAGGAAGCCGCGTCGAGGACTGCTCGTCCGGTAATGAAGGTGGGCAGTCCCATCTGCGCTCTTTCACCGGCCATCGCGTTGACCACGTGCACCACCCCGGCACGGCTGACGGCAAACGTCGTCCCCGGCAGGCGGCCGGGCACATACAGGCTGAGGTAACCCGGCTTGCCATCCGGAAGGACATCGACCAGCACGCAGTCTCCCCCAAGCGGCGGACCGAGCCGGGGGCTGTACAGTACGAGCCGGTAACCAAGCCGGTTGATGGCCACCGTGCTGCTGGTTTCCTGCCCCTGCGCGGCAATGTCGGGCCAGCAATTCCAAAGAAAAACATCGCGCACAGGCAGGCCGAGCCCCGCGCTCAAGCCGCGCAGTTCCTCCCAGTAGTCGGGAAAGCGTTCCTGCACCCGCACCATCTGTTCCTCTGCCATGCTTTTTCCGTCCGGTACAACTCCGACGCCTTTGTCGAGCGTCTTCTGGATGAACCGTGCCGCCGGCTTTCCCAGCCGGCCAAGCGCCTCCCCGATCTCGAACGGCGCTCCCTTGAGGCTGATGCATTTCATGATGTTCTTGCGGACGGTGCGTTTCTCTGCCGAGCCAGTGCTGCATTAATTTGCCAGGTTCTTGCTGTGTTCCGGCTGCTGAACAATGTCAATGATGCTCACGACCAGCGGCGTGCCCGACGGGCTCGGCCACTCGATGCTGCTGCCGGTCGACAAGCCCAGGAGGGCGCTGCCGACAGGGGAAAGGACGGAGATCGTGGTCGAATCAACGACGTCGCGCGGATACACGAGCGTCCGGCAGAATTCCTCGCCTTCCGTACCGAGCGAGAAGCGCACTGTGGAATTCATCGTCACCACATCGTGCGGCACGTCGTCAGGCTCGACGATATCCGCCCGTTGCAGTTCTTCCAGCAGTGCCACGCCGGAGGGCGAGGACGCCGGCATGGAATCAATGATGGCCTCCAGTCTTTCGAGGTCTGTCGAAGTCACAATAATCTCTGGTTTCATAGTCGTTCCTCTCCAAATAACAATCAACGCAGGTTCATCAACGTACGTTCATCAACGCAGGTTCATCAACGTAGATTCAGAAGACAGCCGTTCTTCGGCTGCCCGTCTTTACTCCTAACTCTTTATTCCTCACTCCGCACTGCCGTCATGCGGCAGAAAGAGGGTCCATGTCCTGCTGCTGCGGCACGGTGGCGACAAGCAGATCGTGCCGCCCCTGTGCAGCGATGCGCTGCGTCACGCTACCTGACGGATGCCCTGCACGACGGGAAGTTCCATGCTTCCCCATCACGACCAGATCGCACTGCAAGTGCCTTGCCTGCGCCGCAATCACTGCGGCCGGCGCGCCGTAGTGTATGGAGCGCGATATCAGCTGCTTTCTCGGGCCAAGACTTTCGATGAACCGGTTCAACGCCAATCGGGCCAGTTCGCGTGCGCGCATGCGCTGGCTGTGAACGGTATCGCCCGAGACGCCGGCCTCCTGCTGCATGTGCTCGCCAGAATCACGGAACGCATGCAGGAACGTGAAATGTGCTGCAGGCGCAATGGCAAGTGCTGCGTGCGCCGCTTCCCGGCTCTCATCCGAAAAGTCGATGGCGACCAGCACGCGCCGGTAGGCCTCCTCCGGCTCGGCACTGACGAGAAGGAGCGGCCGGTCTGTCAGACGAAGCAGTTCGTCATTGCCTTGCCGCCTCAATACATTGAACGCATCGAATGCATCGAGTACGTTGAGCACATCGGCAAAAAGCCGCCTTCCCCTTCCTGCGGCAACGACCAGATCTGCATCGATTTCTGCCGCGCGCGCGATGATCTCTTCAGGCGCGCAGTGCATGCGCGGCAATCGGGGGCCGGCATCCGCTCTCCCCTGCCAACGGAGAGTCGAGCTTCCCGACCGTTCGCGCGCCGCACTCTTCCCGGCTGCATCTGCTTCGTTGCATGCAGCCGGGACGCACGCGTCCTGGCCTCGCGTCGCCGCTTCCGGTTTCTGCGATGTCGCCAGCTCGACGGCTTCTGCCCGCAGCCTGGTGCAGAGCATTGCGGCCCGGATTTCGGCGCGGCGTGCCTCCTCGGAATAGTCGGTAGCAACGAGAATTTTTCTTATGCTGCGCACAGCGTCCTCCCTATACGGAACGTCGATCCTGGCTACGCGCCCTGCGGCGGCATACGCGTGCCGTCGCAGAAGCGCACTGACCGACGCAAAAACGCGTCGGCATGTCATTCGAGATGGTTGGGACGGTTGGCTCGGAAGGGCGGAGAAAACCGGGTGGTTTTTCCTAGTCGCCCACCGAGCCTAGGAGAGCCGGGCGAGGTCTCGCGCGGACAGCAGTGCGCGGCGAGTCATGCCAGCGTATTGACGCGGCAGGCAAAACTGGAGGCGGCCGGAATCAATGGATGCGGCCACGGACACTTCTCCCTCGTTCAGGGATGAACAACTGCGCATCAGGGAAAGGCAGAGCATGTTCACAGTGTCATGGAAGAAAAGCCGGAATGCACGGTTGAGTATATACACTTGATTTGTTTCGTCAACTTGGTGAATTGGTGAAAAGCAACTGCACGGAAAAACGCCGAGCGCATGTCCCATCAATGCGCAGTTGTGAGGACCGGTCTGTGATGTCGACACACCGGCACGCGGCGCTACAGCGTTCTCCGGTGCAGCATGGCGGGCATTAAACTAGAATAGAGCCCCGCGAGCCCTCGACTCATCCCATCCTCTCAATTCACCCAATCGATTCTTGGATTCCACATCTCATTCTTCCACGCAGAGGAAGGAACAACTGTTCCTGCTGGTACTGGCCGGCATACAGTTCACGCACGTCCTCGATTTCATGATCATGATGCCGCTCGGGCCGCAACTGCTGCGGGCGCTGCAGATCAACACGCAGCAGTTCGGCCTGCTGCTGTCGTCATATACCTTCGCCGCTGCGGCGTCCGGCCTGCTCGCCGCGACCTATGTGGATCGCTTCGACCGTCGCAAGCTGATGCTGACGTTGTATGTACTGTTCATTGTCGCCACGCTCGCATGCGGACTGGCACCGAACTATGCGTCGCTGCTGGCCGCGCGTGCGCTGGCCGGCGCGTTCGGCGGCATTCTCGGCGCAATGGTGCAGACGATGGTGGCGGACGTGATTCCATTCGAGCGCCGCGGCCAGGCCATGGGCACGGTCATGTCGGCGTTTTCGCTGTCGACGGTCGCCGGCGTGCCGCTCGGCCTGTTCCTCGCCAACCATCTCGGTGCGCTCGGCTGGCGCGCCCCGTTCTTTTTCATTGTGGTGCTGGCAAGCGTCTTCCTGTTCATCGGCTACCGGTTCCTGCCTTCGCTGACGGCACACCTGGACAGCCCGCGGCGGGGCAATGTATTCCAGCGGATCTACGCCATCGCACGCGAGCCGGACCATCTCAGGGCATTCGCTTTCATGTCGCTGGTGATGCTGGGCGGTTTCAGTGTGATTCCGTACATCGCGCTGTATTACACAGCCAACGTCGGCATGACGGAGAGCTTCATCACGATCATCTACCTGTGCGGCGGCGCTGCGACCTTCTTCACGTCGCGTCTGATCGGTCGCCTTGCCGACCGGCACGGCAAGCCCCGCACCTTTCGCTGGGTGGCACTGGCGTCCTTCGTGCCACTGCTGGTGACGACACATCTGGTGCCGGTGCCCTGGTGGGCGGTGCTGATCAATTCGACCATCTTCTTCATCCTCGTGCCCGGCCGCATGATTCCCGGCATGGCAATGGTGTCGGCATCGGCGGTGCCGGCGGTACGCGGCACGTTCATGAGCCTCGTGTCCTCGGTGCAGATGATGTCATCGGGCCTGGCGTCGCTGGTCGCCGGCATGATCATTTCGCGCAACGCCGCGGGACAGATCGAGCACTACAACATCGTCGGCTACCTTGCCCTCGTCTGCGGCCTGGCGAGCCTGTGGCTGGTTCGGTATCTGAAGGTTGCTGCCCCAGGAGCGACAGCGGGCGCAGGACGGGCAGGCATCCCGGTGCGGGAGAAAGACAGGCCGAACGCCTGAAGCGGTGCCATGGATTGGTGGCCGCGTCAGGCGGACTGCTCCCTGATGTTACTTGCCAGTCTTGCGTTTGCGGGATGCGCTGGAGGAAGTGGCCGGCGCCGCCGCTTGCGACTTCGTTGATGCGGCTGTCTTTGCCTTGGGTTTCGCCTGCGACTTGGCTTTGCCAGAGGCAGCGGACGACTTTGAAACCGAGGCAGCGGCAGGCGGCTCGGCACTCATCGCACCGCTCACCGCCTGCTGGAACTGGTCCTGCAACATGTTCCACCACGCGGCGGCATTGACCAAGGGCGCGGTCAGGCTCGTGGCATCGGCCTGGTCCTTGCTGGTCGGCTCCGGCGCACCATGCAGCTTTTCCTCGGGGTGTGCGCCATTGCCGGTCTGCGTGCCGTTAGCAGTATGTGCGCCGTTACCGGAGGCGGGCGCTTGGGTTGCGCCGACTGCGGCCGCGGCTTGCTGGCCGGCGGCGCTCATGGTGGCCGAAAAGGTTTCGCCCATGGTCTGCAGCGTCGAGATCGTCGCGGACTGCACTTCCAGCGCCTGGATGGTGCTGCGAAGCATGTTCATGTTCAGGGTCAGCCAGGATTCCACCGCCCTCAGGTCGGCGATCTTCTTGTTGATTTCTTCTACCGACAGGCTTGGCATCACCATGCCGGGAATATTCATCGCAGACATCCCGGGCATATTCACGCCGGGAACACCCATGCCGCTCCACAGGTTCTTCACGAAATCGAGGGTATCCGTCATTGCGCCCATTCCGGGGAAGTTGGGCATATTCGGTATGTTCGGCTTGATCATGGCTGGTCTCCCGTTGGCATGCACGCGCGGCGCAATCGTTTGGTTGAATAGGTAAATTGGCAAAGGTTCCAGTATGCGCCTTGCGGTTTGCGCTGTCATATGCGCTGGGTCAACTTCGCCGCAAGCAATGTGCTGCAGGAAGCCGGCCTGGATGCCGGATTTGACCATGGCAATTTAACGATCAGAAACTTTCGCATCGGCGGGCAATCAGAATCGGATACGTTGTTAAACTAGCGGCATGGCGATGACTTATTCCTCAGCAGAAGACCGGCGTGTGCGCTCAGGGCGCCTGGTCGCGCTGCTGACCGCGTCCGTACTGCTGCATCTGCTGCTCTTCCAGTGGGCAGACGGGCACCTCAGCTTGCCATCATTGCAGGAAGACCAGCCTCCCGCTGTCACCGCTGTCCTGCTTCCGCCGCCCGCGGTAAAGCCGCCACCCATACCGAAAAAGCCCGCCGCGCCTAAGCCCAAGGTACAGCGCAAGCGTCCGCCCGCTCCCGCACCTGCCCCGACACCTGTCGTTGCACCATTGCCGGAACCGACTGTCGACACAGCAGCGCTATCGTCGGCTGCCGATGCCGAGAACAGCGCAGAGCCGGCCGCCGACATCATCGCCTCTGCGGCAGAAGAAGCGGCAGAAGCGGCGGCGGAGGTCAGCACGCGCTATACGGTCAGCCCGCCGCCATCGGCGGAATTGGAGTACGACGTGCAGGCAGTACGCAAGGGCCAGAACTGGTTCGGCAACGGCAGCTTCCGCTGGAATGCAAACGGGAACAACTACAGCCTGATTGCCAAGGCGAGCATATCGATTCTGTTCACCATCGATGTGCTGGACGTGAAGAGCGAAGGGATCCTCAACGAGCTCGGCGTCGCCCCCGTGCTGTACAGCGAGAAGCCGTGGCGCAAGCCGACGATCAATACCCATTTCCGGCACGAGGAACAGCTGATCAGCTTTTCCGCATCCGAAGTTACCTATCCCTACCAGGGCGGAGAACAGGACCGGGTCAGCGTGGTCTGGCAACTGGCGAGCGTGGGACGCGGGGACGCTACCCAGTTCACGCCGGGAACCGAAATCGATATCTTCGTCGCCGGAAAACGTAAGGGCGAGACATGGCGCATCCAGGTGCTCGGCGAAGAAGAGATCGAAACACCGTATGGCAAGCTGGCCACGTGGCATGTGGTCCGGGCACCGCAGGCCGGTTCGTATGACGAGCGCGTCGACATCTGGCTGGCGCCGCAACAGGAATGGTATCCGGCGCGCGTGCGCTATACCTATGTGAACGGCGACTATGTCGATCTGTCACTATCCGACATCGCGGCAAACGCCGCACAATAATTTTTCTTCTACGATGATGCAATCGCTTCTACGCGCCGTACCGCTTACCCTGCTGTCTTGGGCCCTCGTCGGCGTATCGGCTGCCACTGCGGCAACCAGGTACAAGGTCAACCTCCCGCCCTCGGCGGAGCTCACCTACACGATCAAGGCCAAGCAGAAAGGCGTGCCAGTCGAAGGCGAAGGGGTGATGCGCTGGAGCGCGTCTGGAGGCAGGTTCAGTGTCAGCAATGAAGCGCGCGCAATGCTGGTCGGGAAAATCCTCGATGCAAAAAGCGAAGGCACCGTCGATGCCTACGGACTGGCGCCGGTCACCTTTTCCGAAAAGCGCTTCCGCCGCGAGAAGGCAACCACCTCCTTCGATCGCACTGCCAATACCATTCGCTTCACCGCTTCGGAAGAAAGCTACCCGATCAAGGGCGGAGAACAGGACCGCAACAGCGCCGTCTGGCAGCTGATCTCGATTGCGCGCGCTGCACCTGCGAAGTTCAAGCCCGGTTCAAACTGGACATTCGTCGTGGCGGGCACGCGCCACGCGGAGCCGTGGACGTTCAAGGTCGTCAAGCGGGAGAAGGTCGCGACGCCGCTGGGAGAAATGCATGCGCTGCACATCGTGCGGATGCCGCAGGCGGACGGCAAGGATCAGCAGCTCGACATCTGGCTCGCGCCGTCGCTGGAGTGGTATCCGGTGCGGCTGCGCTTTTCCGATGACAACGGCGATTACATCGAGCAGACGCTGCAGAAAGTCGGCGGGAAAGCGTCCCAGAAAGCATCGTAAAATTCGGCTCAATCCACCCGCCACAGAATGCAACCAGAACATCCATGACTCTTTCCAATCGCGCCCTCGTCCTGTTCAGCGGCGGCCAAGACTCCACGACCTGCCTGGCGTGGGCACTGGCACGTTATGCCCATGTGGAGACCATCGGCTTCGACTACGGCCAGCGGCATGCGGTCGAACTGGAGGTGCGGCCTGCGCTGCTGCAGAAGATGCGAACGCTGTCTGCAGGCTGGAACGAACGACTCGGCGACGATCACATGATCGACCTGTCGCTGCTGTCGCAGATCTCCGATACCGCGCTGACGCGCGACGTCGCAATCGCGATGCAGGATAACGGCTTGCCGAATACTTTCGTGCCCGGCCGCAACCTGCTGTTCATGATGGTTGCCGCCACCGTGGCCTATCGGCGTGGACTCGATGTGCTGGTCGGCGGCATGTGCGAAACGGATTTTTCCGGCTATCCGGATTGCCGCGACGACACGATGAAAGCCTTGCAGGTCGCGCTCAATCTCGGCATGGCAACCCGCCTGAAGGTGGAAACACCGCTGATGTGGATCGACAAGGCACAAACCTGGCAGCTGGCACAGGACCTCGGCGGCACGGCGCTGGTCGACCTGATCCGCGCAGATACGCATACCTGCTATCTGGGCGAGCGTGGCGCATTGCATGACTGGGGCCACGGCTGCGGCACCTGCCCTGCCTGTGAACTGCGCGCGCGGGGCTACCAGCGATTCCGGCAGGCCGTACAACAGGCCACCTCAACAAAGCCTGTTTGACAACCGTTGCGCGATTCGGACCTCGCCCGGGCGCGCCAAGCCTGACCCGCAGTCGTACGCGATGGCAGTGCAGGGAATTCGGACAGCGACGGGCAGCATGCCCCCCCTGGCGCACATGCATCCTGCACGGCGGCGGGCATTGCAGAACCACAACCGGACCGCACAGCAGCCTTGCCGGCAGGCTTGTAAGCAAACTCAAAGGATCCGGTAGTACGATGGGGATTCCGGCATTCCCTGTATAAAAGTCATCACCCGAAGACACACTCAACCAGACACACTCAACCAGGCAGACTTCCATGCTGATCGCCATTCTCACCGACATCCATGCCAATCGCGAGGCTCTGTCCGCCTGCCTCGCCCATGCGCAAGAGCGCAAGGCGCAACGCTATGCCTTCCTTGGCGACCTGGTGGGCTACGGCGCCGATCCGGGATGGGTCGTCGATACGGTGATGGATTACGTCAGGCAAGGCGCCTTTGCCGTACAAGGCAACCATGATGTCGCCGTCGCACAGGCACCCAGCAAGCACATGAATCCGCAGGCAAAGCAGGTTGTGGAGTGGACTCGCGCGCAGCTCACCGAGAGCCAGATTCAGTTTCTCGCCAACCTGCCGCTGACGCAGGAATCGAACGACTGCCTGTTTGTGCATGCCAGCGCTGCCGAGCCGCGCAATTGGGAATACATCACCGGCACGCTGGAGGCGATCAAGAGCATGCATGCGACGCGCTGCCGCGTGACGTTCTGCGGCCATGTGCATGAACCGGGGCTGTACAACCTGTCGATGACCGGAAAGATTTCTTCCTTTGTGCCGACTGGCGACAGCAGCATTCCACTCAGCACGCAGCGCCGCTGGCTGGTTCTGCCCGGCTCTGTCGGCCAGCCACGCGACGGCAATCCTGCCGCCTGCTATGCGCTGTACGATGATGTGACGCACGAGCTGATCTATTTCCGCGTGCCCTACGATTACGACACCGCTGCGGCGAAGATCCGCGCGGCCGGTCTGCCGCAAAGCATCGGCAGCCGCCTCGAACTTGGCCGCTAGGAGCGCCGCATGAACCGCCTCGAAGTCGGGATGGTGATCGACGGCTTTCGCCTCGAGGAAAAGCTGCACAAGGGCGGCATGGCGATGCTGTGGCGCGTGTCGCGTGTCGACGCCAACGGTACTTCAGAGCCGCTGCTGATGAAGATCCCCATCCTCGGCGACAACAACGATCCGGCAGCGATCGTCGGCTTCGAAGTCGAGCAGATGATCATGCCGAAGCTGACCGGCATTCACGTGCCGCACTATGTGGCCGCCGGCGACTTTACCGGCCAGCCTTACATCGTGATGGAACTCATCGCCGGCAAGTCGCTGCGCGCACGTTTCGACGAAGCGCCGCTGCCGATCGACGAGGTGGTGGAGATCGGCATCAAGGTCGCCACCGCGCTGCACGACCTGCACCGGCAGCAGGTGATCCATCTCGACATCAAGCCAAGCAACATCATGTTCCGCCCGACCGGCGAGGCGATCCTGATCGACTACGGCCTGGCGCGACACGACAAGCTGCCCGATCTGCTGGCGGAAGAATTCCGCCTGCCGATGGGCACCGGCCCGTATATTTCGCCGGAGCAGGTGCTGCACATTCGCAATGACCCGCGCAGCGACCTGTTTGCACTCGGCGTGCTGCTGTACCACCTCGCCACCGGTGAACGGCCATACGGTTTCCCGACCTCGGTGTCTGGCCTGCGCCGCCGGCTGTATCGCGACGCCGTGCCGCCGCGCGCACTGAACCCGGCGATTCCGCCATGGCTGCAGGAGATCATCCTGCGCTGCCTCGAAGTCAACCCGAAGAAGCGCCATGACACCGCAGCACAGCTCGCCTTCGAATTGCAGAATCCCGATCAGGTCAAGCTGACGGAACGTGCCGCCAAGCGCGGACGCAACAGTCTCTTCACACTGGTGCGCCGCTGGTTCCGCGCGATGGGCATGGAGCCGGTTCCACAACAGTCGGCTGCGGAACAACTCACACGGGCGCCGATCATCATGGTTGCGATCGACCTTGCGTACGGCTCGGAAGCGCTGGCCGAAGCACTGCGCGTCGCGTCGCGCCGCATCCTGCAGACCGAGCCGGGCGCGCGGCTTGCCTGCGTGACGGTGCAGAAGACCAATCGCCTCGGCATGGATGAGTATGTCGACAAACAGGGCAACAATCTGCACGTGAAGCACCTGGTCGGACTCAAGCACTGGGCGCGGCCACTCTCGATACCACCCGAGAAGATCACCTACCATGTGCTGGAAGCGCCGGATCCCGCATCGGCCATTGTCGACTACGCCACGGTCAATGCGGTTGACCATATCGTGATCGGCTCGCGCGGCAGCTCGGCTTTTCGGCGTTACCTCGGCAGCGTGTCCTCGCAGGTTGTCGCGCAGGCAGACTGCACGGTGACCGTCGTCAAGAGCACCGGCAGCAGCGCCAATGTCCCATCTCCGGTCAGCGCAACGGAGGCGGCGCCGTCACCTCAAGCGCCCGCAGGCGTTTCAGCAGAGATAGCGCATTAGGCTGTGCGGCACCGCTGGCGGTATTGTCGAACACGCACCACACCTGCTTTCCGGCACGCGCATCGCGGCTGATTCGTTGTGCGATCTGGTCCAGACAGACATCAGAGTATGCCGAGTGGTACATCTCCGGCGAACCGTGCAGGCGGATATACACGGTCATTGCCGCCGCTGCGGACGGCGGCAAGGGCGCGACTTCCGGATCTGCATTGACGTAGGCGACATCAATTCCGTTGAGCATTGCGGCAGCCTCTCTGGCAAACCAGGTCGGGTGGCGCGGCTCGCAGACCGTTGCGACGTCAATCCATGACCGCATGCGACGGAAAAATTCCTCCACGACCGCGCCGTCATACCGCATGCTGGGCGGCAACTGCACCAGCAGGCAGGCCAGCTTCTCTCGCAGCTGCAAGACCTCACCGGCGAATCTCTCCAGTGCCGCATCCACATTCTGCAGACGCAGGGCGTGCGTGATCTCCTTCGGCACTTTCACAGCGAAACGAAATCCGGGCGGCACGGTATCGCGCCAGCGCGCATAGGTAGCAGGAAGGTGCGGCCGGTAAAAGGATGTATTGATTTCGACGGCAGGGAATACGGCAGCGTAGCGCTGCAGGTGGCTTCCACTGTGCGGAAACTCCTCCTTCATCACTGACGGCACGCTCCAGCCGGCGCAACCGATGAAGACAGGCATTGACGTGCCAAGTGTGATCGGCAACGTATCTTGCGCAGCGTAGCAATCCATCGCATCCTTTCATTCAGGCGGCGCCGCAGTGTGGGAGCGGCGCAGCAAGATGCACGTGCTTGCGCAGCGCACCAATTTCCTTTCTCTCAACGACGCCTAAAGTTTGTGCAGTGCGGATTGATATGGCGCAGACGAAGGCGCAAAATAAATAAACCGTCTACACAAACACAACACTAATACGGCAATCAGGGCGGAAGTGTCAGAACGAGAAGCCTGTCCGGAAGTTTGTTCATTCGGAACTTCGTAGTCAGAAGGCCATCAAATCGGGCCTGCCAATCCTGACTGCAACCGACATGATGTTACGACTTCCCCACACCCCTTCCCGTTCAGCGTACATGGTTGAGAGAGGAGTCGTGAATGAACGTGCATAGCGAAGAAATGCAACAGCGCCTCGGTTTCATCGACCGCACCATCTACCATGCGATGCGAGCCTGTTACTCGGACACCAGCGTGTCGAAAGAACTGAAAGACTATGTGCTGGAACTCGGGCAGCGCTCCAGCCAGGCACAGCGCGCGCTGCAGGAGCGCGACGAGCGCAGTGTGCGCGAAAGCGTGGACGATCTCGCGCGCATCAGTGACAAGGCACAGAACACCATTCACCCGGCGGATCCCACGAACTACGAAGTGAAGAGCGCCGTTATCCTCACGCATATCGAACTCTCCGCGCTGCGTACGCGCCTGGAGTAATCACACGCCAGCCTCTTGCCCGTCATTAAGGCAGTAAAAAAATGGTTGGCAATGCCTGAGAATGAGGCACTATCGATGTTCTATTGAGGTGCGCCTGTCAGTTCGGCATTGACAGCATGCACCTCCCCGGCGTCGGCGAGCACGACGCGGTTCCTGCCTGCATGCTTGGCGCGATAGAGCGCTTCATCTGCGCGTTTGGCCAACGCGTGCATGCTTTCACCCGGCACATAGCCGGCAAGCCCGGCCGAGAAGCTGACCATCAGGCCCGGCACCACGCTGTCCCATCCATGCTCGAATACCGCCTTGCGCAGTCTTTCCATCGTCTTCAAGCCATTCTCGGCTGCCGTTCCGGTCAGGACAATGCCAAACTCCTCGCCGCCGAGCCGCCCGATGACATCGGTCGAGCGCAGGGTGCCGAGGGCAATGCTGCAGGTGGTTTGCAGCACGGCATCGCCAACCGGATGACCATAGCGGTCATTGATGGTCTTGAACAGGTCAAGGTCCAGCATCACGAAGCAGAACGGGGTGTCGAAGCGCTCGCTGCGCTGCATTTCCGCCTCCAGCATTTCCATGAAGCGGCGGCGGTTCAGCACACCGGTCAGCGCATCATGGCTGGCGAGCTCTTCGATCTGCTTCAACGATTGCTGCAATTGCTTGTTCGTCTCGGACAGCTTGTCCCGCATGCGGCTGTAGCTGACGCCCGCCATCGACAGCTGCCGCAGTGTCAGGAAGAAGAATACCCAGACCAGCACAATCTCGAGGTCGGACACACCGGGATAAGCAAAACGATCCCGCACCAGCCAGAGCGCGGCCGCGGAAACAATACCGAAAGCCAGCCAGCTGATCGTGAATTCGCGCGGCGTGAATTCGATTGCCGCGTAGCCACTGAAAGCGATGATGACCAGCAGGAAGAAAATCGTGAGATTCGGAGCGAGAAAGATGCACAGCACCTGCACTGCGCCACACAGCAGCATCTGCGGCACCAGCATGCTCCTGTTCTTGTGCCCCAGGTTGTACCCGCGCCGGATATACAGGTGCACGCCACCCGAAGTCAGCATGGAGAGCACGAAGAACCAGCCGGCGACCGCGTAGGAAATCGTCCCGGCATAGGCAAACAACGCGAGCGTGGCCGACTCCAGCAGCATATTGACGACGACCAGCGCCGACATCTTAAGGCGGTATGCCTGGCGACGGATTTCCTTCTGTTCCGGATCGCTGGGGTTTTCCGGATTTTCATGTGCTTGGCTTGTGGCTGGGCGTGGATGCATGATGCGCTTATCACCTGTAGGCAACGAACGCACTGTATACCGCGAGTTGATAACGGCGCAATACTAAAAGTGAATTTTCATGAAGCATGCAACACCCGGTAACGATGCTGCGCCGCACAGTGCTTCGCTTGGAATTCACCTCGCTCAGTGTGTGCAGTGCGACATTTCTTCTTCGTGAAAGCGCAATAAAAAAACCGCCATCCCGGGCAGTCCGGAATGGCGGCGGAGACGGTGAAAAAGTTAGGCCGCGTGCTGCGATGAGGTTGCAGTATCGGGCGCGCCCGGCGTATCGAAGCCTTTCAGCAAGGCCGCTTCTTTCTCTTTCGCCGCGCGCAGGTGCTTTTCCTTCACATGGCCAAAGCCGCGGATCTCTTCCGGGATGCTCGCGATTGCGACGGCCTTGCCGAGGTTGTCCGGCGTCAGCCTGCCCAGCAAGTTGCCGACGGTTTCCTTGTACTGCGCAATCAATGCACGTTCAGTGCGGCGCTCTTCCGAATGGCCGAAGATATCGAAGGCCGTCCCGCGCAAAAATTTTAGCTTCGCAAGCATGCCGAATGCTTTGCCCATCCACGGCCCGTATTCGCGCTTGACCAGATGTCCCTCGGCATCGCGCTTGGCAAACAGCGGCGGCGCAAGATGGTACTTGACCTTGTATCCGCCCTCGAACATGCCGGCGATCTTGTCAGTAAAGCCCATCTGCGCATGCAAGCGCGCAACCTCATACTCGTCCTTGTACGCCATCAGCTTGAACAGGTAGCGCGCCACTGCTTCAGTCAGGCGCAGCGGCTTCCCGTCGCTCACCTTGCTTTCCGCTGCGCGCACCTGCTCCACGAAGGAGCGGTACTGCTCTGCATAAGCAGTGTTCTGGTAGCCGGTGAGGAAGTCCACGCGTTTTGCGATCAGCTCGTCAAGCGACGGCGCACGCTTGAATTCAACCACCTGCGCCGTCGTGTCATTGAGCCTGGCAAGCCGCTCAACTGCCGCCCAGTCATGCGCGGCGTTGCGCCCCCATACGAAGGACTGCTTGTTGAACTCGACCGATACGCCGTTGAGCTCGATCGCCTTCATGATGGCCGCCTCCGACAGCGGCACCCAGCCCTTCTGCCATACATACCCGAGCATGAACATGTTGGTGGCAATGCTGTCGCCCATCAATGCCGTAGCGACCTTGCCCGCATTGATAAAGTCGACGCGGTCGGCACCGCAGGCATTGCGGACATCGTTCTCCGCAGTCGACGCGGGGAACTGCCAGTCGGGATTTTTCACAAACGCAGCCGTCGGCGCGCCCGCCGTGTTGACCGCTGCATGCGTGCGACCTTCGCCCATGCGCGACAGCGCATCGCGGCTCGCGGTCACGATCTCATCGCAACCAATCACGAGGTCGGCCGCGCCGGTGCCAACGCGCGTGGAATGGATATCGTCCGGATGGTCAGCGAGGCGCACATGCGACATTACCGGCCCGCCCTTCTGTGCGAGGCCGCTCATGTCGAGCACCGAGCAGCCCTTGCCTTCCGCATGTGCTGCCATCGCCAGGATCTGGCCGACCGTCACCACGCCGGTACCGCCGATACCGGTGACAAGAATGCCAAACGGCTGTTCCGTGCCGGGCAGCTGCGGCTGCGGCAGGTTGCTGCCATCGAGGATCGGCAGTTTCTTTGCACCGGCATCCGCGCTGACGCCGGCCTTCTTCGGCTTCTTCAGCTGACCGCCTTCCACCGTGACGAAGCTCGGGCAGAAACCCTTCACGCAGGAATAGTCCTTGTTGCAGGACGACTGATTGATCTGCCGCTTTCGGCCGAACTCGGTTTCCAGTGGTTCCACCGACAGACAGTTGGACTGCACGCTGCAGTCGCCGCAGCCTTCGCAGACCAGCTCGTTGATCACGACGCGCTTGGCGGGATCGGGGTATTCGTTCCTCTTGCGGCGGCGGCGCTTTTCGGAGGCGCAGGTCTGGTCGTAGATAATCGCCGACACGCCCTTCACTTCACGCAGTTCCTTCTGCACTGCATCCAGCTCATCGCGATGGCGAATCGTCACGCCCGGCGCCCAGTTCACACCGGCCGGATATTTCTGCGGATCGTCGGTGACGACCACGATCGGGCTCACGCCCTCCGCCGCGATCTGGCGCGAGATCATCGCCGGATCGAGTGGACCATCGACATGCTGGCCACCGGTCATCGCGACCGCGTCGTTGTACAGGATCTTGTAGGTCATGTTGACCTTGCCCGCCACCGCGGCGCGGATCGCGAGCAGGCCGGAGTGGAAGTAGGTGCCATCGCCGAGGTTGGCGAACACATGCTGCTCTTTGGTGAACGGCGCATGCCCGACCCAGGTCACGCCTTCCGCCCCCATGTGCGTGAAGGTCGACGTCTTGCGGTCCATCCACAGCACCATGTAATGGCAGCCGATGCCTGCCAGCGCGCGACTGCCTTCCGGCACCTTGGTCGACGTGTTGTGCGGACAGCCGGAGCAGAAGAACGGGATACGGTCTTTTGTCGGATCCGGCTTGGTGTTGCCAACCTTGAGCACCGCTTCTTTTGCTTCCAGATACGCAATGCGTTCCTGCACGCGTTGTTCGATCGGATGACCGGCGAAATACTTGGAGATGCGCGCAGCAATGGCACGCGCAATCTGTGCGGGATTCAGTTCATAGGTCGCCGGCAAGAGCCAGTTGCCATGCCCCTCACGATGGTTGCCGCTCCACTCGCCGGTGTCGTCGAACTTGCCCACCACGCGCGGACGTACATCATCGCGCCAGTTGTACAGTTCTTCCTTCAGCTGGTATTCGAGGATCTGGCGTTTCTCTTCCACCACGATGATTTCGTCGAGTCCCTGCGCGAACGCGCGCACGCCTTCCGCCTCCAGCGGCCAGGTCATGCCGATCTTGTACAGGCGAATGCCAATGTCTTTTGCGACGTTTTCGTCGATGCCGAGGTCGGCCAGTGCCTGGCGTGTATCGAGATAGGACTTGCCGGCAGTGATGATGCCGATGCGCGCATGCGGGCTGTCCCAGATAATCTGGTTCAGCTTGTTGGCACGCACATAGGCGAGCGCTGCGTACCACTTGTAATTGTTCATCCGCGCTTCCTGCTCCAGCACGGCGTCCGGATAGCGGATGTTGAGACCACCGGGCGGCAGCACGAAGTCGGTCGGCAGCACGATCTGCACCCGCTCGGGATCAAGCTCCACCGATGCACCGGACTCGACGATGTCGGTCACGCATTTCATCGCCACCCACAAGCCGGTATAGCGGCTCATCGCCCAGCCGTGCAGGCCGTAATCGAGATACTCCTGCACCGACGACGGATACAGCACCGGGATACCGCAGGCCTTCAGGATGTGTTCGCTCTGGTGTGCGGTGGTTGATGATTTCGCCGCGTGGTCGTCACCGGCGAGCACCAGCACACCACCATGTTGCGAAGTGCCGGCCATGTTCGCATGCTTGAACACGTCGCCACAGCGATCCACGCCCGGCCCCTTGCCGTACCACATCGAGAACACGCCGTCGTAGTTGGCGTTCGGGAACAGGTTGACCTGCTGCGTGCCCCAGACGGCGGTTGCGGCCAGGTCTTCATTCATGCCGGGATGGAATTTGACGTGATGGGCGTCAAGGTGCTTTTTCGCCTTCATCGCCGTCATGTCGACATTGCCCAGTGGCGACCCACGGTAGCCAGTGATATAGCCGGCAGTATTGATGCCGGCGTGCACATCGCGCTGGCGTTGCATCATCGGCAAGCGGATCAATGCCTGCGTACCGGTGATGAAGGCACGGCCGCGCTCCAGCGTGAATTTGTCGTCGAGGGAAATGTTATCCAGCAGCAGGCGCTGACTGGAAGTCAGGGGTGCGTTCATTCAGTCTCCAGGCCAAAAATTTTGTCTTTGGGTGCGTAGAGCCTCGCAATGTCCCGGACGGGCTCTCTCGCTGTCAAAGTGACGCGCCTTGTGGGCTCGTCGTCTCGTAGTCTTGACATCCATGCACACTAACACACGAGGTGCGTTCTCTCAATGCACGCTGCAGCATGTGTCGCCGTGTAACAAGGCGTAAATGCCATAGTTGAATTTCAGGTGGCCACCTACAGTGAAAGCATGTCCGGATACTGTCTTATGGCATCGTATGCTCGCACTATTACCGTTCATGCTTGTTGGCGCCTTTCTCGGTACCGGCCTTGCCGTTGCCCAATCCGCGAATGACGAAACCCCGCAAAAAAAGCCCGCGGGTTATCTTGCCAGGTTCGATGAAAAGTTCAGGAATGCCGACAAGGACGGCGACGGGGCATTGACCAAGACCGAGGCCGAGAGTGCCGGCATGGGCCGCGTCGTCGAACACTTCGACAAACTCGATGCGGACCGCGACGGCAAGGTCACGCGCAGCGAAATCCGCGCGCTCGTCCGCCAGCGCCTGTCGAGCTAAACACCGACGCTCTCCGCCTGTCGATTCGGCGCGATATTCTCCTCACCCGGCAGCAAGCTGTTTGCCGGCAAATCTTCCTCCTCTTTCAGGCGAGCGTAGATCGGCGCGAAATCCGGCGCAGTCGCATCGAACAGCTCCTGGAAATCATCGATCACGAAATACGTCTCCTGATAGGAATCGATTTTGTAAAGCGTGCGCATCGTGCGTTCGATGTCCAGCGCAACGCGGCGCGGATGCGGGCTCGTCAGGCAATATTCGATTTCCCCGCCTGAAGACAGGATGCCTGCGCCATACACGCGCAAACCATCCTTCGTCCGGATCAAACCAAATTCCACCGTGTACCAATACAGCCGCGCGAGGTATTTGAGCGCATCGAGTTTCAACGCCTTCAGTCCGCCCTTGCCGTACTGCTGCAAGTAATCCGCAAACACCGGATTGAACAGCAGCGGCACATGCCCGAAGAAGTCATGGAAGATGTCCGGTTCGACGATGTAGTCGAATTCCTGCGGGTCGCGCAGCCACACCGTCACAGGGAAGTGCCGGTTTGCGAGGTGCTCGAAGAAAGTCAGGTCCGGCACCAGCCCCGGCACGGCGACCAGCTCCCAGCCAGTCGCCTTGTGCAGCGCATCGCTGGTGCGCTCCAGCAGCGGTATCCCATCCTCCGCGCCCATCTTCCCGAGACTGTCGATGAACACGTCGCAGGCGCGTCCTTGCAGCAACTTTGCCTGCCGCTGGTACAGCCTGCACCACAATGCGTGCTGCTCCGGCGTATAGGCCGCCCAGTCCTGCCGCACGACATAGTGCTCGTCGCAGTGGCTGTAATCGCCGCGCAGCTTGCCGCCGTCGGACTTCTCTTCGAGCGTTTTAAAGAAATCCGCCTGGTCGACGGTGGTATTCATACGTTGCTCCTTAAGATCGGCAGAATGCCGATGGACACTCGCCCACCTCGCCGCTTGCAAGCGGCTCGGATTCGCGTTGCGCTAAGCATTGCTTAGCGAAACCCCGCGCTCGCCCACCTCGCCGCTGGCAAGCGGCTCGGATTCGCGCTGCGCTAAGCATTGCTTAGCGAAACCCCGCGCTCATCCTTCAGCGGAGACCTTGTCGTCTTTGAGAACGCCACGCCGGATCTGGTCGAGCTCGATCGATTCGAACAGCGCACGGAAATTACCCTCGCCAAATCCCTGGTCGCCCTTGCGCTGGATGATCTCGAAGAAGATCGGTCCGATCACGGTCTGGGTAAATATCTGCAACAACAATTCAGGCTTGCTGGCATTGCTGTTGCCATCGATCAGGATGCGCAGGCGGCGCAGGTCATCAAGCCGCTCGCCATGTCCCGGCAGGCGCTTGTCGACGAGGTCGTAGTACGTGTCGATGGTGTCCTGGAAGGCGACCTTGTTCGCCTTCATGCCTTCCACCGTCGCGTAAATGTCGTCGGTGCCGAGCGCGATGTGCTGGATGCCTTCGCCGTGGTAAAGGTCGAGATACTCCGCGATCTGCGATTTATCATCGGACGACTCGTTGATCGGGATGCGGATCTTGCCGCACGGCGAAGTCATCGCCTTCGACTTCAGGCCGGTTAGCTTGCCCTCGATGTCGAAGTAGCGGATCTCGCGGAAGTTGAACAGGCGCTCGTAGAATTCCGCCCACTCCTTCATGCGGCCGCGGTGCACGTTGTGCGTCAGATGGTCGATGTAGGTGAGGCCGTTGCCTTTCGGATTTGCCTGCGCGCCGGGGAGCGCGACGAAGTCCACGTCATAGATGCTGATGTCGCCGATGCCACCCGAGCTCCCCTCCTTGCCGCGCCAGCGGTCGACGAAATAGATGAGGGAGTCGCCGATCCCCTTGATCGCGGGGATATTGAGCTCCATCGGGCCGGTCTTGTTGTCAAAGCCCCACGCGCCCAGTTCCAGCGCGCGTTTGTACGCATAAGCGGCGTCCTTCACGCGGAATGCAATCGCGCAGATCGATGGTCCATGCAGGCGCGCAAAGCGCTGCGCGAACGAGTCCTGTTCCGCATTGATGATGAAGTTGATCTCGCCCTGCCGGTACAGCGTCACATCCTTGTGGCGATGGCGCGCAATGGCAGTAAACCCCATCTCTTCGAACAATGCGCCCAGCGCTTTTGGATCAGGTGCGGCGTACTCGATGAACTCGAAGCCGTCGGTGCCCATGGGGTTGTCCCAAGGTTGAAAATCCATGCTGTCTCCAGTTTTTATAAATATCTGAAAAACAGTATAGGCAAAGGCTCCGGGCATTAAATTGCGATGTCTGCGCACACACCAATCAATTTGGCAATAATATTGCGCATTACTTTTTGAAATTGGTGATCCATGTCAAAAATAGACCTGGACAAGATCGATCGCAAGATCCTTGCGATCCTGCAACAGGATGGGCGACTGACGAACCAGGAAATTGCAGAGCGGGTTAACTTGTCACCGTCGCCTTGCCTGCGCCGCATCCGCCGTCTGGAAGAGGCTGGCGTGATACGTCAGTATGTGGCGCTGCTGGATCCGGACAAATTGGGCCTGGGTCTGCTCGCCTATGTGAATGTGCGCCTGGAAAAGCACAACGATGCGGCGCCTGCCGGATCCCGCGCGACACGTGCCGACTTTGCTGCATCGGTAGCACACTGGCCCGAAGTCGTGGCCTGTTATGCCATGACCGGCGAAATGGATTATCTACTGCGAGTGCACGTGGAAGACATGGAGCACTTCTCGCACTTCATGATGGAGACGCTGCTGAAGCATCCCGCGGTGCTCGATGTCAAATCAAGCTTTGCGCTGCAGCGGGTCAAGGACACGACGGCCCTGCCGCTGGTTTGAGGCTACGCTGGACAAGTCCACGATGGCACGCGCATGAATTCGGGATGGGGAGCAAGGCCGACGCCGGCCGCGCGCAGTCAGGATGCGAGGCGCGCGAGTACTTGTTCAGCGTAGCCTTAGGCTGTGTTTGACAAGTGTAGCGAGCGGTTCGGAGTGGTGTCGAGGAGCGCACGCGTACGACTGGTACGCCGAGCACCGCAGACATCAATCCGGGCCGCGCAGTAGCTTGTCAAACGGCCTAGCGCCTTACTTCCCCTTAATGCCCGGTAGCCGCTTCAACAGCTTCAGCGCGGCCTTCGTGTTGGCCTTCAGCGTGTAATCCAGTTGCGCGAACTGCTCCTCGACGGCCTCGGCCAGCATGGTGCCCGGACTGGCGGGCGTCAGTTTCAAATAAGCGTCTGCCTCGCCATAGTCACGGTGAATCTCCATGCCGGCCTTCTTTGCAATATGGATCATCGTCTGGTTGGATGACAGGCAATGCATGTACAGCGTGTCGACGTCTTCATTGCGGCAGTGGATCGCCGCACGCTCGAACAGCTTGGAGCCGATCCCCAGGCCGCGCGCGGTGGCCGACACCGACACGCCGAACTCCGCAATATGTTCCTTTAGCGTCGCATCGCTCAGGACCGGCATCGCTTCACGCGGAGCAAAGGCGAGGTGCCCGACACCGACCAGCCTGAGATTGTCGTCATACACGCCGAACAATTTATCCCGGGAAAAGTCGAGCATCTGCACGTAGCGCGTGATCAGCTCGTCCGGTAAAACGCTGCCAAATCGTAACAACCGGTCACTGTCATCCAGAGCGAGGAAATGCATCAGCAGCCGGCGGCGGTCACGCTCGGAGAGCTCTTTCACACGTACGGTCGGCTTGTCCGAATCGGGCGAGTGCTTGCTCGTCGTGGTCGGAGGCGTCAGCCCCCCAAGTTCGGTTGATTTCATGGTGTTTCCTATCTGTTGCCGCCACATTGTGCAGCGCACAATTCCATTCTAAGCGATATGAAGCGCGATTGAGAGCGGCGGCTTTTTATATGCGATTTGATTGACGCAACTCAATGCGTCTTTATAAATTATTTGGTTTGCGTTACGTAGAACCCACAATTGCCGCCCTCGTGCCGAGACCCAACAATTCACCGGCCCTTATCTCTTTCTAGGAATTTCATGGCAGTCATATTACGCAAGTTGCTGGCCTCGGTGTTGCTTGTTGGAATCATGCAACCGGTCGTCGCAGAAGTCGGCGTCAGCGATACAAGGATTTTGCTCGGGCAGACCGTTGGTGTGACCGGCACGGTTGCCGGTCCGGTCAAGGAAATGAATGAAGGCGCCAATGCCTACTTCAACAAGATCAACAAGGAAGGCGGCGTCCATGGCCGGAAGATCGAGATGCTCGTGCTCGACGACAAGTTCGATCCCGCGCTCACCCTCGCCAATGCGGAAACACTGATCAAGAAGGAAGGCGTCTTCGCGCTGTTCCAGGGACGGGGAACGCCGCACACCCAAGGCATCCTGCCACTGCTGGAGGAGCACAAGGTGCCGCTGGTGGCGCCCAGCACCGGTGCTGAGGAGTTCCACATACCGGTAAACCGCTACCTGTTCAACGTCCGTGCAAAATACCAGGACGAAGTGGTCAAGGCAGTCGATCATTTCGCGACGATCGGCATTACCGGGATCGGCATCCTGCACGTGGACGATGCCTTCGGCAAGGATGGCCTGCAAGGCTTCAACAAGGCAATGGCTGAGCGCAAGCTGACGCCGGTAACAATCACGAAATTCGCACGGGTGAACCCGGACTATGCTGCAGCCGCCGCCGAGGTGATCAAGGCACGCCCGGCAGCGCTGATTATTGTCAGCTCCGCCAAGAACACGTCGGAAGTGATCAAGGCCATCCGTGCGCAAGGCGGGAATATGCAGATCATGACGATGTCGAACAATTCATCGGCATCTTTTGTGAAGGATCTCGGCCCTGCAGGCAATGGCGTGATGGTCTCGCAGATCACGCCGGCACCGCACCTGCTGTCGACCCAGCTCGGTCAGGAATTCAAGGTCGCCGCCAAAGCGAGCGGCGCAACGATTTCCTATGCAGCGATGGAAGGCTTCATCAACGCGAAGGTGCTGGTTGAGGGATTGAAACGCGCCGGCCCGAAGCTGACCCGCGAAGGCTTCCTGCGTGCGATGGAATCGATGCGCCGTGTCGACTTCGGCGGCCTCATGGTCACCTACGGACCGGACGATCACACCGGCAGCGAGTTCGTCGAACTGACGATGATCGGCAAGGATGGGCGCTTCATGCGCTAAATGAGGCAAGCGATGCGGCGGCGTTGCGCCGTTGCATCACGCTCATCCAGCATCCTTTTCTCCGAGCGCCGCCTTCACCGCCGCCACGCGCGCGGCGTGGACGGCTTCCGGAATGCGCCGCGGCTGGTCCGCATGGCGCTTCGCAACTTCCCCGGCATTCACGTCCTGTGCAGCACGCAGGGCCTTCTCCAGATGTCCTGCCTGCGGAAACGGGCGATCCGCATAACCGGTACGGCCATGATGGTCGCATTCCGACGCGCGCAGCATGTCGGCAAAGCGCTGCGGCTTGCGGAAGGCATCGCAGCGTTCAAGCAGGGAAACAATCGTATTCGCCCGCAGTTCCAGCGCGCGGCTGACATTGCCATGCTCGCGCGCGGTCATCACGGCAAGGTCGCGACAGTCGTTCGGAATCTTCAGCCGCTTGCACACCTGGTCCACCAGCTTCACGCCGCGCTCCTCATGACCGTAGTGCCTTGGCCATTCTTCCTTCGGCGTCGCGCCCTTGCCGAGGTCGTGCATCAGGGCCGCACAGCGGATCGGCAGCGCGTGCTTCTTTTGCGCCGTATGGTCGATCACCATCATCACATGTACACCGGTATCGATCTCGGGATGGTGCTGTTCCGGCTGCGGAACGCCCCACAAGACGTCGAGTTCCGGCAGGACGCGCGCCAGCGCACCGCAGCCACGCAGCACCTCGAACATGCGTGACGGCTTCGCCTCCATCAGTCCGCGCGCCAGTTCCTGCCATACTCGTTCCGGCACCAGCGCGTCCACCTCGCCGGCTGCAACCATGTTGCGCATCAGCGCATTGGTCTCCGGCGCCACCGTGAAATCGGTAAAGCGCGCAGCAAAACGCGCCAGCCGCAAGATGCGCACCGGATCTTCCGCAAACGCGTCGGAGACATGACGGAATACGCGTGCCTGCAAGTCGTGCTGCCCGCCAAAGGGATCGATGATGCTGCCGTCCTCGCCCTGCGCCATCGCGTTGATGGTCAGGTCGCGCCGGATCAGGTCCTGTTCCAGCGTCACATCGGGTGCTGCGTGGAAATGGAAGCCTTTATAGCCCGGCGCAGTCTTGCGTTCGGTGCGCGCCAGCGCATATTCCTCATGCGTGACCGGATGCAGGAATACCGGAAAGTCCTTGCCAACGGGTGTGAATCCCTTTTCGACCATTTGCTGCGGCGTCGCACCAACCACCACGTGGTCGTGGTCCTGCACCGGCAGACCGAGCAGGGCATCCCGGACTGCACCGCCAACGACATAGGTCTTCATGGCGTGCAATCAGTCCGGATAGATGTCGTACTTGTCGAGGCGATCCTGTTCGTCCATCGCCTGGCGCATCCACTCCGCGACGGCCGGATGGGCGACCACGCGGTCGACGTAAGCCTGCAGCGCGGGCGCAAGCCACACGCCATATGTGCGGAAGCGCATCACGACCGGCGAGTAAAAGGCGTCCGCAATCGAGAAGTCGCCAAACAGGAACTGGTGCTGCCCGGAGCGGGCAAGGCAGTTTTCCCAGATCTCGCAGATGCGCGCAATGTCGCCTTGCGAGCCCGGCGTGCGCCCCTTGCCGGGAAAGCGCGCGCGGATGTTCATCCACATCGCGGTGCGCAACGCGCTGAAGCCGGAATGCATCTCTGCACAGATCGAGCGTGCCGTTGCACGCGCACCGGCGTCGCGCGGCCACAAGCCCTTGTCGGGAAACTGCTCGGCAAGGTACTCGCAGATCGACAACGAATCCCACACGACGGTTTGCCCATCAATCAGCACCGGCACCTTGCCCGCCGAGGAATACTGCCCGATACGCATCGACGTATCCGTCTGGCCGAGTGCGACGCGCACTTCTTCAAAGGGGATGCCGAATGCTTTCATGACCACCCATGGACGCATCGACCATGACGAATAATTCTTGTTGCCGATGACCAGCTTGAGGCCGGCGTTCTTGGCTCCGTTCAGGGCCTGGGAAAGCATGGGGTCGAGATCTGTGTTTTGCATACGTCCGGTCCAGGGTGGCGTTTATCGTGCTGATGTCATCCGCACTATTGATCGTGCGGAAACGTCCGAGGATAAAGCTTTTTGACCGGCTTTGCCAAACAGTGGCACCGAAGCGCCGTTCGTTGCGTTTAACAGCCTAGCGCTTGATGTGCACGGCAGCGACACCGGAATGAGGATGGCGCTGTCCCTGCAAGTAATACGGCGCTACGGACTCCAATGGCGTGGGTGTGATGCCGAGCTCATCCTCCATCGACGCCCGTGCGATGCTGTCAACCTGCATCGAATCGAGGTTGTCGCGGGTCATCATCGGCTCGCCCGGCATGTGTTCAAGGAAGAATGCCTGCACACGCGACAGTGTCTCCGGCAGGCCGATTACAGGCCGGCGGTGCCCCGAGAATTCGCCGGCCAGCTTGACCAGTTCGCGCAGTGTATAGACCTTCGGCCCGACCAGTTCAAATGCCTTGCCAATCGTCGTGTCGTCGTAAAGTGCGTTGACAAACGCCTGCGCCACATCCTCGACATAGACCGGCTGGAAGCGGGCATCCGGGCTCGCGAGCAACATGAATGGCAGGAACTTCTGCAACGAAGCAAACAGATTCAGGAAATGATCCTGGTCGCCAAAAACGACGGAGGGACGGAAAACGGTGGCGTGTACGTCGGGGTTGGAAAAGGCGGCAGCCTCGCCGTCCGCCTTGGACCTCAGGTACATCGACGGCGCATTGCGATCGGCGCCGAGCGCACTCATGTGCAGGTAGCGGCGGACGCCATGCCTGGCGCAGGCGGCCACGACGCGTCGAGGCAACTCGACATGCGCGCGGGCGAAATCCGAACCGTAGCGCTCGCCGTGCGCCGCACGTTTGCCGTGCAGGATCCCGACAAGATTGATCACCGCATCCTTGCCGCAAACCAGCCTGTCGAGCGTTTCGTCATCGTGGATATTTGCCTCGACCACGAGGTCGACATCCGGCAATGGCAGCAGGTGAACAGCGTGGGATTTCCGACGCGTCGGCACTTCGAGGAGGCATCCGCTGTCGGCCAGCTTGGCAATCACATGGCTTCCGATAAATCCGGTGCCGCCCAGGATAAGAATCTTGCGGTAAGACATGACATTGCTCCCGTTATTGCAGATTGACAGAAACGCCGCAGTCGCCCCCACGACAAGGTACGCGACGGCGGCATCCGTCAAGCTGTGTCAGGGTAATTCGCTTTCGGCAAACCCTTTCGGTGCCACGACGCCCAGGCGCTCCTTCAGGGATTGCGGCTTGCTCTCGAAAAGTGCTGCGTAGTAAGTCGCATTAGACAGCACTTTTTTCACATAGTCGCGTGTTTCGGTGAAGGGAATCGATTCGGCGAAAATCGCCCCTTCGACGGAGCGCGTCAATGTCGAGCGCCACGCACGCGGCCGGCCCGGCCCGGCGTTGTAGGCGGCCGTTGCCATCGCCTGCGAACCGTCGAGATCCTGCAACACCATGCTCAGGTAATTGGTACCGAGCAGGATGTTGGTATCGATGTCATTCATCCGGCCTTGGGAAAAGTTGCCCATCCCGATCTTGCGCGCAACAAACCTGGCCGTTGCCGGCATGATCTGCATCAGCCCCGACGCGCCGACATGCGAACGCGCATTTTGCACAAAACGCGATTCCTGGCGGATCAGGCCGTACACCCATGCCATGTCGAGGCCAAGCGGCTGCGTCGTGGCGTGCATGAGGTCGCGGAACGGCGACGGGAATCGCTGCGTGAAGTCATGCTCGGCCTTGGTCCGGTCGGACGTGTTGACCATCCGGTCCAGTACGTTTTTCTGCCGAGCGAATTCTGCCGCGGCCAGGTGCTGACGCTCGTTCATTTTCCGCAATTCCCAGTTCCATTCCCGATAGCCTTCAAAGCGCAGGTTCATGTCGAAGAACTTGAACGCACGCTGAAAGCCCTGGTTGCCGGCCATCGGTGCAAGTTCTTCTGCAGTCACCGGCTGGGCCAGTGGCGGAATCGTAATTTTCCTATCCAGCTCTTCCAGTGCCAGTTGGCCGTAGAAGTTGGTCTGATCGGCGATCGATTCGAACTTCTTCTTCGCCTCTTCCGTCTTGCCTTCCGCGAGATAGGCACGGCCAAGCCAGTAAATCCAGGCGGGGTCGTTGCGCAACGAGGCCGGCATATCGACAATCGTCGACTCGACCAGCTTCCACTCACCCGCGCGCAACGCGATACGTGCTTTCCACTGGTAGCCATCGTTTGACAACGGTGCGCCATTGGTGCGATGCCAGTAGACGACTGCGTCCGGCGCCAGCTTGTAGGACGCCTGCAGTGCAATCTGCGCCCAGGCGAGTTCGCGCTCACGATCCGAGAGGCGTTCGGCCGCACTCACCAATGCGTCGACTGCACGCGCCGGGTTGCTCTTTGCACTGCGGCCAAGCGCAAGAATGAAAACCTCATGTGCGGCGCGTCCATCTCCCGGGCCACGTGCAAGTACCGTGTCCGGCTTCTCCATCGCCTGCATCAGCGCGCTTTCGGCTGCGCCAGTCAGGTCCGCAATGCGGCGGATCGTGGCGGCAGTGCCCGACTCGGCAATCAGGCGCACCTGCGCCCAGATGTCGTCGGCGGTGAACTGGCCCTGCTGCGCCAGCGTCGACATCAGCGCGGGGCAAGCTTCACCATAGTTTTGCGGGGAAGTCAGCAAGGCGCGCGCCTCGTCTGCAACATGCTGCCCTTTCAACGCCTTGGACATCAGTGCGTAGCATTTGACCTGTGTATCGTCATTCAGCACAAACTGCGGGTATTGCTCATCGAACAGTGACCAGTTCCGCGCCCGTCCGAGTTCGAGCAGCCAGTCGTTGCGCAGGCGATCGGCAATCGCGCTTCCCTCGTAGCGGCTCAGGTAGTCGCGGATCTCCTGCTCGCTCGCCGTGAGGATGCGTGGGCGCAGGCGGTAGTAATCGACGTAGGATGGAATGGCATAATCAGCCAGGCGTGATGCCAGTTCCGTGGCGCGTGCGACATCATTGTTGCGCGAGGCCTCCCGAAGGGCGAGGAAGACTTCATCGTCATTGGCATAATGGACAGCCTTGACCGCCGGCTTTTTCGCCTGGGCCTCAGGAACGAGCGAAACCATCGAGGCGGCCACAAGCACAACACTGGCAATCAATTTCATCGGAAACATCAAACAAGACCTTTACGCACTGGATCGAGATAAAGCCCACGCATCTCCTTCAAGACAGCAGAGGGCCATTACTCTTCGATTTTTAGAATAGCATGTGAAGCAACAGATTTCCTGCCCCGATCATGCCTGAAACGATTTCAAACAAAAGTGAGTTGCGCCGCGCGCTACTTGCACAGAGACAAGCAACTGCGCCTGAAGTTCGCAGACAGTGGGACATGGAAATTGTCGCCCGTTTGATCGCATGGTGGAATGCGCATCAAGTGCTGACCATGGGTGTCTATTGGCCAATTCGCAGCGAGCCTGATCTGCATCAAGCCTATGCCGAACTTACCTCACGTGGCATTCAGCTGGCCTTGCCGGTCGTCGTCGACAATAACGCCCCGCTGAAATTCATTGCATGGAAACCAGGTGATCCGACGACAAAAGATGCCTTCGGCGTGGCGATCCCCATCAGCGGCGAGGAAATCCGGCCCGAAGCGCTCCTGATTCCCTGTGTCGGGTTCAACGCCTTGTGTTATCGGCTCGGATACGGCGGCGGCTTCTATGACCGCACGCTCGCGCAGTCGCCGCGCCCGCTCACGATCGGGGTCGGCTATTCATGTGGATTTGCCGCATTCGACGCGGACGCGCACGATGTGGCGCTCGATGCCGTCATCACGGAGAACAGCTCCATCGCGCTTGAATAGGAAAATGGCATCTCCGCTTGGTGCCGGAAATGCCATGCCATCTTCATCAGCTTGGCAGGTTCAGGCGCTTCCATAGCGTCGTGGTGGCTGCCGCCTGGTTCAGCGTATAAAAATGCAGCCCCGGGACACCGCCAGCAAGCAGGCGCTCACACAAGCCGGTGACCACGTCCAGCCCGAACGCCCGGATCGACTCCGTATCATCGCCGAAGCTCGCCAGCTTCAGGCGTATCCAGCGCGGGATCTCCGCACCGCACATCTCCGAGAAGCGCATGAGCTGGGAATAGTTCGTAATCGGCATGATGCCGGCCACGATCGGTACCTCGACACCCGCCTTGCGCGCCTCATCGACAAAGCGGAAATACGCATCCGCGTTGTAAAAGTACTGCGTGATCGCCGCATTGGCTCCGGCCCGCACCTTGCGGACGAAACTTTGCAGGTCGTCCTGCGGTGACCTCGCCTGCGGATGCATTTCCGGATAGGCCGCAACTTCAATATGGAACCAGTCGCCGGTTTCGGCTCGGATGAACTCGACCAGTTCATTGGCATAGCGGAGTTCGCCGGAAGCACCGTAACCGCTTGGCAGGTCGCCGCGAAGCGCCACCAGACGGCGAATGCCGTTTGCCTTGTACTCGCCGAGAATCGTGCGCAGGCTCTCACGCGAACTGCCGATGCACGACAGGTGCGGCGCCGCCTCGTGTCCTTCGCGCTGGATGTCCAGCACGGTTTCGAGGGTGCCTTTCTGCGTCGAACCGCCGGCGCCGAAGGTGACCGAAAAATACTTCGGCCGCAGCTCCGCCAGTTTTGCACGGGTAGCACGCAGCTTCTCCGCGCCTTCAGGCGTCTTCGGCGGGAAAAACTCGATACTGAAATTTTTCTGAGTCATGTTTACTTTAGAAATAAGGCGGACAACGCCCAGGAGATCAGGCTGTACAGCAGCGCGCCACCGACCGCGGACCAGAACCCGGCAACCTGAAAGCCGCCGATGAAGCTGGCCACCGCCCAGAACAGCAGACCGTTGATGACGAAAATGAACAGCCCGAGTGTGAGCAATGTCACCGGCAGGGTGAGCAACACCAGGAGCGGCTTGATCAGCACGTTGACCAGCCCAAGCACCAGTGCAGCAATCAGTGCAGTCGAAAAATTTTCGACCCTAATCGAGCTCATGATGTAAGGCAGGGCGAACAATGAAGCTGCGTTGATCAGCCAGGTAACAAGTAAACGCATGATTCCGCTCCCTTTGCAGACAGTGATTGAATCCGCGGGCGCCTGACCCGGGCGACACGGGCAGCAGTAACATGCTGCCCGTGTCGCCCGGACATGCCCATTTTAGTAACGGTAGTGCTCCGGCTTGTACGGGCCGGTCTTCTTCACACCAATATAGGCTGCCTGCTCATCGGTCAATTCAGTGAGCTGTGCGTTCAGCTTCTTCAGCTGCAGGCGCGCCACCTTCTCATCGAGATGCTTCGGCAGCGTATAAACGCCAACCGGATAGGCCTCGGTATTGGTGTACAGCTCGATCTGCGCGATCGTCTGGTTGGCAAACGACGAGCTCATCACATACGACGGATGGCCGGTCGCGCAACCGAGGTTGACCAGGCGACCTTCGGCCAGCAGGATGATGCGCTTGCCAGGTTTTCCGTCAACTGCGGGGAAGATGACGTGATCGACCTGCGGCTTGATGTTCTCCCAGGTGTACTGGCGCAGTGCTGCAACTTCGATTTCATTGTCGAAGTGACCGATGTTGCAAACGATAGCCTGGTCCTTCATCTTCTTCATGTGTTCATGCGTGATCACATGGTAGTTGCCGGTACAGGTAACGAAGATGTCGCCATGCTCGGCCGCGTATTCCATCGTCACGACACGATAGCCTTCCATGGCTGCCTGCAGTGCGCAGATCGGATCGATTTCGGTGACCCACACTTGCGCCGACAACGCACGCAACGCCTGCGCGGAACCCTTGCCCACGTCGCCATAGCCGCATACGACCGCAATCTTGCCTGCGATCATGACGTCGGTGGCGCGCTTGATGCCGTCGACCAGCGATTCACGGCAACCATACAGGTTGTCGAATTTGGATTTGGTCACAGAATCATTGACGTTGATCGCCGGGAAGGCCAGCTTGCCTTCCTTGTGCATCTGGTACAGGCGATGTACGCCGGTCGTGGTTTCTTCGGTGACGCCCTTGATCTGCGCAAGGCGGGTCGAGTACCAGGTCGGGTCGGTTTCGAGCTTCTTGCGAATCGCGTTGAACAGGCAGGTCGCTTCGTCGGAATCCGGATTGGCGAGGACGCTCAGGTCCTTTTCCGCGCGCGCACCAAGATGCAGCAGCAGGGTGGCGTCGCCGCCGTCGTCGAGGATCATGTTGGAATAACCGCCATCCGTCCATTCAAAGATGCGGTGCGTGAAGTCCCAGTACTCGTCCAGCGACTCGCCCTTGAAGGCGAACACCGGCGTGCCGTTGGCGGCAATCGCGGCGGCGGCATGGTCCTGCGTGGAGTAGATGTTGCACGATGCCCAGCGCACCTGCGCACCCAGCGCTTCCAGCGTCTGGATCAGCACGGCGGTCTGGATGGTCATGTGCAGAGAACCGGTGATGCGCGCACCTTTCAGCGGCTGCGAAGCAGCAAATTCTTCGCGGATGGCCATCAGGCCCGGCATTTCGGTTTCGGCGATCTTGATCTCTTTGCGGCCCCAATCGGCCAGGCTGAGATCGGCGACGAAATAGTCTTGGGAATTGGTTTGAGAGATAACGGCGTTCATCACGCCCTCCTTTCCTGAAAGATAGAAAAAAGTAACGTGAGCGCCGTTGCGAAAAATGTCCAAGCCTGACACGGTCATGGGAAAACCGTGCTGCAACGCTCCTTGGAACCGGGATTATAACCCGGTAAAACTGCAAACCTTCTAATGCTCGCGCAAGGCTGCCGGCGCGGATGTCCGCTGCACCAGGGATGACGGCTTTTCGTCGGGCAGACTGCGTTCGATCCACGTCAGCATGTCCAGCCAGATACGCCGGATTTCGTCCTTTGGCGGCATTGCCAGCGCATTCGGCAATTCGATCGTGATCACCGGCACGTTCTTGTGCATGCCGCCGTAATTGCCAAGCGATCCGGGATAAACGCCGACCCGGCTGAAATACAGCCGGCCGAAACGGCGTGGCGCCTTTTTGGCCGGGCCATCGAAGTCAAGGACACCAAATGGCGCATGCACAGAAATGATCGCATGCGGCCGGAAACGCTCCATTTCCTCATTCAGCCAGCGGCTTTCCGGTTCCGAAAGCGGCGATTGCCCGGGAAAGCGGCGCGGATCGCTGCCGGTCCTCTTGACCCAATAGCGCTTGGCATCATGCTCCCAGCCCGGCGTCGGGAAATTGCGGTTCAAGTCCACACCGTTCGCATTCACCCGCTGCGGCTTGAGGGCGAGCAGCCCGTCCGGATTGACGACCGGCGCCACGTGCCAGTGGTACGCCTGCGCCGCCGGCGTGTGCAGCCACTCCATCCAGTGGAACACAATGGCACCGGCAGTCAGTTCATCGCCGTGAATGCCACCCAATAGCAGGATGCGCATCGGCTCGGCATGCTTGCCTGGCCTAGCGGCCGGAATCGACCGCATCAGGATCGGAAAGCCCTTGCGGGACTCCGCGCCGGTCGGAATCAGTCCGCTGCGCTGACAGGTGGCCACCGAAACGCCAGGAAGGCGTGACGTCAGCCGTTTGCACCAATCAGCCTGCTGCACCGGCGTTGCCGTTGAGGCAATTACCGGCAGGCATGCCACCGAAAAAAGCAAGGCGGCGGCATGGTGAATCATTTTCATGATGAAGAAATCCCGGCAATTCCACCACGGGCAGAAAGCGCTTTACAGCCCGGCGGCAGCGCGCAGCGCCTGGGCTTTGTCCGTACGCTCCCACGAGAATTCCGGCTCCTCACGGCCGAAGTGGCCGTAGGCTGCGGTTTTCGCATAGATCGGGCGCAGCAAGTCCAGCATCTGCACGATGCCCTTCGGGCGCAGGTCGAACAACTCCTGCACCAGTTCGGCCAGCTTTTCATCGCTGATGCGGCCGGTGCCGAAAGTGGTCACCATGACGGATGTCGGCTTGGCGATACCGATCGCGTATGAAACCTGGATCTGGCAGCGCTGTGCCAATCCGGCGGCGACGATGTTCTTCGCCACATAGCGGCCGGCATAGGCAGCCGAACGGTCTACCTTGGATGGATCCTTGCCCGAGAAGGCGCCACCACCGTGCGGCGCTGCGCCGCCATAGGTATCGACAATGATCTTGCGACCGGTCAGGCCGCAGTCGCCCTGCGGGCCACCGATCACGAAACGACCGGTCGGGTTGATCAGATAACGGGTGTTCTTGAGCCAAGTATGCGGCACCACCGGCTTGATGATTTCCTCGATGGCAGCCTCCTCGATCGCCTTGTGCGACATCTCGGGGCTGTGCTGCGTGGAAAGTACAATCGTGTCGATCGCAACAGGCTGGCCGTCGACATAACGCAGCGTTACCTGCGACTTCGCATCGGGGCGCAGCCATGGCAGGCGGCCATCCTTGCGCAGTTGCGACTGGCGCTCGACGATACGGTGCGAGTAATAGATTGCAGCCGGCATCAGTTCCGGCGTTTCGTCGCATGCGTAGCCAAACATCAGGCCCTGGTCACCGGCGCCCTGATCCAGATCAAGCCCGGAACCCTCGTTCACGCCTTGGGCAATGTCGGGAGACTGCTTGTCATAGCAGACCATTACGGCACAGCTCTTGTAATCGATGCCGAAATCGGCATTGTCGTAACCGATGCGCTTCAGGGTGTCCCGGGCGACGTTGATGTAGTCAACATTGGCGTTCGCGGTGATTTCACCCGCCAGAACCACCAAGCCGGTATTGCAAAGCGTTTCGGCAGCAACGCGCGCCTTCGCGTCTTGCGTCAGGATTGCGTCGAGGATCGCGTCGGAAATCTGATCGGCGACCTTGTCGGGGTGGCCTTCGGAGACGGATTCCGAGGTAAAGAGGTATTCATGTGCCATCGCAGGCTCCGTATTAGAGAAGTTATTGACCATGTCGCGGCCAATCATGAGCCTGCGACGCTTTAGCGAAATTTATAGGCCGCCTCGCAAGTTGTCTGTTAACTCGGCGGATAAAACATCTATGTTATTTTACGCGTCTGGAAAAAAATCACAAAGTTTCTCAAACTAAATTTGATGCTCGTCACTCTTTTTCGCTTGCTGTCCCGCCTGCCATTGCCAGTCTTGCATGCAGCGGGGTCCGCACTGGGCTGGCTGGTATATCTTGCATCCCCATCGTATCGCCGTAGATTGAAGGAAAATATCCGCCGCGCGGGCTTTGGTTCGTCCCTGCGCGCCGCGATTCAGGAGGCCGGCAAGAACATCCTTGAACTGCCCTTTATCTGGTGTGCTTCGCCGGAACGCGTACTCGCCACTGCCCGTATCGAGAACTGGGAGTTGGTGCAATCTGCACTCGATGCGAGACGTGGCGTCATTTTCCTGACGCCCCACCTCGGCTGCTTCGAGATCATTGCCCAGGTTATCGCCAACAAGACACCAATCACCGTGATGTATCGCCCTCCCAGAAAGGCTGCGCTCAAGCCGCTCATCGAGGGCGCCCGCGCACGCGGCGAACTGCGACTGGCGCCGGCCAACCTGTCCGGCGTACGGACCCTCCTAAAAACCCTGCGCAGTGGAGTGCCAATCGGCATCCTGCCCGACCAGGTGCCGCAGGATGGTGAGGGCGTATGGGCCGATTTTTTCGGCAAACCGGCCTACACCATGACCCTGCCCTGCAAGATGCATCAGATGTCCGGGTCCCCCATCATTCTCACGTATGCGGAAAGGCTGCCTTTTGGAAAAGGCTACCTCGTGCGTTTCGTACCATTCGAGCAAGCGCTCGAAGGAACGCCAGAGCAGCAGGCGCGCGCCATCAATGCTGCCATGGAGCAATTGATTGCACGCTGCCCGGCTCAATACTTCTGGAGCTACCACCGCTACAAGACTCCGCCGGGCGTCACCCGCCCCGCTGCGCAGGAGGCAACGCAATGAGACTGCTCCTGGGCGTCATGTGGGTGCTGCACTGGCTGCCGCTGCCGGTGCTCGGCCGGCTCGGTGAAGCGGTTGGCTCGCTTTTATATATGTTGGTCGGCTCGCGGCGCCAGATCACGCTGACTAACCTGCGCCTGTGCCTTCCCCACCTGTCGGAAAAGGAGCGGGCCGCCATTGCGAAAAAGCACTTCCAGGCGTATGCCCGCAGCGTACTCGAGCGTGGCGTACTGTGGTGGGCACCGCAGGAGCGCCTGAAGCGCCTGATCGTTGTCGAGCCCAGCCTGCCGCTGCAGGAAATGCAGTCCAGTCCGACGATCCTGCTATGCCCGCACTTCGTCAGCCTGGACGTTGCCGGCGTCGCAATCGCCATGGAAGCGAGCGCATGCTCCATTTACACTCGCCAGCGCAACCGGGTTTTCGATGCGGCGCTGCGCAAGGGGCGGTCACGCTTTCACCCGGTCAGACTGTTCTCGCGCGGTGAAGGTGTCAAGCCGATCATTCGCGCCATGCGCGAAGGCCTGCCCTTCTTCATGCTTCCGGACATGGACTTCGGCGCAAAGGATTCGGAGTTCGTGCCCTTCTTCGGCATACCTGCCGCGACACTGACTGCACCGGCACGGATTGCTGCGGCGACGCGTGCAAAAATCATCCCGGTCATTGCCACTTTCCTGCCCGACTACAAAGGCTGGAAAATCACCTTCTACCCGGCCTGGGAAGATTATCCGGACGGCGATATCGTGGCAGCCACGCGCCGCATGAACGCATTTATCGAGGAACGCGTGCTGGAGACGCCGGCAGAATACTTCTGGGCGCACAAACGCTTCAAGACCCGCCCTCCAGGCATGCCGAACGTGTACGCCCGCAAGCCGGTAAACGAACCCCCGCAATAACTCCCATACGAAGTTGCAGCATGAAACTCAAATTCACCAAGATGCACGGCGCCGGTAATGATTTCGTCGTGATCGATGCCATCAATCAGAAAATCGCCTTCTCACCAGAACAATGGAAGAAGCTGGCCGACCGGCGCTTCGGCGTCGGTGCCGACCAGATGCTGGTCGTCGAAAAACCGCAGTTGCCAGACGTTGATTTCCGTTATCGCATCTTTAACGCCGACGGCGGCGAAGTCGAGCAATGCGGCAATGGCGCCCGCGCCTTCGTGAAGTTCGTCACCGACAAGGGCCTGACCAGCAAACACACGATCAAGGTGGAAACCATGGCGGGCGTGATCGAACCGACGCTGGAAGCGGACGGCCGCATTACCGTCGACATGGGGGCACCTGTCCTCGAACCGGAGAAGGTTCCGTTCGATGCCGACGGATTGCAGGGCAAGCAGGAAGGCCATGACATGCTTTGGCCGCTGGATATCAATGGCCGAACCATTTGGGTGTCGGTCGTTTCGATGGGTAATCCGCATGCCGTGCAAATTGTCCCGGATGCGCAGACCGCACCGGTGCAGTCTGACGGTCCGCTGATCGAACACCATCCGCGCTTCCCCAGGCGCGTAAACGCCGGCTTCATGCAGATTGTGAACCGCCAGCAAATCAAGCTGCGCGTCTTCGAGCGCGGTGCGGGCGAAACGCTGGCATGCGGGACGGGCGCCTGCGCCGCCGTCGTGGCAGGCATTCGCCGCGGCCTGCTTGATTCGCCGGTGAAGGTGTCCACACTGGGCGGCGAACTGAGCATTGCCTGGGACGGCATCGGCACGCCGGTGCTGCTGACTGGTCCGGCGGTCAGCGTATTCGAAGGCGAGATCGAGATCTGAACTTCACGCGCCGGCGAGCGTCTTGGTCCGGCAAAGGCACTGCCGCCAATTTCCTTTCTGACTCCTCAGTCCATATGCGGTGTTCTCAAGGGCGCCGTGGGCAAGCGATATCGGGCCTGCGAAGCGACACGAATCATCCTTACTGATGGCGACGCGGCAGAGTGACGGTCAAGCCTATTACGGCTCCACGGTTATCCGTCGATAGCACGGCAGACTTGCGAGCACATACGATCGGCAGCACCCAGCCCTGACTGTCGAGCTCCAATACATTCAGCGTGCCTGCCGCTGCCAGCTCATACGTCACAGCCGTTTTCCGCACCGCACAATTCCCGTCGTTTCCCAAGCGTTGTCGGTTAAAATTCCAGCTTCTTCTCCGGTTGCCGCTGGTACAGCGCGCCCATTACAAAATCTTGCTTATGACTTATCAACTGGATTCCGCTGCCGTCGCAGAATTTTTGTCAGACAACCCGCATTTCTTTGAAGAGCACAGCGAATTGCTTGCCAAGGTGAAGCTGACGAGCCCGCTGGCGGGCCGCACCGTTTCACTTCAAGAGCGGCAGATGGAAGTACTGCGCGAGAAAATCAAATCGTTCGAACTTCGCCTCGCGGACCTGCTGCGCATTGCGCAGGAAAACGATGCAATCACGGACAAGTTCTCGGCGTGGACGCGCTCGCTGCTGATGGCGCGCAACGATGTGGACCTGCCGCACGTCCTGATCAATGGCCTGAACACGATTTTCGGCGTACCGTATGCCACCTTGCGCATCTGGGGTGTCGCCGAAGAGTTCTCGCATACCTGGTTTGCCACGGAAGTGTCTGCCGATGCAAAAATCTTCTGTAACGGGTTGACCGCCCCCTACTGCGGACCGAACCAGGATTTTGAAGCAGCATCGTGGATCGATGAAGCCGATGCCATCCAGTCAATTGCCATGTTGCCGCTGCGCGTCGAAGGCGCGCCGGAAGCCTTCGGTTTGCTGGTACTCGGCTCGCCCGACCCGCGCCGATTCACGTCCGACATGGCAACAGACTTTCTATCGAAGATCGGCGAAACGGCCAGCGCCGCAATGGCCTGCCTGCTGGACTGAAACGCCGCTGAAAACGCCGCTGAATGTGAGTGCCGCAACCGACCAGGCCCATAGCAAGGACCATCTTCAGGGCAATCATCAGGACCGCATTGCCGGTTACCTTGATTGCCTGGAAAAGCAGCGCAAGCTGTCTCCGCACACCGTCAGCAACTACCGCCGCGATTTGATCGAAATGGCAGCGCTGGTTGAACGGCTGCCCGGCAGTCCGGCACTTAATGCCGTCAGCCATTTCCATATCCGCAAGTTCGCCGCGCAGCTGCATGCAGACGGGCTGAATGCCCGTTCTATCGCACGCAAGTTGTCGGCTTGGCGCGGCTTTTTCGACTGGCTGTCGGAAAACGACACACTGGCAGCTAACCCGGTCGACGGCGTGAAAGCCCCCAAGCGCAACAAGCCGCTGCCGAAAGCACTATCCGCCGACGATGCGGTACGCGTGGTAGCAGAATCGCGGCCTGACAAGGGCGCCAACTCGGCCAGTCAGCTATGCAACCGTGCCATGTTCGAACTGCTCTACTCCAGCGGCCTGCGGGTATCCGAACTGGCGGCGCTCGACGTACGCTTCACGAAGGAAGGCGGCCACGAATCTGCGGGCTGGATCGACTTTGATGAATGCGAAGTCACGGTCACCGGCAAGGGCAGCAAGCAGCGCAGGGTCCCGGTAGGCCAGCCGGCAATGCAGGCGATCGCTGCATGGCTCGCGGTGCGCAACACGCTGGTCAAGGCGGATCCACACCCGCTGTTCCTGACCGAGCGCGGCACCCGCATGTCGCCGCGCGTGCTGCAGCTACGCCTGAAGGCCCACGCACAGGCGCTCGGCATTCCGGCCAATGTGCATCCGCATGTGCTGCGGCATTCCTTTGCGTCGCATGTGCTGCAGTCGTCAGGCGACCTGCGCGCGGTACAGGAGATGCTCGGACATGCATCGATTGCTGCGACACAGGTCTACACCTCGCTGGATTTCCAGCGGCTGGCGCAGGTGTATGACGCCGCGCATCCGCGCGCCAAGAAAGTTGAAAAGTAAGCGCTGCTCCCAGCGCATCCATCGTTCACCATCAGATTTACAAATGCTCACCATTACCCTCAAGCCCGGCAAGGAAAAAAGCCTGCTGCGCCGTCACCCCTGGATCTTCCCGACGGCCATCGACCGCATCGACGGCAAGCCGGAAGAAAAGAACAAGCCAGGCGCCACTGCGCTGGTGCAATCGTCCACCGGACAGTTTCTGGCGCGTGCCGCATTCAGCCCGGCATCGCAAATCCGTGCCCGCGTCTGGAGCTTCAACGAGAACGAGCCGATCGACCATGCACTGATCAAGCGCCGTATCAAGAAGGCCTTCGCCTACCGCGCCACAGCCGTGCGCGACACCGATGCGATTCGCGTCATTTTCGGCGAGGCGGATGGTTTCCCCGGTCTGGTGGTGGACTGGTACGGCGGCAAGGAAGGGCATCTGGTCTGCCAGTTCCAGTCGGCCGGAGTCGAAGCATGGAAGGTACCGATCGTACAGGCGCTGATCGCCGAGTCCGGCTGTCCGAATGTCTATGAACGCTCCGATGCGTCGGTGCGCGAACGGGAAGGCCTGCCCGTGGTAACCGGCACGCTCGCCGGCAAGGAGCCCGCCGATGAAACATTAGTGACTGAAAACGGCGTCCGCTACGCGGTGGACATCAGGAGCGGCCACAAGACCGGCTTTTACATCGACCAGCGCGACAACCGCAAGCTGGTGATGGATCATGCGGCCGGACGCGATGTGCTGAATTGCTTCTGCTATACCGGTGGTTTCTCGCTCGCGGCACTCAAGGGCAGTGCAAAGAGCGTGATTTCGATCGACTCTTCCGGCGAGGCGCTCGCCGTCGGCCAGCGCAACATGGCGCTCAACGGGTTCGATGCCGCGCGCGCGGAATGGTGGGATGCCGACGTATTCAAGACCTTGCGCAGCCTGCGTGAACAGGGCAAATCGTTTGACCTGATCGTCCTCGATCCGCCGAAGTTCGCTTCCTCGCCCGGCCAGGTAGAGCGCGCCGCACGTGCCTACAAGGACATCAACCTGCTCGGCTTCCAGTTGCTGCGTGAGGGCGGGCTGCTGTTCACCTATTCCTGCTCGGGAGCGATCAGTGCCGACCTGTTCCAGAAGATCGTCGCCGGCGCAGCCAATGATGCGAAGGTGGATGCCCGCATCCTGCGGCGCCTGTCGGCTGGGGTCGACCATCCGATGACGACAAATTTCCCGGAAGGCGAGTATCTGAAAGGCTTGATGCTGCACAAGCCTTGATGGCTTTTTCGTTGCACGACGAGCAACTCCCGCGGGTTGTTGACAGAATTGCGTCATAATTTTCCCCTCACGTTTTTCGTTGCACTAGATCAATGAGCATCAAAGCCAAACCGGCTGCTGCAAAACCACAGGCACCACGCCAGCCATCCGCCCCTTCGGCCATGGTTCTCGCAGAGGCGCAACTGCGCGGTGCGTCGGTACGTATCACGGCCGCACGCGTGAAGGTGCTGGCTGCACTGCTGAGCGCCCGGCGTGCGATTACGCACCAGGACGTACAGGACACTTTCGCAGACATGGACCGCGTGACGCTGTACCGGGCGCTTGATTGCCTGACCGACGCAGGCCTTGCGCACAAGATTGCCGGCGACGACCGCGTGTTCCGCTACAGCGCCGGCACGGACCACGGCGACATTCCGCACCACCAGCACGGCCACTTCAAGTGTACGCGCTGCTCCAAGATGTTTTGCCTGGACAGCATCGGCGACGCCGGCATGCTGCAGGAAGCATTGCAGGAAAGCCTGGGAAAAGGTTTCCAGAGCCACGACATCGAATTCACGATCAAAGGATGGTGCGCCGACTGCGCACATTGATATGAAGCTTGTACCCGCAACCATACTGACCGGCTTTCTCGGCGCCGGTAAAACAACCCTTCTCAACCGCATCCTCCGCGAGCCGCATGGCCACAAGATTGCGGTGATCGAAAACGAATTCGGCCAGGAGAACATTGACAACGAAATCCTGGTTCAGGACAGCAACGAGCAGATCGTCGAGATGAACAATGGCTGCATCTGCTGCACGGTACGGGGCGACCTCATCCTCGCGCTCGGCGCACTTGCGCAGAAACGGGATGCGGGCGAACTGCAGTTCGATCATGTGGTCATCGAAACCACCGGACTGGCCAATCCCGGCCCGGTCGCACAAACCTTTTTCATGGACGACGAAGTTGCGACCCATTACATGCTCGATGCGGTAATCACCGTGGTCGACGCAAAGCACGGCATGCAGCAGCTGGACGAACACGAAGAGGCGCAGCGGCAAGTGGGCTTCGCCGACAGGCTGTTGTTATCGAAGACTGATCTGGCAGGCAGCGAAGATACCGAGGCGCTAACGGCGCGGCTCAAGCGCATCAATCCGCGCGCTCCGATCGGCAAGGTGGATTTCGGCCAGGTCCCGATCAGCGCAGTGCTCGACCTGCGCGGCTTCAACCTGAACGACAAGCTGGAGATCGACCCCGACTTTCTCGCGGAAGAAGAGCACGCGCACGAGCATCACGAGTGCGGCACGCACTGCAATCACGGCGAGCACGGCCACGCACATCACAACCATCATGCAGCGCACCATTCGGACGACATCGCCGCTTTCGTGTTTAAAAGCGACCGCCCGTTCGACACGGCAAAACTGGACGAATTCCTCGGCGGTCTGGTGCAGGCATTCGGCCCGCGCATGCTGCGCTACAAAGGCGTGCTGTGGATGCAGGGTGCCGACCGCAAGGTCGTTTTTCAAGGGGTGCACCAGACAATGGGCACTGATATCGGGGCGAAATGGCCCGAAGGCGAAGCACGCGAAAGCAAAATAGTGTTTATCGGAAAGAATCTTCCGAAAGACATTTTTATTCGCGGATTGGAACAGTGTTTGGTATAAACTATTCCGGTTTTACTGGAGTTCAAGCAGCGGAGGTAGTCGTTTGGCAGAAAGCGTGGTGACATCCACGCGGCGCCCGATTGAAGCTGGTGTGATCGGGCAGTTCAAATAATGGAGACGCACCGTGAACGCAACCGTTACAAGATCCGCCACCAAGAGCACAGCGGCCAGGAATAGCACCAAGGTACCGGCGAAAACCGCCGCGGCGACAAAGGTGAAAGCCGCCAGCCAACCGGCCAAGAAATCGATTCTTAAAACCGTGGCGAGCAAGCTGGCGAAGAGTGTCGGCAGCGCGATCAAACCCGTTTCCAAGACCGCCGCCAGCGCAGCAAAACCGATTGCCAAAGTCTCCAAAACGACGGTAAAAAGTAGTGTAAACTCCGCGGCCAAAACCACGAAAACGACGACTAGGACAGGAACCGGAAATAAGGCAGCGTCTGAAGCGTCCCGCGTCGTCACAGTGAGCAAGGCTGACTCGAAAACAAGCAAGGCAGGAAACGATCCGAAGCAGACGTCTGTTAATTCCGCCCCAAGTCAAAGTTCAAAGGAGATATCCCGTACTTCACTGAGCAGTGACAAGGCAAGCAACGGATTAACAGATAAAATGAAAAAACCCGAAGTTTCGAAAGTAAGCGAAGTGGCTACCAAAACAACCAAATCGACCCCCGCCGTCCCGGCTGACGGAACCTTGTTGACTGAAGAGCAGATTCTCAAGATGAGCGACAAGGATTACATGAACGAGGCTCAATTGGCCTTCTTCAAAGCGCGCTTGCAGCAACTTGAACGCGATCTGTTGAAGAATGCTGACGAAACTACCGAGCATTTGCGCGAAACCGTGCTGGTGCCGGACCCCGCCGACCGCGCCACGATCGAGGAAGAGCATGCGCTCGAGCTGCGTACCCGTGACCGCGAGCGCAAGCTGCTGAAGAAGGTGCAGCAAGCGATCGCCAGCATCGACGCCGGCGAGTACGGCTGGTGCGAAGAAACCGGCGAGCCGATCGGCATCCCGCGCCTCCTGGCACGTCCGACAGCGACGCTATCTTTGGAAGCGCAGCAACGCCGCGAGCTCAAGCAGAAGCTGTACGGCGACTAAGGTCGACACAATCCGGACGGGCCTTGGCCCAATCTACAAGCGCACGGTGCCTGCACCCTGCGCTTGTTTGCTTTTGTGTGTCCGGTTTTTTCCCTCTCGGCTGTGCTCGCTCAGTTATCCGAGCCGGTCATTCCTCCCCGCTTGACTGACCTCCCGGTCATCGGTTCCGTCGCCATGACTTGCATTCGAGTGGGATGGCGACGCAGCCGCCACGCTATAATGCAACCATGTTGCAAATATCCGACCTCCGCTACCGCTATCCTTCTGCGACCTCACCGCAGCTGTCGGTACAGGCGTTTTCGCTCGCCAAGGGGCAACACGCGATCATTCTCGGCCCGTCAGGCTGCGGCAAGTCCACGCTGCTGCACCTTCTTGCCGGGATCCTCACGCCACAGCAAGGGACATTGATTGTCGCCGGCACCGATGTCGCGTCCCTGTCCGCACGTGCGGCAGATGCGTGGCGCGGCAAGACCGTCGGCTTCCTGCCGCAACGACTGGCACTGGTGCCAAGCCTGTCGGTTCGCGAAAACCTGCTGTTGTCAGCCTATGCCAACGGGGGACACGCTGATGTTGCACGTGCCGATGCACTGCTTGAAGCACTGGGACTGTCCGATGAGGCCGGTAGAAAGCCGCATCAACTCAGCCAAGGTCAGCAGCAGCGCGTTGCCATTGCACGCGCCCTGTCCAATCATCCGATGCTGCTGCTGGCCGACGAACCGACTGCGAACCTCGACGACTCTGCGTGCGCCGCTGCAATCAACCTGCTTGCATCCCAAGCGTCGGCAAGCGGGGCATCGCTTGTCATCGCAACTCACGATGCACGTGTTATGGCAGCGCTTCCGGCTGCGAAACTCCTGCGCCTGAGTGCCCCAGCGAAGGAGCTGGCATGACGCGAATGAACGCCTTCACCCTTGCGCTCAGATCGCTGCTGCACAAGCCCCTGTCCACCTCCATCAACCTGCTATTGATGGGCGTCGGTATCGCCATGATGACTTTCGTCCTGTCCGCCTCCCGGCAGATTGAAGACAAGGCGCTGCGCGATGCGCGCGGGATTGACCTTGTGGTGGGTGCGAAGGGCTCGCCACTGCAGCTGATCCTGTCTTCCGTCTATCACATCGATATCCCGACCGGGAATATCCCGCTGGCGGCGCAGGCACAGATTGCCCAGAACCGCATGGTCAAGAAGGTCATCCCACTGGCCCTGGGTGACAGCTACAGCGGTTTTCGTATCGTCGGCACGACACCGGACTACATTGCGCATTACGGCGGCACGCTTGCACAGGGAAGAATGTTCGATGCGCCGTTGCAGGCCGTGTTTGGCGCAGAAGCAGCGAAAAAGACAGGTGCCCGGATCGATGCCTCATTTACCGGTTCGCATGGACTCACACGTGGCGGTGGCGACAGGCACGGGGATGCGCCCTTTACAGTGGTCGGGATTCTGAAGCCGACAGGCACCGTGCTTGACCGCCTCGTGCTGACTTCGGTCGAATCCGTGTGGCGGGTACACGAAATTGCCCATGGGATCGATGTCGATGACGAGGAAGAAAAGGCGGCGATGGATGAAGAACGCGAGCTGACCGCACTGCTGGCGCAATATGCGTCGCCACTGGCTGCTGTGATGCTGCCGCGCGCCATCAACAGCCAGGGCGAACTGCAGGCGGCGCAGCCTGCTTTTGAATCCGCCAAGCTGTTCCGCATGCTCGGTGTTGGCGTCGACGTCCTGCGCGGCATTGCCGGCATCATGCTGCTATCGGCAGCCCTGTCGATGTTCGCTGCACTCTACAACGCGCTGGAGGAACGCAAGACGGATCTTGCCATCCTGCGCGCACTCGGCGCCCCGCCGGCAAAGTTGTTGCGGCTGTTGCTGGTCGAAGGCATGTTGCTCTCGCTGACTGGAGCAGCGATCGGCTGGTTAACCGGGCATGCGGCACTCGAGCTCCTTGGTTGACTATTGGCAAGCGACCAGAACCTCGCACTTTCCGGTTTTGTGGTCGTGCCTGAAGAAGCATGGCTTGCCGCCGTCGCGGTCGGCGTCGGCTTTGCGGCGGCGCTACTGCCGGCGCTGCGGGCCTATCGCACCGACATTGCAGCCACGCTTGCGCATTGATTACAACAAGGAAAACCGCATGAAATTCTTGATCAGTATCCTGCTCGCGGCGGCAGCCGTCACCGCCCAGGCCAAGGAAGACCAGGAACATCTGAAGGCCATTATCGACCAGCACAAGACAATCGCCGTTGCGCACCAGGCCGCCGCCGAGTGCCTCGCCTCCGGCCGGGGCGAAGAAGCCTGCCATGCCGAATTGGCAAAGACATGCAAAGGGCTGGCGATTGGCAAACTCTGCGGCATGAAGCACAAGCACTGACCACATCGCTCCCGGCACAACGCTCAATGCATCAATTGTTCAAGCCCCTTCACAAAAAGCTCATGCCCGCCTTTCTGCGCCCCCTGCTTTTCGCCCTGCTAGCTGCACCTGCGCTGGCTTTTTCTGCACCAAAGGCTCCGCCCGCACAGGTTGCACCTAGTGAGCATGTTCCACCACCGAATTCCCCTCCGCCAATGATGCAAACACTGCCTGAAATCAAGGGAGTCGTCTCGTGGGACACGCTGGCGAACGTCAAGCAGATCAAGACCAAGGACCGCATACTTCCGGAGTTCTCCAAGGAGATCAGCGCCTTGAATGGCAAGGAGGTCAAGGTGCAAGGCTTTATGATGCCGCTGGAGCCGGGCGAGAAGCAGAAGCACTTCCTGCTGTCGCTCATGCCGCAGAGCTGCAACTTCTGCCTTCCTGCTGGGCCGGAAGGTGTGGTCGAGGTCAAGTCTAAAGCACCGGTCAAGTACACATTCGAGCCGGTCGTGGTCAGCGGCAAGATGAGCATTCTGAGAGATGATCCGATGGGACTGTACTACCGCCTGACAGATGCCGTTCCTGTATCGGCAAAATGAGTTCTTGATGCCTGCTGCGCGCCACATCGCACGATATCGATCTTTCATCGCCATGCTGCTGGCGATGGCGTTGCTGTTCGCGCAATGGTCCGGCTTTGCTCACAGGATCGACCACGCAACCTGGCAGCAGGAGCATGTATATATCGGCCCGGTGGAGGCCGAAGGTTTAGGCGACACCGAATCGCGCCACTCCTGCGTCGCATTCGACGCGGCAGCGGTAGCCGATGCCATCACTCTTCCGCACTTTATCGCACCGCTGCTTGCCAGCACTGAAGTCCTCGCCTTATGGGCGGCATTTTCCTCCTGGGACGCGCCACCGTCCCGTCCGTTCTGCCCGCGCGCTCCACCACGCGCCTGACGCATTCCATTGCTTGCCCGGCATTGCGCCGGTTAAACACATCGTGCAAATCCTGTCGCAATCGCGACGAGGCTTGCACCGCATTCTCTTTTATTCAGGAATCGTCATGGCCAATCACAATCCATTCATGACGAGCGCCGTACTGTGTGCGCTCGCATCAACCTCAATTGCCGTCCACGCCCAAACCGAGGAAAAGACCCTTCCTGCCGTGGTCGTCACGGCGACTCCCTTCAACAGCGAAGAAACGATGCAGATCCTGACCCCGGCCAAGGTTCTCGCTGGCGAAGAGCTGCGCAACAAACTTGGCTCGTCACTGGGCGAGACGCTGTCGCATGAGCTGGGCGTATCGGCGTCCAGCTTTGGCGCTGGCGCTTCGCGCCCTGTCATCCGCGGTCTGGAAGGACCGCGCGTCAAAATTCTGCAGGACGGCATGGCCGTGTCCGACCTCTCCGCACTTTCCAACGACCACGCGGTCGCAACCGAGGCTGCAACCGCGCGCCAGATCGAGGTACTGCGCGGGCCAGCCTCACTGCTGTACGGTTCGGGCGCCATCGGAGGATTGATCAACATCGTCAATGAGCGTATCCCGACGTCAGTCGTACCGCACGCAACGGGAGAGACAGAACTTCGTCTCGGCACCGCGGACAGGGAGCGAAGCCTGGCTTTCTCCGCCGACGGCAACGCCGGCGGTCTCGCCCTGCATGTTGACGGTAATGCGCGCAACGCCGACAACTACAAGATTCCCGGTTACGCGACGCGGCATGACCCGGATTCGGCCTCCGGCCGGCTGCCATCATCGTTCGCACGGGCGCGCAATCTCGGCTTTGGCGCAGCGCATATTGCCGACTGGGGACATATCGGCGCCTCGGTAGGCAATATGGACAACCGGTATGGCATCCCGACAGAAGAGCAAGCCTTCATCGAGCAGTCGCAGGTACGGGCCGATGTGGATGGTCTCGTCAAGCGGCCATTCTCAGGAGTCGAATCGTTCCGTTTCAGGCTCGGCAATACGGATTACCGCCATACGGAGAACGAGGCAGACGGCACGCCCGCGATGAGGTTCAAGAACAAAGCGCTGGAGACACGCGCGGAAATTACCCACCAGTCGATCGCCGACTGGGAGGGTACATTCGGCGTGCAAACCGAGCACAGCAGGTTCTCCGCCCTTTCCGCGGAAACTGGAAGGCCTGATGCAGTGCCGGTCACGAAGTCCTCGTCGGCGGCGGCCTTCCTGGTAGAGCAGCGCGATTTCGGCCCGATACGCGCCAGTGCAGGCGTGCGCACCGAGTCGGTCCGCCGCCGTCCGGACGATGACAGCTTGCCCAACCGGGATTTCAGCCTGAATTCCTATTCGGTCGGCGGTTTGTGGTCTTTTGTACCCGGCTACGGCTTGGGCGCGACGTTCTCGTCCGCACAACGGGCGCCGGCCATTGAAGAGTTGTATGCCAATGGCCCGCACGAAGCGACCGCGACGTTCGACATCGGCGACCCGACGCTGAAAAAGGAAACCTCTCGCAACATCGAACTGACACTGCAGAAAACCGCCGGAAAACTGCGCTGGAAAGCGAACCTGTTCGAAAACCGCGTGCGCCACTTCGTTTATGGACGTGCCGACGGCAGTGCTGTCGACGAGGCTGGCAACGATGATCCGGCCGGCGAATTCATCCGGCGCTTCTGGTCTCAGGCGAGAGCAAAGATCCGCGGCGCAGAGGCGGAAGCAAGTTACAACCTGCGCGGTGAAGGTTTATCGCTCCGGACGTTTGCCGACACCTCCCGCGGCACGCTCGAGGATGGCAGCAACCTGCCCCTGCAGCCGGCAACGCGTTTCGGCGTTGAAGCGGGCTATCGGCAAGGTGGATGGCGCAGCGGCCTCTCTGCCGTCCATGCGCGGCGCCAGGATCGGCTTGCCAGTTTCGAAACTTTTGCGACGCCGGCATACACGCTCATCGATGCACATGTCTCTTTCACGACACGCAGCAGCGATACGCAATGGACCTGGTTTGCGCTCGTGAAGAACCTGCTCGATGAAGACGTACGTCTCTCAACCTCCGTTCTGCGCAGTGTGGCACCGCAGCCTGGCAGGAATTTCGTGCTTGGCGTACGGACAACTTTCTGAGGAAGATAACGAATCGACAAGGTTTGACAAACACTTCCTGTGCCGTTGTAATGACAAGTCTGCACGTGAATCGTGTTACCTTTAAGGGACTAGATTTTTTCCCTTCCGCCAGACCATCGGCAAAGGGGGATGGCAATACTCAAGTCAGGGGCAACGTGGGGATTTTTTCGCTTTTCGGCAAAAAGCCGCAGGAAGATACGGTCGACAAGGACGCTTCTCGTGCAAAACGCCCGTCGAGCACGTCGAGTAGTACGTCACGACAGGAATCGAGCAAGAGCAGCGTCCGTCCCCAGCCCGCGAAGCGTGATGCACAGGCCGCGCGTGCGACGGCAATGAAGATCGATGCCATCGAATCTGAAATGTCGTCCGAATTCACCGTGACGACACAACCTGGCAATAACGGATTACGCGCGAATACCGTGCCTGCAGCGGCACCCAAGGCGCGTCCCGCTGCGCCCCCCACATCGTCAACCGCCTCTGCAAAACCCCGTGCCGAGGCCGCAAAACCCGCTCAACCAGCGCCAGCCCCCCAGGAGCCGCAGACGCTGGCACCGGAAATGGGCAACACCACCGAATTCCTGCTGGGTGGCCAGAGCACCATCAACGACATGGCGCTCCCCGCCTCCGAAGCGGCAGCCGTCATTGAAGAAGCGGCAGTCATGTACGCCAACGGCCAGACGGAAGTGGCAGAGGCGATGCTCGCGGCAGCAGTTGCGGAAGACAACCTTGGCCTCGTCACCTCCCGCGCATGGTGGATGCTGTTCGACCTGTACCAGATTGGCGAGAAGCGGCAGGCCTTCGAAAATCTTGCGGTCGCCTACGCCAGCAAGTTCGAAAGCTCGCCACCGGCATGGCGCGAGTCCGAGCAGAGTGCAGCGCAAAGCGCGCAGGCAAAACCATCGACAACGCCGATGGTGCCCTTCACCGGCAAGCTCGATGCCAGCAGCCAGAAGCTGGTCGAGCGCATGCAAAAGCTCGCCGAGAGCTATCGCACGCTGCGGCTTGAATTCGCCAAAGTGACCGAAGTTCACCCCGCCGGTTGCAGCCTGTTGCACACCGAACTGAAGAAACTGCAGAAATCCGGCCACGACCTGATCCTCGTCGGCGCACCGGAACTGGCGGACAAGATCCGCGCGATCCTGGAAGTCGGCCGCCGTGACGACACGGAAGACGCTTGGCTGCTGCTGCTGGAAATCCTGCGCCTGCTGAATCGCGAGAAAGAGTTCGAGGAAACCAGCATCGATTACTGCGTGACCTTCGAAGTGTCGCCGCCAGCATTCGTTGCGCCGAAAAACAAGGTGACGACCGCAGCCGCCGAGGCGCCGGTCCAGAACGAGCCGCAGGAAGCGTTCATGATGCCGGTCAAGATCGAAGGACGCATCGACGACCTGATTGTCGCCATCGCAGCCTATTCCGACGAACATACTCCTGCGATCGTGGATTGCTCGCAACTGGTCCGTGTCGACTTCAATGCTGCCGGCCGGTTGTTGTCCGGACTGACGCCGTTCTGCGTCAGCGGCAAGCAGATCGAATTCCATCAGGTCAACCATCTGGTCGCGGAACTCTTCATCATGATGGGCCTTGCGGATATCCTGGCCATTCATCCGCGCAAGACCTGACGCTTTCTCTCGCTTCACTTCCTTGCCGGCAGATCGAAATCTGCCGTCTACACTACTTGTAATCCCGCGGCCTGCCCCTATCTGGATTGAATGTTTTCACTTCAGAGGCCAGCATGGAACAATTTCACGGTACAACCATCCTGTCAGTACGCCGCGGCAATGTCGTTGCCTTGGGCGGTGACGGCCAGGTGACCTTGGGCAACGTTGTCATGAAAGGCAGCGCGCGCAAGGTGCGCAAGCTGTATCAAGGCAAGGTGCTGGCAGGATTTGCCGGCGGCACAGCCGATGCATTCACCCTGATCGAACGTTTCGAGGCCAAGCTGGAAAAGCATCAGGGCAACCTGATGCGCGCCTCAGTGGAGCTGGCGAAGGACTGGCGAACCGACCGCATCCTGCGCCGCCTGGAAGCGATGCTGCTGGTTGCAGACCGTGAAGCGACGCTGATCATCACCGGCAACGGCGACGTGCTGGAGCCGGAATCGGGAATTGGCGCGATCGGCTCCGGCGGCGTCTATGCCCAGTCCGCAGCAAAAGCCTTGCAGGAAAACACGGACCTGCCTCCGGTCGAGATCGTGAAGAAGGCGCTCACCATCGCCGGCGAGCTCTGCATCTACACCAACCTGTCGCACACCATCGAAACCCTGGACTAACGCGATCGCTTCGCGCACATCATCATGAACATGACCCCTCAAGAGATCGTTTCCGAACTGGACAAGCATGTGGTCGGCCAAGGCCGCGCCAAGCGCGCCGTCGCCATTGCACTGCGCAACCGCTGGCGCCGCCAGCAGGTCGCAGAACCGCTGCGCCATGAGATCACGCCAAAGAACATCCTGATGATCGGCCCGACCGGTGTCGGCAAAACCGAGATCGCGCGCCGCCTCGCCAAGCTGGCCGATGCGCCGTTCATCAAGATCGAAGCGACCAAGTTCACCGAGGTGGGCTATGTCGGCCGTGACGTGGATACCATCATCCGCGACCTGATCGATATCGGCATCAAGCAGACGCGCGAATCCGAAATGCGCAAGGTGCGCGCCCGCGCCGAGGACGCAGCGGAAGACCGCGTGCTCGATATCCTGCTGCCGCCGGCCCGGGATTTCGGCTTCAGCGCGACACCTAACGCCACCTCCGAAAGCGACGCGCAAGCCGGCAATGCAACACGCCAGACTTTCCGCAAGCGCCTGCGCGAGGGCGCGCTGGACGACCGGGAAGTCGAGATCGAAGTCGCCGAGACCGGCCCGCACATGGAAATCATGGCGCCGCCCGGCATGGAAGAAATGACCGAGCAGATCAAGTCGATGTTCTCGGGACTCGGGGCAGCGCGCAAGAAGAAGCGCAAGATGAAGATCAAGGAAGCGATGAAGCTGCTGGTCGAGGAAGAAGCCGCCAAGCTGGTCAACGACGACGAACTCAAGCAGAAGGCGATCGCGAATGTCGAACAGAACGGCATCGTATTCCTCGACGAGATCGACAAGATCGCGAGCCGGTCCGAAACCGGCGGCGCCGATGTGTCGCGCGCCGGCGTGCAACGCGACCTGCTGCCGCTGGTGGAAGGTACGACGGTCAATACCAAGTACGGCATGATCAAGACCGACCACATCCTGTTCATCGCGTCCGGCGCCTTCCACTTGGCCAAGCCGTCCGATTTGATCCCTGAATTGCAGGGGCGCTTTCCGATCCGAGTCGAACTCGAGTCGTTGTCGATCGCCGATTTCGAGCGCATCCTGACCAGCACCGACGCCTGCCTGACACGCCAGTACGAAGCGCTGCTCGCGACCGAAGGGGTGAAGGTCGAGTTCACCAAGGAAGGCATCCAGCGCATGGCCGAAATCGCATTCTCGGTGAATGAGAAGACCGAAAACATTGGCGCACGCCGCCTGTATACGGTGATGGAAAAGCTGCTGGAGGAAGTATCGTTCACTGCAAGCGAAGTGTCAGGCCGGACGATTGCGATCGACGCGGCCTACGTTGACGACAAACTCGGCGCACTGGCCGTCAACGAAGACCTCTCCCGTTACGTGCTGTAACGCTGCAACCTGAATGGCGCGCACCTCGCACGAGGCTGCGCGCCGGATCGATTGTCATGGCAAACAAGGCCCTCGCCAAACGGCAGAAAATGACCATCCGTGTCGAGCCGTCGCAGAAACCGCTGAAAGCGCGCAATCCCATCGCGCTTGCCGCCAAACAGCGCGCGGCTGGCTCCCATCGCAAAACCGCTTCGACAGAGCGTCAGCTGCAAGAGCGGCTACTCAAGAAGGTGCTCGGCGAATCCGAGGACAAGTAGTGGTTGCGGGCGGTGTCATCGTTGGACCGTACACTGCAGCCCCCTTCTCGCCTGTCTCGCCAAGGCGTTCTCACACGCTCTCGCAGGGAGACAGCAAGCTTTCCGCTCCTTTTTCCACTTTTTTGCGTGGTTCAAACTACGTGCCCTGTAAGCAGTAGAACGCTTTCGACGTCCTGAAGACCCTAGCGGCTTATCAATGGCGCCGTATCCGGAGACGATGGCCGTGGCGGTATGCCGGGGGGCGCAGCAGGAGCCATCGGTGCAGGGGCAGGAGTAGCCGGCGCAATAGAAGTCGCCGGTGGAGCAGTGCGTGCCGCGCCAGCGTTGGCGGCACCAGCCGGCGGTGCCGTGGTCGATGACGTCTGCGGTGCGCTTGGTGGCGGGCTGACAACGACCGTCGGCGGCGCGGTAGGCGGAAGTTGAACGGAAGGTACGACGCCGGATGGTATTGGAGATCCACTCGACGAGGATGTCGGCGGCGTAGCGGGTAAAGGCGGTTGTCCCGGCACTGCGGTTGCCGGCGCCGTCACGCCAGGTGCGACACCACCTGGTGGCGCGGTCGCAGCGGCCTGGGCACGCGAAGGAATTTGTTGACTCGGCTGCGGAGTGGTTGTGCCGGGCGGCATTGCGGTTGGCTGTACAGGAACAGGTGCCAGGTTCGCCAATTCGACCTGCCCTTTCGCGTTCTCGGGCAATTCCACGCGCTTGGTGGCGCCATTGTCCGACAACAGCACATATTCCGGGTGCACCTCCTTGACGATCACGCCGGGAGCCACTTCCATATCGACCCGCACCGCTTGCGCCGGCTTGCCATCGGCACTCAGGATTGCAACGCTGTTACGCGGGCTGCCAGAAAAGATAATTCCTTTCAATTGATAGTTGCTGGCGACGGCCGCCTTCTGTGCACTTCCGCCAAACAAGCTGGCTGCGGCGTCCGGCCGTATCTCGGCCTGTGCTGCCTGAGGTGGCGCAGCGACAGGGCGCAGCGGTGGCTTAAACAACTGCATTGCCCAGTACGCCACGGAGGCGCACAGCGCAATGAACAGCACGAAACTCGCAACCAACGGCAAGCGCTTCATGTTCTGCATTTCTCCCTAGCAGTGGTGCACCATGCATCGCAGCGCATCACGCGAATTGAATCGACAGCGGTAAAACGAAACCTGCCCGTCATTACCGTCTCCATTTCTTACCGCACCAGCTGGTTGATTTCGATGATCGGCATCAGGACGGCAAGCACGATCAGCAACACCACGACTCCCATGACCAGAATCAGCGCCGGTTCCAGCAAGCCGGCAATCGTCATCGCGCGCCGTTCCAGATCCTGCTCCTGCGCATTCGATGCACGTTCCAGCATCGCGGGCAACTCACCCGTCACTTCGCCGGCGCGGATCATGTGGATGAGCATCGGCGGAAAATGCTTATGGGCCGACAAGGCACGCGCCAAGCTGACACCCTCGCGCACGCTGGCGGTTGCATCTTCGACCTGCTCGCGCATGGCGACATTCGATAGCGTGTCCCGGCTTGTCTGCAGCGCGCGCAGGATCGGCACGCCGGATCCTGTCGTAATTGCCAGCGTGCTGGCAAAGCGCGCGGTATTCAGGCTGCGCTCGAATTTGCCGTACAACGGTGCCGTCAACAGCCAGCGATGCCAGCGGTACTTGATGTCCGGGTTTTTCAGTGCGGTGCGCCATGCCAGGAAGGCAGCAACCAGCGCCAGGAAGACGATCCAGCCATAACTGCGAACGAAGTCGGAGATCGCGAGCATGATGACTGTCAGTAACGGCAGCTTCTGCTTGGTGTTTGCAAACACCGACACGATCTGCGGGACGACGTAGGCCAGCAGGAAAATCACGATGGCAAACGCAACGACCGTGACGATCGCCGGATAGGTGAACGCAAGGCGAACCTTTTGTACCAGTGCGTTGCGGCGCTCGATATAGTCCGCCAGCCGCGACAGGACGCGCGACAACTGACCGATCTGCTCGCCTGACGCAACCAGTGCACGGTAGATGTCGGCAAAGTCGCGCGGATGGCGCGCAAGCGCATCCGACAAGGACGAGCCGCCCATCAGCTCGGAGCGGATCGATGCGACGAGGTCGCGCACATAAGGCCGTTCTGCCTGCTCCAGCAATGCGGTAAACGCCTGTTCCAAAGGCAGGCTTGCCTCGAGCAGGCTTGCGAGCTGACGCGTGAACAAGGCCAGTTCCGTGGTCGACAATTTGTCGCCGAAGGCGTGCCGTTTTGCCTGGCCGAGTTCATCGACCTGTGCGCTGATCGCATCGACCACGATAGGCACGAGGCCTTGCGCGCGCAGGTCCGAGCGCGCAGCACGTGCGCTGTCCGCGTTGACGACACCCTTCTTGGTGGCGCCGACAGCGTCAACTGCTTCATAACGAAAAGCCGGCATCGCTTACCCTGTCCTCACTCTTTCGCAACCCGCAACAGCTCGGCCGGCGTCGTGATGCCTTCCGCGATCCAGCGCTCACCATCTTCACGCATGGTTCGCATGCCGTTGCGCTGGGCGACCGCGCGGATTTCTGCTTCCGATGCACGATCATGGATCTGGGCATTGATTTCAGGCGTGGTCTTGAGCAGCTCGTAAATACCGACGCGTCCCTGATAACCGGTCTGCCCGCATTTGTCGCAGCCGACCGCATGCCATTGCTGCCCGTCGTTCTGCTTGCACACCGGGCACAGCTTGCGCACGAGCCGCTGCGCGACAACGCCAAGCAGAGATGAAGACAGCAGGAAGGGTTCGATGCCCATGTCCAGCAAGCGCGTGATTGCCGCAGCAGAATCATTGGTATGCAGTGTTGCCAGCACGAGGTGGCCGGTGAGCGAGGCCTGTACCGCAATCTGCGCGGTTTCCAGGTCGCGGATCTCGCCGATCATGATGACGTCCGGGTCTTGCCGCAGAATCGCCCGCAATGCCTTTGCAAAGGTCATGTCGATGCGCGGGTTGACCTGCGTCTGACCGACACCCTGCAGCTCGTATTCGATCGGGTCTTCAACCGTCAGGATGTTGGTGTCCGGCGCGTTCAGCTGTGTCAGCGCTGCGTAAAGCGTCGTGGTCTTACCGGAACCGGTTGGCCCAGTGACCAGTACGATGCCGTGCGGCTGGCTGATCAGTTCGGCAAATTGCTTCTGCGTATCGGGTGCCATGCCGAGATGGTTCAGGTCCATCCGGCCGCCTTCCTTGTCGAGCAGACGCAGCACGGCGCGCTCGCCATGACCCGTCGGCAATGTGGAAACACGGACATCGACCGGCTTGCCGCCGATGCGCAACGCAATGCGTCCGTCCTGCGGCAGGCGTTTCTCTGCGATATCCAGTTGCGCCATGATCTTGATCCGCGAGATCAGCGAAGCATGGATCGCCTTTTTCGGTCGCACGATGTCGCGCAGGGCGCCGTCGATGCGAAAGCGCACAACCGACACCTGCTCGAACGGTTCGATATGAACATCCGATGCCTCTTCGCGCACCGCTTGTGTCAGCAGTGCATTGATCATGCGAATGACCGGCGCATCGTCCGCAGACTCGAGCAGGTCCTCGATGGCCGGCATATCGAGCATCAGCTTCGCCAGATCAAGATCGGACTCGACTTCGCCGACGACTTGGGCCGCATCGCCGCCGGAGCCGGCATAGGCCTTGGCGATGGCGGCTTCGAGGTCTTCGCGCGGCAGCGACTTCAGCTTCACTCGTCCGAAGCGGCGACTGACTTCGGCAATCGCCGACGGGGCTGTGGCTTCCGACACCCATACCTCGACGGCATTGTTGATCGCCTCGCTGCGCCGCGCCAGCACTGTGTGGTCTCGGGCGAAGGTGTACGGCAACAGGGCGTCGGTCATGGTGGTACTCATTGCTATCTACTCTGGTTCGTTTCCGGCGCGGGGGCGGGCGGCACGACGGGCACCGGCGTGGGAACCGGTGTAGGTGTCGGCACCATCACGGGCGGAATGGGTTGGGCAACGCCGCCGCCAGTTGGACGAGCATCCAGCAATAACGGTCCCTCAATCGGGCGGCCATCCTGCAGCGCCGGGAGCAACGGGGAATCCATATCCGGCAGCATCGGCACATGTTCCGGCCGAGCATTCATCTGGATGCCGCGGATGTAGTCATAGCGGTCATTCACCACATTGACGCTCTGTTCAGCCGTGCGGATGACGGTCGGGCGCAGGAATACCATGAGATTGGTCTTGTTGCCGCTACGGTTACGGTACTTGAACAGGTTGCCGACCACCGGGATGTCGCCCAGCAGCGGAACCTTTTCTTCACCATCCGTCGTTCTGTCCTCGATCAAGCCGCCCAGTACGATGATTTGACCATCGTCTACCAAAACGTTCGTCTCGATCGAGCGTTTATTCGTAATGATGTCCGACGCATTGGTCGTCGGCTGCACATTCGAGGTTTCCTGGTAAATCGCCATCTTCACCGTGCCGCCTTCCGAGACCTGCGGGCGCACACGCAGCGACAGGCCGACGTCCTTGCGCTCGATCGTCTGGAAGGGATTCACGCCTGCAGAACCGCCCGACGACGCCGTCGTGAACTGGCCGGTGACAAAAGGCACGTTCTGGCCGACGATGATGCGCGCTTCCTCGTTGTCGAGCGTGATCAGATTAGGCGCCGACAGGATGTTGGCGTTTCCTTCGGATTCCAGCGCGCGTGCCAGCGCCCCGAGCGTCAAGTGGCCGTCGACCTGCCGAAATATTCCGAGGTTCAGGCCATTTCCCGGTGGCAGCAAGTTGCCATTTGGCGTCCTCGATGCAATCGCCTGGCTGATCAGATTGTTGCCGCCACCCGGCGTGGTGAAGCCGGTTGCACCGCCGATGCGGTACTTGCTCGTATCACTTCCCGACAGGCCCGCCCATTGAATGCCGAATTCCGCTGCGCGGTCCGCGCTCACTTCCACGATCAGCGATTCCACATACACCTGGGCACGCCGTGCATCAAGTTGATCGATCACGGTGCGCAAGTTGCGATAGACCGACTCGCTCGCCGTAATGATCAGCGCATTGGTTGCCGGGTCGGCCTGGATAAACCCGGCCGGGCCGCCGGAGGGTAGCGCGGCGGGGGCAGGCGTTGCGGTGAGCGGCTGTCCATTGCCGAACTGTTGCCCCTGCTGTCCCGCAGACGTCGTCATTGGCTGGGGACTTGCCGCCTGTTGGATATTGGCTCCCGCACCCTGGCCAGTGCTGTCGGATGCAATCACAGCGCGCAAGGTCTGCGCGAGCCGCATCGCATCGGCGTTGCGCAAATACACGACGTGTACATTGCCTGGCTGGGCAGTCGGCTGGTCAAGCTTCGCTACCAGCGATTTTGCAAGATTGGCCCGCGCCATTGATGGTGCGCGCAGGATGACAGAATTGGTGCGCGGGTCGGCAATCATCGTCACCCGGCCGGAGTCTCCGCCGGCAACCGGTGCGCCGCCGCCCTGCTCCATCAGCCGGTTCACCATCACGGCAATATCGCTCGCAACTGCATGCCGGATTGGGATCACATCCATGTCGCCGGCCGCCGGTGCATCGAGCGCGGCGATGATCCGGCCGATGCGCTTGAGGTTGTCGGCGTAGTCGGTGATGACAAGACTGTTATTGCCGGGATTGACGTTGATGGTGTTGTTCGGTGAAATGAGCGGGCGCAGCACCTGCACCAGGTTGTTCGCCGACTCGTAATTGAGGCGGAAGATCTGGGTCGCGATCTGGTCGCCGCGCACTTCGGAGGCTTTTGTCGGGCCTGCCTGCAATTTGGCATCGGCCTCCGGCACAACCTTGGTGAAGCCGTCGGCCTTGACCATCGCATAACCTTGCAACCGCAGCGAGGAACCGAGCATCTGCAGCGCCTGCGCCTTGTTGACCGGCTTTTCGGACACGAGATTGATCGTGCCTTTGACGCGCGGGTCGATGATGAAGGTAGTGCGCGTGTAATGCCCGACCGCCTTGATCACCGACTCGATGTCGGCGCCGACGAAATTGAGCGTTGCCTGGTCGGACGAAGGATCCTGTGCATAGGCAGGTGGCATCCCTGTCGTCATTGCACACAGCAATAAAGCGGTTGCTCCCCAGCGGCGCCATCCGGCCTGGTCCTGGAATGTTTCTGCTGATTGGTTTTTTTTCATTTGAACTCTAGCGCGATAACATCTTTGTCGCCTTCTCTTCGGCGTTGTCCCAGCAAATTCAACAGATTTGCCAGCCGTTCTTCCTGCCCTGCTTCTGCTTCTGCCTTCCCGGAAAACTGCAATCGTCCGTTAGCGAGCCTCCCTTTACCACTCAACAGCATCGGCCCCTTGAGCGTGGTCAACGCAACTTGTGCCTGTTGGCCACGCCAGTCCATTATCAATTGGTAAGCCCCCAAGGGTTTGATCGGTGACAGACGCGATGCAATGTCGTCCATTTGCAATGTTGCCGTTCCGTTAATCGCCACGTTGTTGCCTTCCCGCACTATCTGAAGGGGCGTCCAGGACAGCTGCATCTGCCCCGAGGGCTGTATCGTGTTCAGTGGAGCGCCCAGGCCCGCGAGCCGCTCCGCCGGCAACGACACGGCGGCACCGCTCACCTGCCACTGATACCAGCTGCCGGTAATCGTGACCGGCTGCGACAGTGCTTGGTCATTCTTCACCGTGGCGTCGACTTGGCCCAGAAGCACCAGCGGCGACAGTTGCCACTCGAACCGGCCCGGCAACAGTGGCGTTACCGGATCGGCACCACTGGGCGCACCGCCGATGAACGCGGAACCGTTCCACAAGGTTCCCTGCGCATCGCCCAGGGTCAGGCGGCCGCCGGTCTGCGATTCGACCACGGCAGCCATCCAGGCCGCAGGACAAAATGCCAACACCGTCAGCGCCACGCTGACGACTGCCGCCAGACCCCACAGGATCACGCGCCGCACTTCGCCCTCCACCCGATGGCAACGCGCATCATCGCTGTTCGCTTCCCTGCTGGCGCAGCGCCAAGGTCGCGTTCACCATGCCGGCTTGCTCCTGCGCATTGATCGTCGCCTCGACCACCGATATCCGCGCCGTCTTGTTCATTTCATCAAGCCACTGGACCGTATCCGCAAACGACACGCCGCTTAGTTGAACGCGGGCCTGGTCCCCGGTCACGGAAAGACTTTGCGATTTCAGCCCGCGGCGTGTCAGCGACGACTCGATGGTTTCGCGCGTCATCGGCGCCGGCGGGGAAGCCGTCTTGCTGCCGAGGGCGGCTGCCTCCTTTGCCATTGCCTGTACCTGCGCGGCCTGCTGGCGCAATGCCGGCAATTGCTTTTGCAAACTCTCGCGGCCGCTAAGCGCCGGGTCGATCAACAGCACATACAGCAGGCCCAATACGATGACGACCGCCGCGGCGAGCAGCATGTTTTGTTCGCGCTTGTTGCGCTCGCTCCAGAATGCAGCCACGGATTGCTTCAATGCGTTTGCGTTCACTTGGCGCTCCTGATTTGCCATACGCCGGCGCTTGGCTGTGAAATGGATAAGTTACGTGTCGCCAGCGCACTTTCGAGCCGCTCCACGGAAGCGTTGCTGCCCGGCTTGAGCTTGACGGTCAGAGCGCGATCCCGGTATTCCAGGGAAGCGACCGGCGCGGAGCCCTGTCCGCTTGCAGCCCACGCTTCGGAGAACGCCGCCGAAAGCGCCAGGAAATCGTCGGGCGCAAGCTGGCCTGAATCGCGACGGGCTGCCGCCATTTTCTGGCGCAACTGTGCGAGAGGATCGACGATCACGGTCTCTTTCGGAAACGCCGCACGGTAGCTTTGCACCATGCCGTTGCGTAGCGCCTCCGCTTCCCGCTTGAGCCGAAGCCAATCGACATTCAGTGCAATGATATGGACCGCCGCCACTGCTGCAGCAAGAATCAGCGGCCAGCGCCACGGGCGCCAGTCGAATTTCGGACCTGCTGCACCGATTCCGCTCATGAGGTCGAGCGTGACACGATCCGCCCCTTCGATCCAGCGCTGCCAGCTGTCGGCATGCAGGGCGATGCGCTCGTTCAGTGCGGGCGCGACGTGCAGCGACTCCTCATAGTCTCGCAGTCGTGTCGGCGGCACATAGAGGTCGATCCGCCCTTGCGGTGCGAGCGCGCCGATCGACTGCATCACTTCGAACGCGGCAGACTCGGGCTGGTCCGGCAGGATTGACAGGCCGATGCCGTCCTGCTCGGACAAGCGAATGGCGACGGACACGTCCGAACCCTGCTCGGTTGTCGCAGCACTCACGGTATCCGGCTGGTACGGCAGGCACAACTGCGCAGGCAAGGCGGCAACGTGACGCGCACCGAGCGCCTGCAATGTCCTGTGCAGGATTTCCAGCCAGCCGCGCGCCACTACACCGACGGTGCGCAAGTCATCGCGCGACTCGCCTGCCACCACGACGCAATCAGCCGGATCGCTCATCAACTGGTCTTCAACCAGGTTCGGCAACGCGGCTTTCAGACGTGCGGCAGACATCGGCGGGACTTTTACACGCAGCAGCGTCACGTCGCTTGCGGCAAGCAGCAGCACCACGCGTTGTGCGCGCTTGACGGGCTCCGACAATTCGGACAGTGCTGCAACGCCTTCGCGCTCGATCGTGCCTCGCGTCGCGACCGAAGCAAACTCGCAGTACAGCGGCATGCCGGGTTGCAGCTCTTCGGCGGCGGTGTGTGATGGCAGGCGGATGTACAGTGTGCTCAAGATGTCTCGTTCTTTCTTATTAGTCTTCGCGGATCCAGAGGACCTTCGGATTGCCGGCACTACGGTCGATCAGTGCCTGCATTTGCATCCCTGCGCGGTTCAGGCGCACGTTGCCGTTGATCAGGAAGAAGCTGGTCTTGACATCCACCATCCCGGTGCCGGAACCCAGCAGCTTGCCCTGTGCCTGCAAGCGTTGCGTGAACTCGCCATGGTTGCGAAACCATGCGTTTTCCCTTGCGGCAACGATTGCTGCGGCATCGGAAAGTGACAGTGTATCAATTCTTGCAGCAAGTACTTCGGCCGGAGCCGTATTAACATTGATCGCCGTCGAACCCGGCAGCACAACCAGAAAGTCCTTGATACTCGCCAGTATCTCGGGCGTGAAACCCGGCACGGCGAGCAGGTCGTCCACGTGGACAATGGTCATGGGCTGCGGCGTGGTGGCGTTGTTGCTTCCCTCTGGCTGCTTGCGCTGCGCAGAAGCCATCAGTTGTCCGGCAGCCTGGGCCAGCGCGGGATTCTGGCGGGCGTTCAGGAGAAGCCGCCCAAGGACCGCAACCTCGGCAGGCTTCGGCCCGCCTGTCGGATCGCAGCACATGTTGTTGAGGTTGAAGCGCGCTTGCGCATCGACGATCCCGCCGGACAATGCAGCATCAGGCACATCGCCGTTCGCGGAGGCATTCTCGACATATTGGTCGAGGCGCGTCTCGGCCAGCGGCACTGCCCACGGTTCGCCAAGATGGTCTGTCGCGGAGAATTTTTTGTCTTCGCGCAGAATCAACCGCGTCCAATCCAGTGCGCCGCGCAGGATCCATTGCTTTTGCAATTGCAGCCGCTGGTTCTCGATGGAGCGCACCTGCACCTGTTGCTGCCAGAAGAGGCTGGCGACAATCGTGATGGCCAGCGTTGTGAGCAACAGTGCGGTAATGACTGCAACGCCGCGCTGGTGCCGTAGTGAACGCGCGTTCATGCCGCCCCCAGCAGGAAGAGTTTGATCAGGCGCGCCGGCCTGTCACGCAGCTGCAGTGCGACTTCGAGCCCGGTCTCGGCGGAAGGACGTACGCCGGGAGCAGCCTGCGGCGCAGGACTGTCCGTGGTGCGCCAGCCGACGCCCTCCACCCATGTGCGGATCGCCATCTCGCTGACGCTTGAATGCAGCACAACCGCTTGGGACTGGTCTGAGTCGCTCAGTGCCGCCGTCCATGCGGCATCCAGCTCCCTCAGATCGCGCGTGGCGATGGATTCGCGCCGTGTCAGCACACCGTCGCGGATGCGATATGCGATGACCTGCACGCGCGATGGCTGGTTCTCTGTGAACACCTGGCGCACCAGCGTAAGCCGGCCTTCCTGCGTCGACAGGACCGGACGACCGCCGACAATGTTGGCTGTAGCGATGTGGCCGCAGTCGCTCTGCATCTGCGCAAACGCCAGCTGCAGCCCGCGCGTCTCTGCCAGGTCGGCATTCAAGGAGACACGTGCCCGGATGATACTGTCGAGGCCGCGCCAGCCAAGGACGGCAACGATCGCCAGCACGCTGATCGCCACCAGCAACTCTACAAGGGTGAAACCGTGGCGCCGATTGGTCATCGTTCAGGTCCCCGAAACAATCTGCGCCAGCTTGATGATGCGCCGGCCGGGGTCATCGACATCGTAAACACTGACTTCAACGCGCCTGAAAAAAGGGTTTGGCGTTGCCAGCACTTCCTCTTCGCAGGTCAAACGCAATTCTCCTTGCGGACAGGCAAAGCTGCGCTTGCCGAAAGCGGGGAATTCGTGCGCGAGGCGGATCTGCGCGAGGCGATTTTCCGCCGACCAGGTCGCCATCATCGACGCGCGCAGTGCGCTGCTGTTGGTCGTCAGGCTGCCGATCGCGCGCAGGCTCGCGCCAAGCGCGGTCCCCACGACCACCAATGCCACCAATACTTCGAGCAAGGTGAATCCGGCAATTCGCAGGAGTCTCTGATGAGGACGCCGAGGCCGGTTCGGGTGCCGCATGTCATTCCACCTCAAAATGGCCGATGCCGTCGGCACGGATGGCGACGCTCGCCTCGCCGCTCGACATGGTTAGTACAAACGGCTTGTCAACAGGCTCACGGCCGAACACGATACGCAAAGGGTCGGTCTGTGCGGCAACGGCAGGTGAAATGGACAAGGCAATGGGCGCTCGCTGAAACTCCCGCTCGCGCAGCATGTCGTCCTGCGACAGCGGCTGCCACTGCTCATTCTCGCGAATCAGGAAGCGATAGCGATCCGCTTCCGCCTCGAAGGCAATCGGTCGATTGCGCACAATCGCTTCGTCGCGTGCCAGCTGCAACAAGAGCGCAATGCGTTGCGCCTCGTTTTCAAGCGCCTTGCGCTCGCCGGGCATCGCATTGAATGTCACAAGCCCGAGCAGGAGGCCGGCAATCACCAGCACGACCAGCAGCTCAAGCAGGGTAAAGCCGCGCGCCGACGAGGACGGCGCGCTCAGGGTTTTACGTTTGCGTGCAGCGGCTACAGATCCCACGAGCCGATATCAGCATCGTTGCCGGTGCCGCCAGGCTGGCCGTCGGCGCCGTAGGAGAAGACATCGACCTCACCGCGCACGCCCGGTGACAGGTACTGGTACTGGCCACCCCACGGATCCTTCGGCAGCTTGTCGAGATACCCGCCAGATTTCCAGCCATTGGCGGCCGGACCGCTGGTCGGTTTCTGCACCAACGCCTGCAGCCCCTGTTCAGTGGTCGGATAACGGTGATTGTCGAGCTTGTACAGCTTGAGCGCGGACATCATCGTCGCAATATCCTGCCTGGCCGCAGTGATACGCGCATCATCGGCGCGCCCCATCAGTTTTGGCACCACCAAGGCGGCGAGGATGCCCATGATTACGACCACGACCATGATTTCGATCAGGGTGAAGCCACGCTGCTTGGCCTGCGCGAAGGAATGGCGGAAGGTAGGAAAAGCTTTACGCATAGGGAGAAGGAAGTCACAAAAGTAACAACAAAACGGGAGTATAAGCCGAAGCTGGAGTCTTGGTCAGAATGGCGATACCCTCCGGACGCTTCATTAAAAGAGACAGTCCGCATGGAAAAAAGTGCCCGTGGGAATATTGTAGTAACCGGCGATTACCCGTATTGATCTTTCACAGTGAACAATACTCTCCTTACTTATTAAAAGGAGACGATCATGGCGGCAAAGACCATCCTGATGCTGGTTGGAGACTTCGGTGAAGACTACGAAATCATGGTCCCGTTCCAAGCGCTGCAAGCCGTTGGCCATGAAGTCCACGCCATCTGTCCCGACAAGAAAGCCGGCGACTTTGTGATGACGGCAATCCATGACTTCGAAGGCCAGCAGACCTACTCGGAAAAACCCGGGCACCGCTTTACGCTGACGCATGACTTTGCGTCTATTCAAGTACAAACCTATGACGCCTTGCTTCTACCCGGTGGACGTGCACCGGAATACCTTCGGCTGGATCCGACATTACTGGAAATGGTGCGCCACTTTGCACAAGCAAACAAACCGATCGCCGCGATCTGCCACGGTGCGCAAATCCTTGCTGCTGCCGGCGTACTCGAGGGCAAACGCTGTTCAGCCTATCCTGCCTGCCGCCCGGAAGTAGAAAAAGCGGGCGCACACTATGCGGAGATCGACGTGAACACAGCGGTAACTGACGGCAATCTCGTCACGGCACCGGCGTGGCCGGCCCATCCCGCATGGATAGCGCAATTCCTCAAAGTGCTGGGAACGCAAATCGTGCTATAAGAATCGCCAGTCCCTGTCCTGCGAGGAGCGAACATGTGCGAGATTTTCGTGAAGGCCGATCCCCACTTGTACGAATGCCGTGCTCGCTCCATCCGTCTGCATGGCGCCGTCACGTCGATCCGGCTGGAGAACTTATTCTGGCAAACGCTCGATGAGATTGCAAAGCGCGATCGGCTGACGACCAGCCAGCTGCTCAGGAAACTGCATGATGAATTGGTGGAATACCGCGGGGAAGTCGACAACTTTACATCCTTCTTGCGCGTGTGTTGCCTGCGTTATCTTTCGTTGATTGCAGCAGGCACCATTTCAAGCGACAAGACTATTTCATTGGCGGGTATACCGATTTCCGTTCCGTCATTTCTTGCAGGCCAGCGCGGAACAAAGACAGGGCTCGTGCAGTCTCGATAGCATCGGGCACGCCTCTGAAGCCCAAACAAAAAGGAGATCCTCCATGGCGCTGCGTCATCCGACTTCCGGGGAACTAGTTGATATTCGCCCGCTGGGAGACAAACTCGTAGACACGCCGTCGACTGCCTTGGTCCGAACAGAGGACTTTGAAGTGATGCGGATGATTTTGCCTATGGGGAAATCCGTCCCACAGCATCACGTGCCCGGCGAACTGACGATTCAATGCCTGGAGGGAATAGTGGAATTACAGGCGCATGGCAAAACGGTTGCCATGCGCGCCGGGGACTTGGTATTTCTTGCTGGCGAAGTCCCCCATGCGCTATACGCACTGGAGAACTCGGCCATCCTCGTAACGATGGTGCGCAAACCCACCAACAATACGGTTTAAATTTCTACAGAAGGTCTTGACGCAGGACTTTTACGGGGCGAGTCAGAACGAATTAGAACGCCTCATTCCTGGGATCCCGCGACAGCAGGCGCTCGACCATCTCACGCGGCGAATCGCCATCGAACAACACGGCGGCAACGGCATTCGTAATCGGCATCTCGACGCCTTTCTCTCGCGCGAGATCGCGTACCGCTTGTGCACACCGCACCCCCTCCGCGACGTGCCCGAGTTCGGCAACGATAGTGTCGAGTTTCTTGCCTTGTGCCAGTCCCAAACCAACCTGACGATTACGCGACAGGTCACCAGTACAAGTCAGGATCAGGTCCCCCATGCCGGCGAGGCCCATGAAGGTTTCCGGACGCCCGCCCAAGGCAATGCCCAGGCGGGAGATCTCTGCCAGTCCGCGCGTGATCAGGGCGGCACGCGCATTCAGACCGAGGCCAAGCCCATCCAGTACGCCGGTGGCAATGGCAAGAATGTTCTTCACCGCGCCACCGACTTCCACGCCAATCAGGTCATCGGTTGCATAGACCCGAATCGAACGTCCGTGGACGGCGCGCACGACACGGCTGCGCAATTCAGGCGTATGAGACGCGATGGTCAGTGCGCAGGGCATGCCGCGCGCGACTTCCTGCGCAAACGATGGCCCCGACAGTGCGCCGTTGGGAATCGCCGCTCCCAGCACTTCGTGCACGACCTGATGCGGGAGCAGGCGCGTGTTTTCCTCAAACCCCTTGCATAGCCAGACGATGTTCGGGATGCGGCAGGGACGCAGACGTTCGGCAAGCGGACGCAAACCAGCCACCGACGAAGCCACAATCAGCAGGCGCTCGCCGGGACCATTTGCGTGTGCCACAGCCGCATCGAAGTCGGCTGTAATTTCCAGGCCCGCTGGCAGTGCAAACCCCGGCAGGTATGCGGCATTTTCGCGCTTCGCGGCGGCTTCCCGCATCGCGTTTTCTTCGCGCCCCCACAACACGACGTTGTGCCGGTCCGCGAGTGCAATGGCCAGCGCGGTACCCCAGGCGCCTGCGCCGAGGATGGTGATATTCATCGGAACCTGATTGATCTGGGCCGCATTTGCTGCCATGGCTGATATTCCCTGTTATTCGCCCCAGACTTCGGCAGCACGTACGAAGCCGCCCTGGCCGTCGCGATGCCGAACCTTGACCCATCCTGCGGGACCGTTCTCGACCAGGTCGAGCAGCACATTGCGATCCGCCGTGAAGACGACGGCCGCCGCATCGGCTGCATTCTCGCGCACGCGTGCGCCGGCGACTGTGACCACGACATTGCGCTTGGGGGTCAGGAATCTGGATTCGACCCAGGCCAGGTCGCCCACTGCGTCGCGCACCTTGGTCCAGGTTCCATAGGTAAGAACGACTTCGACCGGCATGCCGCGCGGCGCGACGAACACCTTGCGTCCCTTCGCGGAGGGTGCATCGTACAGGACTGCCGGGGCAGACCCCACAGATTTGAATTCAAGCGCATGCGCCGCATTTGCGGCACCCAACATGGCGACGGACAAGATAGCCAGACGCATGGTTTTCATCCACATCCTCCCAAACTTGCTTCGGCCGGCTCGGAAATCCCTATGCGCCGTTCCTTGGCTGAGCCGGATCGGAGCGGAATCCCTGCCGGGTTTTCTCATTAATGCTTCGCAGCCGTGCCGTCGGGCATCACGATGCCGGCGCCGCCCTGCGCTTGCTGCTGCTGTTGTTGCAATGCCTGCAGTCGTTGCTGGTAGAACGCCTCGAAGTTGATTTCCGCAAGGTGCACCGGAGGGAAGCCCGCACGGGTGATCATGTCGGCGATGTTGGCGCGCAGGTATGGATACACGATGTTCGGGCAGCCGATGCCGAGCAGCGGATCGAGCTGTTCCTCCGGAATGTTGGCCGCCTCGAAAATGCCGGCCTGCTTGCCTTCAACCAGAAATGCGACCTTGTCCTTGATCTTGGAGGTCACGGTGATGGTGACGGTCGATTCGAAAATCGTTTCTGCGAGTCGCTCGACGCCGACGTCCACCGCGACTTCGATATTCGGAGCTTCCTGCTCGAGGAAGATGGCTGGAGAATTCGGCTGCTCCAGCGACATGTCCTTCAGGTAGACGCGCTGGATCTGGAACACGGGTTGGTTGTTTTGTTCGGACATGGATTGCTTTCGATGAGAGTCAGAAGGAAAAGGGACGGCAGGCAAGCCGTCCCTTCACTGCGATAATGCTAACACTTCAAATTGCAGATACCGCCAATTATTCGCCCGTTCATTCGCCTTGCAGCAGCGGATCAAGCTTGCCGGCATGATCCAGCGCGCTGAGGTCGTCAAATCCGCCGACATGGGTGTCGCCGATATAAATCTGCGGCACAGTGCGACGGCCAGTTTTCTGCATCATTTCTGCGCGTTGCTCAGGTTGCAGGTCAACGCGGATCTTCTCGATGTTCTCGACACCCTTGGACTTCAGGAGCCGTTCCGCCATGACGCAATACGGGCAAACGGCGGTGCTGTACATTACAACGCGTGCAGTCATGATGATATTCCTTACTTGGTGGTCGGCAGGCCTTGCGCCTGCCAGGCAGCGATGCCGCCATTAAGGCTGAATGCCTCGTTAAAACCGGCTTTCTTGAGTTGCGCAGCAGCCTTCGCGGACTGTACGCCGGTCTGGCAGACCGCGATCACCGATTTCGACTTGAACTTCTCCAACTCGCCGAGACGGTTAGGCAACTCTTTCAGGGGAATGTTCTTGGCGTCGCGCAGGTGTCCCGCAGCAAACGCGTCGGGCTCGCGCACATCGAGGATCACGCCTTTGCCCTGATTGATCAGCTGGGTCGCCTGCAACACCGATACTTTTTCGCCACGGCGCTGCAGATTCGGCCATAACAAGGCGCCGCCCGAGACCAAGACCAATGCAATCAGCCAGATGTTATCAATGAAGAAATTCACAATACTCCAATAGTTCCAATGGTTTTAAGCAATCCCAGCATTATAAAATAGAAGCCGAAACAGCATTCCGATTTGGTCCGACCAAGCAATTTCCACCAGTTCCTTTACTTTCTCCCTATAAAAACCATGTACAAAATCGTATTCATGCGCCACGGCGAATCGACGTGGAACCTCGATAATCGCTTCACCGGCTGGACCGACGTCGACCTGACCGAGAAAGGCATTGCCGAAGCGCGCCAGGCCGGCAAGATCCTGAAGGAAGCCGGATTCACATTTGACCTGTGCTACACCTCCGTACTCAAGCGTGCAATCCGCACACTGTGGCTGACCCTGGACGAGATGGACCTGATGTGGCTGCCGGTCGTGCACGACTGGCGCCTGAACGAGCGCCACTACGGCGCGCTGCAAGGACTGAACAAGGCCGAAACCGCAGCGAAGTACGGTGACGACCAGGTTCTGGTCTGGCGTCGCAGCTACGACGTGCCGCCGATGCCGCTGGATGCCAACGACCCGCGCGCCTCGTACAACGACCCGCGCTATGCCGGCCTGAAGAAGGAACAGATCCCCCTGACCGAGTGCCTGAAGGACACCGTCGCCCGCGTGATGCCGGCATGGGATGAATCCATTGCACCGGCCATTCGCGCCGGCAAGCAGATCCTCATTTCCGCCCACGGCAACAGCCTGCGCGCACTGATCAAGTCGCTGGACGGCATCAGCGACAAGGACATCGTCGGCCTCAACATTCCGAACGGTCAGCCGCTGGTGTATGAGCTGGATGCCAACCTGAAGCCGATCAAGAGCTACTACCTGGGCGACCAGGCCGCCATCGAAGCCGCCATGAAGGCCGTGGCGAGCCAGGGAAAGGCGAAATAACGCCTTCCCATGCAATACATGCCGGACCCGGAGCGATCCCCCTTGCCTGTTCAAAGCCGCCCTTGTGGCGGCTGGCGGGGGCTCGCGGCCGTATGGATGACGGCGCTGCTGCTGAGCACGCCGGCATCCGCCAACAAGGTCACCGAACGCACCAAGCAGAAACGTGCCGCCGAGGCCGAGCGCGCCGAATTGCAGCAGAAACTCACCGAACTCAAGCGCGACATTACCCAGACGGAAACGGCCAAGAGTCACGCTGCCGATGCGCTGGCATCGTCGGAAGCCGCAATTTCGGAAGCCAACCGGGCATTGCACGAACTGGCCGACGACCAGCGCCGGATCGAAGCCAAGATCGACGAACTCTCCACCGAACAGGACAGGCTTGCCAAGGCCATCGGCGACCAGAAACAGCGGCTTGCAAGACTGCTGCGTGACCAGTACATCGCCGGCAACGAAGACCGCATGAAGCTCCTTCTCTCCGGCGACAATCCGAACCGCATCAACCGGGAGTTGCAGTACATGGGCTATGTATCACAAGCCCAGGCGCGCCTGATCGACGGACTGCGGGCCAACATGCTGGCGGTCGAAAACAACAAGCTTGCGACTCAGGAAGCCAAGGAAGAGCTTGACGAAGTCGCGCAAGAGCAGCGGACGCAAAAGACGCAACTGGAGAAGGAAAAGGCCCGGCGCGCGACGCTATTGGCCCAACTGTCGTCCAAACTGGCCGCGCAACGCAAACAGGCAGGAAATATCGAGCGCGACGAACAGCGGCTGGCAGGCCTGGTGGGGCGGCTTGCAAAGTTGATAGAAGAACAGCGCAAGGCCGATGCCGCAGCGGCGGAAAAGCGCCGCCGGGAGCAGCTCGCTCGCGCCAAGGCGAAAAATGAAGCCATGGCTGCTGCCAGAATGAGCTCGCTCAAGACGCCCGGGCGCAATCCTGATGCAATTGATGATGATGAACCGCCAACAAAATTGTTGGGGCGAAATGAACTCACACCCGATGCCAGCGTCCAAGACGGGGCGAACGGTTATGGTTCCGGGCGCGGGTTTGCTGCGCTCCGCGGCCAACTGCGTCTTCCGGTTCGGGGCGACCTGCTCGCAAAATACGGCAGCAAGCGAGGAGACGGGCCGAGCTGGAAAGGCCTGTTCATCCGGACGGCCGAAGGTGCGGAGGTGCGCGCAGTCGCTGGCGGCCAAGTGGTATTTGCCGAGTGGCTGCGTGGTTTCGGCAACCTGATCATCATCGATCATGGCAGCCAGTACATGACCATCTACGGGAATAACCAGGCAGTACTGAAACGGGCGGGAGACATTGTCAAAACAGGGGATATCATCGCCAGCGCGGGCAATAGCGGCGGCAACGAACAATCGGGTTTATACTTTGAAATGCGGCATGAAGGCCGCGCATTCGATCCACTTGGGTGGATAACTATTAGGTGAGACATGGGCAGCAAACTTAAAAACTTCGGCCTTATCGGTTTGGGCGTCATTGCGGGCATCGCCGGGTCGATGCAGTTCGAGGCAAACGCGCAGAAAAGCGCGTCACCACTCCCGCTGGAAGAACTGCGCCAGCTGGCCGACGTATTCGGCTTGATCAAGACCGATTACGTCGAGGCGGTCGAGGACAAGAAGTTGCTGACCGAAGCGATCTCCGGCATGGTGGCCTCGCTGGACCCGCACTCCGCCTATCTGGACAAGAAGGCGTTCAAGGAGTTGCGCGAAGGCACGCAGGGCAAGTTCGTTGGCCTCGGCATCGAGGTCGGCATGGAAGACGGCTATGTGAAGGTGATTTCGCCAATCGAGGATTCCCCCGCATTCAAGGCCGGCCTGAAGGCTGGCGACCTGATCACCCGCCTCGACAACATGCCGGTCAAGGGCCTGACGCTGGATGAGGCAGTCAAGCGCATGCGCGGCGAACCGAATACCAAGATCACGCTGACCATCGCCCGCAAGGATGAGGACAAGCCGATCATCGTCACGATCGTGCGCCAGGAAATCCGCGTACAGAGCGTGAAGTCCAAGGTCGTCGAACCGGGTTACGCCTGGCTGCGCATCACGCAGTTCCAGGAGCCGACGGTCGATGACATGGCGAAGAAGATCAATGCAATCTATGCACAGGAACCGAATCTGAAGGGACTCGTGCTGGATCTGCGCAACGATCCGGGCGGCGTGCTGCCTGGCGCCATTGGTGTATCAGCCGCCTTCCTGCCGAAGGATGTGGCGGTCGTGTCAACCAACGGCCAGCTGGCTGACTCCAAGCAGACTTTCTACGCACGACGCGAGTTCTATACATCCTCCCGCATGTCGGCCACCGACCCGCTGGCCAAGCTGCCGGAAGCGGTCAAATCGGTGCCGATGGTCGTTCTGGTGAACACCGGTTCCGCGTCTGCATCGGAAATCGTCGCGGGTGCTCTGCAGGACTACAAGCGCGCTACCATCATGGGCACACAGACCTTCGGCAAGGGTTCGGTGCAGACCATTCGCCAATTGTCGGCGGATACGGCAGTCAAGCTGACGACAGCGCGCTACTACACGCCGAACGGCCGCGCCATCCAGGCAAAGGGCATCGTCCCCGACCTGCTGGTGGACGAAACGGCGGAAGGCGACGGCCTGAATGGCCTGCGCCTGCGTGAAGCCGACTTGCAGAAGCATCTTTCCAACGATAAGGACAAGGACGAGAGCGCACGCAAGATCGATGAGCTGGAAGAAGAACAGCGCCTTGCCGCCCTGGAGAAGAGGCGCAAGCCGCTGGAATTCGGCAGCAAGGATGACTTCCAGCTCGCACAGGCACTGAACCACCTGAAAGGCCAGCCGGTGCAGCTGTCGAAGTCCGCGAAGATCGAAAGCAAGAAGGAAAACACCATCAACGAGACGAAGAATGGTGACAAGAACGGAAACGGAAACGGAAACGGCGAGAAGAAATAAGCCGGACATCCGATAAGACCTGAAAGGCCGCAGCGATGCGGCCTTTTTCATTTTCCGACGGCGCCCGAAGCACATAGGAAGCAACATATGCTGTGACAAAAATACTGCGTGCGGGCGCCAGTACAGTTCCGCCGAGATGCGCATGGCGGCATAACGATGGGCGCGATTAGAATGCATGACACCAACTCTGCCCTATACACCTATGCAAAGGTGTTAAGCTAGCTCGCCTGCATCGCCCAACCCAGACAACGCTCCATGAACGACAACCAGCTTCTCCGCTATTCCCGCCATATTCTCCTCGACGAAATCGGTATCGAAGGCCAGGAAAGGCTGCTGGCTGCACACGCGCTGGTCATCGGTGCCGGCGGACTTGGTTCGCCGGTCGCCTATTATCTTGCTTCCGCGGGCATCGGCAGGATCACGCTGGTCGATAACGACACCGTCGATCTCACCAATCTTCAGCGCCAGATCCTGCACACTACGGAGCGTGTCGGGCAACCGAAGGCGCAATCAGGCAAACAGACTCTGGCGCAGATCAATCCGGAAGTCGAAGTCGTCGCTCTGAATGAACGCGTTCAGGACGAACGCTTGTCCGAGCTGGTGCGCAATGCCAGCGTTGTGCTCGACTGCAGCGACAACTTCGCCACGCGCCATGCGGTCAACCGGGCCTGCGTGACCCATCGCGTGCCCTTGGTTTCAGGAGCGGCGATCCGCTTTGACGGACAGATTTCGGTCTTCGATTCGCGCGTGGCGGACAAGCCGTGCTATGCCTGCCTGTTCCCGCCGGACCAGCAATTCGAAGAGGTGATGTGCTCGACCATGGGCGTGCTCGCGCCGCTGGTCGGCATTATCGGCACGATGCAGGCGGCAGAAGCATTGAAGCTCGCAGCAGGCATCGGCGACTCATTGGCGGGACGGCTGCTGCTGCTCGACGCGCGCAACATGGAATGGACCAGCATCAAGGTGGCCCGCAACCCGGGCTGCACTGTGTGCGGCCATCAGCACGCTAGTCCTGCGCCATGAGCGTGTGAGCGGAACACGTCGGCAGCGTGCTGACGTCGTCTTCATCCCGCGCTGCCGTTGCGCCCGGCATTCCGCCGTCGCCCTGCTCAGCGACGAATCTCTCGGTCGGCTCTTCGAACACCGCGCGATAGCGCGTATAGATGTCGAAATGGCGGCTTTCGATCGATATGCTTTTTTCCAGATGAGCCGGATTTCCCACCGACTCTTGTTGTTTCGAGAAGCCGGGATCGAGCAGCCCGCCCGGCCTTTCACTCCATCGTTCAACGCCGGTCTCGCATCCCGCCAGTGGCATCATGGCGACGGCCATCTTCACCGCGGAAACGGTGCGCCTGAACTTACGCTTGGTCATGTCATCCCCCTGCCGTGATTATTGGTGTTTCGGTCCTAGCCTCCTTGGCATGTATCAAGCGCCTGCAGTAGCAAACGCGCCGCGGTTGGGGCGCCTCAAAAGTCGGTCACATCGCAGCGCATTTCTGCCACACGCAACACGCCAGGCGCCGACGAAGCGCATTTGCGAGTGCTACAATCGAACGGTCGTTTTCATTTCTCGCGCGCAACTTTTCTCCTCCTTCATGTCCTTAGCCGACCTCGCCAAGCTGGTATTTCTTTCCGCAATCTGGGGTGGGTCGTTCATCTTCCTTCGCATTGCCGTGCCGGAAACCGGCCCTTTGCTGACCGCGACCTTGCGCACCACGCTCGCCGGAATTGCGCTGATGGCGTATGCGACGGCAACCGGAGTGCCAATGAACTGGCGCGCCAACCTGAAACCATATGCGGTGGTCGGCTTGTTTGCGGCAGCCATACCGTTCACCTGCTTTTCCTTTGCCGCGCTCTTCCTGCCCGCCGCGCATTCGGCCGTGCTCAATTCCACGGCACCGCTGTTCGGCGCGATGTTCTCGGTCCTGTGGCTGGCGGAGCGCCTCACGCTGAGCAGGATTGCCGGGCTGGTGCTCGGCATCATCGGTGTCGCGATCCTTGTAGGGGCGGGCACGCTGGCGCTGAATGCATCGACACTGGCCGCGGTCGCCGCCTGCCTTGTCGCGGCGGCATGCTATGCGCTGTCGAGCATCATCGTGAAGAAAACGGGTACACCGGGCGGGATCCATCCGATTGCCATGGCAACCGGCTCGCTGGTGCTCGGCGGGCTGATGATGCTTCCCGCCATTCCGTTCACCCTGCCTTCCACCGTCCCGTCGGTACCGGCAATGATCAGCATCGCTGCCATGTCGTTGCTGTCCTCCGGACTGGCGCAGGCGCTCTTCATTCCGCTCATCGTGAAAGTCGGGCCGACCCGTGCCATGAGCGTGTCGTTCCTGATTCCGCTGTTCAGCATGCTGTGGGGCGTCATCTTCCTCAAGGAGCCGGTCGGTGCGGCAACGCTCATCGGCGGCATCGTCGTGCTCACTGCGATGGGCCTGGTGCTGGCCCCGTCGCATCTTGCGCCTGTCGCCAAGGACGCTTGAACCGCATGCGTTCCAAAGACCTTGCCTTGCGCCATCCTTTACTGATCGCGCTCGCACTGTCGCTTGGCGCTGCCATATCGCTCGGCATATCGCGCTTTTCGTATGCGCTGCTCCTGCCGCCAATGCGCGATGACCTCGGCTGGTCCTATCTGCTGGCCGGCACGATGAACACCGCCAATGCATTCGGCTATTTCGTCGGCGCGCTCATCACGCCGCTGGTGATGCGCCGCCATCGCGCGCAAACGGCCTTCGTCGGTGGCGCATTACTGACCGGTATCTTCATGCTGGTGTCCGGCTTCGTCACGGATGCCGGCATGCTGCTGTTGCAACGCGTGCTGGCAGGGATTGCGAGTGCTTTCATCTTCATTTCCGGCGGCGTGCTGTCGGCTCGCCTGGGAGCGATACACGCGCACCGCGCCGGCTTCCTGATCGGTTTGTACTACGGCGGTACAGGCTTTGGCATTGCGTTGTCGGCGCTGCTGGTCCCGGCGACATTGAGTGCTGCTGCAGCGAGTGGAACTGCACATGCATGGCAATGGGCGTGGCTGGCCTTAGGCGGCGTCTGTTTCGCCATGATCTTGCTGATGGCGCGCCCGGCAGGCGCCGTCGAGGGAACGATTCCCGCCGGTGGTGCGCATGGCCATTTCCGGATCCGCGATTTCGCCTACGGGTTGGCCGGCTACTTCATGTTCGGCGTCGGCTACATCGGCTACATGACCTTCGTCATTGCGCTGTTGAAGGAACAGGGGCTGTCGGCATCGGTCATCACGGTCTTCTACGCCGTGTTGGGGCTCGCCGTCGTGGCGTCCTCGCGCATCTGGGCACGCATGCTGGATCGGTTCAAGGGCGGCCAGTCGCTGGCCATCCTGAATGCGCTGCTGGTCGTCGCCACCCTGCTGCCGGTCATCAGCACGGCGCTGGTTGCCGTGTTCGTCTCGGGTATCCTGTTCGGCGCTGTATTCCTGTCCGTCGTGGCGTCGACGACCGCACTGGTGCGCCATAACCTGCCGCAGCACGCGTGGTCGACCGGGATCAGCGGATTCACGACCGTCTTTGCCTTCGGGCAGATTGCCGGACCGACAGTGGTCGGTTGGATCTCCGACAGCGCCGGCGGCTTGCAGCGCGGGCTGTTGTTCTCGGCAAGCGCGTTACTGCTCGGCGCTGTCCTCGCTTCGCGCCAACGTGCGCTGGCGCAACAAGGTCATGCGTAAGACGACGTAATGCCATGTCCGAATGCGACCAGCCGCCATGGGCACTAGCGGCTATGCTGTCACTTTCCTCATTCTGAATTCATCATGCGTAATGCAGACATTGTCCGCCTCCTGGGCCTCGCCGCAATCTGGGGAGCATCGTTTCTTTTCATGCGCATCGTCGCGCCGGTGCTGGGTGCCTTGTGGACCGCTGAAGTGCGCGTTGCACTTGCGGGAATCGCGATGCTGCTGGTCATGGCGGCGACGCGGCGCGCAATGCGCTTCAGGGAGAACTGGCGTCAGTACCTGATCGTGGGAACCTTCAACTCCGCAGTGCCGTTCGCCTTGTTTTCGTATGCCGCCCTAACGCTACCGGCCGGCTATTCCGCCATCCTGAATGCGACCAGCCCGCTATGGGGAGCGCTGGTCGGCGCAGCCGTGCTTGGCGAGAGCATGACCGCACGCAAGCTCGCCGGTCTGGGTTGCGGCATTGCGGGCGTTGCCTTCCTGGTGCGGCTCGGGCCAGCGCAGTTTTCGCCGCAACTGCTGCTGGCGGCACTGGCATGCGTGAGTGCGGCACTGTGTTACGCGATAGCCGGCGCCTATTCCAAGAAACAGTCAGGGGGAATCGCACCACCGATGATGGCAACCGGCTCGCAGATCGGCGCTGCCCTCGTCTTGCTGCCCTTGCTGCCGACGTCGCCAATCCGCGGCGAAGTAACACCCTTCGTGATGCTGATCGCGGCACTGCTTGCCTTGTTGTGCAGTGCAGTTGCCTACCTGATTTATTTCCGGCTGATTGCGGATCTCGGGCCGACAAGGGCACTGACGGTGACGTTCCTGATCCCGCTCTTCGCGATGCTGTGGGGCGCGCTGTTCCTTCAGGAAGCGATCACCGTCAATACCCTGATCGGCTGTGCAATGGTGGTGCTCGCCACCTGGCTGGTCGTATTCCAGCCGCAGGTGGTGCAAGCGGAAAAAGCCTAAGGCCGTGTTTGACAAGCTACTGCGCGGCCCGGATTGATGTCTGCGGTGCTCGGCGTACCAGTCGTACGCGTGCGCTCCTCGACACCACTCCGAACCGCTCGGTACGCTTGTCAAACACAGCCTAGGGCCAGCCAACCGTTGCCGGCAACGCGCCGCGCAATGCATTGCATGCGACGACTGCATCCGCGCGCCGCAAATCGTCAAGCGTCAGATGCCTCTCCCGTACCTTCCATGCGGGATCGGCCAGCAGCACGGAACGCATCACGCCGGGCAAGAGACCGGCATCGCGTGGTGGCGTGTACCAGTGGCCATCGAGCCTGACCAACACGTTGCTGCGTCCGCCCTCGGTCAACTCGCCGCGCTCATTAAAGAAAAGCATGTCGAACGCACCTTGCGCCTCGGCGGCCCGCCAAGCCGCATCATACGACTCGCGCACGGTGGTCTTATGGCGCAGGAAAACGTCGTTGGAAACCGTGTGCGTCGATGCAAGCAGCAGCTTAACCGGCACCGCCAAGGGCGCAAGCGGCGCCGTCTGTAACAGGCAGCTGCCATCCTGCCGAAGCGCCAGCCGCATCCGGTGCGGCTCATCCGAATCCAGCGATGCACACGCATGCTTGACTTGACGGCGGATGGCCTGCTCATCGCATGCGAAACCAAAGTAGCCTGCAGAAGCACGCAGCCGCTGCAGATGCAGCTCGACATGCCGGCAACCATCGGCGCGCGTGGCATGCATCGTCTCCAGCAGTTCAAACTGTTGCGGCAGTCCTGTCAGGAAGCGTGCCTTCAGGCGGCACTCTGCAAACTCGTCTGCGGCAATGCTGTCGTAAACGATGCCGGCACCGACGCCCATTTCCCCTTTGCGAACACCCGCCGCCTCGGGCTGCAAAACCAGCGTACGGATCGGTACCGACAGGCAGAAATCGCCAATACGACGCCCCGGGGATGCAGCATCGAACCAGCCGATCGCGCCGGTGTACAGCCCGCGCGGCGCGGTCTCCAGCTCCCGGATGATTTGCATCGTGCGGCGCTTGGGTGCGCCTGTGATCGAACCGCAGGGATAGAGCGCGTGGAACACGTCGGCAAGTCCGGCATCCTCGCGCAATTGGGCCTGCACCGTCGACGTCATCTGCAACACGCTGCTGAAGCGATCGACATGGAACAGCGCCGGCACCCGTACAGAGCCAAACGTCGCGACACGTCCGAGATCATTGCGCAGCAAGTCGACGATCATCAGGTTCTCGGCGCGATTCTTTGGATCATTAGCGAGTGCCGCGGCGCGCGTTGCATCCACCGCCGCATCGCCGCTTGCTGCAGCCGTGCCCTTCATCGGTTGCGCCGTCATGATGCCGCCGGCGTGCCGCATGAACAGTTCCGGCGACAGGGACAGCACCGCCCCGCCATCCGGCAGCATCACCAGTGCGCCGTAGGGAACCGGTTGCCGCTCGCGCAGGCGCCGGTACAGCGCCAGCGGCCGACCATAAGCGTCGAATCGCAGCCGATAGGTGTAATTGATCTGGTAGGTGTCTCCTGCCTCGATGTAGGCATGGATGCGCGCAATCGCGGCTGCGAACTCCTGCTCGTCGACGCTGGAGGTGACGTTGGCGACGCCCGCCGGGGTTTGGGCAGTGTCGCGCTGCGCCAGCCACTGATCCACCTGGGCAGTAGACATGCGCTCGCAATGCTTGAAAAGCAGCACTTGCGCAAGGGGCTGCGTCGCGACATCGGCGGAGGCGGTTGCAGTATCAATTTCCTGCAACTGCGCACCGAGTTCGTAGGTGAACAGGCCGACGGCATGCAGTCCTTGGGACAGTGCCTCTTGCATACGCAGCAGAACGTCCGGAAGCTCCTCTGGGCAGTGGCAGACTAGCGTCCCGACATAGCCGGTATGCAAGCGTGAGCGCAGGTCGGCCTCGCTGGCATCGCAGTCATCCAGGAGCGCGAAGCAATCGACAGCAGGGTTGAACGAGGAATCCACAGCAGTACCGGACGAGGGAAGGAGAGATGAAGGCAAGAATCGTTCGCAGGGCGTGCAAGCATCGCCGCCAAAAACCGTATTGTAAATCGCTGCGCGGTTGCCGCCGGCTGCCACGGCCGGCTGTCACCGTCAGCTGCCGCGCTTGGAAAGATAAATCCCCCAAAGCAGCAACGCGCCACCGGCCATCTGTATTGGACCGATAGCTTCCTGGAAGATGATCCATGCAGCGATGGCGGCGGTCAGCGGCTGGATTAGCAGGCTGACCGAAGCCAGCGATGCCGGCAGATGCGCAAGTGCATAGGCAATCACCGTCTGCCCACCGATCTGCGCAACCAGCGCCAGCGCCAGCAACGGCAGCCAGCCGCTCAGTTGCTCCGGCCAGAACGCACCGGGGGACGTCAATGCAAACGGCAGCAGCGCGAGGCCGGTGATCGTGGTGCTCCATGCCATCAGGCGCGCGGTCGAGTACTGGTTGCGCGCATCCTTGATCACAAGCTGATAGGCAGCATAGAACACTGCACTGCCCAAGCCCAGTGCATCGCCCAGCAGCTTGTTGCCGCCGCCACTAGCGGCGTTACCGGCATTGCCGCCGGCGGCATTCGACCCGACCAGTATGACCGCCCCCACCAGCGCAATCACCATGCCGACGATGAAGATGCGGGAGAAGCGAACGCGATAGGCAATCCACACCCAGAGCGCGATGAAGATCGGTGCAAAGTTCGACAGCAGTGTGGCGTTAGCGACGGTTGTGTAGTGCAGCGCGAGGTGCCACAGCGCCATGTCGCCGGCGAAGTAGATGCCCGCCAGTGCCAGCACCGCTGCAAAGCTGCTGCGCTTTCCGGCCGCATCATCCTGCTTGCGCACGGCAAGGGCCCACGCCCACAGGAAGGGAGCGGCCAGGGCCATGCGCCAGAACGCGGACGCAATCGGGTTGACGTCGGACAGCCGCATGAAGATGCCGGCAAATCCGATCGCCATGCCGCCCAAAAGCAGGGACGCAAACGCCAGTGCGGGGAAGTTCTTGTTCGTTGTCATGTTCGGCAGCCCGGTTACGAAGGCTGAGAGTGTACTGAGATTTGGGGTGATACGCTGTGCCTGTTATGCAGGCATGACGTGCCGGAGGGCAGGATGGGGAATGACGGCATCGCGCTCCGAATAATGCGAAAACTGCCGCGCTGTGCGGCGCAGGAAGGAGCGACTAAGAGATGGAAAAACGGGGCAAATTCGGGCCGAACGTTGCAGAAATGTCCCGACGCCGATCGCCTTACGCCAGCAGCATGCTGACCTGTGCTTGTGCGTCGTCGGTTGGCTTCTGCTTGAAGCCGCTCTTGGCAAAGCGGTGCCAGCGCCCCACGACCAGACTGGTGATCAGATTCGCGCGCACCGCGGCTTCCGATTCCTTGGCCTGCCCTTGGGAGGCGGCGACGCGTAGCGCCTGGCGAATTGCCATTTCGACACGTTCGATGAACTGGTTCATGCGCACCTGAAGCCGCTCGTCCTCATTGACCAGCGCATCGCCGATCAGCACGCGTGTCATGCCCGGATTACGCTCTGCAAAACTCAGCAGCATGGTGGTGATCGCCTGCACCTGCGACAGCCCGTTCTCCTGCTGTTCGCTGATCTGGTTGATCAGTCCGAACACGCTCGTCTCGATGAACTCGATCAGGCCCTCGAACATCTGCGCCTTGCTGGCAAAGTGCCGGTACAGCGCGGCTTCCGACACCTCCAGCTTTGCTGCCAGCGCAGCCGTGGTGATCTTTTCTCCCTTGGGTTGCTCCAGCATTGCTGCAAGCGTCTGGAGAATCTGGAGTTTGCGTTCGCCCGGTTTTGTAGTTGCCATGATGTGATGGTGGTGTGAGCAATCGAAAAGGGGTTATGCGCTCAATCGATGCAGCATTGCCGGAAGTTGCCTTACGGATTTTACTTTGACATCGGCGTAAATGGGGCGCTTTGTGAACCGGGACACCGGCCGGTTGCCGGCGAGCTGATTCAGATTCGGACTGGAGGCGAGGTACTGCGTCACCCAGGCGGTACGCATGCCAAGGGATTTTGCCGCCTTCAGGTTGTCGACGCTGTCCTCCACCAGGATGCAGCGGCGGGCCGTGGTGCGCTCCTTCGCCATCAATTTGCGCAGCAGATGCCGCGACGGCTTCGGGCGCAACTGCCGGTGCACCTGCATCGCCTCGATCGGAATGTGCTTGGCGAAGTGCCGGTGCAGGCCGATATGGCGAATCACGTCGTGCGAGTAGCGGCGCGGGCCGTTAGTCAGCAGGATCTTCCGCCCCGGCAGGCGCTTGAGCAGCCGCGACAGGCCGCGTTCGGTACGGATCATCGCCGTCAGGTCGTCGAAACGGTGCGCCTCGTGCAGAAAATCCTCCATCCGCACTTGGTGATGACGCACCATGCCCAGCAGCGTCGCACCATAACGCTTCCAGTAGGCCAGCCGCACGGCATTCACGGTTGCATCGTCTGCCGGCACGCCAGCCTCGCCGAGCACCGTTGCCATATATGCATTCATATTGGCATTAATGGCCGGGAAGATCGCATGCGATGCGTTGTGCAGCGTGTTATCGAGGTCGAACAACCAAATCGGCTTGGGCATCTGTTAGAGTGCCTCGGCGCACGCTAGCTTGCTCCTGCAGCGCCCAGGGAGAATGATGAAGTACGGGTTTGTTATTTTAATAAGCTTGGTAGCAGGTCTTTTCATACCGGCAGTCCACGCAGAGAATAATGCAGCACCACAGGCTGCGGCACAAGCCGCAAGCGCACCTTCCAGAGGTGCGCTGTACCGGATACGCCACCATGATGGCGGCACAAGTTATCTGTTTGGAACGAACCATGCCGGTAGACCCGAACTCCTGCCGCTTGAAGGTGAAGTCATGCACGCACTCGCCTAGGCAGCAAGCTGGTGCCGGAGCTAAACCTACGCAACAACCTGCCGTTTCAGAGTCACTGAATAAACATGACATGTGTACGGACAGCGGCATGACAGACAATCGCCTCTCCACCGACAGCCTGCCGCAATTGCAAAAAGTGCTGCAAGACTTCGGCATCCCGCATGAGAAGGTGTGGCACACGAAGCGACGGCTGCTGATGAACGTGCTGACCGACCTCGACTTTGAGCGCAACGATCCTGCTCGACCGACGCAATCGGGAAATGGCCGACAAAATCGAAGCGCTGTTGAAGCAGGGCGAGAATAGCGTTGTCGGCTCGGCTTGCCGCATCTGGTGGTTGAGAACGCCGTGTCGGCTGTATCGAGGGGTATGCGATGGAGAAGCCAAATTAAGCTGGGATTTCGCCGCGTTGAACGGCGATATCCCTAATGCACTTCTCGAGAGCGACCTTGCGGACCGCCACCCATAACTGATAACGGGACGGTACCTCGAGTGCCGATATAGGGCGTTACTTCTCCGACGTCGCCACTACTGCCGGCGCCTTCACGGACTGCGCTTTGGCGGGCTGTTTCTCGTCCTGCTGTCCGTCCCACAGGCGCTGTACCGCGACACGGTCGAAGGGCGGAAGGAGTTCGCGATTGACGGATGCATTCCCCAGTACCGGGTAGTTCGCCTTGAACAGCGCTACATCCTTTTCTGACCGATCATCGACGGTGACGTCCCACGTCCCGGTGGACATTCCCGCAACCGCTTGGTCAATCAAGGGAACCAAGGGGCCTGCGCGGAACTCACCCTCTTGGCGCGGACGAAGTTTCGCGGTGACGCGGCCGACATACGTGATCGAATTCGGCGACACGTCCAGATCAAGATAAAGCGGCACGACAAACAAGCTTGCAATCGGGAAGGCATTCGCATTGCCCATAATCTCGGCCAACCTGTACTTGCCAGGTTCGAGCGCCATGCGCGCCAAATAGACAGTGCGTCCATCGTCGACGACTGTATCAACATCACTGTTCAGCTTGAAGTTCTATCGTTCTTCCTTGCTCTGGGCATTTGGCTTCTCGAGCTTGACGACAAATGGATTAGGCACATAACGACTTTCGTCTGATCGCGAAACGTCAATCGTCATCAGCACGACCGACTTCGCTGACGTATCGACAGTACGCGATTCCTTGTCAAATGCCATCTCATTGACCGTCGCACAGCCCGTCAAAGCAAGTCCCATTAGTGCAGCAACAAACAATCGTTTCATTTCATATCCTCCCATTGATAAAAATATTCAGTGTTTTTATTGTCGATTTTTGAGTGCATCAACGCTGTGCTTTTATGACTTGAAGTAGATAATCAATTCCCTGCCATTCCTGCAGCCTTGCTGATGCGCCCCATAGGAAAGCGGCATTGCGTTTATAGCAAGCGCCAGTCTAAATATCGAGCTCAATTATGTTTATTAGACAAGATGGTATATCGGCTTCCACGACGCTTGCCATACCACGAACATGGGAACGGAGCATTGCGGCGATGGGCGCTATCCGGTCAATGCGACCGTGACCTGCCCGGTTTTTTCGGACCACGCTAACTTGGGATAGCTCCGGTTGATAAAGTTGTTGCTGCTTTCTTGCTGAACGCTTCCGGGGTTTCGTAGTTCAAGCTGGAATGCGGCCTGACGCGGTT